>NZ_QQAS01000001.1:1034327-1066829 GCF_003350425.1 Comamonas sp. AG1104 | reverse complement strand
GCCAATATCGAGGCGGGCTCTCTGGTTGTGAACGATGCGGGGCGCAACATCGGGGACATCGTCTCCCAGGCGCGCAGCGTAGCGGACTTCATTGCGGAGATCAGCAAGGCCACGCGTGAGCAGAGCGAGGAGATCAGCCAGGTCGGCAAGTCGGTGGCGGACATGGACTATCTGACGCAGCAGAACGCGCAACTGGTGACCCAGGGGGCGCAGGCGTCCAGCAGCATGCAATGGCAGGTGAAGAATCTTGTGGAAGCGATTGGGGTGTTTCGGTGAGCGGCCTCACCAGCAAACAATCCGGACTCGGAACGACCCTAGGAGGACTGCTAAGGTATTAGCGACTCCAAGCGGAGCTTGGGTTCTTCATAGACCGAGTCCTCGGCGGGATAGCGCAGGCCTGAAATGCCACGCGCTTTTGCGCTTGCCCATACGACGCTTTCGCCAGCAGGCAATGTGTCAGGTTGCGAAGAATAGACAGGATCTTTGAAGGCGGTTGTTGCTGGCACGAACGTCCAGCCTTGCCTGCGAAAGGCCGAAACGATATCAGGCAAGGTTGCTGCATTGATCTCATTGGTGTGCAGCAGCATCACATGCGCAGGGCTTCGGCCAAGTACCTGCCTGGCCAGGCCTTCATAGTAAGTAGCCCGGTCAAGCAAGTGTTCAATGTAGGCCAACTTGACCCGGACAGCCTTGTCGTGTGAACCAGCTCGTAGAAGCGAGGAATAGATCTGGTTGTAGTACCAATCGCTGGCATCAATGGAGACTGGAGCCGGTCTGTATCCATTTGATGTCATCCAGGACCGGATACCGTCACGCTTTTCCACCGTGTCGCCTTCTTTCAGGTACGGAAAACGAAGCATCGGCACCCAAGTCGGAATGTGACGCAGAGCTGCATCGGCCTTTTTCACGTCCGCTATGAATTCGTTCAATGTCGTCTCGGTGGATGCAAGACTGCGGTGTGTCGCCGTATGGTTGCCTACTGCATGACCTGCCTTGGCCCAATCCATGATGAGCCCCATCCCTCGATCACCGCCTATTCGAATGAGCGAGGGCAATACCATCGCTGTGATGCCAGAGTCTTTGAGGCTGCTAATGATCTGCTGATTCCAAACTTGCGCCTTGACCTGCTTGTCGGGGTTCAGTCCATCATCAAAGGTCAAACTCAACGTCTGGGTAAAGCCCAGAGATGAAAAAAGCAGAACGGCCAGCGATGCAATAGCGCGAAGAATGGTTGGCATGAAAGCGTATGAAGCACGCGTGCAGTGAACCTGCAAGTCGTTGACTGTGAATCGACCCATTGCAGACGTCCGAGGATGTCTGCCGGTTGCCCCTAGGCGTTATTGCTGTCAGAGCGCACAAAAGAATACCGGCGAATGTCCGTCCTCAACTTCCATCCTCTGCCTTCCCAATAGGTGTGGGCAGAATGGTTCTCGTGGAGAACATCAATGTGACTCTTATGAATGCCGAGTCTTTCAAGTCCATCCAGGCAGCCCTCGACCAAGCGCGAAGCAATGCCGCGTCTTCGGTGTGTAGGCAGGACTACAAGGTGCTGCAAGTAGCCGCGACGACCATCGTGGCCTGACATGATGCATCCAACGATATGCTCGCCTTCTAACGCAACGAAGCTCAAACCTGGGTTGCGCAACAGGTAGCGCTGGGTAGCTTCCCGTGAATCTGCATCCCGAAAAGTAACCCCATCTGTTTTCTTCATCATTGTGGTGACGCTGTCGTAGTCCCCAATGCTCATTGGTCGGATAGATATCTGATCCACGGTGCTAGGGCAGTAGGGTGTTCTCACTGCTGTCTCCGATTTCTGGCAGTCCAAAGGCGAGGGCACATTCTCGCTTGAAACACGTGGACTGCTTATGGTCGAGAGCCGTGACCCTGAGCAGTCGGTAGGATGCCTCAATTACATACCGCTATGGCATACGGCTTCAATGTTGTAGCCATCAAGGTCAAGAACAAAAGCCGCGTAATACTTGGAGTGATACTTGGGCCGGTATCCAGGCTCGCCATTGCAGGCCGTGCCTAAAGTTATAGCGGTGCGGTAGAACCTTTCCACAGATTCAATGCTCAATGCAGTGAATGCAATATGCACTCTCGGAACTGATGGTTCGCCTTCTGAAATCCAGAAATCACCACAAGGGTCATCGTGTTGGTCAATCGTCGGTACGCCATAGCTTGCGAAAGTGCTGGAGGCCGTCTTGCCGATACACCCTAGTTCGGCAAGAACTGCATCATAAAAGTGGCGGCTCCGGCTCAGGTCTGAAACATTAATTCCTATGTGATTGAGCATCTAAGCATCCTCATGAAGCTATAAAATTATTGGCTTTCTATAGCTAGGCTATGTTCGCTTCTGGCTGTGGATTCAACTGGTCAATGCAACACAATGACTGCCATCTGGCGGATGGAGTGTTGGCATGAAGCAAAGACCGCGGATTTACTACACCGAAGCTCAGAAGGCCCCAGAGCAGTCATTGAGGTTGGGCTCCGAATACAAGTGACGTGAAGTACTGGATGACGTCAAATGAGGGCTATTTTATAGCTTGGGTCCACTCCCTGAGAGCATCCAAGCGACGCCGCATATCTCTTCGGTAGAACGCAGCGATCAATGGTTCGACGAGCCATCCTAGAAGAGCAGGACGGGCCTTAAAGTTGTAGATAAACAGAACTTCTGTCTTTCCGTCCGGCAGCGGTTTAAAGCGCCACGTTCCACTGAAATTGCGAAGGATCCATGGCCCCTTGGTCATTTGAACTGCTGCGTGCGTAGGGGGAGAAAACGATATGTACTTTGATACAAGGACTGAGCCACGTCGATTCTTGCAATGAGACTCGATGCCAACGGCCGCAGCTTCATGACCCCCAAGGAGGTATGCCTCGCAAAGATATTTATCCCATTCGAGTCTGCGTGTGTAGTCCTGAGAAAGCCAGAAGAGCATATCAGCTGGCTTTGCAATGATGGAGGAAGCGGAGACGCGCATATTTTGAGGCTCAACTAGATTCAGGCGACAGCTGTCGCTAGCGATGCCTCCCAATATTTGAGTGGCATTGATCTTGGAATTTGGTCCTAACGGCTGCTTCTGCCCGATCTGCCACTGGCGTTGTTTGACTATTGGCAGGGGCTCAGGCTCTTCGGGAATTCTCAATGTTTGAGAACGCTGCTACCTGCATATAAGGCACGGATTCAAGCTGACGAGAAAAATAGTCGCCAGAACCACAAGCCCTATAGCACCTAAGAATATTCCAAATATGGTCAGGCCGATTCCATTCGCGATTTTTTCTCCCTTGGAATCAACGGGGGGCACTTTGGTAACCTCTTTGGGAGGATGCTTTCGGAATGGTCGGAAATCTACAGTAGGTGCAGCTACTGGTTTCCACACACTACCGTTCGCAAAGCTCGCCTGACAATTCCAGCATTCAGAATGTTCTTGAACTCTGAGTTCAGCGGAGCAGTTTGGGCAAAACACAATGGTAGTTGCGTGAGAAGAGTGTGCAGCTGGGTAAATGGAGTTCCGAAGAAGACCGTCGTAGCTGTATTCTGCGCTATGTCCGAGTGTCCGCAACTGGCAGGTTGCGCTGTCGCCAATGGTCGACGCAAACGATGATTTATTCCGTCAAGTAACCGGCACCCAGAAGCTGCGCTGAGTTCGACATTTGTTCAGGCAGTGCGGCTCGCCCGTTCGCATGTCACGGACACGCCTGCGTGGTCACCCTGCAAAGCTCAGCCCGTGAATATCTGGCTCCCGGATTCGGACACGGTCGACTGCCTGGAAGAACAGTGGTTTTGCAACAGTCACTATCGCTCAAGACTGCTTTTTTTCTGTTGCGAGGACTTTCGGGGATGCGGCCGCACACGGCTGCATCTCCTCGATGGCGCGAAGTAACGAGAAATCGACAACTCTCGGCCTTCGTCGGAGGCCTCATAATGCGCAACCATGCAAGCGCTGCGTAACTCCCTGTCACTGACCCGCCTGGTTCTGGCGTGGTTCATGCTGACGTTGAGTATTGCAATGGCTTCGCCCATAGTGCATCCAAAAGCCATCGAGGTGGTCTGTACCTCAAGTGGCAGCATGCAGGTGATCATGCTTGATGAGGACGGCCAGGCCGCGCCAGGGCTGCATCATTCGTTGGACTGCCCCTTGTGTCTGACCATCACGACACCACCGAGCTATTCATCACCGCATCTTGATCAGCCACAGCCGCTCGGCTTGGCGCTGCAGCCAGTAGTTTCAGCGCGCATTGCCGCGCTGGTGGGGGCACCTTTGCCCCCGCGAGGGCCGCCAACGCTCGTGTAAGTCCACTGTGTCGCCACTCGATGGCGGACACAGCCTATCGCTGTCGGGCTCAGTCCTGCCCGGCCGATTTCACTTGCACGCTGATAGTTCATGACCCATCCCTTTTATGGCGCGATGCCCAATGGCAACGCGAGTTTTCTTTCGCTCGCCTTATTTCAACGCAACAGCGTGGCCCTGGCTGTGGCCTATCTGTCATTGGCTGTTCCTCTTGCAGTAGCGAGCTCTGCCAGCTGGGCGCAAGCCGACGTCACTCTGGACACGGTTACCGTGCGTTCATCGGGGGACACCCCTTTGGAGCGTTCAGTGGGCACCGGCAGCCGACTCGACCTCAGTGCACGCGACACTCCAGCCAGTGTCGAGGTGACCACGCGCGAGCAACTGGAAGCTCGCGGCGACGCTTCCCTGGTTGACGCAATCACGCGATCTACCGGCATCACCAGTCTGGGACATCCGGGCAACAGTGGCAGCGCACTCTCGGCACGAGGTTTCACGGATTCCACCTCGGTCATGCGTCTATACGACGGTACGCGCCAATACGGCGGCGTCGGTGTGAGTTTTCCCTTCGACACCTGGTCGATCGACCGCATCGAAGTGCTGCGCGGACCCGCATCCGTGATCTACGGTGATGGCGCTATTGGTGGCGTGGTCAACGTGATCCCCAAAAAGCCCACACGCGGGCCTGTTCAAAATGAAGTCCAGGCCACGGTGGGAACCAAAGGCAAACGTGCATTGGCCTTTGGCAGCGCAGGCGCGATCAATGAGCAATGGTCCTATCGCCTGGATGTCAGCGGCGACCAATCGGATGGGTGGATGGATCGTGGCGATTCCAGCAATCGAACGATCTCCGGCGCTCTGCGCTGGGATGTGACACCTGACCTCAATTTGCAACTCTCGCACGCACAGGGCCGGCAAAAGCCGATGCGCTACTTCGGCACACCGCTGATCAACGGAGTACAAGACCCTGCGATCCGAGAGCGCAACTACAACGTTGCCGACAGCCGCATCCAGTTCAAGGATCGCTGGACCGAACTGTCTGCTCAGTGGGCACCCGGCAGCAATATCGTCGTACGAAGCAAGCTCTACCACATTGGCAGCGACCGCTATTGGCGCAATGCTGAAGCGTACCGGTACAACGCCGCTACAGGATTGATCGACCGCTCGGACAACACCGAGATCGGTCACGACCAGACGCAGACAGGCAACACCACGGATGTGACCTTCAACGGCAGCTTGCTCGGACGTCCAAACCAGCTCTCCGTGGGCTTCGACGTGAACCGTGCATCGTTTCAGCACACCAATAACACCTACACCGGCAGTTCCGGTCCGGTAGACCCCTATAACCCAGTCCCGGGCTACTACAGCAGCTCCGTACCCTTCATTCCCCGCTATCAAAACAAGGCCGAGCAATATGCGCTGTTTGCGGAAGACCGGCTTGAACTGACGGATCGCTGGTCTATTGTGGCAGGCACGCGCTTCGACCACGCGGATCTATCGCGCCAGGACCTGGTGGCGGGCACTCAGGCTTTCAAACGCAGCTACTCCAACACCGGTTGGCGACTTGGTTCTGTCTACAAGCTAAGTCCTCAACTGTCCCTGTATGCGCAGGCATCCAAGGCCGCCGATCCAGTGAGTGGCCTGCTGATGTTGTCGGCCGCTAATGCCGTCTTCGACGTATCGAGCGGCAAACAGTTTGAGGTCGGTATCAAGCATTCCTTCTGGGACGGCAAGGGTGACTGGACGCTTGCAGCGTACTCCATCACCAAAAACAACTTATTGACGCGAGACCCTGCAAACCCCGCTCTGCGCATACAGGTTGGCCAACGCTCTTCCAAGGGCATCGAGGGCACCCTATCGATGCAAGTGAGCAAGGCCGTGCAGATTGATGCCAACTTTGCACTGCTCAAGGCTCGCTATGACGATTTCAGCGAGTCCGTGGGCGGCATCGCTGTTTCACGCAATGGCAATATTCCCACCGACGTGCCAGAGCGTGTTGCCAATGTCTGGGTGAGCTGGAACGTCGTGCCAGACTGGACGCTGTCCGGCGGCCTTCGCCATGTGGGAAAGCGCTATTCAGACAATGCGAACACTTTGAAGCTGCCTGCCTACACCACGGCAGACCTGGCGCTGCAATGGAAGGCTACCAAGGCCACCACGTTCACGCTGCGCGGCTTCAACATCTTCGACAAGCACTACTTCACGACCTCCTACTACACCAACACACAGTGGCTCGTCGGGGAAGGGCGGCGTGTTGAGCTGACACTGAACCATCGTTTCTGAGCGGGCCGCCGATGTGGACTTCCGCCCATGCCAAACGGCTTGTGTTTCTGGTGCATCGATGGACCGGGGTGGCTGCATGTGTGCTGATGGCGCTCTGGCTCTTCAGCGGGGTGGTGATGCTCTTTGTCGGCTACCCCAAACTGCTGCCGACCGAGCGCCTGCAGGCATTGCCTTCCCTGAGCTCTGGCCAGAGCTACCTGCCTGTTGAGGCAGCTCTGAAGCAAAGCCAGTCTGCTGACAAGGTGCAGCAGATCATACTCACCACTATTGCGGGCCGCCCCAGCTACCGGCTCAAGGAGGCGGACGGCACGCTGCGTGTGGTTGATGCCGGCACGGGCGTTGTTGTGCCGCTGCCCGACGACGCAACAGCCTTGCGCAGTGCCCAGGTGTTCCTGCCCGGAGCAAATGGAGTGCTGCAAGGTCACACGCAAGACGACCGCTGGACGCATTCCGCCTCGCTCGATCCCCATCGGCCTCTCATCAAGGTCCTGATGGACGATTCCGCATCAAGCCTGCTGTACATCTCGTCGACTACCGCCGAGGTGGTCATGGATGTACCGCGTCATCAACGCTACTGGAACTACGTGGGAGCCTGGCTTCACTGGGTGTATATGCTGCGTGAAGGTTCCAAGGACGCTGTGTGGAGCTGGCTGGTCATCGGACTCTCGGCATTGGGAACCGTCTCTGCCATTGCCGGTGCCTTGGTGGGCATCTGGCGATGGCGCTTCAACGGTCGCTACAAATCTGGAGCCAAGACGCCATACCGTGAGTTCCAGATGCGCTGGCATCACATCACCGGCCTCGTATTTGGAGTGATGATGATCTGCTGGATCTTCAGCGGCCTGATGTCCATGAATCCGCTGGGGATCTTCAGCCCGCAAGGACCTCGTCCCGATCTGCGGGCCTACCAGCATGCAAGTCCAGGAAGCAATCCCTTCAGGCTCACCACGCACGAAGCGCTGACACTGCTCGGTGCCGAGGGGTTTGATACGCGCGAGGTCGAATGGAAAGTACTGGATGGGAAGCCCTACCTGCTGGCCTTTAATGGAGTGGGGCAGACCCGCGTCCTTTCCGCGAACCTTGCTGCACCGCGGGTAGAGAGGGCACTTGACCGCTCGAGACTAGAGCAGGCGGCGAAGAAGCTGTTTCCTTTTGCCATTCGCTCGACCACGTTGCTGAACGAGTACGACGCCTACTATTACCGCCGGGGTGAAGCCTCGATGTATTCAGCAGCGGCGCGTGGTCTGCCTGTGCTTCGGATGCAGTTTGGAGATCCGGGAAACACTATCGTTTACATCAGCCCGGACTCCGGTGATGTTGTGCTGAGCCTGGACCAAAGGCAGCGTACAGGGCGGTGGCTGTTCAATTTCCTGCACAGTTGGGACCTGCCGTGGATGCTGCGCCACGCTTGGCCGCGTGATGTCATCCTCGTTATGCTGAGCATCGGTACCTTGGCTCTGGCACTGACCGGCATCGTGCTGGGCTACAGGAGACTGAAGCTGTTCATCGGGCCCAGGCGCCGATCTTGATCTTGGGGACGGTGCGCTCGAAGAGCGTCGCTTTACGGCCTGCAGCAAGATCCGAGCGTGCTTGCCTCAAGGAGCTTCGGACGCAAGCCAGGCAGGAATTTGCCTCATCCGGCTTTCATCCGATGCCTTGTCTCGCAGTCTGCAATGAGGCCGACGGCGGGAAAAGTCCAGCTCGGAGCAGCCAACTACGTCACGCGGATAACTTGCTTGCGATGTATTTCAGCGCACCTTGAAACACCTGGTGCCATCGCTCATCTGGCGGCTGTGCAAGCGGATGCCAGAAGAACTTGAAGTCATGACCGCCATCATCGCCGGTCCGATATGTCCAGGATTCGGGTGAACTACCCACGGCACACAGATGGAATGCCCAGATTTGGTCCTCGTAGCCAGATGCCCATACTCCCAGATCCAGCAAGACTTCAGATGCTTCAAGTCCACTTTCTTCGCGCAATTCGCGCAATGCCGCTTCTGTGGAGCTTTCGCCCGGTTCAATCGTGCCTTTGACAAGTTGCAGACCTGCCAGCGGGTGCTCAAATGCCAATATTTCGATGGCGCCTCGGTTCCGAATGACCACTGGACAGGCCTTGCTTGGGCGCAATGGAGTTTCCGATTTCATCAAACTATTTTCATGCCAAGGCCTTGGCTGCTCCCGCGAGCCGCCACAGAGATAGCCCATCAGCATCTCCACGATGGCCTGCTCGGTCTTCTGGATCGAGTGTGGCGTTCCGGGGGGAATGACCGCGGCATGAATCAATGACTCCATGGTCCGTAACACCATCCAGGTGGCGAGATTCAGGTCTTCCTGGACGACCTCATCCCGGTGTTCCTCCAGCAGCTGACGAATGCGGCAATGAATGCTTTGATCGGCCGCGCTCTGATCCGATGGTGCATCAAAGAACGGAAACTCTTTCTCCAGCACCTGGTGCAACTCGGGAGCAACCTGATGCGCCGCCAGCCATGCGTGCACGATGGCTGCCAGCCGCTGCAGCAAGCCTGGCGACGTAGTGCTCGCCAGGACGGTTTCCATGGCTGCGTGCATTTCTACCGCGTGCCGTTCATGCAGGGCCGTGATCAGGGAATCCTTGTTGGGAAAGTACTGGTAGACGGAGCCGACGCTGACCCCGGCGCGCTCGGCAACCAGATTGGTATTGGTTCCTGCATAGCCGCGCTCGCTCAAAACGCGAGCCGTAGCTTCAAGAATTGCATCGACCAAGGCCCGTGAGCGGTTCTGGCGAGGGATTCGTCGTGGCTGAGGCAGGGTCGGCATAGGTCTGTCCGAACGCGAGTTTTCAATGTGAGCAATGGCTCATATTCTTTCACATCTCGAGCAAATGCTCATATTTGGAGTGATAGATGTCCATTCGTTCTCATGGGGCGGTGGCTGCGGCGGCCTGTCAGCCGCCCGCCGTCAATGCATCAATCAAGCTGCTGCCAGTCACACAGGCAGTGTTCACCGGATTGCCGATCATCGGGGCGCAGTCAGCGGCGGCCTTGCGGTCTTCTGAATGGCCCGGCATCTTTGTTGCCTCATCCCCGCAGGTCTTCCTCCCCCAAGGAGTGCGCCATGCATGAAATCGACCACAAGCCTCGCACGGCAAAAGCCCTGGGAGTCGTGCAGGCAGTTCATTCCATCACACCGCATATGCGACGAATCACTGTGGGCGGTGACGAGATCGCAGAATTTCTTCAAGTGCAAGGAGTCGATGAACCTGCCGCCTGGGTCAAAGTCTTTCTTCCCTCCGGGCAAGGGCGTGCCTACACAATAAGAAGTGTCGACTTCAAGGCCGGAACGCTGGATCTGGACTTTGTTCTGCACGGAGCAGGATCTGGCTCCGGTCCGGCCTCTGAGTGGGCATCTCGGGCTTTGATTGGCGAACACATCGGAATCGCAGGGCCTCGCAGCGGCGGTTTCCTGCTCCCCGGCAATACACAATGGGTCCTGCTGGCAGGCGATGCAACCGCTTTACCCGGCATCCAGAGCATTGCCAGCCGTTTGCCCGCCGACATCAATGCCAAGGTCTATGCGGAAGTGCTTTCGCCAAGTGAGCATCAGCCTATCGACAGCCTGGCCAAGCTGCGCGTCCAATGGATCAATGCCCAGCCGGAGCCAGGCCTGAGCCTGTGCCAGGCACTGCTGCACCGTCCCTTGCCGACAGGGCCTGGCTACATCTGGATTGCGGGAGAGTCTGCGGCCATCCGTAGCCTGAAGCATCATTACTTTCAAGAGCGAGAACTGCCCAGGCACGTCGTGAGCGCGAAGGGATACTGGAAGTTTGGGGCGGCCGATCACCGGGAAGCATGATGCGTTTCTCGAGTACCTGCTGTCAGCGGGGCTGATGGAAGGTGGCCGCGCGCGCATCCTAGATGCGTATCCGAGGGCCTGCGAATACTGTCTGTCGGTTGTCTGCTGCTGGCGCCGAAGGCTGTCGCTTGCAGGCGACCCACACAGGCCATTGGCGGTATTGCTAGCCTATGCGTTTCCGGGCCCGCTCCATCGCATCGCCAGATGGCGTAAATCCAAGTTTCGAGAAAAACGCTGGCGCTTGCGAGCGAGAGGCTCGCAGCATCCAGGTGATGCCTTCGTCGTCGCTCACCATCTCTTCGACCAGGCTTGTGCCAATTCCCTTGCCTCTCCATTCCGCAGCCACCACAACCATCGATAGATAGCCATTGGATAGTCCGTCAGTGATTGCACGCGCAAACCCGACCACCTGGTCCTGGGAGACGGCCACGACCACTCGTTGAGATGCTGAGACAAGGCGCTCAAGAAATTGGCGGTCCGGGATGCGGTGAGACCATCCATTGGTTGTCAGAAGCTGAAATGCGCTGCCCAGATCGGCAGTTGAATAGCTGCGAATATGTGATGTGTTGACTTCCATGCTGGAGCATTCCTTCAAGGGAGAATTCTGGAGCGCAGCAGAGCCGGAGCATGGTCTATTTCAGACATTCAGCGACAGTGCAAGACCTTCAGCGCAAACAGGACTGCGAGCGGCAGTATCTGCCTGGCAATGATGCTTGCCTTGAAGCGCTTTCTTCAGTCCCACAGGGAACAGCGCTGGTCCCTCAGGCAGGTCGAGTTCGGCCAGGTCAAACCATCTGGCGGTGCATTGCGTTCCACTGTCTTCATGAAACTCAATACTGCTTTGGTTTTCAAAATTCGCGAGGCTGAACAGCACCTCGCAAATGAACAGCACTTCGTGGCCGGGTTCCCCTTCATGGGTATAGATGTTCTCCATGACGAGCGGAGTACCTATTATTTCAACGTCAACGCCCAGCTCCTCATTGAACTCACGTATCAGCGCTGATTGCCAGTGCTCGCCGAATTCGATACTGCCTCCCAGGGGGCGGACACCTTTCAGATGGCCCTGGTCATCCAATACCTCGACAGCCAACAACTTGCCTTCTCGCCAGTGAAGTCCAAGAGCCTTGACTTTTATGGAAGCGGCAGGCCGCCACCTGGTTGTGTACATGCTTTGTCTCTGAATAGGCCGAATCTGATTGCGTGCATTGTGCATGCCTGAACGAAGTAATGCTTCTGGCCGGCAGCTACCGGCACCGGTGGTCGATTCAAATGGAATACGCGGCTGCCTGCAAAGGGTTGGAGAGCGATGCGGGCCGCGGCATAAGGCGATTGCCGAGGGCCCAGTGAGAACCCCTTTTTAGGGAGATCAGGAATCGCCGCAGCGGATCAAGCCGCAATTTTGTCCGACTGCCGGGGGCTTTCGATCGGTATATCCGGATAGTCCACTCCAGACACATATACCCGATCGCGCCCGGCATTCTTTGCCTGGTAGAGGAGCTGATCCGCTTCCTTCAGGGCCCGCTCAAATTGAAAAGCCTGGGTGATCGATGAAAGCCCAAAGCTCATGGTCATTCTGGAGCCGGACGGAAGAATGTCATTGCTTGAGCCGATGTCAAGCTGGATTTGCCGGGCAATGGCTTCGGCATCCTTCAGGGCAATGTTCGTCAGCAAAATCACAAACTCTTCACCGCCAAATCGGGCGACAAGGTCGTTTTCTCGCATATTGCTTTGCAAAATCGCCGAGACAAGCTGCAGGACCTTGTCGCCACGCTCGTGGCCCCAGGTGTCGTTGATACGTTTGAAGTGATCTATGTCGCAGGCCAGCACAGCCATGGGATAGAGCCTCAGCTCGTCAAGACGCTTCTGAGCATATTCCTGAAAGGAGCGGCGGTTCAGTATCTGCGTCAAAGCATCAAAGTCACGTTCCATGTGCAGCTTGACAACCGTTTCCTTCACGGCAATCGCGGTCATCACCACGGTGAAGAGCAGCGAGAAGTTCAGAATGCTCAGCAGCGTCAGGATCCAATAGGGTGAGCTTGGCAGGGAACGGAGATCTGAATATCCCAGCAGCCAGATCAGGGCGGGTCGAGTGAAGGTGTAGGCGGTGAACAGGATGCTCAGCCAGAGCAGCGATTGATCGAGCCAGTCAAATGAGTATTTCTTCGAGCGTACCTGCAAGATGGGGAGCAGTAAAACTAGGCCGGAACCAACACTGAAAGAACTTACCCGCGCCCAGACATTCGGCTCGACCCGGCTGAATTGGTAGAGAGCAGTCAGGGTGACTATGGCGATAAGCAATGCTGCATGCGGTTGGGTGGATACACGCCAGCGCTCTGCCCAGCTTCTGGCAAGACACCAGGCACTCAGCAGGTAGAAGCTGCCGATGAGCAGGGCGTAGCGGTTGAGTTCTTCGAGAGGGAGCAGGCTTTGCGCTCCGAGAGGCAGTGCTGTGAGTGAATAGGCGCAAGCTTGCCAAAGCAGAAAGCGCTGTGATCGTTGGACAAGCCAGGCAACGATCAATATGGCAGCCAGAACCAGTATCGCCATCGACGGCGTCAGAACCAAGATGAAGTCATTGTTCGAGAACATCTGACCAGAGCCTCCTCGATCAAAGATCGAAACGGAGCAGCATTGCCTGTTCCTGGATTGCAAAGCGACAACCAGCAGTCAGCATTCATACATCCTGGCGTGTGATCTCACAAGTCCTTGCCATGCCTTGTGTCTGATCTACGTCACCCAGCTTCGCATGTGAGCAAACCGGCAAGTTCGCTCAGGCGATGCCAGTGTTCGAGCCCCTGTCCTTGGAATCGTCGGCTGCCATCGGGCTTGGGAAGATGGCTTGGCCCGGTGATCCACCAAGCCGGCATCTTGCAAGCCGCCAAAGAAAAAGCCCGCGTCATGGCGGGCAGGTCTCTGTTGTGCAACAAGTCAAGGGCGCAAGTTGACGGTCTTTGAATATCTGTCCAGGTGCTCCAGCAGACGCTCGTAGAGCTCATCTGTCGCCATCGAGTTCAAGACCTCCGCCTTGATTTCTTCGGCGCGTTTGCTGAAGTTGTGCTGCAGATTGCTTTTCTTGTTGTCATCCAGCGTGTCGATCAGGGCAATGAGAAGTGCCTCTTGCGCCATGATCTGGCATTTCATCATCCTCAGCTGAGCGCTTTGATTACCTAGGAACTCCATCCAATCCTTCCTCTTGCATGATGCATGTCAAGTTTGAGGAATTATGGTGACTCTAGCTGTCGCGGAAATTTCACCTCCCTCGTTCTCAGAGCCACAGAAAGTGCCCTTAAGTGTGCAATTGATGCACAGAGTCGTGGTGTGGCTTGATTCTTGAATCCGAACGTCAGGCCGGTTGCTTTGGAGATCGGGGCTTTGCTCTTCAAGACACCTCGTGAAGCTGATGGCGCCTTCTGCGGCCAGCTGCGCTCTTCCAGTCTGGCGGGCTGAATCTCCGATCCCCTGGCACAGGGCTGGCGCCGACAGCAAGGCGGGGGCTATCTCCATCAAGACAGCAGTTGCTTGGTCACGGGCGGATGACGTGGAAAAATACCGGGGTTGGTCTATCTACGAGGTTGTGATGCCCTTGTTTCACACCACTGTGTTGACTGGTCTGGCGATGCTGGCCTTTGCCGGCAACTCGCTGCTGTGCCGCCTTGCGCTCCAATCCCACTCGATTGATGCTGCGAGCTTTACGGCAGTGCGCCTGGCTTCGGGCGCGGCAATGCTGGCGCTGGTTGTGAGCCTGAAACGCGCACCCTCTACTGGCGTTGGCAACTGGACGTCGGCGGGCTTGCTGTTCGCTTATGCGGCGTTGTTTTCCTTCGCCTATGGGAGTTTGTCGGCCGGTGTCGGTGCCTTGCTGCTTTTCGGCGCAGTGCAGGCAACGATGGTGGGAGTGGGCCTTTGTCGCGGCGAGATACTTGCACCCCGGCAATGGGGCGGATTGGCACTGGCTTTCGGCGGCCTGGTGGTGTTGCTGCGACCTGGACTCTCGGCACCGCCCCTGGGGGCAGCTTTACTCATGCTCCTGGCAGGGGTTGCGTGGGGGCTGTATTCCTTGCTCGGCAAGGGCGCAACCGATCCCGTTGGCGTGACGGCAGGCAATTTTTTACGGACGGTACCGCTTTCGCTGCTGATGCTCGTGATGGTGCAGGGGCAAGCCTCATTGAGCACGGCAGGATTGATGTATGCGCTGTGCTCCGGGATGCTGACTTCCGGATTGGGCTACGTCGCATGGTATGCGGCGCTACCTCAGCTGAAGGCGGGTGCTGCTGCATCCATACAGCTGAGCGTTCCCTTGCTGGCCGCCATCGGTGCCGTTTCCCTGTTGGGAGAGCCCTGGACCATGCGGCTGACTCTGGCTGGTGCCGCCATACTGGGCGGTATTTCATTGGTTGTGCTGACCTGGTCTGGCGGCAGGCCTGCTGTGGCAAAAGAGTAGTTGCGCAGTCTTTTTCCGAGCGCGTTTCAGGGGTCGGGGGAAAAGAGCTTCCAGCATCTTTGCACTGCTGAGAATGTTACGAGTTTGAATGCAGGAGCTGGTCGATGCAGGAGTTGCTCAATGCACAGGCACCCATGCGCGAGCATGCAGCTGTGCCGAAGAACATCGCTTTACACGGGTATCCGTCGGCAGGAATAGGCTGTCAGAGCCACTTGTAGAAAGGGCTGCCATGAAAGAGCTAGTTGCACTGACTGCGTTTGCCTTGATATTGACCGGATGCGTGATGCAGAGGCCGGTCAATGAGCAAGGAGTGGATCCAGGTTCCCGCCCGGTCGAGAAGAATGCGGATCAGGATCTTCGAAACAACGATATTCAACAGCGAGATCGCTCGATCGATTTTGAAAACGACTGGGACCGGGAACACTTTCGTGATCGCGGAAACGAGGGTCATGAAAATCAAGGCAGCCTGTGGCCGTGGCCGGGCTCCGGATTGAGCGGCGGGCGCACCTATCCGGGAGGCCAAAGCTGGGGCTATTAGCGCAGCGTCACGCGTCAAACATTACGCCGTGCTGCAGTGCGGCCGTGCGGTAATTCGGCAACCGGGCACGCATGCCTGGGCGGGTGAACCCATTGCGCAGTGCCTTTGCTGGGGCGGGGCACAGCTGCCATCCTCCATAGCGGTGCAGACCAGGCAGAAGCTGCAAAAGCAGGCCAGCTTGCCGTCAAGCGGCCATTTGACCATCTGCTTGCATTCCTCGGATGCAGCCGGCGCACCTTCGCCAGGTGGCGGACGTTATGGAGCAGGTCAAAGGAAAACTCCTCGAGATGCTGGCAGTTGTCTGCAAAAAACCGTGCTTACACATTGAAAACCCGAACGACGTTGGTACGTCTAGACTTCGCACATGAAGAAACTGTTTGGAGTCTCTGCGCTCGTCTTGCTTTTGTCGGGCTGCTACGCGGCAGGCCCTGGATACAGCTACGGGTATAGCGATACCTACATCTATCAGCCTTATGGCGGCTCCTATTACTACGGGCGTCCTGCATATAGGCCTGGGTACTACCACCATCATCACGCGCACCGTCCACCGCATTACAGGCCGCATCCAGGCCACGGAGGGCATGGAAATCACCGTCCACCGCATGGAGGCCATCGCCCGGGTGGCGGTCATGGGCACGGCCATCGCTGAATGACAGGCCTCGACTGGCGCGCTAGAGCGAAGGCTGAGAACCAGATAACGCCGCGGTTTGCCAGATCAGGGGGCAGCGAGCCGGCACGTCCGGGCTGACGCAAAATGCCGCGCCACCTGGTGCGACTGCATGCGCCCACGACACGAACTCCACATCCACTCGTTCACTGCTGCCAGCTCAGGACCATTCCCGCACAGAGGGGCCAGCGCGGGCGGCCGCTGCCGCGTGCGCCTCAAGCGCAAGAACATATGAAAGCCCGCACCAGAGGGCTGGCTGTGCTTGGGCGGCTGCCTGGTCAGAGGTTGCCGCCCGAAATCTCGATCAGGCTGCCTGTGGTGTATGGGGACTCGTCCGAGATGAGCCATACGATTGCATTGGCAACCTCAAGAGCCGTTCCTCCGCGCTTCATGGGAACGCCAGCCGCCAGGCGCTGAACCCGGTCCGGCTGCCCCCCGCTGGCATGAATATCCGTCTCAATGAGACCGGGGCGGACAGCGTTGACGCGGATGCCTTCCGCAGCCACTTCCTTGGCCAGCCCCAGAGTCATCACATCCACTGCCCCCTTTGATGCCGCGTAGTCGACGTACTGGCGTGGCGCGCCAAGTCTTGCAGCAATGCTGGACACATTCACGATGGCTCCACCGTGGCCGCCATTGGCAGTGCTCATGCGAAGCACCGCTTCGCGAGCGCAGAGAAAAGCGCCTATGGTGTTGATCCGAAACATTCGCTCAAGGCGCTGCGAACTGAACTCGGCCAGCGTCTGTGCGGTGTCCACAATACCTGCGTTGTTGACCAAGGCGTCCAGGCGCCCGAACTGCACATCTGCCACGGCAAAAAGACGGCGAATCTGCTCTTCGCAGCCCATATCCGCCTGAATGGCCATGGCGTGCCTGCCCATTTCCGTTATTTGCAAGACGACCGCATCGGCTGCCGTCTGGTCTGTATGGAAGCTGAGCAGTACATCCCAGCCTGCTGCTGCTGCTTGCAGGGCGGTGGCCGCACCAATGCCTCGGCTGCCTCCGGTGATGAGCACAACTTTGTTTTTCATGGGACTCCTGGGTGATCCATTTGATTCTGCTGCGAGTCTCGTCCCCAGCTTCACGGTTCTCGATGCATCTTATCGCTGCTCTTTCACTTCGCCCTAGGCTTGATCCGGCCCGGTGCCCATGCTTTTGTATCTCAAGGCAACAAAAAACCACCTGTCGAGGTGGTTGAAAACCAATCGCAAGGCTGGACTCAAGAGACGGGGCTACCAATATCGGTAGTTGTGGCGCATGCGCAGCAGTCTCTCTTCCTCCTGCTTCTTTTCAATGTCTGTGGGCTCTTGCGGATCTAGTTGAGGCGGTGCAGGGAAATCCTTTTCCATGGAGAACAGCTCCTTGGTGGTTTCCCAGAACTTCTGGATTGGCGGGGGAATACGGCTATCCGGCATATAGACCTCCAGTCCTGGATGACGAATCAAGATTGATCGCCAAGAGCCACAGTACTCTTTTTAATAACCTTGAAGCCTTATCCAATAAGTAAAACGTCAGCTTTGGTGCATGGACTGGACGGGTGCGAGTGCTACGAAAAACTGCGATGCCACCTTTCCATCGGCTCTGACAAGGCTTCTGGCTGATGGCTCTTGACGCACAGGTTCGGCAATTCAGGAGCCACAGATTGTCCGAGACTGGCGAGCAGATGCGGCTAGCATGCAAGGCTCAACAGTGGAGCAGCTATGGAAAAGTACCGATTCAATGTGTTTGGCGACATCCTGGCCATAGAGCGCAGCAACTCGGGATGGCGCTGCTTTGCGGTTGGACTCGATGGAAAGCTTGGCCCGGTGGATCTGGCCGTTCCTCCTGAGATCACTTATGAGGAGCTGCCTCAATACCTCTACGACATCTACCACGAGAGTGCGGCATTGTCGGATGGCGACATCTTCGAGATATCCTGAGTCTCACCGAACGAGACCCGCTGCTTGTCAGGGATCGATGGTGCTGCCACCCATTGTGTCTATGACTCATTCGCCAATCTGTTTGGCACCGACTTCATCACTGCAAGGAGATGGCAGCCATGACCCCTCACAAGAACCCGCTCAAAGAGCCGGAGCCCAAGCCGGATCCGATTGATCCGCCCAATGATCAACCGCCTGCAGAGCTGCCGGGCGATCCGATAGAGCAGCCCAATGTATAGCTGCTAAAGCCCGCGAAGTGCAAGCTGTCTTCATTTGCTGGCAAGCATCCGAAGTGGGACCATGACTGCATCGAAGCACTCAAGGAGAGCGACGATGTCTACTCTCATGATTCAACTGATTGGTCTGCAACTGGTCGTCTTGCTGGTGGCCTGGGTCATTTACGAAGTCAGAGACGACTGGAGTTAAAAACCTGGCTGCAGCAAGCCTGGGCCGCTCTATCAAGTCACTTGCTGGTGATCGAGCGCAAAGCGTCAGGTAGGCAAGCGGCCTATGCGCCCCCGCTGATCTGTCTGCGGCAGGCATGGACGCCCTGCAATCTCTGGATAGCCGGCCTGAATGGAGGTTTGGGCCGCGCCAACATCGATACAGCCAAGGGGTTTGCCTGAGGTGTGCCTGATTTTGTCTATCTGCTTGCAAGGCAGCAGTGCATGGCACCGAGTGCGCAGTCAACACCAGCCGGCGTGGCCTGGGCCGGCTCAAACCCTTCTATAGCCAGCGTCGTACCCGCCGGCAATAGGCCACGAACAATGCACCAAATCGCGCCTGCAGCGCTCTTTCCTCCGGTCGTATCTGGAAGTGCTGAAGGTAGGCCATGAACAGCGGCACAAGGAGCAATCCTGATAGCTTGCCCAAATACATGGCGAGTGCCAGCAATAAAAGCGCAAAGCCCAGGTACATCGGATTGCGTGTCACCCGATAGATCCCGCTGACCACCAGCGTTGTCGATGCTGCCGGGTTGATGGGGTTCACCGTGGTCCGGGCACGCTGAAATGCCCGAACACCGGCGAGGCAGAACGCTGCGCCCAGTGCAGCGAGCATGAGCGCCGCCATCCATGAAGCAGTGAATCTGACCGGCAGGATATCGGGCAGAAGCCACATTGCCACGGCAAATACAGCAAACAGCGCCATCGGCGGCACCCGCAGCATGAGTAAAGAGGATTTGTTCTGCGGTGGGGATTGAGAAGTCATGCATGCAAGCCTAAAGCTTTAAGTGACTTCATGGTCAATCATGTGCGGCTGCATGCCCACGCTGTATGAACTGGCTGTATGAACTTGCGGTATGCCACGCCGTTGAATGCCAGCGCGGTCATTGCATCAGCTTGGATGATGCGAATAGACAGCGTAAATGTGCCCATGACGTCAAACCTGCTGTCAACCTTCTTGAGGGGATTGGTTTCTTGTCCCGCTGGAATTATCGAGATGCTGGCAGATCAGGACGATAAGCGCGAATGCTTCGCACCTGGCATGCAGCTTTTCGTGGCTTATGAACGATGTAGCTGAGTTTCCGGCTCCGAAAAATAAGAATTTTCTTATCCCCATCATTGACTGCTTTGATTAGCATGCTGTCCGTCGTCTGATGCTTTCTAGGGCCCATCGTCATATTCCGTCGGTGATCACCGAGAGCGCCTTCTGATTTTCTTGCCTTGATAACCGGGAAGCGGTGAAAACCCCGTTTTCGTATCCGTGCAAGAGTGCATTGACTTGCATGACGTCGTTGGTGGGGGAGGGCATCGCGGCCGCTGAGTGCCTCAGTCCGGCCCCCTGGTTTTCAAGGAGTTTGGCGGCAGGCGGGGAAATCCAGGTTTTGCCGTTGGCGAAGCTACGTCTCGATCAACTCAGAAATTTACGGGGGAAATTTGATTTAACACATGAACTGATCGCGCAAAGCAGTGAAAGCTCTTTCTACTGCATCGGAGGTAAAACACTGCAGGAAATTTGTTATCCGTTGAATATTTTGCATTAGTAACTTTTGTATGATTGCCCGCGGCCATAAACGTGGCTGTTTTCATGCGAAAAATGATGACACAAAGAATAAGTAGGTCTTATATGAGGGAGACAGCGCCTGGCAAGCGTTTTCAATTGTCGGCACTATTTGCTGCCGTACTGAGCTTTGCAGCTCCTGCCTTGGCGCAGCTATCCGGTGCTGCCATTGAACAGCAGCAGTTGCAACGACAGCAAGAGCGTGAACGGGAGCTGCGTGAGCGCATGGCACCCAATGCAGATACCTTGCAGCCGCGCACCCAGGCCGTTGAGCTGGAGATGCCCAAGAGCGAGACTCCCTGCTTTGCGCTGCATACCCTTGAATTGACAGGAGAAAAGCTTGATCAAGTCCCGTGGCTCAAGGCGTCAGCGGGTATTGATCCGAGTGCCAGGCCTTGCGTTGGGGCCAAGGGTGTAGAGGTCATATTGGCCCGGATGCAGCAGGCAGTGCTTGAGCATGGCTACGTGACCTCCCGGGTCATGGTGGTGCCGCAGAACCTCCAGGGCGGTGTCTTGACCGTTGCTTTTATTCCCGGCGTTCTCCGCTCCATCCGATTTACCCCGGACAGCACAGGAGACACTTCGCTTATTGCAGCGCTGCCGTCCAAACCTGGCGAGCTGCTGCAACTGCGTGATATTGAGCAAGGCTTGGAAAACCTCAAGCGTGTTCCAACGGCAGATGCCGATATTCAAATCACTCCCGCCGAAGGCCCGGATGCCGAACCCGGCCAAAGTGATTTGATGATTACCTATAAGAAATTAAACCCGCTGCGCTTTAACGTCGCCCTGGATAATGGCGGCACCAAATCTACAGGCAAAGTCCAAGGCACGGGTACTGTGTCCTGGGACAACCCGCTGGGCCTGAATGATCTGATGTATTTCAGCTTCGGCGGGGGTATGGGCAATGGTGGCAATCGTGGCACCGAGACCCGTGCAGCGCAGTATTCCGTGCCTTTTGGGTACTGGCTGGCAGCTCTGTCGGGCTCCTATAACAAGTACCACCAAGGCGTGGCCGGCGCCTATCAAAACTACACCTACAGCGGCGAATCCAGCAACCTGGATCTCAAGCTAAGCCGCGTAGTGTTTCGCGATGCCTCCTCGAAGACAACGGTCGCCATCAAGGCATTCCAGCGGACCTCCAACAACTACATCGACGATGTAGAAATCGATGTACAGCGCAGGCGCACCTCGGGTTTTGAGCTGAGCCTGAACCAGCGCAGCTATCTGGGCAATGCCATCCTGGATGCCAACCTGGCCTACAAGCGAGGCACAGGTGCTTTTGCGGCCTTGCACGCGCCAGAGGAGCCCTTTGGTGAAGGCACTTCGCGCATGAAGCTCTTCATCGCCGATCTGGCATTGTCCAAGCCCTTCGAGCTGGGCGGCACCAAGCTCAGACTCAGCAGCAACTGGCATGGCCAGTGGAACAAGACCGCGTTGACGCCACAAGACCGCATCGGCATTGGCGGCCGTTACACCGTACGGGGCTTCGATGGAGAAAGCACCTTGCTGGCAGAGCGTGGCTGGTACTGGCGCAACGAGCTCAGCACCCCCTTGAATCTGGGCGCTGCGGGCAATGCCGAGGCCTTTGTGGGTCTGGACACCGGCCATGTCAGCGGGCCTTCTGCGAAGTACCTGGTGGGCCAGTCATTGACCGGCGCGGCCATCGGCCTGCGCGGTGCCTGGCGCAACCTCTCCTATGAAGTCTTTGTGGCAACGCCTGTCAAAAAGCCGGAGCACTTCCGAACCTCCCACACCAACCTGGCTCTGAGCCTGGCCTACAGTTTCTGAGGCATCGTCATGAACAAGAATCTTCATCGCGTTATCTTCAACAAAGCGCGTGGCATCCGGATGGTGGTGCAGGAAACAGCTTCCAGCGAAGGCAAGGCCAGCAATGGCAGCACACAGACAGGCGCTTGTGATTCAGGCGCCTTGTCGGTGGGCAGTTCGCGCACTGCCAAGTCCTTCCTGAGCGATTTCCCGCTCTCTGCTGCAGCCAAGACAGCAGGCATGCTGGCCCTGGCTCTGGGGGGGCCTGCCGGTTTTGCGCAAATCATTGCCGACCCATCGGCCCCCAATCGCCAGCGCCCCACGGTTCTGGAATCAGCCAACGGCACACCCACGGTCAACATCCAGACCCCTTCTGCAGGTGGCGTCAGCCGCAACACCTATCAGCAGTTCGACATCGGGCAAAAGGGCGCCATCCTCAACAACAGCCGCACCAATGTGCAAACCCAGATTGGTGGCTGGGTGCAAGGCAACCCATGGCTTGCCAATGGCGGCGCCAGAGTCATCGTCAATGAAGTCAACTCAGCGGCGCAATCGCGCCTGATGGGGCCGCTGGAAGTCGCAGGCCAGCGAGCGGACGTCATCATTGCCAACCCTTCGGGTCTGGTGGTCGATGGCCTGTCCTTCATCAACGCTGCAGGCGTGACCCTGACGACGGGCAGACCGCTGTACGGAGCCAATGGAGCTGTTGACGGTTTGAATGTGCAAGGCGGTCTCATCAGCATCCAGGGCAATGGGCTTGATGCCACCAAGGCAGATTACGCCAACATCCTTGCAAGAGCCATCTCGCTGAACGCCGGGCTGTGGGCCCAGGATTTGCGTGTGGTCACAGGCGTCAACCAGATTGCCACCGACGGCAATGTCCAGCAAAGCAACCCCGGTGTGACAGGCGCAGAGCCTGCGAAACCTCAGTTCGCCCTGGACGTCGCTCAATTGGGCGGCATGTATGCGGGCAAGATCTTTATCGTCGGCACCGAGTCTGGCCTGGGTGTTCGAAACGCCGGCCTGCTCCAGGCCAGTGGTGCAAGCCTCACCTTGAACAGTGAAGGCTGGCTCAACAACAGCGGCTCCATTCAATCCAGCAGCTCCGATGTTGTCGTGAACACGCGTGGTGCGGTAGAGCAAAGCGGTGCCATCTATGGCGGCGGCAACGTCCAGTTGAGTTCGCAGGCGAGCCAGACACACAGTGGCACGGTGGCCGCCTTGGGTGATGTCTCTATTCAGGCTGCAGGGGCTGGAGCGCAGATTCAAGCCCGAGATGCCACAGTCTGGGCGGCTGGCCTGCAAACGGATGGCCAGTTGCTCGGGGATAGAAATCTGAGCGTGCATGCAGATGCACAGCTGCAAACCTCAGGCCAGGCGCTGGCCACCCGCGATGTGCAGATGCGAGGTGCAAGCCTTGACCTGTCTTCGTCCCGTCAGCAGGCTAAAACCTTGCAACTGCAAGCCACAACAGGTGACTTGCAAGCCAAAGGCAGTCAGTTGTTGGCAACCGAGAAAATGGATCTGCAAACGGGCCGGACACTCACGACAGATAGTGCGCGAGTACAGGCATCCACCCTCAGTGTTCAAGCCAAAGCTCTGAGCAATGTCGGCGGACAGATCATCCAAAGCGGCAGCAGCGACCAGACAATCGCCTTGCAGGGGAGTCTGGACAACAGAGCTGGCGTGATTCAAACCGCAGCGGGTAAGCTGGATATTGCTGCCGGGAACATCGATAACACGGCAGGCCAGCTGCTGCATGCCGGTGGCGGAAGCTTCAACCTGAGTAGCCAAGGCCAACTGCTCAACAACACCCAAAGTAGCAGCCAACCCGCCGTAGCGGATGGTGCACGTATTGTGAGCAATGGCTCCTTGCGCGCACAAGCCCAGGCCTTGAGCAACAGCGGCAGCGTCCATGCGGCGCAGGCACTGGAGACACATGCATCGACTCTGGACAACAGCGGAGTCATGTATTCGGCAGGCAGCCAGGCACTGACCGTTGATGGCAGCACGACCAACACCGGAACGATCGCTGCAGCCCAGAACCTGACGGTGACAACAGGGAGTTTCAATGGCGCCGCCACCCATGTCCTGGCTGCGGGCATGGCTGCTGATGGCAAGCTTGCCGCAGCGGGTGTCCTGACTGCAACTGCATCAGGAAATTTGCAAAGCGCCGGACAAATTCTGGCAGCAGGCAATGTCAGCCTCGATGCCGCAAGTCTGGACCTCAGGCAAGGCAGCGCAGCAAGCACAGCAGGCAATATGAGCCTGACGGCACAAAGCGGCGACATCCAGACGGGTGGCGCCCGCATCAGCAGCGCAGCTCTTTTGGCCATCCGAGCCGACGGCTCGAGCAGCCAGCGCCTGGACAACACCCTCGGCCAGATCAGTGCAACGCAGCTCAGCATCAACGCGGGCAAGCTCGACAACACCGACGGATTGATATCTGCGGTCGATCAGCTCGACATTACCAGTGCTCAATTGATCAACGGCATCACCCCTGCGGCCAGCACCGCCAAAGGCATTCAAAGCCAGACGGGTGATGTTCATCTGAACGTTCAGCAGCTCGATAACAGCGGGACCATCCAGGCTGCGAAGAACCTGGCTACGACCACTTCCAGCCTGGGCAACAGCGGCACCTTCTACGCAGGAGGCGAGCAGACACTGAATGCCGCAGGTGTAGTAACGAACAGCGGAACCATTGCCGCTGCCCAGGACCTGAACCTGACAGCCGCCTCGTTTGCAGGCACTGGCAGCAATGTGCTGGCCGCAGGCATGGCTGCCGATGGAAAACTCGCCAATCCCGGGACTCTGAACGTCACCACTTCGGCTGGATTGCAGACAGCCGGCCAGGCATTGGCTGCAAACAACGTCAACCTCGGCGGCGGCAGCCTGGATCTGGGAAGTGCAACGGTAGGCAGTGCCAATGCAGATGTGAATCTGAGTGCCGCCCAGGGCAACATTGTCACGGCGGGCTCAAAAGTCAGCACGCCGGGCAAGCTGTCCATTACCGCCAGCACGGTTGCAGGTCAAACGCTGGACAACACCGCAGGTCGCCTGGCCGGCCAGCAACTGCAAATCCAGGTCGGGCAGCTAAACAACCATCAGGGAAGCATTGAGCAGTCCGGGGGCGCTGATCTGGATATCAATCTGGGGGGCGGCGCACTGAACAACAACGCCGGGCGCATTGTTGTCAACGCTGCAAATCTGAAGCTTCAATCCGGTGCGCTGGACAATACAGACGGGCTGATCAGTCACGCCGGCTCAGGGCACGGCGCATTGCAGACATCCAGCCTTGACAACACCCGCGGCCAGATCGTTGGCAACGGAACCCTGTCTTTGGCCAGCAGCGGCAATGTCACCAACAGCGACGGACTGATCTCCTCAAATGGCGACCTGCAACTGACAAGCGCAGACCTGGGCAACACCCGTACAGGCACGTCAGGAAACACCACAG
The DNA here is from genome assembly GCF_003350425.1 of Comamonas sp. AG1104. Classification (NCBI taxonomy): domain Bacteria; kingdom Pseudomonadati; phylum Pseudomonadota; class Betaproteobacteria; order Burkholderiales; family Comamonadaceae; genus Comamonas; species Comamonas sp. AG1104. Next base: position 1,041,636 of record NZ_QQAS01000001.1, on the reverse strand, counting down.
GCATTCAAAGCCAAGGCGGCAGCCTCACGGTCAATGCCCAAGCCATCACCAACAGCAGCAACCTCTATGCTGCCAAGGATCTCAAAACCACTGCCACCAGCTTGGACAACAGCGCAACGCTGTACGCAGCTGGTGAACAGACCCTGGATGTGGCCGGTGCGCTCAGCAATCAAGGCACCATTGCTGCGGCCAAAAATCTGTCGCTCACTGCAGACAGCTTTGCTGGCGGTGCGGCCAATGTTCTGGCAGCCGGCATGGCCGCCAATGGACAGCTGACGGGCAGCGGTGCATTGACGGCAGTGACCTCCGGCAGCCTGCAAACCAATGGGCAGGCACTGGCGACAGGCGCATTGAACCTGAAAGCCGCCAGCCTCGATCTTCAAGGCAGCACCACCGGAAGCACTGGCGCAGACGTGACGCTGAGCGCGACGACGGGAGACATTCAAGCTGCTCAGGCCAGGATCAGCACACCCGGATTGCTGAGCATTTCCAGCACCGCCGGACAAAAACTCGACAGCTCCAAGGCGCAGCTCAGTGGTGGGCAGCTCAGCATCGATGTCGGCGAGATCAACAATACCGAAGGTGTCATCCAGCAGACGGATGCGGCTTCCGCAGCGGCCAACCCCGTTGCAGGCATTCGCAGTGCCGGTGCCATCAACAATAGCGCGGGACGCATCGTTGCCAATGCGCAGGACTTCACTTTGGTCTCCGGCGGGGTGCTTGACAACACGGACGGGATGATCGGTCATGCTGGCTCCGGCCAGCTTCGCGTGGATACGGCTGGACTCCACAACACACGCGGCAAAATCATCGGCAACGGGGCAACCACGCTCACCAGCTCTGCGGATGTTGACAACACCGGCGGCATGGTTGCAGGCCAGCAAAGCGTGACGGCCACAGCCACGGGTTGGGACAACACCCAGGGCACCCTGGTTGCAGTTCAAGGCGACCTCAATCTTCACACCACAACGAATGCCGTCAAAAACGCTGCAGGCCTGATCCAGGCAGAAAACGATATTCGTCTCACACTGGACGGTGCAGGCAATCAACTGCAAAACGCTCAAGGCAAGATCGTCTCGGGACGAGACGCCATCTTCTCGACCGGGCAGATGGACAATGATGCAGGTCTGGTGGCTGCAGGTCGCAACCTCAGCATTGACACCCACGAGCAAGCCCTGAGCAACCAGGCAAGCCGCAGCAGCACAGGTTCTCTGGGCTTGGTCGCCGGCGCACAACTGGACATTCACAGTGGCACGTTGAACAACCAGGGCGGTCTGATCAGTGCCCAGACCGACCTGAACATCACGAGCAGCGGCGCGATCAACAGCACCGAGAAGAGTGCGCAGGCGGCGCAGATATACAGTGGTGCACATCTCAATCTGCAAGCAACAGGCATCGACAACACGGGCAGCCAGATTCTTGCGGTGCAGGCAGCAGGTATCAACCTCGCAAGCGGCACTCTGACCAATCAGGCAGGGCTGATCCGGGTAGGGCAGGCATTGACGGTCCAGGCCGGAAGTATCGATAACCAGAACACCCTGGCTTTGAACAGCGATGGGAGCGCACAAGCGCTGGGCCTGGAAGCCAGCACGATTTCCGTGACCGCTGCCAAGCTGGACAACAGCCAGGGGGCTGTGCGTGCAGGCCAGGACTTGACGATTCTGAGCGATGGCCAGCTGATCAATGATCGTGGCGAGCTCAGTGCCGGCAAGCTGCTGAAGATTGCCGCCGACCAGGCCGCCACTCCCACACTGAACATCAGCAACAACGCGGGTCAAATCGTTGCCGATCAGAATGTGGACCTTCGCACAGGCAGCCTGAACGGCGCCGGAGAGATTGCCTCGCGCGGTGACGTCAGTCTGAATTTGCAAGGCGACCATACCCTGGCGGGCACCTTGCAGGCTGGCGGCAACCTGCAGCTGCAAGCCACGGGCACATTGACAAACCCGGTCACCGTCCAAGCCGGAAAGAACCTGACCGTCAACGTCAGCAACCTGGACAACCAGGCCACGGGTGAACTGCTGAGTGGACAGACAACGCAGCTCACCATCTCCGACACCTTGACCAACCGCGGGCTGATCGACGGTGCCGACACCCGCATTAAGGCCGGCAATATCAACAACGTTGGCACCGGCCGCATCTATGGTGACCGGGTAGCGATTGCAGCCAACGCGCTGACCAACCAGGAAGAAACGGTCGCAGGCATCACCCAGGCTGCCACGATTGCTGCGCGAGAGCGCATGGACCTGGGTGTTCAAAACATCACCAACCGAGAAAACGCACTGATCTATAGCGCAGGAAATCTCTTCACGGGTGGGGCGCTCGATTCAAATTGGCATGCCACAGGCGCAGGGCAGACGCTCAACAACAACAGCGCCACGCTGGAGTCTGCCGGCAGCATGGTGCTGGGGCATGACCAGGTTCGCAATACCAATGAGCATCTGCAGTGGACATTGGTCGACGGCCAGCCTCAAAAGATTGTTGAATTCCAAGCACCTAACGGCCAGCGCTACAAGGGCAGCGACGTTCTGCTGATCTCCAATGGCAATGTTAGAGGCTCTGGGCCGCAGGACATCAGCTTCGTGGTCAGCGGCAACGACTGGCGTTGCAATATGGGTGGCGAGACTTGTAATTTAACGCTCGGAAAAGGCAATGACGCCATTGATCAGTACTACAAAGGGCTGCTGCTGCCTTCTGCGCAATATCCATTTGAAAAATTTGCTCCGTACTACAACCCCAGCTATGTCGATGACAACGGCCAGCGGGTTCAGGGCTATATGCAGTACAGCGGCAACCGAATCATTGGATACACCTATGCATCAGAGGAAAGTGCTGCCACGCCTATTGTGATCAGCGGTGCGCATTACGCAGCCGACCACCGAATCTGGAGCGACTTTGGCGTGCAGCCCTATACCGGGCCTGCACCTGTTTTAAGCAGCACCAATCCCTGCGCTGCGCTGGAAAGCTGCAAAGTGGGCTATCACGTCATCGACAGCTCCGATAGCGGGGGCCAGTATATCCAGATCACTCAGGCAAACGTAGACGAATACAACGCCTACAAACCCCTGCTGGACGCCCGCAATAAAGCGGATGCCGCCTTGGACGCGAAGCTGGATGCCTTCTACCAAGATATTCGCAATCGCTGGATCGGCGACTTTACCTTCTACGAATACAACCGCACCGAACAGAGCGCGCAGGTAACGCAGTCCGCCCCCGGAAAAATCGTGGCAGGCCGCAATCTGCAATGGAATGGATCGAATCCGTCCAGCAAGCTCCTGAATCAGGACAGCACCATCCTGGCCGGCGGCACCATCAGTGCAATGGGTGGCTCACTCGACAACCGCGCCACCAGCGTCGACGTCAAATCCACCGATCAAGGCTACGCCTACGAAACCTGGAACAGGGGCACCAGCGTGCCCAATCGCGGGTTTCAAGGCTCTGCGTATGGGCCTGTAGAAACCATCAAGACGCAAACACTGGCCTCCTACACCTACACCGAGCACGCTGCGAACCCCTCGACCGGTGCAGCGCCGGGAGCCAGCGCCATTTCAGCGGTGCAGGCACAGGCATCTGCTGCGGGCGCGGTGGATGCCATCCATCATTCCGTCGCTCCTGGAGCCGTGCAGGGAACGCAGGCAGGCCCGGCCGCTGGTGCAGCCACCGCAACGCAGACCCAGGGGCAGATCACAAGCAATGCCGTAGCGGGCGTGGCAGCGCAAGGGGGCAGCGCTCAAGCGCAGGCCTCTGCAAAGGTCGGCGCAGCCGCGACCCCCGAGAGTACGGCTGCGGATGCCTCCAACGCCAAATCGGCGTCCTCTCAGGTCAATATTCGCACCGCCCAGCCCAACACCCAGATACCTGGGACCTCCCTGTATCGCCAGCACCCTGAAGCAGGCTCCCGCTATCTGGTGGAGACAGACCCCAAGTTCACGCAATATAAAAACTGGCTGTCTTCGGACTACATGCTCCAGGCTCTGCAGATGGACCCCGGCACCGTTCAAAAGCGCCTGGGCGACGGGTTCTATGAGCAGCAACTGGTGCAGCAGCAAATCGGGCAGCTCACGGGCCGCCGATTCCTGGGCAACTACACCAGCTACGACGAGCAATACAAAGACTTGCTGCAACACGGCGCAACCTTCGCCCAGGCCCAGGGCTTGCGCCCTGGTGTGGAGCTCAGTGCGGCACAGGTGGCGCAACTGACCAGCGACCTCGTCTGGCTGGTCACCAAGGAAGTGACATTGGCCGACGGCAGCAAGCAAAGCGTGCTGGTCCCGCAAGTGTATGTAAGGGTCAAGCCCGGCGACCTGGACGGCACAGGCACCTTGCTGGCAGCCTCGGATGTGAATCTGATCCTCTCCGGCAATGCCATCAACAGCGGCAGCATTGCGGGCCGCAACACCTTGAACATCACGGCCGAGAACATCCAGAATCTGGGCGGCCAGATGTCCGGCAACGACGTCAAACTTGCAGCCCGGCAGGACTTTGACAACCTCGCAGGCATCATCAAGGGCGTGGACTCGGCCACCGTGTCCGCAGGGCGTGACCTGAACCTCACAACCACCACGCAAAGCAGTGCCAACCAGGCAGGCGGCAACCGCTTTACCCAGACAGGGATCGATCGTGTCGCGGGCATCTATGTATCCGGGCCGGCTGGCGTGCTGGTCGCCAGTGCGGGCAACAACCTCAATCTCACGGCTGCGCAGATACAGAATGCGGGCACCGGAGCCACCGTGCTCACCGCTGGCAACAACCTGAACCTCAACACGGTTGCGGTCGGCGGCAGCCAGGATATCAACTGGGACAGCAAGAACTACTTGCGCCAATCGAGCACGCTGGATGTGGGCACGCAGATCACCGGCGCTGGCCGCGTGAACCTCAGTGCAGGTCAGGATATCAATGCCAAGGCAGCCACCATCGATGCAGGCAAGGCCTTGAGCCTGTCCGCCGGCAACGATATCCAGATCAGTGCCGGCCAGGCCAGCCAAAGTCTGGACGAGGCGCATCAACACACCACCAAAGGCTTTCTCTCCAGCAAGACCGTCACCACGCGGGAGCAACTGCACAGCACCACGGCAGTTGGAAGCAATCTGGGCGGAGATACGGTTGCCATCAACGCCGGCCGCGATATCGCGGTTACCGGCAGCCATGTCGTCTCAGACACCGCAACCACCTTGCAGGCAGGCCGAGACGTCACCATCGCCGCTGCCCAGGAAACCTCCAGCGAACAGCACTACCGCAAGGAAACCAAGAGCGGCATCTTTGGCGGCGGCGGAGGCATTGGCTTTACCATCGGCAGCCGCATGCAAAGTGCCGATCAGACGGGCACTCACACCACGGCCGCAGCCTCCACCGTGGGCAGCATAGGCGGCGATGTCAACATCATTGCGGGCAATGCTTACCAGCAGGTCGGCAGCGATGTCATGGCCCCCAAGGGCGACGTCAACGTCGTGGCCAAAGAGGTTCAGATCGTCGAGGCCCGCGAAACCGGCAGCTCCGCCACCGAGCAACGCTTCAAGCAAAGCGGCTTGAGCGTCAGCATCGGCAGCCCCGTCATCAGCGCCATACAGACAGCCGACAACATGGCGGATGCCGCCCGCAACACCAGCAGCGGCCGCATGCAGGCCCTGGCAGCAGCGGCGACGGCGTTGAACGCCAAGAACTCCGTGGGCGAGCTGCAGGGCGCTGCCCAGGCGCTGGCCGGCGGCGACCCCTCCAAGGCCGCCTCCATCTCCGTCAGTCTGGGCTCCAGCAAAAGCCAGAGCAACACGGCACAAACCAGCGACAGCGCACGTGGCAGCACGGTCAAGGCCGGCGGCAATGTCAACATCGTTGCCCAAGGGGCGGGGGCGGACAGCTCCATCCTGGTTCGCGGCTCGGATATCACTGCCGGCCAGGACGCCAACTTGGCCGCAGAAGGCGATATCCGTTTGCAGGCGGCCCAGAATACGGCCAGCCTCAGCGGCAACAGCAGCTCCAGCTCCGGCAGCATCGGCGTGAGCGTGGGGCAGCAAACGGGCATTACCGTCAGTGCCAGCAAAGGCCGTGGCAATCAGGCCGGCGACGATCTCACCCACACCAACACCCACATAGCCGCAGGCAACAGCGTCACCCTACAGTCCGGTGGCGACACCACGCTCAAGGGGGCCGTGGTCAGTGGCAAACAGGTGGTTGCCGAAGTGGGTGGCGATCTCAAACTCGAAAGCCAGCAGGACAGCAGCAGCTACGCCAGCCGCAACCAGACGGTGGGCGGCAGCCTCACCATCAGCCCCGCTGGCGTGCCCATAGGTGGCGGATTGAATGCGGGCCAGAGCAAGGTCAACAGCAACTACCAAAGCGTTACCGAGCAAAGCGGCATACAGGCAGGGGACGGGGGCTTCCAGGTCAGCGTCAAGGGCGATACCGACCTCAAGGGCGCTGTCATCGCCAGCAACCAGACGGCGGTGGAGCAGGGCAAGAACCGTTTCAATACCGAGGGCGCACTCACCACCAGCGACCTGCACAACCAAGCTAGCTACGAAGGCCAGGCCGTGGGGGTCAATGCCAGCGTGGGCAACGACGCGGGCAAGTTCGGCGTCAAGGGCGTGGGAGCTGGTGTAGGCCAGGACAGCGGCAGTGCCCAAGGCACCACCACGGCAGGTATCTCCGGCATCGCCGGCGACCAGAGCGTGCGCACGGGCGATGCCACGGGTATCGAGCGGATATTTGATCAGAACAAGGTGCAGCGCGACATCGATGCGCAGGTGGCAATCACGGCGGAGTTTGGCAAGCAGGCGGCCAAGTCATGGGGTGAATATGCCAATACTCGATTTGCCAATTCCAAAAATGAAGATGAGGCGCGTTGCTGGGGTCCGGATGGCGCATGCCGCGCTGGTGGCCATGCACTACTTGGCGGATTAGGTGGTGGAGTGGCCGGTGCGGCAGGTGCAGGGCTGACGAGTGTTGCTGCGCCGCATGTCGCAGGCTATCTGATTGGGCAAGGGGTCGAGCCAAGCACAGCGGCCGCGCTGACGGGCTTGCTAGCTCTGGGGGCTGGCAGCGCCGCTGGTGGTGCGGCAGCAGGAGCCGGTGCGCTCAATGAGGCTGCGCAGAACAACCAACTTGTTATTTATACGGTTAATGCTGCGGTTCAACAGGGGCAGCGCTTTGGGGCGGGAGGGCTGAGGTTGTTGGACCAAGCCAGCCAAGCGCTCTTGCGCACGTGTGCGAGTAGTAGCGTGTGCATGAATCTGCTGCCGGCGGCAGGGGTGGCGTGGTTGGCTGCACAGTTGACCCAGGAGTTTGAGGCGAAACAACCGAGTCTGGCGGATCA
>NZ_QQAS01000001.1:0-1034230 GCF_003350425.1 Comamonas sp. AG1104 | reverse complement strand
AGCGTGTGCATGAATCTGCTGCCGGCGGCAGGGGTGGCGTGGTTGGCTGCACAGTTGACCCAGGAGTTTGAGGCGAAACAACCGAGTCTGGCGGATCAGATACCTGGCTACGGTGGTGGCTACGGACCGAAGCCGGGGCCGAGCCACACGGGCAATGACAAGACCACAAACCCCATACCAGGGGGGACGTCGACGACATATCCAGCGGAGGGGCCGAAAGAAGTTGGTACAAGCGGAAAGCCACTGGATCCTCAGAAACCTGAGGATAGTATCCTGCCTGGAAGTCCTGCAGAGCCTTTGCCGGGGATAGGACTGGTTTACAAGGATGCAGAAAATGCATCGGTCAAAGAGAAAGGGTTTACTCCAGCAATTAGAACAGGCCTTGATTTCGATACAAAGATTAAGGAGCAACCTGGAGGGCGTGTTGAAGTTGAGTTATCAGCGAGACAAAAATTCGATAAAACTGGTTCTGTTATAGATAGTAAATTTGCCCAAAGTGATCTCTTGGGTAATTACTCTTCTGATAATGGTAATTTGCATGTGGATTGGTATGGGACAACTGTTTCTGGAAAAAATGTTGGATCAGAAATGATATCTAGGGCAATTGAAGCAGTTGGATCGGATAAAGTAAAAACAGTTAGTGCAAGATTAGGGTATGATAATCTCGATGCCTTCAATGCAGGAGTCTCTGAAGGACTATCTAAAGAGCAATCAGTATGGAAGACGCCAATTGGAAAAACAATGAGCTCTTTAGGTTTTAAAAATGTTAAAATTGAAGGATCAATTTTTAAATTTTTTTAAAGTATAGTTTATGAAAAAATCGGAAATTATAAAGAAAATGATGGAATCTGGTCGGGCAGGGGATTTGCTTGATTTTGTTGAGGGGGATTCAGTATATATCTCAGATGCATCGGAGGGCGCTCCTCAAAATCCAGAACTCAGGAGAATTTGGGTTTTAATAGTGCACCATTTAAGATTCGTATCTGAGTTTGGAGAAGTAAAGGATGTTCAATTAAAAAATGGTAAATACTTTAGTCCGAATTTTGATGCCTTTGATAAATGGTTGAAGGAAGGTGCCCCTGGAATTGCATACGAGGATCTCGTGGCTTATTTGAAAGATAATCCGTTGTAGAGTATGGCGACACTATTGCAAAAAATCAGTTGGTAATAGCAGAATAATTTAACTGATCATGGCTAATAGTATTTATGTTGCCTTAAAAAAAATTCCATCAGGATTAAGTGATGTGGAGAAAATTATCTCTAGTGCTTTTTCTGAATTTGGATTTGAAAACCCCCTAATTAAATTCAATAGAAATCTTCATGATGAAGATTTGCTAAAAGATTTTTTGCAAATCGAAGGAAAAAAAGAGGAAAATCAGTGTTGGATTTCTTTTGACGAATGCATTGAGGATATTTATGAATGTGAGAACTGCAAGTACATAATAAATATTCAAACTAGAGGAAATTGGTATTTTGCTGGTATTGTTGCATATGCATTTTGTAAATTTTCAGGTAATATTGTTTTGAATGATGCGGCAGAGCTTGATGGACGATTGTCTTATAATTTAGAAGATTTGAAATTGATATTGAAGAATTATTGGGCTGATAGATTTCAGAGTTAAATAGGTGCTGTTGCAAAAATCAACGCACGGCAAGTTGTAGTCTTGCTGCATAAGCCAGTCCATCAAGCCCCGCGGCCGTACCACCAACTGGAAACAGTACAACGCGGCGCTCACGGCACGGGGTTCTTTGAGCATCTAGCTGGATTCTTATTAACACCGTGAATGGTGTGGTTCAGCAGGCACAACGGCTTGGGCCGGACGGATTGAGGCTGTTGGACCAGGCCAGCCAAGCGCTATTGCGCACGTGTGCGAGCAGTAACGTGTGCATGAATCTGCTGCCGGCGGCAGGGGTGGCGTGGTTGGCTGCACAGTTGACCCAGGAGTTTGAGGCGAAACAACCGAGTCTGGCGGATCAAATACCTGGCTACGGTGGTGGCTACGGACCGACGCCGGGGCCGAGCCACACGGGCAATGACAAGACCACAAACCCCATTGTTGAAACAGGTCCTAAGGATGGGCTGTTGGTCAATGTTCCGCAAGGCATTGATACCTCTGTGCCCGGGTATGAATCGAAGAAGCCTATTGGAACTGATGGAGGAACGGTCATTTTAAATCCTAAGCCTCAACTGGATTTAATTATGCTCGCGGTTCCTGCTGGTGATAAAGAAAAGCTTAATAATGGACTGAAAAATATTATGGGTGAAATGCCGGTGTTGGAGACTGGGAATAAATCAAGTAATGATATTAGTCGATACGAACAGGGAACATTTGAAGATGCTACAAAAGTGTTCAATCAGCTGGGGTTGATTAATATTCGTGACTTCATGACTTCTGCTGGACCTGGAAAAAAAGGCTCACTGTCAGATGGAACTCGAGTAATAATTAGACCCGGCAGTAGTGATGGGGCACCCACGATACAAATCATAGATATTAATAGGCCAAAGCCACGAACAGTTCAAGAAATTCGTTTTGGACAAGGTAAAAAATGAAAAATTACATTGATAAAAATAATCTAAGGAAAACTCTGGAAATAAACTTCTTCAAGGAGCTTGAAAATAATAAAATATATCAACTGGATGGAAGTCTATTGCCAAATAATGGGTTTAATAAATTTTGGCTAAAAAAAATGAAATGGGAAGCATGCCATTCACTCAATGGAGATCCAAGTTGGTATGATGTGATAAGTTTAATTCGATATTGCAATAATATTGGTGCAAGAAAAATAATCTCTATCCCCACAGAATATCTGAATTCAAAGGAAAATGAAAAAAATGACTTCAGAATATTTAATGCTTCTTTGAGAGGTTTTTCTCAAGCTTTGTGGGGAATTCATGATGCAAAGAATAATAATCCATTCTATGATTCTTTGCATCAAGCATCTTTAGAGACTTTCGCAATGTTCCCTGATACGGATTTATTAGAATTTTGTTTCATCAGAGAACTTGGTGTTGGCGTCTCACTAGCTGGTCCTCGCGAATTTCTGGAATATATTACTTCAAGATCGAAAGTGGAGTGGTATGTCAACAGCTCTTCGTATGGATTATCCGAATTACAAAAATTTATTCCGCGAAAGGATAGAAAAACTGCGATACGGGAAGAGAAAATGAAATGCTGATCATGGGCGTTGTTGCATCAATCGCTGCGCCGCAGGCCGTAGGCTGGCGGCATGAGTCATCCCAACAAACCTCGCTATCGAACCACGAACTGGAAGCAATACAACGCGGCTCTCAAGGTTCGAGGCTCTCTGTCAATTTGGATGGACAAGCGGATGGTCTGGTTTGCCGCTGCCAGCGGCAAACGCGGGCGAAGCCCGAAGTTCTCTGATGTCGCCATTCAATTTTGCTTGACGCTCAAGAACCTGTTCGGGCTAGCTCTCAGACAAACCACCGGCTTGGTGGAATAGGTGCTACAACTGTGCGGCCTTGCATGGCCAGCTCCTGACTTCAGCACCCTGTGCAGGCGGCTGCGAGATTTGAATGTTCAGATTACGTACTCCCCCAGCAAGGCAGGCTTGCGCCTGCTGGTTGATGCCACGGGCATCAAGTTTCTGGGTGAAGGCGAGTGGAAGTGCAAAAAGCACGGTGCTGAATACCGCCGTCAGTGGCGCAAGCTGCACATAGGCATTGATGCCGACATCTTGCAGATTCGAGCAATCTGCGTGACGAGCCATAACGTCAGTGATGCCTCGGTGCTATCAGACTTACTAGAGCAGTTACCGCCAGATGAAGCGCTCAAGAGCCTTACTGGCGATGGTGCCTACGACACACAGCCTGCCTGCGAAACGGTCGTCAGGCACGGCGCCATTGCCATCATTCCTGCGCGCAAGAATGCTCGAACCCGCAAGGGGGCTGTGTTTGGGTATCGCAATGCTGCGATTGACTCGTGCAGGCGGCTGGGTCGAAGCATCTGGAAGCGCTGGATTGGCTACAACCGGCGAAGCTTGGTGGAGACCAAGATGAACTGCATTAAACGATTGGGTGAACGAGTGATGTCTCGCACCTTTGAGCGCCAAGTCATCGAGTTGCATATCAGGGCAGCCATATTGAACCGATTCACTGAGCTGGGCCGTCCTCAGACGGCAGCCGTGGCCTAGCCACGGCCGGGGTTTGGGGAGGCTCGCCTCAAACTTGATTTATGCAACAGCGCCCCCGTCAACTGAAACACCCACATAGCGGCAGGCAACAGCTTCACCCTCCAGCCCGGCGGCGACACAGACCTCTAGTGCCGCTGACTTCGCATGAGCTGCCATTTCCAGGCGGCACCGGATGGCAAATGAAAAAAGCCCGCGATATCGCGGGCTTGCATGAGCAAAGGTTAAAGCTTGCGTGTCAGTTCACGACAGCGCTTTATTCCCACTCGATGGTTGCTGGTGGCTTGGTGCTCACGTCATAGGTGACGCGGTTGATGCCGCGCACTTCATTGATGATGCGGCCGGAGACCTTCTTGAGCAGGCCGTAGGGCAGCTCGGCCCAGTCGGCAGTCATGAAGTCGCTGGTGACCACGGCGCGCAGGGCCACGACGTAGTCGTAGGTGCGGCCGTCGCCCATCACGCCCACGCTCTTGACGGGCAGGAAGACGGTGAAGGCCTGGCTGGTCAGGTCGTACCAGCTCTTGCCGGTCTTCTCGTCGATCCAGTTGTTCAGCTCTTCGATGAAGATGGCATCTGCACGGCGCAGCAGGTCGGCATATTCCTTCTTCACTTCGCCCAGAATGCGTACGCCCAGGCCGGGGCCGGGGAAGGGGTGGCGGTAGACCATGCCGCGGGGCAGGCCCAGGGCCACGCCCAGTTCGCGCACTTCGTCCTTGAACAGATCGCGCAGGGGCTCCAGCAGCTTCAGGCCCAGTTGCTCGGGCAGGCCGCCGACGTTGTGGTGGCTCTTGATGGTGACGGCCTTCTTGCTCTTGGCACCGCCCGACTCGATCACGTCGGGGTAGATGGTGCCCTGGGCCAGGAAGGTGGCGCCCTTGGAGCCGGCGTTGGCAGCCTTGAGCTTTTCGGCCTCTGCCTTGAATACGTCCACGAACAGGCGGCCGATGATCTTGCGCTTTTGCTCGGGCTCGGACACGCCGGCCAGCTCGCCCAGGAACAAGTCGGAGGCATCGACGCGCACGACCTTGGCGTGCAGCTTGCCTTCAAACATGTCCATGACCATATCGCCTTCGTTCAGGCGCAGCAGACCGTGATCGACGAACACGCAGGTCAGCTGGTCGCCGATGGCGCGGTGGATCAGGGCGGCAGCCACGGACGAATCCACGCCGCCGGACAGGCCCAGGATCACTTCTTCATCGCCCACCTGCTCGCGGATCTTGGCCACGGCTTCTTCGATGTAGTCGCCCATGATCCAGTCTGCCTGCGTGCCGCAGATGTCGAGCACAAAGCGGTTGAGCAGTGCCTGGCCCTGCACGGTGTGCGTGACTTCGGGGTGGAACTGCACGGCGTAGTAGCGACGTGCTTCGTCGGCCATGCCGGCGATGGGGCAGGAGGGCGTGGAGGCCATGACCTTGAAGCCCGGAGGCAGTTCGGTGACCTTGTCGCCGTGGCTCATCCAGACCTTGAGCATGCCGTGGCCTTCGGCCGTGGCGAAGTCTTCGATGCCTTCCAGCAGCTTGGTGTGGCCATGGGCGCGCACTTCGGCGTAACCGAATTCGCGGGTGTTGGAGCCTTCGACCTTGCCGCCCAGCTGGGTGGCCATGGTCTGCATGCCGTAGCAAATACCCAGCACGGGCAGGTTCAGCTCGAACACGGCGTCGGGAGCGCGGTCATCCACTTCGTAGACGGAGGCATGGCTGCCCGACAGGATGATGCCCTTGAGCTTGCCGTCGGCGGCAAACTCGCGCACCCAGTCGCTGCTCACATCGCAGGGGTGGACTTCGCAGTAGACATTGGCTTCGCGCACGCGGCGAGCAATCAGCTGTGTGACCTGGGAGCCGAAGTCCAGAATAAGAATCTTGTCGTGTTGCATGGTGATCAAGGGCAAGAGGGTGGCAAAAAGGGATTAGAAATCTTCGTGAGCCCAGACGGTGACGCCGCTTTTGCGGGCGGCTGCAATCTGGGCTGCATCGAATGTGGCCAGCGGCAGGCGCAGCGACTGCGCCAGCCACAGGTATGCGGCATCGTAGGTGGGCAGGCCGGTATCCAGCGCCACATCCAGCACGGCCTTGTGCTGTGCTGGAGCCAGGTCGTGCAGCTCCACGCGGTGACGAATGGCTTCCAGCACGCCCCACAGACCTTCGACCGAAGTCTGCGGGATACGGCCATTATTCACGCCCGATGCAATCAGGTTGCCGCATTCCCATTGCCAGAGGTTGGGGGCTTGCGGGTCGACTTCATCGCGGCGGATACGGGTGTAGAGGCGTCTGGTGTGCTCGCTGGCGTCGTCAGGCAGCAACCAGGCGGCGGTGACGGATGCATCGAGCACAAAAGCGGTGGCGCTCATGCCTGGCTCCGTCCGGTGTGGCGCAGGCCGGTGATGCTGTCTGCGGCGCTCGTTGCAGCCGCCGGCGCTTTCACCGTCTGCTGCAGGGCCGAGATCTGCTCCAGCTCGCGCGCAATCTGCTCATCGGTGATCACGGGTTTGCGGCGCATGGGCAGCATGCGCACGACTTCCTTGCCATGGCGCGTGATGCGTACTTCCTCGCCTTGCTCGACCATTTCGACCAGGGCGGAAAAGCGGCTTTTGGCTTCGTAGATACCGATAGATTGCATGGTGGAAAACAAAAAATCTGGCTAGAACCAGTAGTTCAGGCCAGATTTTAGCATTCTGACCAGATTTTTCAATCTGGTCAGAATTCAAGGGACTTGCTTAGTCAGCGCGGTAGTTGGGCGCTTCCTTGGTGATCTGCACGTCATGGACGTGAGATTCGCGGATGCCGGCTGCGGTGATTTCCACAAACTCGGCCTTCTGGTTCATCTCGGAGATCGTGGCGCAACCGCAGTAGCCCATGGAGGCGCGCACGCCGCCAGCCATCTGATAGACGATGGAGACCATGGAGCCCTTGTAGGGCACGCGCCCTTCAATGCCTTCGGGAACCAGCTTGTCGGCATTGGGGTTGCCGGTGGACGATTCCTGGAAGTAGCGGTCGGCCGAGCCTTGCTGCATGGCACCGATGGAGCCCATGCCGCGGTAGCTCTTGTACGAGCGGCCCTGGTACAGAATCACTTCGCCAGGAGCTTCTTCGGTGCCGGCAAACATGCCGCCCATCATGATGGTGGACGCGCCAGCGGCCAGAGCCTTGGAGATATCGCCGGAGAAGCGGATGCCGCCGTCACCGATCAGGGGCACGCCGGTGCCCTTGAGGGCGTCGGCCACGTTGGAGATGGCCATGATCTGGGGCACGCCTACACCAGCCACGATACGGGTGGTGCAGATGGAGCCGGGGCCGATACCGACCTTGACCGCGTCGGCACCGGCTTCCACCAGAGCCAGGGCGGCAGCGCCGGTGGCAATATTGCCGCCAATGACGTCCACCTGGGGGTAGTTCTGCTTGACCCAGCGCACGCGGTCGATCACGCCCTTGGAGTGGCCGTGAGCCGTGTCCACCACGATCGCGTCCACGCCGGCCTTGACCAGCAGTTCCACGCGCTCTTCGGTGCCAGCGCCCACGCCGACAGCGGCAGCCACGCGAAGGCGGCCCGATGCGTCACGTGCGGCATTGGGGAAGGTGGTTTGCTTGGTGATGTCCTTGACGGTAATCAGGCCCTTGAGTTCAAAGGCGTCGTTGACCACCAGGATTCGTTCGAGCTTGTGCTTGTTCAGCAGTGCCTTGGCTTCTGCAGGGCTGGTGCCGTCTTTTTCATTGACGGTGATCAGCTTTTCGCGGGGCGTCATGATCTGGCTGACCTTGACGTCGTAGCGGGTCTCGAAGCGCAGATCGCGGCTGGTAACGATACCGACCACCTTGCCGCCGTCGCACACGGGGAAGCCCGAAATGCCGCGTTCTTCCGACAGCTGCAGCACTTGCAGCACGGTGTGTTCGGGGGTGATGACCACAGGGTCGTGCACCACACCGGATTCGTGGCGCTTGACCTTGGACACTTCAGCGGCTTGCTGCTCGGCTGTCATGTTCTTGTGGATCACGCCGATACCGCCTTCTTGCGCAATGGCGATGGCCAGACGCGCTTCTGTCACCGTGTCCATGGCGGCAGACACCAGGGGCAGGTTCAGGCGGATATTGCGAGTGAATTGGGTGGCGAGAGAAACGTCCTTGGGCAGGACTTCGGAGTAGGCGGGAACGAGCAGGACGTCGTCAAAGGTCAGTGCTTTTCCGAGAAGGCGCATGTGATGGCTCCAAAAGAAAGATTGTACCTGTGACTTGCCGCACAATGTGGGCTCGTGACCCAGAATCCCCAACGCCAGTCCAAGACTTATTGACTCCATGCACGCCATCAAGTTCGCTTTGTTTGCAGCCATCGCCTGCTGCACGGTTCCCGCAATTGCCCAGTGGCAATGGATTGATGGTCAGGGGCGCAAGGTGTTCAGCGACAGGGCTCCGCCAGCCGATATCCCCGCCAAGAATATTTTGCGCAACCCCGGCGGTGCCAGGCCCGCAGCACCTTCGGCAGTGCCCGAGGTCGGCGCGGCCAAGCCCGTGGCGGACGCCGGTGTGGACAAGGGGCTGGAAGAGCAAAAGCGCAAGATGCAGGAGCAGGAAGCCGCCAAGACCCAGGCCGACAAGCTGCAAAAGGAAAAGCAGCGCCAGGACAACTGCAATCGTGCCAGGCAGGCCAAGGCAACCCTGGCGTCAGGTCGCTTGCTGTCCCATGTGAATGCCAAGGGCGAGCGTGGCTTCATGGATGAGGCAGCGCGCGATGCGGAGATCAAGCGCGCCGATGCCGTGATCGCTTCCGATTGCGGGCCCATGGCAGAGCCGGCGCAGTAGGCGCCGGAGTCTTCGCCGAGTTATTTGCCGGGATCTCGATAAAAAAAGCGCCTTCTGAAGGCGCTTTTTTTGAGTCCCGCTGGCCGCTGGCTAGTAGCCCGCCTTGGCACCGTCTCTCTGGCGTTTGAAAAGTCCTGCGCCGCGTGCGCCCTGGCGGGCAAAGCGTTCGCGTCGGGCAACCTTGGGGTCTACGGTCAGCGGTCGATAGACCTCCAGCCGATCGCCATGCTTGAGAACCTGGCCCGGATTCGCGACTTTGCCCCAGATACCGACCATGCCGGCCAGGGGTTCGGGCAGTTGCACATCCAGCAAGGCTGTTGAGGCGGTCAGGGCGTCCAGAGCTTGCTGGACAGTGCTGCCTGCGGGAAGCTGCAGCAAGGTTTCCTGCACGGTGCCGGAGCAGGGCGAGATGCACACCGTGATGTCGATCACCTCGGGCAGAGCATCAGCCATAGATCTGCTCGGCGCGCTTGATGAAGGCGTCGACCATGGAGCCGGCGATGCGGTCGAAGACCGGACCGATGATGGCGGCCACGGCGCCGTTCTCGAAGCCGTAGTCCAGCTGCAGCTCGACCTTGCAGGCGCGTTGCGTGCCGTCGCCTACGGGATGAAAGCGCCAGTGGCCTTCCAGACGCGAGAAAGGTCCCTTGACCAGACGCATGCTGACCTGCTTGCCGCCGTCATCCATGCTACTGTTCGTGTTGCGCGTCACGAAAGACTTGCGCAGTCCGCTGAACGCAATACCTACCTCGGCTGTCATACCTGTGTCGTCCTGCTCCAGAATCTTGGCATGATCGCACCAGGGCAGAAAGTCGGCATAGTGGGCCACGTCCGTCACGAGGGCAAACATTTCTTCGGGGCTGTACCAGATGAGGACGGACTTGTTGACGTTTTTCATGAACAAAGAGCAATCAGCAGGGCGCAAGAGCAGGGAATTGGCCTAGGTCAATATACCCAGAGGCGCGATGCGAAACTAAAATCATCGCTCAGAGGCGAGACGGCAATCCAGTATTGTAGGGAGAGCTTTCATCTCCGGTCCGCCTGCAACTAATATTCCATGGCCAAGAAACCAGAAACATCGTCGCGCATTGCCGACAATAAAAAAGCAGCTTTCAACTATTTCTTCGAGGAGCGCCACGAAGCCGGCATGGTGCTGCACGGCTGGGAGGTCAAGGCCCTGCGCAGCGGCAAGGTGCAGCTCACCGATGGCTATGTGCTGATCAAGGACGGCGAGCTGTTCCTGCTGGGCTGCCAGATCAACCCGCTCAAGACGGCTTCCACCCACGTCAATCCCGACTCGGCACGCATCAAGAAGCTGCTCTTGAAAAAGGACGAGATCAAGCGCCTGGTCGGCAAGGTCGAGCAAAAGGGCTATACCCTGGTGCCCATCAATCTGCACTGGAAGAACGGTTACGTGAAATGCGAGATCGCCCTGGCCAAGGGCAAGGCCGAGCATGACAAGCGCGATGTGATCAAGGACCGCGAAGGCAAGCGCGAGGTGGAGCGCGCCATGAAAAATCGCAACCGTTGACCTGTCGCGCCTGGATCGACTGCCCGGACTGACACAGTTCTGACATCAAGGCTCGCTATGTTGGGCCTTGATTTTCTGATTAACCGCAGCAAGGAGTTGGGTCATGGGCACTTGGTCGCACGGCAATTTCGATAACGACACCGCATTGGACTGGCTGGCCGATATCACGGGCCAGCTCATCGATGAAATTGCCGAGGCCCTGGACTCGCCCGAGGCCTTGCAGGCGGGCGAGACGGAGTCCGATCTGGTTCCCTGCCGCATCGAGCTGCTGTGCGCCATGGCCGATGGCGGCATGCATCCGCTGTGGCCGGATCTGCAGACGCTTGAGCAATGGAAAGCCACCTATCTGCAGGCCTGGGACCAGAGCATCGACGAGCTGGAGCCCGAGGAGGGCTACAAGCAGGACCGCCGCATCGCGATCATCGAGACCTTTGACCGCATGATCGCGCTGGCTGCAGCACAAGAGGAAGAGGGCTCGGACGAAGACTGGGGCGAAGAGTAAGCCCGTCAGTCACGCAGCACGCCTGCCCCCCGGGGCTTGCTGCGTCGCGGCTGCTTCAAGGGTTTTCGCCGTAGCGGGTTTTGAAATCGAACTCCAGGCGTTCGCAGTCCTGAGGGGTTTTGAACTCCTGGGTCTTGCGCTCGGCCTCGGGTTTGGCCGTCTGTTTCCAGCAGATCTTGATGGTTTCTGCTTCCGTCCAGCGTTGCTTGCTGAGCGGGTCGTCCATGAACTGGCCGATGAGCATGAGCGCGCCAAAGATGATCACGGGCAGGGCGATGAGCCAGACCACCAGGCGGTTTTTGGCAGGGGCAGCGGGCTTGGAGGTCTCGGGTTTGGGTGTGTCGCTCATAGTGGTTGCCGATTATCCGCAAGCCGATGATGAAGACATTAATGCAACGCATGAAAATTCATGATCGCTGTTATCGGCACAAGGCCGCGCGGGTATGTAGCCGCAAACCTATAATGTTCGGCTGATTTGCCTGTCTGCGCAGCTCCTGAAAAAGCAGCGCCGGGCCGTACTGATCGCAGGCGTCATGCAGGCGTCTTCATACCAAACACCATGAGTACACCCACTTTTTCCGTTGCGGACATCCGCAAGACGTTCCTGGATTTCTACGCTTCCAAGGGCCACACGGTTGTCGCGTCCAGCTCGCTGGTTCCCGGCAACGATCCGACGCTGATGTTCACCAACTCCGGCATGGTGCAGTTCAAGGACGTGTTCCTGGGCACGGACAAGCGCCCCTACAACCGCGCAACTTCGGTGCAGGCCTGCCTGCGCGCCGGCGGCAAGCACAACGACCTGGAAAACGTGGGCTACACCGCGCGCCACCACACGTTCTTCGAGATGCTGGGCAACTGGTCCTTCGGCGACTACTTCAAGAAGGAGTCCATCGAGTGGGGCTGGGAGCTGCTGACCAAGGTTTTCGGCCTGCCCGCCGAGAAGCTGCTGGCCACGGTCTATCACGAAGACGACGAAGCCTATGACATCTGGAAGAACGTCATCGGCCTGCCTGCCGAGCGCATCATCCGCATCGGCGACAACAAGGGCGGCAAGTACAAGAGCGACAACTTCTGGATGATGGCCGACACAGGCCCCTGCGGCCCCTGCTCGGAAATCTTCTACGACCACGGCGAGCACATTGCCGGCGGCCCTCCCGGCAGCCCGGAAGAAGACGGCGACCGCTTCATCGAGATCTGGAACCACGTGTTCATGCAGTTCGACATGAAGGAAGACGGCTCCGTGGTGAAGCTGCCCGCACCTTGCGTGGACACCGGCATGGGCCTGGAGCGCCTGGCGGCCATCCTGCAGCATGTGCACAGCAACTACGAGATCGACCTGTTCCAGGCATTGATCAAGGCTGCCGGCCGTGAAACCCAGACCGAAGATCTGAGCACTCCTTCGCTGAAGGTGATTGCCGACCATATCCGCGCGACCTCCTTCCTGGTGTCCGACGGCGTGATTCCTTCCAACGAAGGTCGTGGCTATGTGCAGCGCCGCATCATCCGCCGCGCCATCCGTCACGGCTACAAGCTGGGCCAGAAGACTCCCTTCTTCCACAAGCTGGTGGCCGACCTGGTGGTGCAGATGGGCGATGCCTATCCCAAGCTCAAGGAGCAGGAAGCGCATATCACCAGCGTGCTCAAGGCCGAGGAAGAGCGTTTCTTCGAGACACTGGCCAACGGCATGGAAATCCTGGACAGCGCACTGGCCGGCGACGTCAAGGTGCTGCCCGGCGATGTGGCCTTCAAGCTGCATGACACCTACGGCTTCCCGCTGGACCTGTCCAACGACGTGGCGCGCGAGCGTGGCTTGACGGTGGACGAGGCCGGCTTCAACGCCGCCATGCAGCACCAGAAGGAAACTGCCCGCGCAGCCGGCAAGTTCAAGATGGATCGCGCGCTGGAATACACGGGGGACGCCAATGTGTTCACCGGCTACGACAAGCTGGCAGAGGCTGCCAAGATCGTCGCGCTGTACGCCGATGGCGTGAGCGTGAACGAGCTGCAGGCCGGCCAGAACGGTGTCGTGGTGCTGGACAAGACCCCCTTCTACGCCGAGTCCGGCGGCCAGGTCGGCGACCAGGGCGTGATCGTTGCAGGCGGCAACCGCTTTGCCGTGGAAGACACGCTCAAGATCAAGGCCGATGTATTCGGTCACCACGGCGTGCTGGAAGCCGGCAGCCTGAAGGTGGGCGATGCCGTTGAGGCACAGGTGGATACCGCCGTGCGCGCTGCGACCATGCGCAACCACTCGGTCACACACATCATGCACAAGGCCTTGCGCGAAGTGCTGGGCGGCCATGTGCAGCAAAAGGGCTCGCTGGTCAATGCCGAGCGTACCCGCTTCGACTTTGCGCACAATGCCCCGGTGACTGCCGAGCAGATCCGCGAGATCGAAGCCCGCGTCAATGCCGAGGTGCTGGCCAACACCGCCACCGATGCGCGCGTGATGGATATCGAGTCGGCCCAGAAGACCGGCGCGATGATGCTGTTCGGCGAGAAGTACGGCGAAACCGTGCGCGTGCTGGACATCGGCTCCAGCCGCGAGCTGTGCGGCGGCACTCACGTCAGCCGTACCGGCGACATCGGCCTGTTCAAGGTGGTGGGCGAATCCGGCGTGGCCGCTGGCGTGCGCCGTATCGAAGGCATTACAGGCGAGAACGCGCTGGCCTATCTGCAGTCGCTGGAGTCCACCGTGGACCAGGCGGCGGCCGCTTTCAAGGCCCCTGCCGCCGAGCTGACCAACCGCATCGGCGGTGCGCTGGATCAGATCAAGGCACTGGAAAAGGAAATCGCTGCGCTCAAGGGCAAGCTGGCTTCCAGCCAGGGCGACGAGCTGGTCACGCAGGCTGCCGACGTCAATGGCGTGAAGGTGCTGGCCGCCAAGCTCGAAGGAGCGGATGCCAAGACCTTGCGCGACACCATGGACAAGCTCAAGGACAAGCTGGGTGCGGCCGTGATCGTGCTGGCTGCTGTGGACGGCGACAAGGTGCAACTGGCAGCGGGCGTGACCAAGGCTGAAACCGCCAAGGTCAAGGCCGGCGAGCTGGTGAACTTTGTGGCCCAGCAAGTGGGCGGCAAGGGCGGTGGCAAGCCCGATATGGCCATGGCCGGCGGCACCGATGCCGCAGCCGTGCCCGCAGCACTGGCCAGCGTGCAGGCCTGGGTGGCCGAGCGTCTCTGAGCCGAGCGCCTCTGGGCCGAGCGCCTGTAAGGCGAGCACCAAAAGGCAGTCCAGGCTGCCTTGCCCCAAAACAAAACGCTCCTCGATGAGGAGCGTTTTTTATTGTTGGAGCGAATCCTTGGAAACTGGCATAACCCAAGTCGGAGACACCGAGAAAGGGCCGCCCCGCAGCGATGCTGTCGTCCCCCTCTGCGTAGCAGCGAGGGGGAAGCGACGGGGCCGCCTAGGCAAAGCCGCTCAGGGGGTGTTATTTTTTCCTGAACACCAGATCCCAGACGCCATGGCCGAGGCGGATGCCGCGGTTTTCGAATTTGGTCAGCGGGCGGTAGTCGGGCTTTTCAGCGTAGTTCTCGGCCGTGTTCTGCAGCATGGGTTCTGCGTTCAGCACTTCCAGGATCTGCACCGCATAGGGTTCCCAGTCGGTGGCGCAATGGATATAGCCGCCGGGCTTGATGCGAGCGGCCAGCTTGGCGATCAGCGGGCTCTGGATCAGGCGACGCTTGTTGTGCTTTTTCTTGTGCCAGGGGTCGGGGAAGAAGATGTGCACGCCGTCGATCGAGGCTTCGGGCAGCATGTTGTCGATGACTTCCACGGCATCGTGCTGCAGGATGCGGATGTTCTCGATCTCCTGCTCGCCAATGCGCTTGAGCAGCGCGCCCACGCCGGGCTCGTGCACTTCGCAGCACAGGAAATTGTCGTCGGGGCGCACGCGGGCGATATGGGCGGTGGCTTCACCCATGCCGAAGCCGATCTCCAGAATCAGCTTGCCGTCGCGGCCGTAGGCGGCTGCGGCGTCCAGAGGAGCCTTCTGGTATTGCAGCAGGAAGCGCGGACCCAGTTCCTCAAAAGCCTTGGCCTGGCCCGTGGTGGTGCGGCCTGCGCGGCGCACATAGCTTTTGATGGTCTTGGGATAGGCCACGCCTTCGGGCGCCTGGCCTTGGGATGCTGCGGATGCGTCAGCGGCTGGCACGTTTTCGGCCATATCGGTGGTAGGTGTTGGATTTGAAGAAGTCACGGGGCGATATTGTAGGTTTGGCGCCAGCACCGGACCCAGAAGTCCAGCGCCAAAGGCAAGGCGCTTGCGGGGCTTTCACTGCTGCAGGATGCGGCTGCGGGCGCTTGTGGCAGGCCGAGTTGCTGCGCCGCGGCAGACAGCACGGTCAGCGGCTGGCTGACATCCACGGCGGGTGCGCCATGCTGTTTGGAGAGCTTTTCTCCGTTTTCCATGCAGACCAGCGGCGTGTGCAGATAGCGCGGCTGGGTCAGATCCAGGGCGCGCTGCAGCAGCAGCTGGCGGGGGGTGTTGTCGGCCAGGTCTTCACCGCGCACCACATCGGTGATGCCTTGCTCGGCGTCGTCAACGATAACGGCCAGCTGGTAGGCCCAGAGCCCGTCCGCGCGGCGCAGCACAAAGTCGCCCACACTGGCGAGCAGATCTTGCTGCTGCGCGCCCAGACGCCGGTCCTGCCAGTGCAGCACGGGTCGGCTGCTTTCCAGGCAGTGTTGCCTGAGTGCCATGCTTTGCGTAGCTGTCTGCGATTGAAGGGGCAGCACTTCGGGCTGGCTTTCCTGTAAATCATGTACCTGCTGCTCCAGTGCAAAGCGCCAGGCTCTGGCGGGCTTGCCTTGCAGGCCATGACGGCAGGTTCCGGGGTAGGGCCGCTCCACATGCCGTTCGTGAGTCAGTCCCTGTGCCTGCCAGGCGGCTTCGATGTCCTTGCGCGTGCAACCGCAGGGGTAGGCCATTTTTTGCGCCTGTAGCTGTTGCAGCGCTTTTTCATAGAGTGCATGACGCTGCGACTGCCAGACCACGGGGGCATCGGAGTGCAGGCCGCAGGCAGCCAGCTGGCGCAGGATTTCCAGGTCGGCGCCCGCCTGGCAGCGTGGCGGATCGATGTCTTCGATGCGAATCAGCCAGCGTCCGTGGTGGGCGCGTGCATCCAGCCAACTGGCCAGCGCCGCGACCACAGAGCCGGCATGCAGCGCTCCGGTGGGGGAGGGCGCAAAGCGCCCGATATATGGCCCCGTGCTGGGAGCGCTGGAGGGGGGACGGGAGAGGGCCGCAGTCATGAGGGACGCCATCTTACGCCCCTTGACTGCGTGCAGCTGGCTCAGGCCAGGGCCAGGCCCATTTCCAGACCCGAGACAAAAGCGTCTTCCACCCGCATGCCTATGCACCAGTCCCCGCACAGGCCCAGGCCTGCCGAGGGGTCGTGGCTGAACGGTCTTCCCAGGGGCGCAAGTGTCTGGGCATGCTGCCAGAGGTAGACGCTGGCATGGCGCGGCGCAACGCGGATGCCCGTGATCTCGCCAAAGGCCTTTTGCAGCTTGGCAAGCACGCGCGTGGCGTCGTCGTGGCGGTGCTCGTTGGACCACAGCGGATTGGCATGAATCGTCCAGCGCTCGGTCTGGGCGCGGCCGGGTTTGGAGGACTCGCGGGCCACCCAGGCAACGCGCTCATGTGTGCTGCGTGCGGCATTCCACTGGGGGCCCAGTGTGGTCAGGCCGGCCTGCGCAGCCATGGGGTAGGACAGCGTCATGGCCCAGCAGGGGGCCATTTCCACGGGGGCCAGGGTTCTGGCCAGGGCCGCACCCTGCGGTGCTGTCTGCAGCAGTTGCGCGGCCACGGGCGCCGGCACGGCCAGCACCACGGCATCGAAGTCGGCTGCAATCTGCGGGCCGTGGTCTTCGGTATCGAGCATCAGGGACCATTGATGGCGGCTGTGGTGGCTGCCGCTGGCAATGTGGTGGCTCATGGCGCGCAGGGACTGGCCCAGGTGCAGACGCCCGGCATCCCATAGCGGCGCTGCCCAGGCCAGTGGCAGCGATTGCATATCGGGCATGCCGACCCAGTGGGTCTCGCGCACCGGCGTGTGCTTGTCGACTCTGCGGCCCTGGGCGTTGCGGGTCTGCACGCTGTTCAGGCTCCAGGCGCGCAGATTGCCGGGAGTGGTGTCCAGCACCTGCTGAAAGCGCGGGTCGCGTACGGTGAAGAACTGGGCGCCGATGTCAAAGCTGCCGTAGGGGCCGCTGACCGAGCGCATGCGTCCGCCGGCCTGGGTCAGGCGCTCATAGACATGAACGTCATGCCCGGCCTGCATCAGCGTGCGGGCGCAGGCCAGACCTGCAATGCCCGCGCCGATGACGGCAATGCGCTTGGCGCCGGTATGCGTGGAAGGGGAAGAAGCGGAGGCAGTTGCGGACGCGCGAGTGCGGGAAGCATTCATGAAAAAGCCTTTTCGACACCGTTTGAGTTCTAGCGTAGCAGCTATCCAAAGGATAGCAAGTGCTGCTTGTGCTGAATTGTTGCAGCGCAACTCACTCTACACCTCCCGCGTGATGGCCGCGACGCGCAGCAGCTTATTGGCGGTGATGGTTTTCCATAAGCGCCTTGCGCGTGGCAGGGCTTTCCAGTTGCGTCAGCCACCACTGAAGGGCGCGCCCGGGCGTGCGGTGGGAGGGGCCGGGCCATGCATAGTGCAGGCGCAGATTGCGACTGGCGCGCTGCACCTGTCTTGTGACCAGCAGCCCTGCATCCAGATAGGCCTGCACCATGCCGCGCGGCAGGAAACCGGCGCCAATGCCGCGTATCTGGGCCTCCAGCTTGGCCTGCATGCTGTCCACGGTGAGCACGTCCTGGCCGTTGACCAGGCCAAAGCTGGTGTTGGTGCGCACGCCGGAGTCGGCCACAGCCACCATGCGATGGCGCAGCAGCAACTCGTCGGACAGCGGCTCGTCGAGCCTGGCCAGCGGGTGGTGCGGCGCGACGGCGAAGACGAAATCTATCTCCCCGATTTCGCGCGTCTGCAGCTCGGAGACGTTGCTGGTGTTGACCGCCACGCCAATGGCCAGATCGGCATGGCCGCTGGTCAGCACTTCCAGCGTGCCGTTGAGAATGCCGTCACGCAGCTTGAGTGTGGTGGGCGGGGTCAGCGCATAAAAGGCTTCGACCAGCTCGAAGATGGGCGTGCGGGCCACGGCCCCGTCGATGACGATGGTCAGCTGTGGCTCCCAGCCCGTGGCCACGCGCTTGACGCGGTGCGCCACGGCGTCGATCTCCTGCAGCAGGCGGGCGCCTTCGCGCAGCAAGGCCTGGCCGGCCTCCGTGGCCTGGGCATGGCGCGAGCTGCGGTCAAACAGCAGCACATCGAGCGCATCTTCGATCTGGCGCACGCGGTAGGTCAGTGCACTGGGCACCAGGCCCAGGGAGCGCGCAGCAGCGGCAAAGCTGCCGGTTTCGGCAATGGCCTGCAGCATGGCCAGGCTGTCGGGGGTGAGCACATCGCGGGAGCTGGGCATGGTGAGATTGATGATTCAAACAGTTTGAATGATGCCATCAACGCCGTTCAGCCACAGCCTGGCGGGCGACTTCTACAGTAGAGCCCATAGAGACAGTCACTTGAACGAAAGGAAGCACACCATGATGACTCTGCGCAAATCCCAGGAACGCGGCTACGCCGACCACGGCTGGCTCAAGTCGTATCACAGCTTTTCGTTTGCCGGTTACTACGATCCGCGCCATATGGGTTTCGGCAATCTGCGCGTGATCA
The DNA here is from genome assembly GCF_003350425.1 of Comamonas sp. AG1104. Taxonomy (NCBI): domain Bacteria; kingdom Pseudomonadati; phylum Pseudomonadota; class Betaproteobacteria; order Burkholderiales; family Comamonadaceae; genus Comamonas; species Comamonas sp. AG1104. The sequence goes on along the minus strand of NZ_QQAS01000001.1, from coordinate 1,015,521 downwards.
ACGAAGACCGGATTGCACCCGGCACGGGCTTTGGCTCGCACGGCCATCGCGACATGGAAATCATCAGCTATGTGCTCGAAGGTGCGCTCTCGCACAAGGACAGCATGGGCAATGAAACCCCCATCCTGCCTGGAGAGGTGCAGCGCATGAGCGCTGGCTCGGGGGTGGTGCACAGCGAGCAGAACTATGCCAAGGAGCAGACCACGCACTTTCTGCAGATCTGGCTGCTGCCCGCACGCACAGGTATCGAGCCAGGCTATGCCCAGAAGACATTCAGCGAGGCGCAAAAGCGCGGGCGTCTGTGTCTGGTGGCTTCACCCGATGGTGCCGAGGGCTCGGTTCCCATGAACGCTGATGCACGCTTGTATGCCGGTCTGTTCGACGGCGCAGAGGCTGCCGAGGTGGCCCTGCCGGCCGGGCGCAAGACCTATGTGCACCTGGTGCGTGGCGAGCTGGACGTGAATGGACAAAAGCTGACAAGCGGTGACGCCGCACTTATTGAAAATGAGGAGCGCCTGCGCCTTGCCAATGGCCGGGCTGCGGAAGTTCTGGTGTTTGACCTGGAACCTTGAGTCTGACGATTTCAAGGCTTGTGCTGATATAAACCAACGCGGCCCTGGGTCGCAATGACTGGAGTTGAGATGTTGAATCAATTGCGAAATCCTCTGGACCTGGTGGGCCGTGTGCTGATCGCCCTGCTATTCCTGCCTGCGGGCATTCAGAAAATCAGCGGCTTTGCGGGCACCGTGGGTTATGCCGCATCGGTGGGCATGCCCATGCCCCAGGTCGCGGTGGCGGTGGGTCTGGTGATCGAGATCGTGGGCGGTCTGGCCATATTGCTGGGCTGGCACACGCGCTGCGCGGCCTTGATCCTGGGATTTTTCACGCTGATTGCCAGCTTCTTCTTCCATAACTTCTGGGGCGTGCCCGCAGAAGCCGCCATGATGCAGCAGCTGCTGTTCTGGAAGAACATCGCCGTGGTCGGCGGTCTGCTTGGCTACGCCGCCCATGGGGCAGGCGCCTGGAGCATGGACGGCCGCAAAGCCTAAAGCATGAGGCCGCGCAGGCTGAAAGTGCGCAAGCGGTCATGGCTTTGATAAGCTAGCGCGCTCTCGCAAGACAAGGCCCGCCGGGTGTCAATCCGGCGGGCCTTTATTTGGCACAGATTCACGATGGCGCGGCGGATGGCTGCGTCGATGCAAGCAGGAAAAGCAGGAAAGAAGAAATCATGAGCAATATCGTTGTGGTCTACCACTCCGGCTACGGCCATACCCAGCGCATGGCGCAATCCGTAGCCCAGGGCGCGCTCGCGCAGTTGCTGGCCATCGACGCCGATGGCAATTTGCCCGAAGGTGGCTGGGAGCAACTGGCTGCGGCTGACGCCATCGTCTTTGGCGCGCCGACCTATATGGCTGCTCCGAGCTGGCAATTCAAGAAGTTTGCCGATGCTTCGTCCAAGGCCTGGTTTGCCCAGGCCTGGAAGGACAAGCTGTTTGCCGGCTTTACCAACAGCGCGAGCGTGCAGGGCGACAAGCAGGTCACGCTCGATTATTTCTACCACCTGGCCATGCAGCATGGCGGCGTATGGGTGGGACTGGGCCTGCTGCCTTCGAACACCAAGGCCGCCCAGCGCAACGATGTGAACTGGATGGGTAGTTTCTGCGGTGCCATGGCACAGTCACCCTCTGACTCATCGGCCGGCGAGATGGCCGCAGGCGATCTGGAAACCGCACGCCAGTTTGGCGAGCGCGTGGCCAGCGCGGCAGCGCGCTGGGCTAGATAAGCAGTATCAGGCTGCTATTGAATAAGAAGCATCTAGCGCCTTTGCATCATTGATTTCAGATGGATTTGTATCTGAAATCGTTTGATGGAAAGCGCTAGCCGCTCTCTTTTTGGGAGTCGCCCAGAAAGGGCGACTTAGTCCATCAGATGCTTTTTGATGGGGCGGGGGTGAACCAGCTCGGTGCGCGACAGATCGGTGCCCAGCGAGTCACGGCCGTCAAAGACAAAGCAGCCGCCGTCGTAGTACTTGCCGTCGGTTTCCTCGAAATATTTGAGGATCCCGCCTTCGAGCTGGTAGACGTTTTCGATGCCTTCGTCCTGCATGAGGATGGCGGCCTTTTCGCAGCGGATGCCGCCAGTGCAGTAGCTGACCACGGTCTTGCCGGCGAATTCGTCCTTGTGCTGGCGCAGTGCAGGCGGAAATTCGGTGAACTTGGTCAGGCGCCAGTCGATCGTGCCGGCAAATGCGCCTTCGTCCACTTCGTAGTCGTTGCGCGTGTCCAGCGTCACCACCTCGCGGCCCTCGTCGTCATGGCCCTGCTCCAGCCAGCGGCGCAGCGTGACCGGGCTGACCGATGGCGCACGGCCATGGGCGGGTCGAATGGCGGGATGATCCATGCGGATGATCTCGTTTTTGACCTTGACCAGCATTTTGCGAAAGGGCACGGTCTCGGACCAGCTTTCCTTGGGCGCCAGGTCGGCAAAACGCGGATCTTGCTTGAGCTGGGCCACAAAGCCGCGTACAGCCTCGGCAGGGCCGGCCAGGAAAAAGTTGATGCCTTCTTCGGCCAGCAGCACCGTGCCCTTGAGGCTCAGGTCATTTGCACGCTCCAGCAGCGTCTGGCGCAGCTGGTCGGCGTCGGGCAGGGGCGTGAATTTGTAGCAGGAGATGTTGAGTATGTCGGCCACGTCGATATCCGGGGGGCGGCCGCGCGGCTGCTGCATCGACGGTGATGCAGCTCAGACCGGGGCCGTCAGCTCTGCCTTGATTTTATTGGACAGCTGAGCCACTGCGAGAGATGCGGGTGCTCCGGGCATGGCCTGCAGCAGCAGCTGGCGGCGCATCACGGCCTCGCGCACGGCAGAGTCGACCGGAATATCGCCCCAGTGAGTCAGCTGCAGCGGCTGGCCGGATTCGGTGGTCACGAAGCGGTTGAGCACCTGCTGCAACTGGCCCGTGATGGCGCGGCCATCGCCGGGGCGTTGCGCCTGGTTGATGACCAGACGGATCTGCTGGCGCTTTTGCTGCAGGGCCAGCACCTTGATGGCGGCGTAGGCATCGGTCAGCGAAGTGGGCTCGGGCGTGGCCACGACCAGCACCTCGGTTGCCAGAGAGACGGAGAACAGCACCACATCCGAGATGCCGGCACCGGTGTCGAGCAAGATGATGTCGTAGCGCGGGCGCAGCAACTCCACCGTGCGCATGAACTGGGAGCGAATCTCGGGGGTGAGGCGCGAGTACTCGATCATGCCCGAGCCTGCCAGCAGCACGGAATAGCCGCCAGGCGTGGTCAGAATGGCATCTTCCAGCGTGGAGCGACCTGTGAACACATCGTGCAGCGTGACCTTGGGGTAGAGGTTGAGCACTACATCCAGATTGGCCAGGCCCAGGTCCGCGTCCAATACCAGAACGTTGAAGCCATGACGCGTCAGCGCAGCAGCCAGATTGGCAGAGACGAAAGTCTTGCCGACACCGCCTTTGCCGCTGGTGACGGCAATGATGTGGGCCTGCTTGTTGCGGCCAGGCGCCCGCAGGGCATCTTCCATGGATATATGAGCGGGCAAAGTAGGGTGAGGGGCCAAGGTGTCCATCGTCTCAAGGCGTTATGACCTGGCTTGCGGCGTCGGTGTTTACGTCTGGTGCTGTATTGTCAGAGACATTTTCCTCTAACGAGGCGGCGGGCAAAGGGCTGAAAAGCAGGCTTTTTTCCTCGGCACTCACCGTACTGTCGGGCGGATCCTCCACGCAGACGCAGTTGCGTCCCGCCGATTTGGCCAGATAGAGCTGGCGATCGGCACGCTCGGTCCACAGTTGCGCCGTGCTGCGAATCCATTGCTGGGCGTAGACCCCGCCGATACTCACAGTGACCTTCAGCGACTGGCCGGAGGACACGGAGATGGAGTTGCTTTCGATGGCCTGGCGCAGGCGTTCGGCGACCGCGCGGCCTTGATGTGCAGGGCACACGGGCAGCACGATGGCAAATTCTTCACCACCGAAGCGCGCCAGGGTGTCCATGGGGCGAATGATCTCGGACAGGGTCTGCGCAACGGACTGCAACACCATATCGCCAGCAATATGACCGTGCTCGTCGTTGATCTGCTTGAAGTGGTCGATGTCCAGCATCAGCAGCAGTGCGGTTTCTCCGGAGCGGGCCACGCGGTCGATCTCGCGCTCGATCACGGAGCGGAAATGGCGTCGGTTGGCCAGCCCCGTGAGGGGGTCCCGCAAAGACAGCGCACACAAGCCATCAATCAGCGCTTGCAGGTAGTGGGTGGGAGTGTCAGTGGGCAGACGGTTATCGCTACCGCCCGCGCGAGTCACCAGATTGTGTGCGGTGGCAAGGCGCAGATCGCGCAAAAACACGGATTGGTGGGGGGCGGATGAGGTCACGACAAACTATCAATGATGGCCGTCAGTGTAGCAGCGCCCCCTATCTTTTTGTGGATGTAGGCTTTTCGTCAGCGTTGATCCGGGTCAGTTCTGTGGGGAAATTGCCAAGCGTTCGCAAAAAGTCGGCATCCGTGCGATAGAGCCTGATAGGGCTGCCTTCTTTATGCAGCAGGCCGGCGCGCTCCAGTCTTTGCTCGGCCGGCAACTTCAACCCCACCACGTGCAGCAGACCGCCACGCAATGCGACCAGGCGCTCCAGTCGTGCAAAAGTTTCGACACCTGTGATGTCTATGCTGTTGATGGACTGCATCAGCAGTGCCAGATCTCTGGCCTGGGGCGCTTGCTGCAGGGCATCGGCTGCGTAGCGCTCAAGTGCCGTGGCCGTGGCAAAGTCCAGGTCTGCATCCATGCGCAGAGCCACGACTTCAGGTGCCAGGGGCGGCAGTTGCCAAAGCTTGCGGCTGCGCAGGCTGCCGTCGGGATGCTCGCCGACCTCGATGATGCGCGGGTGCAGGTGCTGATAGAGGTAGTAAGCCTGGCTGAGCATGATGCCCGCGAACACGCCCCAGTACATGCGGGGGGCGGTGACGATGGTCAGCACCAGAGTGGCGACGCTGATGCTGGCTTCGACCTTGGAGATCCTGAAAAGCTTGAGGATCGCGCTGGGCTTGACCAGATTGAGCACGGCGGTGATCACGATGGCTGCCAGCGTTGCCTGAGGCACATGGTAGAGCCAGGGAATGAACCAGAGCACGACCACAACCACCAGCAAAATGGAAAAGACGTTGGCATAGCCGGTCCTGGCACCGGCGAGCAGGTTGACGGCAGAGCGCGAGAAAGAAGCGCTGGTGGCAAAGCTGCCGAACAGGCCGGCGCTGATCTTGGACAGACCCTGGGCAATCAGATCCTGGTTCTCGTTCCAGCGCGTGCCGGCCTGCTGATGCTCTACCTGGGCGCTGGAGGCCGTCTCCAGAAAGCTGACCAGGGAGATGACCAGCACCGGCATGACCAGGGCGCCGAACTGCTCCCAGTCCAGCATGCCGGGCCACTGGAAGCTGGGCAGCCCCGCAGGCAGGTGGCCAATCACGGCTCCGCCCGCATCGGCGAATCCCGTGAGCCAGCTGATGAAGCCGCTCAGGCCGATGATGAAAATAGCCGAGGGAAAAGCAGGACGCCATTTCTTGGCCAGCATCAGCAAGGCCATGCTGACCAGGCCGTAGGCGATGGACTGGATGCTGAACAGATAGATGGACGGCGAATGCCAGACGGTGGACCAGTCAGCGCGCATGCCCAGCAGGGTGGGCAGCTGCGAGGCCAGAATCAGCAGCGCAGCCGCCTGGGTGAAGCCTGCCAGTACCGGCGAGGTGACCAGGTTGAGCAGCCAGCCCGCGCGCACCACGCCCAGACTCCACTGCACCAGGCCCGACAGAATGGCCATCCATGCCGCAAGGACCACCCATTGGGCCGAGCCCGGCTCGGCCATGCCGGTCAGAGAGGCGCCGATCAGCAAGGCGCTCAGCGCCGTCGGCCCCACGCCCAGGCGGGGTGAGGGGCTGAAGAGAATGGCCACTGCGGCCGGAATGATGGAGGCGTAGATGCCGGTGATCAGCGGCATGCCCGCCAGCGCGGCGTAAGCCACGCCCTGGGGCAGCAGCATCAGGCCCACGGTCAGGCCAGCCCAGAACTCGCCGCGCAGCAGGCCGAAAGTAGGTTTGGGCCAATTGAGAAAGGGCAGCCATCGGGCCAGGGATTGCATGGAAGTCATGATTGCGGCGAACTAAATCCTCTGCAAGCTTAGTCTGGCTTTGTTGTGCAGGGATTAAAACTGGACGAGGCTGCGACATTGGCCGAGGGGGCGCCTTGCTCCAAAGTGACTCAAGGCGTTGTCCGAACCGGGCCCGCATGGCATCGATGGCGGCAAGGGGTTCGGCGGATGGCCGATGAGTCCGGGAGGTGGCACCCGCCAGATCCGCGCCCTGCCATGCGACCGGGTGGGTCGTTGGCTGCTTGTGAATGATGCTCACGTTGAAATCGACTCGAAGACAGAGAAAACGGCGCCAACTGCTATGCGTTTTCAGTGCTGGTGCCGTGTTTTATCCTAGCACGCTGCCCGCGCACATGCGGGAGTGCGCTCCCGTTTCGGGGTGGGAGCGGCCATAAAAAAAGAGAGGCTCATGGCCTCTCTGTACACCTTTCGGTGCGGTGCGCGCGGTGGTTGGCCCACCTGTTGTCCATCAGTTGCCCAGGTTGCGAATCGCCTCGGGAGTGTACTGGCTGGGCTTGAGGTTGTCCTTGCCCAGAATGGGGGCCTTGGGGCGCTCCTGGACCAGATTCATGCTCACATAGGAGCCGGCATTCAGGTCGTAGTAGAACGATGTGCCCGCGTGCCACTTCTTGATGTCGTAGGCATAGTAGTAATTGATTTCACCGTGCTGCCACAGCTGGCCGCGTGCGTCGTAGAAGTCGCCCGAGACGGCGTGGCCGGTGTCTTCGTCGATGAACATCACACGTTTGGAGTACAGGTGACGGAAGCCGGGCTTGAGCTTGCCCTCCAGCACCCAGACGCGGCGCAGCTCATAGCGGGTGTAGGCCGGGTTGGGGTGACCTGGCTTGAGCAGGTCGGCGTATTTCATCTGCTGGTTGATGCGGAAGGTGTTCGCAGGAATGAACATCTCGCGCTTGCCGTGCATGGTCCACTCGTAGCGCTCGGAGCCGCCATTGAACAGGCGCTCGGAGTCGATGGTCGCCTTGCCGCTGGTGCCGGGGGAGGGCTGGTCATAGCCGAACTCGGGCAGTTGTCGCACGCGGCGAGTGCCGGGATCGTAATTCCAGGCCAGGCGCTTGTCGGTGCCGAAGTTCATCGGCTCGATGGACAGAATCACGCCGCCTTTTTCGCGCTCGGGCAGGATGGAGAAATTGGTCACATAGGCGTATTTGCCTTCGTTGGGCTTGCCCAGATTTTCCTTGGAGTCATAGCGGCTGAGCTGGATATAGCTGGTGCGGCCCCAGGCGATATCGCCGCTTGCGCCCACCAGTGCCATGTCGCGTTCCACCTCTTCGGTGCTCGCGCGGCTGGGCATGAGGTTGTTCCAGAGCAGTTCCAGGCCGGTCTTGGGAATGGGGAAGGGCAGAGCGCCCATGAAGCCCTTGACGCCATTGCCGTCGTTGACTACCTCGGCTTCCAGCGCATTGCGCTTGATGACGGCGCAGATATCGTCGTCATAGCGGAAGTCGCGGTGGCCCGGATAGACGGGAATGCGCATGGTGGTGGGGAACTTGCTGAGCAGCGCCTTCTGGCCGGCGCTGAGCTTGTCGCCATATTGCGCCATGTTGGCGGCCGTGATCTCGAACAGCGGCTTTTCGTTGGCGTAGATATCGGGCTGGAACTGTCCCACGGACTTGGTGAACTTCACGCCGGGCGGAACGCCCAGGATCTTGCCCGTGAATGGCGGGATGCTGCCATCGGCATTGCCGGCTTTGATGGCGCCGGTGCAGGTCAGCTCCTTGCCCAGCTTGTCGGCTTCCGCGGCGGGAACCTTGGCACAGGCGGCTCCTGCGCTCAGCAAACCCATGCACAGCATCAGCGCTGTGTTCATCGTCTTTTGTTGCATTGCTCTTGTTTTCCTAGTGAAAAAACTGTGCAGGCCGTTGCCTGTGAGCATTTATTCTTCAGATATTTGTCATGACATGAATCGTCTGTTGGGACTAATCGACAGCATCCGAGGCAGGCCCAGGACGCGAAAAAGGCAGCGCCGTTGCCGGAGCTGCCTTGGGTGGGATCAAAAATGACTAGGTATTAACGCGAGCCGTTCAGATCCATCTCCGAGTATTTGACGATCTTGGTGCCCTTGACCCATTTGTAGCCAAACCAGATGGCCAGGAACAGAGGCAGGCCGATGTAGGTGGCGATGGCACCGACCCAGTCGATCTGGTCCTTGATCAGGTTCTCGTAGTTCTGGCCCAGGGTGATGATCAGGCACAGCACAAAGGCAAAGATGGGGCCGAAGGGGAAGGCCGCTGCCTTGTAGGGCAACTGGTTCATATCGTAGTTCTGTACTTCGCAGCCCTTGCGGAAACGGTAGTGGCTGATGGCAATGCCCAGCCAGGCGACAAAGCCGCACATGCCGGACAGATTCAGCAGCCAGATGTAGACGACTTCAGGGCTGAAGATATTGGTCAGAAAGCACAGAGCGGCAATCACGGTGGTGGCGATCAATGCCAGCACGGGCACGCCGCGCGTGTTGACCTGGGCAAACACCTTGGGCGCCATGCCCTGCTTGGCCAGCGCATACAGCATGCGGGTGGAGGCATACATGCCGGAGTTGCCGGCCGACAGCACCGAGGTCAGTACCACGGCATTCATCACGGCGGCAGCGCCCAGCAGGCCGGCACGCTCGAACACCAGCGTGAAGGGGCTGACGGCGATATCGCCCAGGTCGTTGCGCAGCAGCTTGGGATCGGTATAGGGAATCAGCAGACCGATGATGAGGATGGCGAAGACGTAGAACAGCAAAATGCGCCAGAACACCTTGCGCACGGCCTTGGGCACGTTCTTGGCGGGATCTTCGGATTCGCCGGCGGCGATACCGATCAGCTCCGTGCCCTGGAAGGAAAAGCCCACCACCATGGCCACGCCGATCAAGGCCGCAAAGCCGCCTGCAAACGGTGCGTCGCCCGTGCTCAGGTTGGCGATATTGCCCCAGATTCCGTCAGGTGCGCCGCCTTGCAAAATGCCGAAGATCATCAGCACGCCGATGGCGATGAAGACCAGCACCGTGGTCACCTTGATGGCGGCGAACCAGAATTCGGATTCGCCAAAGCCCTTAGCCGACAGTGCGTTCAGGCCGAACATCAGGGCCAGAAACAGCGCACTCCACAGCACGCCGTTGGTGCCCGGGAACCAGTAGGCCATCACCAGCTGTGCGGCCACCAGGTCCACGGCAATGGTCACGGCCCAGTTGTACCAGTAGTTCCAGCCCAGGGCGAAGCCAAAGCCTTCATCCACGTACTTGGCGCCATAGGTGGCAAAGGAGCCGGAGACGGGCATGTGCGCGGCCATCTCACCCAGACTGGTCATCAGGAAATAAACCATCAGGCCCACGATCATGTAGGCCAGCAATGCGCCGCCGGGGCCTGCTTGCGAGATGGTTGCGCCAGAGGCGACAAAAAGACCGGTGCCGATGGAGCCGCCGATGGCGATCATCGACATATGTCGGGCCTTGAGGGAACGGTGCAAGCCACCGTTGTCAGTTTTTGCTTGGCTATCGCTCATGAGAGATATTGGTTTTTTTGCGGATCATGAAGCCTTGGTGGTCCTGCTGGTGAAAGCATCGGCCTCATGCCCTTTTGTTGCGCCCTGATGTCGGGAGTCCCCGGATATCAACGCGGTCGGCGTGAACGGCGATGACATGCATCGTGCTCAGTGGCTTCCGATAGGGTGCAGATTGTGAGCGATTTGCGCAGGAGTCGTACAGCGTGAGCTGTGGATCGGGGTCTCCATGGCTTGAAACGATATCTAAGTGTTTGATATTTCAGAATTAATGACTGGTTCGGAAATTCAGAAAAATATCCTTATATCTTCGTCAAATCGTCGGCGAGAGTGGCTTCCTGCTCGGCATGCGTTCGCTGGAACCTTGTCTATTTGATTGTTTGTCTTTTCATTTCGTCAAAAATAATTGTCGAAATGTCAATGTTTGATGTCGATATTTTCTATCTTGAAATGAAAAAAGCCGCCAGGCAATAGTTATCAAGGACTGGCAGCTTCTTTTTTGATAGTGGACTGTGTGCGCTCAGGTCGTCCGGCTTGAATCAGCTGAGCAACAAGGCGTCATCCGCGAGCTTCTCACCACGTACCTTCTCGAACACATGCAGCAGGGTGGGCATGTCCATGTTCGCATGCTCTTCGCCGCTGACGTCCAGCACCACATTGCCCTGGTGAAGCATCACGGGCCAGGCTGGACCCACAGATGCAGACCAATGCCCGGCAGGCACTGCGTGTGCCTGAAAAGGGTTTGGCCATTGTGCCGTACCGCGAATCGGGTTCGGGCAAGGAGGCATTTGCCAAGGCCACGCACGAGGCCTGCGTACGTCGGGCCAGCCCGTCGTGGCTGTGAACTGCGCGGCGATTCCCGAGACTGGTTGAGAGCGAGCTCTTCGGCTATCGCGAAGACGCCTTCACCGGCGCCCGTGCCAAGGGCGCGGGCGGCAAGATCGCTCGGGCCCATGGCGGAGACTTGTTCCTCGGCGAGATCCGCGACATGCATGCAGGCCTTGCAGACGCGGCTGCCGCGCGTGCTGGCCGAACGTGAAGTCACCCCGCTGGGCTCGGAGCAGCCCATCTCCGGCAATGTGCAACTGATCTGCGCCACGCAACGCGACCTGCGAGAGATGGTGGCCCAGTGAGAGTTCCGGCTCGATCTGTCTGTACTACCGTTTCCACAGCGTGACGCTGGAGCTGCTGGCGCTGCGCGACCGTGCAGACAAGGGCGCACTGATCGAGGGCCTGTTGAGGGCCTGTTGAGGGAGGGCGGTCTGCCGCTCTAGGGCCGTGCCGTGACCATCACCGAAGCCGCGTGCCAGGTGCTGATGCGCCACGACTGGCAGGGCAATATCCGTGCGCTCAAGAACGTGCTGCGCACAGCCATGGTGCTGAGCGGCGACGGGGCCATTGCTCCCGAACATCTGCCGGCCCAAGTCGACGGCGGCCAGCCGCCTGTGCTGCCGTCAGAGCGCACGCTGTCGCTGGACGGCATGCAAGAGGTCATGGTGGCGCAGGTGCAAGACGAGCGCCCGGCTTTGCGGCAGGCGCTGAAGACGCATCACTGCAATGTGTGACCGAGGCCGCGCGCAGCCTGGGGCTGAGCCGGGCCTCGGTGTATCGGCACATGCCGCAAATGGGAGGTCGTGAGCCCCGACCGTCCGGGGGATTGTGCAAGCTCTTCCATCGGTGCCTGCTCTGGCTCCCAGGCTTGTACTTAGACAAATCGGACTAAGGTTTAGCGCCGGTAAGTAAAGTCAACCATCGCTGATAGCCTGCGCCTGTCAATGATCCACGGAGGGTGGATACATGACCTTTACTCATAAAGGAGCAGGCATGAAGGGGGTGACAGGAGTGGTTTCATTCGCGGAGATCGATCGCAGCATGGACAGGCGCCGGGTCTTGCACCTGGGGCTGCTGGGACTGGTCTCTGCGGGTGCTGGCGGACTGTTGGCCGCCTGCGGCGGCGGTGATGGCATGGAGCCGAAAGCGGCCACGCCAAGGTTGTCGTCCATGCTCAACTTCCGAGACCTGGCCGGGGCGGACGACGCATCGGTCTACCGCAACGCTGCAGGGCAGCCATTGAAGCGCGGCGTGTTCTACCGCTCCAATGCGGTATTGCCCAACGCGGCCGATGCAGTGACGCTGGGCAACCTGGGCATTGGTACGGCCTACGATTTGCGCACCACGAACGAGGCGGCCAAGGACGCGGACCGGCTGCCGCCGGGGATCCGCTATGTGTATATGAACATCTTCGGCACGGCCGACCCGGTGTTCTCGCCCTTTCATACGCCCAAGGAGGCCGAGGCCGCGATGGAGGAGATGGGCCGCGTGATGGTGCGCGACGCCGGCATGCGCGCTCGCATGGGGCAACTGCTCAGGACCATGGCGTCTACCGCCGATGCGCAACTGTTTCACTGCACCGCCGGCAAGGACCGTACGGGTTGGGTGGCGGCGCTGCTGCACACCATTGCCGGCGTACCGCGCGACACCATCCTGAAGGACTACCTGCTCACCAATACTTACACCGAGGCCTGGATGAACGCCACCTATCAGCAGATGCTGGCGCACAACGGCAAGGATGCAGCCGATCTCTACTGGCCCCTGCTGGGCGTGCAGCGCAGCTACCTGGAGGCGGAGTTCGATGAGGCGGAGCGCGGCTTCGGCTCAATGGGCCGCTACCTGAGCGAAGGGTTGGGTCTGGGCACGGACGAGCTCGCGCAGCTACGCACCAAGCTGCTGGGCTGAGGTGAATGCTATATTTAGAGGAGCTTCAAGCGATTGATGTATATGGATTTCAGATATAAATATATCTGATGTATAGATCTCGCAAGCGCTGGCAGCTATCAAAAAGAAAGTCCGCCAAGGGCGGACTTTTTGCAGGGATCGGGCCGGGTTTCAGCTCAGCAGCAGTGCATCGTCGGCCAGCTTCTCGCCACGTACCTTCTCGAACATGTGCAGCAGGTCGGGCACATCCATTTTGGAGCGCTCTTCGCCGCTGACGTCCAGCACCACATTGCCCTGGTGAAGCATGACGGTACGCGTGCCCACATCCAGCGCCTGGCGCATGCTGTGCGTGACCATCATGGTGGTGAGATTGGCTTCCTGCACGATGCGTGCCGTCAGCTGCAGCACAAAGTCTGCGGTGCGCGGGTCAAGAGCGGCCGTGTGTTCGTCCAGCAGCAGAATGCGCGAGGGCTGCAGCGCCGCCATCAGCAGGCTGACTGCCTGGCGCTGTCCGCCCGAGAGCAGGCCGATACGGTCGGTCAGGCGATTTTCCAGACCCAGGCCCAGTGTGGCCAGGCGGTCGCGGTACAGCTCGCGATTGCTGGCCTTGACTGCCTTGGACAGGCCGCGGAGGTTGCCGCGCTCGTGTGCCAGAGCCATGTTCTCTTCGATGGAGAGGTCTTCACAGGTGCCGGCCATGGGGTCCTGAAACACCCGGGCCACCTGCTTGGAGCGGGACCATACCGGCATGCGCGTCATGTCGATGCCGGCAATTTCGATCTTGCCCTTGTCCACGCTCTGGTCGCCCGAGACGCAGTTCAGAAATGTGGACTTGCCTGCGCCGTTGGAGCCGATGACGGTCACAAACTGCCCGTCGGGGATGGACAGCGACAGGCCGCGCAGGGCGCGGGTTTCGATCGGCGTGCCGGGATTGAAGGTGAGTTCGAGGTTTTGTGCGTTCAGCATGATGTATTCCGATCAGTCACTGAGGGCGCAGCATTTGTTAGTGCTGCAGTTCCTTGGCGAGAGGGCCAGCAAGGGCCGCCCCGCAGCAAAGGCCATCGTCCCCCTTGGGGGACGCGGCAAAGCCGCTCAGGGGGTTACTTTCTCTTCAGCTTCTTCTTGATTTGCGGAATCACCAGTGCGATGGTCACCAGCACTGCCGTCACCAGATTCAAGTCCTGTGCCTTCAGGCCGATGGCATCGATATTGAGGGCCGCTGCGATGAAGAAGCGGTAGACCACGGCGCCGAGCACCACGGCCAGCGTGGCCCAGATGATCTTGCGCGAGGGCAGGATGGTCTCGCCCACGATCACGGCCGCCAGGCCGATGACGATGGTGCCGATGCCCATGGAGATGTCGGAGCCGCCCTGTGTCTGCACGAACAGCGCTCCGGCCAGACCGACCAGGCCGTTGGAAATTGCCATGCCCAGCAAAATCATGGCGCCGGTATTGACGCCCTGAGCGCGGGCCATGCGGGCATTGGAGCCCGTGGAGCGGATAGCCAGACCGCGTTCGGTGGCAAAGAACCAGTCCAGAGCCAGCTTGGCCACGATGACAAAGCCCAGCATGATCAGCGGACGCATCACATAGTCTTCAATGTTCGCCGGCTGCAGCATGGTGAACAGTGTGGGCTCGTTGATCAGCGGAACATTGGGGCCGCCCATGATGCGCAGATTGACCGAGTACAGGCCGATCATCATCAGGATGGAGGCCAGCAGGTCCATGATCTTGAGCTTGACGTTGAGCCAGCCTGTGATGAAGCCGGCCACGGCTCCGGCTGCCGTGCCGGCCAGCGTGGCCAGCCAGGGATTGGTGCCCGTGGAAATCAGAATGGCGCACACCGCACCGCCAAGGGGGAAGCTGCCGTCGACCGTCAGATCGGGGAAACGCAGCAAGCGAAAGGAGATGAAGACGCCCAGCGCCACCAGGCTGAATATCAGGCCAATTTCAATGGCACCGAGGATGGAAAATAGAGACATAGAGAGAGCGACAGGCGCGGCAAACGTCTAAAAAAATCGGCAGGGCCATGTTGCCACGGCACCTGCCGCTGCGCTGGCACTGCCTGGTGGCAGTGCTGGCGACAGGGAGTGGATTACTTGACCACGGTCGCGGCGGACTTGATCAGCGTGTCGGACAGCTTCACGCCTTGCTTTTCGGCTGCGCCGGGGTTCACGAACAGTTCCATCTTGGTCGAGACTTCGGGCTTGATGTCGCCGGGCTTCTCGCCCTTGAGAATGCGCACCACCATGCGGCCGGTCTGCTCGCCCAGATCGCGGTAATTGATGCCGTAGGCAGCCACAGCACCGCGCTTGACGGAGTCGGTGTCAGAAGCCACCAGAGGGATCTTGGCGTCCTGGCCCACCTTCACCAGCGATTCGTAGGCCGACACCACGTTGTTGTCGGTGTTGGTGTAGATCACGTCCACCTTGCCTACCAGCGAGCGTGCGGCGCTGGAGACGTCCACCGAGCGGGGAGCGGCTGCGGTCACCAGGGTCCAGCCCATCTTGGGCAGCAGGGCCTGCAGTTCCTTGACGACCACGGCGGAGTTGGCTTCACCGGGGTTGTAGACCATGCCGATGCGCTTGGCATTGGGCACGACCTGCTTGACCAGATCCATCTGCTTGTCCAGGGCCAGCAGGTCGGAAACGCCGGTCACATTGTTCTTGGAGGGCTCCCAGCTGGGGACCAGCTTCGCGGCCACGGGGTCGGTCACGGCGGAGAACACGACGGGCACAGTCTTGGTCGACGCGATCACGGCCTGAGCGGAAGGTGTGGCGATGGCGACGATGGCATCAGGCTTGTCACCCACGAACTTGCGGGCGATCTGGGCTGCTGTACCGGTATTGCCCTGTGCGCTCTGGTATTGCCACTTCAAGGACTTGCCTTCTTCGTAGCCGGCTGCCTTCAGGGCGTCCTTGACGCCGTCGCGCACTGCATCCAGGGCGGGGTGTTCAACAATGGCGGTCACGGCCACGGACTTGGTATCGGCGGCATAGGCACCCGACATGGCGGAAATTGCCAGGGCCAGTGCGCCCATGCGGGCCAAGGACAGCTGCTTCATGTGTATCTCCAGCGTTTGTTGTGTGTTGCAGGTGAATTAAGACGGCAGTGCGTGATGCGCGTCGCCTCGCGGCAAAGTCTACTGCACCGATCCGGCTGTCTTCGTGATTGAGATAACCTTGTTTATCCCTATACGATGATCGCGAAAAAATGGCATGAAAGCTGCGCAAAGCGCTATTTGGCAGAAGTTAGTGTGTGCGGATGCAGGGCAATGGCGCGCAATATTGCGTTGAGTGGGTCCTGATTTTGGTTTTGCCCCGCATTTTTCCTGCGTCTGATGCGATATGAGCAAGCGTATTGGTGCAACTGCCTGTTTTTTGAACATTGCTCTTTCTGCGCCGGCGTGCGACCTTCATGGGGTGATTCACGGCGGTTGCGGTGGTGTGCGTTTTTTCTGTGATGCTGCAAATTTGTGGGCATTTGGCAGCCTGCGTTGCTAAAAACATTCAGCCCATGAAAAAAGCCTGCGCAGCAATGACTGGCGCAGGCTTTGTGATGCGGCATCTGGAGCAGTTGCCGCTGCCGGATGCAATCGCGGACGGATTACATACCTGAGTAGTTGGGGCCGCCGCCGCCTTCGGGTGTCACCCAGACAATGTTCTGTGTCGGGTCCTTGATGTCGCAGGTCTTGCAGTGCACGCAGTTCTGTGCATTGATCTGCAGGCGCTGCTTGCCGGCATCGGCCTCGTCCTCCACGAACTCATACACGCCTGCGGGGCAGTAGCGTTGCTCGGGGCCGGCGAACTTGGTCAGGTTCACTGCGACAGGAACGCTGGCGTCCTTGAGCGTCAGGTGAGCCGGCTGGTTCTCGGCATGATTGGTGCTGCTGATGAAGACGCTGGAGAGGCGGTCGAAGGTCAGCTTGCCGTCGGGCTTGGGATACTCGATGGGGGCGCACTCGGCGGCGGGCTTCAGATAGGCATGGTCGGGCTTGTTGCGATGCAGCGTCCAGGGGATGTTGCCGCGCAGCACGAACTGCTCCAGCCCGTTCATCACGGTGGCCGTGGTCAGGCCCTTCTTGAACCAGGCCTTGAAGTTGCGCGCCTTCCACAGCTCTTCATAGAGCCAGCTGTTCTCGAACGCATAGGTATAGGCCGTCAGCTCGTCGCCCTGGCGGCCGGCGACGATGGCGGCATAGGCGGCTTCTGCGGCCAGCATGCCGGTCTTGATCGCGGCATGGCTGCCCTTGATGCGGCTGACATTAAGGAAGCCGGCTTCGCAGCCCACCAGTGCACCACCGGGGAAGACAAAGCGGGGCAGGCTGGAGATGCCGCCGGCCGTGATGGCGCGCGCACCGTAGCTGATGCGCTTGGCGGGCTTGATGCCCTTGGCTTCGTCGCCTTCCAGGTAGTAGCGAATGTTGGGATGGGTCTTCCAGCGCTGCATCTCCTCGAACGGAGACAGGTAGGGGTTGGAGTAGTCCAGGCCGGTGATGAAGCCCAGCGTGACCAGATTGTCTTCCAGGTGGTAGAGGAAGGCGCCACCGTAGGTGTCGCTCTTCATGGGCCAGCCGGCTGTGTGCAGCACCATGCCGGGTTTGTGACGCTGGGGGTCGATCTCCCAGAGTTCCTTGATGCCCAGACCGTAGGTCTGCGGGTCGCGGTTGGCGTCTAGCGAATATTTGGCGATGACCTGTTTGCCCAGATGGCCGCGCGCACCTTCGGCAAAGATGGTGTACTTGCCGTGCAGCTCCATGCCCAGCTGGAAGTCCCCCGTGGGTTCGCCTTCCTTGCTGATGCCCATATTGCCGGTAGCCACGCCCTTGACGGAGCCATCTTCGTTGTAGAGCACTTCGGCAGCCGTGAAGCCGGGGAAGATTTCCACGCCCAGGGCTTCGGCCTGTTCTGCCAGCCACTTGGTGACAAAGCCCAGGCGAACAATGTAGTTGCCTTCGTTATGGAAGCACTTGGGCAGCAGCCAGTTGGGCGTGCGCAGAGAGCTCTTCTCGCCGAGGAAGACCATGGCGTCTTCGGTCACCGGCTGGTTCAGGGGGGCACCCTTTTCCTTCCAGTCGGGGATCAGTTCGGTCAGGGCGCGGGGATCCATGATGGCGCCCGAGAGGGTGTGTGCGCCGGGCTCCGAGCCTTTCTCCAGCACGACCACGGAGACATCCTGACCCTTTTCGGCCGCCAGCTGCTTGAGGCGAATGGCCGTGGCCAGGCCGCCGGGGCCACCACCGACCACCACCACGTCATATTCCATGGCCTCTCGCGGGCCGTACTGGGCCAGGATCTCTTCGTTTGTCATCGGGAAAGTCTCGCTTGATATTGGATTGGGAAAACTGGCGTGCGCGGCCTAGGCAGGTGCGTCTGCAAAAACCACGATGCGGGCGATTCTATGCTGACAGCCCGGCACGACCGTGCAGATTTGGCGACAGCGCATCAATCGGTGTTGCGGCAAAGTCCATAGGCTAGTGATCGCCCCAGGGCGTGCCATCCCTCAAAGAAACTAGAACAAGGTGATGATGCAGTTGCAAACCTCGTTCAATCAGGAGACATACCGGCATGAAAATCGAGCTGCCCGAGCTGAAGAAGCAGGTCTATGAAACGCGCTTTCCCGTACGCTGGGGCGATATGGATGCCATGGGGCATGTCAACAATGCCCAGTACTTTCGCTACCTGGAAACTGCCCGTATCGACTGGATGCATGGCATGGGCCTGAATCCGGACCCTGCTGGGCAAGGGCCGGTCATCGTCAACGCCTTCTGCAATTTCTATCAGCAGCTTGCGTATCCTGACGAGGTGCTGCTCAAGATGTTTGTCAGCGATCCCGCACGCACCACCTTTGAGACCTGGGCCACCATGGAGCGTGTGACGCAGCCGGGAGTCATTTGTGCCGCCGGCGGGGGCACGGTGATTTGGGTGGATTTTCCCCGGCAGAAAGCCGCTGCGCTGCCGGACTGGATACGTTCAGCAGTAACGGCCTGAGTCCTGTTCGGAATTCCGTACATCAATCGTGATGCCGTCCGGAAATCCGATGGTTGTTATGCAAAAAAGTATTTTGAATATAAGCAAATCAAAGACTTGGAGGTGATCTTTTGGTTGGCACGGTATGTGCTTAAAGGACGGCACGCCGCTTCACTGCGGCTGACCAAGTGAGACTGGGGCTGGATCTTGCTGACGAAACCTCGGTTCCGTCGGCGGTCCGTCTCGGTTTGTTGTCGCTGCCGGAGTCCGGTGCCTGCATGGCCTGGATTCAGGCAGCGGCTCAAACAACGCATACCAAGATTCCAAGAAATGAAATCCAACCGCCTGACCATCATGGTTCTGCTGGCCATGGTTCTGGGTGTGGTTGTGGGCTATCTAGTCCACGCCAACGCCGCGACACCGGAGACAGCCAAAGACATTGCCGGCTATTTCGGCATTCTCACCGACGTATTTCTGCGCATGATCAAGATGATCATCGCGCCTCTGGTGTTTGCCACGCTGGTGGCGGGGCTGGCCAATATGGGCGATGCCGGCTCTGTGGGCCGCGTGGGTGGTCGTGCGCTGGGCTGGTTTATCGCGGCATCGTTCTGCTCTCTGTTTCTGGGCCTGGTTTTTGCCAATGTGCTGCAGCCCGGTCACGGCCTGACGGTGGAGCTTCCCACGAATGCCGAGAGCCTGGGTCTGAAGACCGGAGCGCTGAATTTCAAGGATTTCATCACCCATGTCTTCCCCAAGAACATCTTCGAGGCCATGGCCACCAATGAGGTGTTGCAGATCCTTGTGTTCGCGCTGTTCTTCGGTATCGCTCTGGGCTACCTGAACCACCAGAAAAAGCACATGCTGGTCGATCTGATGGAAGAGACCTCGCATGTCATGCTGCGCGTGACCGAGTACGTGATGCGCTTTGCGCCCGTGGGCGTGTTCGGCTCTGTGGCCGGCACCATTGCCACTCACGGACTGGGCATGCTGCTGGTGTTCGGCAAATTCCTGCTGGGCTTCTATATTGCACTGGCCGCGCTGTGGGTGCTGCTCATCGGTGCCGGCTATCTGGTGCTGGGCAAGGATGTCTTCCGTCTGCTGTCGCTGATTCGCGGCCCGGTGCTGGTGGGCTTTTTCACGGCCAGCAGCGAATCCACGCTGCCCAAGCTCATGGAGCAGCTGGAAAAATTCGGGATCAAGCCGCGTATCACGGGCTTTGTGCTGCCGCTGGGTTACTCGTTCAACCTCGATGGCTCCATGATCTACACCACTTTCCTGGCCATCTTCATCTCTCAGGCCTACGGCATCGAGATGACACTGACTGCTCAGCTGACCATGCTGCTGGTGCTGATGATCTCCAGCAAGGGCATTGCCGGCGTGCCTCGTGCCTCGCTGGTGGTGGTGGCCGCCGTGCTGCCCATGTTCGGTTTGCCGGAAGCGGGCATCCTGCTGATTCTGGGCATCGACCACTTCCTGGACATGGGCCGTACATTGACCAATGTGCTGGGTAATGCCATTGCCACGGCCGTGGTTGCCAAATGGGAAGGCAGCGAAGAGCAGGAGTCGTGCGCAGATCTGGCTGCCGAGCCTGAGATGCTGCCCGAGCCCATTCGCGTTCGAGCCTGATTTTCCCGTTGCCCGGATTCCTGTCCCCTGCGGTGCCGGGCGCTGCTACCATGGTTCGCACCATGTTAGCTTTCCTGCCCCCGCGCCTGCGTGCTGTTTTGCTGATCCTGCTCTGGCTGGCTGCAAGCAGCCTGGGCGGCTGGCTGGGCTATCAGGGCTTCGTCAAGATCGGTCTCGAGACCGTGGTGGCTGCCGGCAACAACCGCCTCGATCTCTATGCCGCCAGCCTGCGGCGCGAGATCGAAAAATTTGCCTTTCTGCCCGATGTCGTGGCCTTGCAGCCCGAGATCCTGTCGCTGCTGCAATCGCCGGGCGACGAAAGACTGCAGTCTCGCGCCAATCTCTATCTGGAGGAGCTGAGCCGTCGTGCGGGCACCCTCAGCGTCTACATGCTCGATCACGACGGGCATGTGCTGGCCGCCAGCAATTGGCGCCGCGCCGACAGCTTTGTGGGCGAGAGTCTCGGTTTCAGGCCCTATGTCCAGCAGGCATTGCGAGAAGGGCGCGGGCGCTACTTCGGCGTGGGCACCACGCGCGGCGAGCCCGGCTATTACCTGACCACTACCTTGGGGCAGGGCGAGACGCATGGCGTGGTGGTGGTCAAGGTCGGGCTGGCGCAGCTCGAACAATCCTGGGCCAGTGCGGAGTCTCCGGTACTGGTCAGCGATGAAAATACAGTGGTCATTCTCAGCAACATGCCTGCCTGGCGCTTTGCCACCTTGCTGCCGCTGGATGAGGCAAGACGTGCCGAGCTGGAAGCCTCGCAGAAATACAACCGTCTGAACCTGCGGCCTCTGGGCTGGCGTGGCATGAGCAGCGTCACGGGCGTCAGGCAGGTGAGCATTCCCGATGTCAAGGACGCTGCGGCAGACCAGAGCGCTGGCCGCTTTCTGGCCCAGTCCAGACCTATGGCCGGCACGCCCTGGCAGATTACCGTGCTTTCCCCCTTGAGCGTTGCATTGCAGTTGGCGGCCAGTCGCGCCTGGGTGACGGGGGCGTTGATTGCGTTGATGCTTTTGCTGGGAGCTTTGCTGTATCAGCGGCGAAGACATGTGCGTGAACAACTGGCGGCCCAGCAAGCGCTGAAACAGGCCAACGAGGTGCTGGAAAACAAGGTCCAGCAGCGCACGGCCGATCTGCAGAGTGCCAACGTGGCGCTGCAGCAGGAGGTGATGGAGCGCATGCAGGCCGAGACCACGCTGCGCGCGGCGCAGGACGAGTTGGTACAGGCAGGCAAGCTGGCCGTCATCGGTCAGCTCTCCACGGAAGTGGCCCATGAACTGAATCAGCCCTTGGCGGCCTTGCGGGCGCTGGCCGGCAACAGTCAGCGCTTTCTGGAGCGTGGTCAGAGCGAGATGGTGCAAAGCAATCTGCAGCGCATGGCCGAGCTGACCGAGCGTATGGGGCGTATTACCGGGCAGTTGCGCAACTTTGCCCGCAAGTCCGCCGGCCAGCCCGAGCCGGTTGAACTGGCCAAGGTGGTCGATGGCGCTTTGTCCCTCATGGAGCCGCGCATTGCCCAAAGCGGCGTCATGATCGTGCGACAGCCCTCGGATCTCGAGCTGAGGGCCTGGTGCGATGCCAATCGCGTACAGCAGGTGTTGATCAATCTGTTGAGCAATGCGCTGGACGCCGTGCAGGGCAGCAATACGCGGTGCGTGGAAATTGCCTGCAACCGCTGCGGTGCCTGGGCGCAGATCACGGTGCGCGATCATGGTCCCGGACTCAGCGATCAGGCTCAAGCGCGACTGTTCGAGCCTTTTTTCACGACCAAGCCCGAGGGGCTGGGCTTGGGCCTGGGCCTGCCGCTGTCGGCCGAGATCGCCCAGGCTGCAGGCGGCAGCCTGATGGGCGGCAACCATCCGGAAGGCGGGGCCATCTTCACGCTGAGCCTGCCCTTGGTGGATACTCGGCCGCTGTCCTGATTGCCTGCAGCCCATGAACCCTTCCCTCAAAGTCCTGATCGTTGAAGACGATGCCGATGTCGCCATGGCCTGCGAGCAGACCATGCGCCTGGAGGGTCTGGACTGCATCTGCGTGAGCAGTGCCGAGCAGGCGCAAAAGCACCTGTCTCCGGATTTTGCCGGCATCGTGGTCAGCGACATCCGCTTGCCGCAGATGAGCGGCCTTGGGCTGCTGGCCGCCGTGCGCGTGCTGGACGCCGAGCTGCCCGTGATTCTCATCACCGGACATGGCGATATCTCCATGGCCGTGCAAGCCATGAAGGATGGCGCTGCCGATTTTCTGGAAAAGCCGTTTGCGCCCGAACGCCTTGTGGAAGCCGTGCGCCGTGCGCTGGAGCGCCGTCGCCTGGTGCTGGAGGTGCGCAGCCTGCGCCAGCAGCTGCAAAGCCGGGATGTATTGCAGCACCAGTTGCTGGGGCGCTCGCTGCCCATGCAGCAGTTGCGCAGCACATTGCAAAGCCTGGCGGCCAGCGAGGCCGATGTGCTGATCTGGGGGGAAACGGGCACTGGCAAGGAAAGAGTCGCGCGCAGCCTGCATGAATCCAGTCGGCGCAAGAGCGGCAACTTTGTCGCCATCAATTGCGGCGGCCTGCCGGAGACGCTGTTTGACAGCGAAATGTTCGGCAGCGAGGCCGGGGCCTTTACCGGCGCGGGCAAAAAGCGCATCGGCAAGATCGAACATGCCAGCGGCGGCACCTTGTTTCTCGACGAGATCGAAAGCATGCCCCTGGCCATGCAGGCCAAGCTGCTGCGCGTGCTGCAGGAAAGAGTGCTGGAGCGTCTGGGCTCGAACACGCTCATTGCCGTCGACTGCCGTGTGATTGCTGCGACCAAGGTCGATTTGCTGGAACTCAGCCGCCAGGGCCTGTTTCGCGCCGATCTTTACTACCGTCTCAATGTGGTGACCGTGAACCTGCCCCCGCTGCGCGAGCGCCGCGAGGATGTTGCGCTGCTGTTCGAGCATTTCGCGTTGCAGGCCGCCGCCCGCCACCAGCGGCCCGTGGCCGAGCTGACGCCGCAGCGTCTGCAGGCGCTGCTTGCCCACGACTGGCCAGGCAATGTGCGCGAGCTGCGCAACACGGCCGAGCGCATCACGCTGGGACTGGATGCTGGCCTGTCCCCGTCCGGTACGGCGCCCGAGGCTGCGGCTTCGCTGGCGGCGACCATGGAGTCCATAGAGCGCTCCCTGATTTCCGAAGCCTTGCGCAACAACGAAGGCAGCCTGACGCGCACGGCGCAGGCGCTGCACACCCCCAAGACCACACTGCACGACAAGATTCGCAAGTACGGGCTGTGACCAGGCTGTGGCCGGGCTGTGGCCGAGCCATGACGCGGCTGAGCAGGCTCGCCGTTGCGGGGCTTGCGCTTCGGAGCGAAACCCGCGTCCCGCTACACTGAGGCATGCGTGAATTGAAGGTCATGGTCGTCGGTGCTTACGGCTTCTTCGGCAGCCGGCTGGTTGCCAGGCTTGCCAGGCAAAGCGGTTTACACATCGTGGTGGCAGGGCGCTCGGCCTCTGCGGCGCAGGCGCTGGTTGAAAGTCTGGCACCGGGCGCTTGCTCAAGCCTGAGCCACGCGGTGGTGGACGTGATGGTGCCGGGTCTGGAGGACAGGCTCAAGGCGCTGGAGGTGGATGCACTCATTCACACTTCGGGCCCGTTTCAGGGGCAGGACTACCGCGTGGCGCTAGCCTGCGCCCACGCCGGCGTCCACTATGTGGATCTGGCCGATGGGCGTGACTTTGTCTGCGGCATCGATGTGCTCGATCCGCAGGCCAAAGCTGCGGGCGTGCTGCTGCTCAGCGGTGCCAGCTCGGTGCCAGCGCTGTCCTCGGCGGTCGTGGATGCGCTGGCTTCGGGCATGGCTCGCGTCAGCGACATCGACATAGGCATCAGCCCGGGCAATCGTACGGATAGAGGCCTGTCCACCGTCGCAGCCATCCTCAGCTATTGCGGCAAGCCGCTGCCTGGCTTGGGGCAGCAAGCCTTGATTGGCTGGCTGCGCAGCTATGGACACGACTATCCGGCCCCTGTTGGGCGGCGGCTGCTGTCGGCCTGCGATATCCCGGATCTTGCGCTGCTACCGCCTCGCTATGCAGGAAATCCGTCCATCAGATTCGGTGCCGGGCTTGAGCTGTCGTTCTTGCAGCGCGGGATGAATGCCATGGCCTGGCTGGCCCACAGAGGGCTGGTGCAGGACTGGTCTGTACATGCCCGCCGACTCAAGCGCATGGCGGACTGGTTCAAGAACTGGGGCAGCGATGCAGGGGCCATGCATGTCACGGTCAGTGGCCTGGATACAAAGGGGCAAGCCTGCCAGCGCGGCTGGGTGCTTATGGCGGGCTCGGGCGACGGGCCTTATGTTCCCACGCTGGCCGCCTGTGCGCTGGTACGCAAGCTGGCTGCGGGTGCACCGCTGGAGCCTGGCGCCAGGCCTTGCATGGGGCTGCTGACGCTGCAGGACTTTGTGGCCGAAGCGCAGGGACTGGATATTCAGATCAGGGAGATTGCTTGATGATGCCAAGCGCTTCGTTGTTTCAGCAGGCGATGGGCGATGAGTTCGGCAAGCTCGATGCCGCCCTGCAGCGCTTTCACGGCCTGCAGGGCGAGCATGAGCTTCAGGGCCGGGTGCAGACCGGCGCTCCCCAGACTCTGGCGGCCAAGCTGCTGGCGCTGGCTCTGGGCACGCCACGCGTCGCTAGCGAGGGAGCGATTCATTTCGAACTGCAGGCCAGTCCCAAGGCGGAAACCTGGATTCGCATCTTCCCCTCGCAGCTCATGCGCTCAACCATGCAGTTGCACA
Organism: Comamonas sp. AG1104; assembly: GCF_003350425.1. Taxonomy (NCBI): domain Bacteria; kingdom Pseudomonadati; phylum Pseudomonadota; class Betaproteobacteria; order Burkholderiales; family Comamonadaceae; genus Comamonas; species Comamonas sp. AG1104. Next base: position 990,783 of record NZ_QQAS01000001.1, on the reverse strand, counting down.
ATGGCCATCTGATCGAGCGCCTTGGCCTGGCGCGACTTTGCTTTGCCTTGCAGGCGGTGGATGGACGGCTTCTCATGCGACTGCAGCGTCTGTACTTTCTGGGCTTCCCATGCCCGGGCTGGCTGGCACCGCGCATCGTGGCCGAAGAAACCGGGGCCGGGGAGCATATGCAATTTCATGTCGAAGCGGCCGTCCCCCTGATTGGCGTGGTGGCCAGTTATCGTGGCTATCTGTTGCTGCCCGAGGAACAAGCATGATTGTGGTCTTTGATGGGCAATGTCTGTTGTGCAATGGCTGGGTGCAGTTCTTGCTCAAGCACGACAAGCAGGGCATTTTTCAGTTCGCCGCCATACAGGGCAAGGTCGGCGGCAAGCTGTTGGCTGATGCAGGCTTGCGCATGGAAGGTCTGCAGACCTTGCTGCTGGTGGACGGCCAGCACTCCTGGCAGCACACGGATGCCATCTTGCGCGTGCTGCACGCACTGGGCTGGCCCTGGCGACTGACAGCGGTGATCAGGTTGATACCTGCTGCATTGCGCGATGCGCTCTACCGCATGATCGCCAGAAACCGCTATCACTGGTTTGGCAAAAGCGAGCAGTGCATGCTGCCGGATCCTGCTGTGGCTGCCCGCTTTCTGGACTGAATTCCGAATGAAAAGCGGTGTCGCTCAGCGAGCATGGGGATCAATGCGATTGGCAGATGCGCAATCAGGCATGCTCTGGCGGCATGGGTGGAATATTCAATAAGGCTTGGTACTTTTTCTGCAGCTCGCCGAAGCGTTGCAGCGTCGGCAGCACAGCCTGCATATTCAACGCCTTGTGCAGCAGCGGCAGTTGTTGCCTGCCGAGATTGCTCAATGACTGGCTTGCCTCGTGAAAGCAGGCTTCGCCTTTTTCATCCTCGTAGTACAACTGCTCCAGCTCGAGCCAGCCTGTGTAATAGCCGTAGTCAAAGAACTCCTGAAAGTTCTCGGCAATCACCCAGCTCAATTCGTTCACGCAGGGCAGTGTCATGACGATGGGGCAGACGCTATCGGGCAGGCGCCCATCGACCAGATAGCTGTAATGAACACTGTCGCAGCCCGTGGTCGCAAACGTCATCACATTGCGCGGCGTGCACCAATCGATGTAACCGGGTACGGGGGGGATCTCCAGCCGCAGGCCGCAGTCTCCAAAAACGGCTTCGGGTGACAGGCCGAACTGAGGGCCCATGGCCGCAGCTGCGTCATACAAAGTCTGCAGCGGCGCAGGAATCTGGAAGGGCGAAATTGCATTGCGCATTGCGGCATATTAGCAACGCCGATTAGGCGGCCCGGCGCTTACTCATTAGAATCGGCTCCTTATCAGTCCTTCTTGATGCTGCTGCTCGAAGGTGCGTTGCATCTCCCAGATTCGGAGATGCGCTGTTGCGTACCTGTTTTTATCAGCATCATGCCGCATTCTTCCGGGAAGCTTTCCCGACTGCAAAAAGCTCTGTCACGTCAGGGCATCCAGGTCTCCTACCGAGACAATATCTATCAAATCCATAACGAGCAGGCAGCGGCCACCATTTTGTTGCCCGACAGCCTGCCGTTGGAGCACAAGGCCGTTAGTCAACTGCTGGACTTCGCCTCGGTTGCCGACCCGCAAGGCCACGGCGCGGTCTGCAAGGCCTGTGCCACGCCGGACTTTCACCCCGGCAGCATTGCGCCTGTGGGGGCGGTGGTGGCCACGTCGCCAGACTTCGTGATTCCTGCGGCCATCGGCACGGACATCAATTGCGGCATACGCCTGCTGAGCACGGGCCTGACGCAGGCGCAGGCCGAGCTGCACAAAAGCACCATCGTGCAGCGACTGACCCGCGTCATCTTGCAGAACGGGCGCGATGTGCCCGTGCGCAGCGCAGGCTTCAAGGCGCTGTTTGATGAGGGTCCCCAGGCCTTTATTGAACAGTTGCCTGACGTGGGTCTATGGCAAGGCGTGAACCGCGACCGCCTGCAAGCCGAACTGGCCGAGTGCGTGGGCCTGCAAGGCTTTGCGGGCCAGAGTCGCTACGCGCCTGAAGCTCTTTTGCAGGCGCGCGAGCTGCTGCGCCCGCCGTCTGCCGCGGACCTGGGAAGCGGTAACCACTTTCTGGAGTTCTGTGTGGTCGAGGAAGTCTACGACCGCCATGCCGCCTATGCCGCGGGGCTCAGGAAGGGCGATGTCACGGTGATGATCCACACTGGCTCGCGCGATGTCGGCTTTTATGTCGGCCGCCGCTGGATGGAGCTGGCCAGGCAGCAATGGCCGCAAGGCATCAAACACCCTCAGCATGGTCTGTATGGCCTGAGCGGTGCGCTGGCGCAGGATTATCTGCAAGCGATGGGCGTGGCTGCGCGCTACGCGTGGTTCAACCGCATGGCGCTGGCGGAGCTGGTGCGCAAAGAGCTGGCAGGCATTGCCGCGCCCGATGCATCGCGCCTGATTGTGGATGTGCCCCATAACGTGGTGATGACCGAGGGCGAGTTCAACGTACATCGCAAGGGCTCCACCCCCGCGCATGAGGGCCAGTGGGCGCTGATTCCGGGCTCGATGGGCGATTACTCTTTCCTCGTCAAAGGTCTGGGCCATGAAGACTGGCTGCGCTCCTGCAGCCATGGCGCGGGCCGCCAGGTGCGTAGACAGGACACGCGGCGCATGAAGCAGCCGTTGGTCGAATCCGTCTGGCAGTGCATCACCTTGCGTGAAGAGCGACTGATCGAGGAAGCGCCCAGCGCCTACAAACCCGTAGGGCCGGTGCTGCAGGCGCAGGAAGAGGCGGGGCTGATTCGTGCGAGTGTGCGGTTGAAGCCCTGGTTGACTTTCAAGGCCTGAAGTTGAAGCCGCTGCCAGCGCTTGATGGTCAAGTGCTGGCAGCAAGGCTGTTCGACGATTCGGGCGTTCGAGGAAGATGAAGCGCAATCGATACGTGGCAGGCAATCAGATCAATGCTTCAAGTCCGTCACGTCATAGACATGGCTGTCTCGATTTTCTGCAACTTCACATCTTGCGGCTGCATGGGTTGTGCCTGTATCGCATGCACAGCTCTGGTCGCACCCCGTAATGCCCGGTGCGCCGGCTTATGGTGCTGGAACAGTGCAGGTAAAAGTGCCGGTAGCGGTGCCGGTAACGAATTCGTTCATGAGCCCCAGCCATCGACCGTGTGAGATGCAGCAGTCATTTTTCGATCAATACTCGCTGCTGCAGGTCGCTCATACCTGTGGCCACATCAACAAACCATGAACATGACCGCCAGCTTTACTCTCACTCCCGCCGACTTCCTTCGCCTGCAGAAAATGGTTTCGCGGCGCTGGCATCAGAAGGCTGGGATGCTTTCCTGGCCGTTCCTCTTGCGGGTTGTGGTGTGGCTTTGCATTGGCCTGGCTGGTGCAGCCTACGCACGACTGATGCGTGAGTTTCCTGAGATCTCCGGCCCACTGGGGCAGGTTGCCTGCCTTCTGGTCGTCGCTTTGATCGCCGTCGTGACAATGCCTTACCTGTCACAGGCATCCATGCGCAAGCTCATGCTCCTGCCGGATGGGGCGTTTCTGTCGCCGCAAACGGTCACGCTCTCGTCGGATGCCATCGGGGTAGCCTCGGTTCGCGGAGACACGATACTGCCGTGGTCAGGAGTGCTGTCGCTTGCCGAAGATGACGTGAACTACTATCTGTTCATCGACGCCATGCAGGCTCTGGTACTGCCTAGGGCAGCCATTGCCAGCATGGCTGCAGAGTTCGAGCAATTCACGCGCCATCTCAGGGCCTCTGCGATTTAAGTCTTTGTTCTTGCAGATGCCTGCGCAGTCATGGCTGCAGCCTGAGGCACAGGGGCCAGGCTTGCATGCCTCCAATACCGTGCCCGCACGGCAGGCGGCGTCAGCAGCAATTGAAGTGAAGCGGTTGCCCACCTGATCTTTGCAGCGGCCTGCTGCTAATTTTCTGGTGTCTGCTTGTGCTCTTGAAGCTTCAAGGCCTCACGTCGCTGGATTTCATCCACCAGTGCCCTGAACTGGCGTTTCAGCAGCTGGCGCAGTACCGGTTTGCCGACCAGCGGCGGGATGGCGAAAGCGGGGACCAGGCGAGCGCTGTAGGCCAGGCGCACCCGGCCGTCGGCTTGGGTTTCCAGGGTATAGCTGCCGTCCATCTGCTTGAGATTACCGCCGATCGCATGCGCGGTGATGCGCTGCTGCGGCCATTCGGTTACAGCCAGTCTGACCTCGATTGCCTGGCGAAAAAACAGAAACCCCAGACTGCCTTTTTGCTCCAGCAGCACTTGGTTGCCGTCGCGTTGCAGCACACGCGAGCTTTGCATATCCGGCACAAAGTCGGCCAGATGGTCGTAGTCGGAAATCACGCTCCAGGCCGTGGCCAGCCTGACTTGCATGACGGCCCAGGCATTCACCGTCATGGCCTCATTGTTCTCGGCAGTCTCTATGCGCAGCTCCTGTGCCGAAACCTGGACACCGCCGCAAAGCAGGGCCACAGCTGCACCGCAGGCACCCACAAGCGCTGTTCTCATGACCGGGGTTCCTGCTGCTGAGGTGGCACTGCGCGCACTTCGAAGTTCAATTCGAGCCTGTCGCGGACCTGGATTGCACCGCCCAGGATGGACAAAGGCGTGATGCCAAAGCTCGATTGATCGATGCTCAGCGAGCCGCTGATATGGAGTTCGCCTGGCGTCTTCCGGATTCGGGCCGGTGCGCTCAGGCTGCGTGTGACGCCGTGAAGAGTGAGTTCCAGGGCCAGCAATACATCGCCGTCTGCTTGCGGGGACGCATGTGCCTGGATCAGTGCAAACGGATGGACCGAGGTTTGCAGCAGCTTGCTCAGCATATTGGCACGGGTCGCTTCAATATCGGCAGCGCTGGGCTGGGTGTCCAGAGCCGCCTTGGCACGCAGAGCGGGTTCGTCAACCGATAGCCTGTCCAGCGCCACATAAAGATCGGCGCGGCCAAGCTGAGGGGCCACATAGCCTTGCAGCTCATGGCTGGCAATTACATGGTCGTGCCCCAGTCTGGCCAGAGCGCCAGCGCGTCGAACGGTGATCGAGACCAGGGAATGCGAGGAATCGATCTGAAGCACCGACTGGTCCCGTGCAGCAGCATCGGCATAGAAGGCCGCAGGAAAGTCCGCAGGCCTTGCCGTCGGGCCGGGAGGCTGCGCTGGCTCGATGCCAGGTTGCGAGCAGCCTGTGATCAGAGCGAACAGGACTGCAATCAGCTGTCTGGGCAATGTCATGGCAACTCGCGCAGTTGGACACGAAATCTCACTGTCACTGCGTCTCCCACGGCATTGCTGCTCTTCCACTCTCCTGTGCCGATATCAAATATCGAGCGATGGGTGACGAATTCGCCTTCCATGCGGCGTTCCTCGGGCTTCCAGCTGAAGGGCAGCACAAGCGGCTGTCTGTGGCCTTTGAGCAGCAGGGTGCCACGTGCCAGGTGGCCGGCTGCGCCGGGGGCGTCGAGAATCTCGCTGGCATCAAAGACTGCCTCGGGATAACGCACATAGTCAAACCAGTCCTTGCCGGCGATGGCCTGGTTGATGTCCGGATTGGCCATGTCGGCGCTGCTGATGCGAATGCGGACATTCAGCCTGTTGCTGCCTGGCTTTTGAGGGTCGAAATCAAAGCGAACCCGGAAGTCCTTGAACACGCCGGTGACCGGCGTTTGCTCGAAAGTGGCGGTGAATTCCAGTCGGTTGTCGCCACCGGGCTTGAGCTCCCACGAGGTGGCATGAGCTGCGGTGGCACAGAGCGTGGCGAGCAGGGCGGCGAGGCAGCAAACGGTATTGCGCATCTGGATGACCTCCGGCAAACAGCGTTTTGCCGGGTTGGCCGCTGCTCTGCGAGGGATGATGCTCCATTGCGATGCAAGTTGCAGCGATTGCCCCCTCGAGTTACTGCTTGTTGCTTCAGGCTTTTTTCTCGCGCGGCACCCGGCCCATCAGATAGAACTCGGGATTGGGCTGCATGTCCGCGAAGCTGGCCATCCGGTTGGACAGTCCGAAGAAGGCGGTAATGGCCGCAATGTCCCAGATATCTTCGTCGTCAAAACCGTGAGGGTACAAGGCTTCGTAGTCGGCATCGTCGATTTCGGCGCTGTGCAGACAGACCTTCATGGCAAAGTCCAGCATGGCCCGCTCGCGCGGGCTGATGTCGGCCTTGCGGTAATTGACTGCCACCTGGTCGGCAATCAGCGGCTTTTTCTCATAGATGCGCAAGATGGCGCCATGAGCCACTACGCAATACAGGCACTGATTGGCAGCGCTGGTGGCGGTGACGATCATTTCGCGCTCGCCCTTGCTGAGACTGCCGTCTTCCTTGAGCATCAGCGCATCGTGGTAGGCAAAGAAGGCGCGCCACTCGGCCGGCCGGCGAGCAAAGGCCAGAAAAACATTGGGAATAAAGCCCGACTTTTGCTGTACCTCGGCGATACGTTGCCTGATGTCTTCAGGCAGGCTGTTCAGATCGGGAAAGGGGTAGCGACTTTTCATGGTGCTTGTCTCCTTTGGTGTTTTGCTGATGGGTGCCAACCATGACAAGCATGGCACGGGTGAGCGCTCCAAAGCTGTCGTTTGCGTTGCAGATGCTGCTATGGCGGCCATTGCGGCTATTGGGCTTGTCGGGCTTTTCCTGTCAGATGCTGACATTCATCAGATCCGACGTAGCCGGTGTGCCGGTGGCGATCAGCAGCAGGCCCAGGACAAGCAGCACGCAGCCCAGACTGCGATCTACCCATGGGCGTATGGCTTGCACCTTGGGCTGGAGCATCGGGGCAGAGAAAAAACAGGCTACCAGCGCAAACCACAGCATGTGGGCCATGGCGACGAAAAGGCCGTAGGCCAACTGGGTGGGCATGGGCACGGCAGGGCCGACGATTTGCATGAACAGGCTGAGGATGAACAGCGCTGTCTTGGGGTTGAGTGCATTGGTCAGAAAGCCCAGGACGAAAAGCGAGCGGCCTGGCGCATGGCCTTTGGCTGCATTGGGCTTGCCTGGTTCGGCACTGGATCGGGACTCTGGCCGATCGCCGTTTGCACGGCTGGCACCGCGCCAGAGAGAAATTCCGAGCCACACCAGATAGGCTGCGCCCGCATATTTGAGCAGATTGAAAAGCCAGGGCAGGCGTTGCAGGACCATGCCCAGTCCCAGCAGGGTGTAGGCCACATGGATCAGAACGCCGCAGCCGATGCCCAGCGCCACCCAGAGACCCGCACGGCGCGATTCCATCAGGCTGGTGCGGGTGACCATGGCGAAGTCGGCGCCGGGGCTGATGACGGCGAGAGAGGTAACGAGAATCACGGAGGGCCAGGCGTTCATACAGTGTATTGGTTGAGTTCAAATATCAGTTTGTGAGATGGCTCTGTTGCACGAGAATGGCAATCAGTGCCCTGTAGCTGTGAACTCTAGGGCGATCAAAGTTTTTTGAATAACGATGATTTCTCAAGAAAATAGTGATTCAGACTCACATATTTCTGCCGGCAGTCCACAACGAATGCCTTCGCTGGTCGCTTTGCGCTGTTTTGAAGCGGCAGCGCGGCTGGAGAGCTTCAGCCGCGCTGCCGATGAGCTGCACCTGACCCATGGAGCCATCAGCCGCGCGGTGCGCTCGGTGGAGGAGGAGTTGGGGGCGCAGCTGTTCGAGCGCCGCAATCGCCGTGTCTTTCTCAATGCAGCGGGGAGGCTGTTGTTCGACGGGGTGCATGCCGGTCTGGGGCAGATGGCACGTGCGGCCGAGGCAGTGCGGCAGCAGGCGGCTGGAAGGCCGTTGCTGCTGTCGTGCGAGCCCACGCTGCTGATGCGCTGGCTGATTCCGCGCTGGGGCGACTTCCAGGCACGCTACCCGCAGCACACCGTGCATCTGGTTGCGGGCGGCGGTGCCGTGGAATGGGGGCGCGGCATCGATCTGGCCATTCGGCGCAACGACTTTGACTGCGGTCGCAATGTCCAAATGCAGCTCTTATGCGCAGAGCGCATGGGGCCGGTCTGCCATCCGGACCGCCTGGCGCATTTCTTTGCGTTGCAGTCCGATGGCGGTCTGGCGCTTCATGGCGATGCAACGCTCTTGCACAGCAAGACACGACCCAAGGCCTGGGAGGATTGGTGGAAAAACCGGCCAAATCAGCCTCCCACCCAGATTCAGCAGGCGCAAGCAGCAGGTTATCTGGTGCTTGAGCATTTCTACCTGAGTTTGCAGGCAGCAGCAGCGGGCCTGGGCGTGGCCATGGGGCCGCAACTTCTGGTACAGGACGATATCGCTGCCGGCCGGCTGGTGGCTCCAATGGGCTTTGTGCCAGACGGCTCGCACTACTGCCTGCTGGCCGTACAGAGTTGGGGAGCGGGCTCGGTGCAGCAACTGCTGGCCGACTGGATAGCGCAGCAGATGAAGAGCTGAACGCAGGCCGACGGGGGCATAGGATTTCGGGCCCGGGCATGCCCGCTTCTTGCCTGACAATGCGCTTTGTTGAAAAGCAATGGATACGCAATGAGCAACGACGCACAAACCACCGACTGGGCTGCCTGGAGCCGTGAGGCCGTTGAAATGATGCAGGCCCGCAATGCACAGTGGCCCCAGGAATTCGGCTTGCAGGGCAGCCCCAGGTACCGCTGGGATCTCGATCGCGCCCTGCTGGCGCTGGAAGCTCCGCTGCATGAGGTGATTGCCACGGTCTGCCTGGTGGGAACCAGCAGCGAGCAGGACGGCAGCTTTGTCTGGAGCTGGGCCAACGAAGCCATTCCCAAGCAGCATGGCCAAGCGCTGGAAGTCGTGCATGAGTTCGGCCGCCAAAACCAGCTCGCACTGCTCACCACGGCCCGGATTCCCGGCGGCCGCCCCGAGGCCATGGAGTGCATGTGCATTGCCGCCCGCCTGCAGCGCGCCGTAGGTACCTTCATCGACCAGCAGGGCGATGTAACCCTGTACTTCACCTTGCTGCACCTGCAGGTTGCGGTCGAGCAGCAGCAGCCGGCCAATTGAAAGCCGCAACAGGATTGTTGACAGAATGCGGACGGGGCCGCCTATAGACTGGCACCCTCAAAAATCTGAAAAGGTCACCCCATGAAAACGATGTTTGCTTTGGCAGCGGCCATGTTTGTGCTGAGCGGCTGTGCTGTCTATGACAGCCGCGGCGGATACTACGACGATGGCTACAAAAAGCCTCATCCCCACGGCTGCCCACCGGGCCAGGCCAAGAAAGGCAACTGCTGAAATTGCCCGCTCAGAAACCCGCCAAAGGCGGGCTTTTTTTGCGATCTACAGCTCGTCCGGCTTGAGCCAGCCAATGCGGCCCTGGCCGTTTTCATTGAGGGCACTGACGAACTGGGCGGCATCGGCCTCGGGCATCTGCAGCTTGAAGCGCACCAGAGAGCCGTGATCGACCTCCAGCAACTCCGCGCCTGCAGTGTCGGCCATGCGCCGCACCAGACCTTCCAGCGGATAGGGGGCCGTGCACTGCAAGGTCTGCATGCGTTGAATGGCGACTTTTTCGGCCTGCAGCAAGGCCTGTGCCACGGCGTCGGTGTAGGCGCGCACCAGTCCGCCGGCGCCGAGCTTGACCCCACCAAAGTAGCGCACCACAGTGGCCAGCACGCCCTCCAGGTCCTGATGGCGCAGTACGTCCAGCATGGGGCGACCGGCAGTTCCACTGGGCTCGCCATCATCCACGGCCGCAGATTGCCCGCCCGCCAGCAAGGCCCAGCAGACATGGGCGGCGCCCGGGTGCTCGCGCCACAGTGCATCCACCACGGCCTGCGCGCTGGAGCGGTCCGTCATCGGCTGCACGCAGCCGATGAAACGGCTTTTCTTGATGATGAGTTCACTGGAGACGGGAGCGCGAAGGGTCTGAGGCATAGCGGCGGCAGCATAACCGCAAAGCCGGGGCCTAGCAGCGTTGCGGTACATGGGCCGGGTAGCGGCAGTTGTGACATATCCATGACATGACGACGCGGCATGTGGGGATTGCTCGACAGTGTCCTTAAGCCAATTCCTACATGTTCGGCAAGCCTCGAGCCTTAAGCTTTGCCCAAAGGAGGCCGTCATGAACAATCCGCAACCACAGTCCCTGAGCGAACATACTTTTGGCCGCGAGCATTTCACGCCGCCTCCACTTGCGCAGGAGCTGGCAGAGCCCCAGGCCCTGCAGGCTGCGGCACCCGAAGACGAATGGGAGCTGCTGCAGCGCATACGCAATGTGGGCGAGTGGTAGGGCCCAGGGCCAGACCGCATTTTCTGCTTCAAGCCAAACCGGCCAGACCGGCTGCTCCTGAAAGGGAGAGCCGGTTTTTCCTGTCCGCGGCCGCGCTGCAGCGGCGAAAATCGCAGCCCATGACTGCTAGCTCTGCGCCGTTTCCCGATTCTTCGCACTGGATGCTGCTGCCGGCTGCCGCGCAGGCAGCGCAGCTGCCCGTGGCCCTGGCCGATGTGACGGCCATGATGGAAAGAGTGGGACGCAGCAGCAGCGACGCCGTGGCCGAGCAGATCCTGCAGCTGCTGGGGCACCATGTGCCGCTGGCCCAATGCACGATCTTCTCCTTCCAGGGCATGGCCAGGCCGCGCGTGGTGGGCATGGGAGACAGGGCGCGCACCGGGGCGCTGCCCATGATCTCCCAGGATTACAGCGAGCGCTTCTATCCGCTCGATGGTTCGCAGCGCGTGATGCAGGCCGAGCTGGCACGCCTTGCCAGGGACCCGCATGCCAAGCCGCGCGTCTGGCTGCATCGCCAGGGGCCGCACGACGTGCAGCACCCCGAGTACCGCCATGTCTGCTATGAGCTGCCGCGCATTGCCGAGCGGCTGTCGCTGCTGATGCTGCAGGAAAACGCGCGCTGGCTTTCCGTGAACCTGTACCGCGGCGAGGAGCATGGCAGCTTCGACGCTGCGGCCATTGCCCGGATCGAGGCCTTCGCTCCCCTGGTCATGCAGGCCATGCGTCTGCATTACGCGGGGCAGACGCTGCAGGACGACCTGGTCGGGCTGGTACTGGCGCGTCTGGCGCGGCGCTTCGAGCAGCTGACGCCGCGCGATCTCGATGTGGTGCGGGCACTGGCCCAGGGGCTGGATGCCGATGCGCTGGCGCAGCGCCTGGGCATTACCGTCAGCAGCGCGCGCACCTATGTCAAACGCGTCTGCGCCAAGCTGGGCGTGCAGGGGCAGCGCGAGCTGTTTGCGCTGCTGATGGAACCCGCTGAAGCTGTCGATGGTCAACTTTGATAGCTTCCATCGATTGATGGGTAAGGGCTAGGGGCTTATTTCATTGAAATTTTGCTTGGGATAGATGTTGTCTCCATCTGGTGACATCGGTTGTAGGCTGCTTTTCTACACTGCATTGCAAGCCAGACCGCAAAGGGGACAAAAGCGCAACGGTTTGATCACGACAGCGCCCCCAGGAGACAAGAACATGCACCAGCCATTTGCCGAGCCACGCAGCTCCATCTACTACCAGTACCAGGTGCACCAGCCCTGGCTTGCCTCCCGGAATCCGGGCGAGCAAAACCACCCCGTCGTCATCGTCGGCACCGGCCCCGTGGGCCTGACCACGGCGCTGGAGATTGCCCGCCACGGCCAGCGCTGTGTGGTGCTCGAGTCCGAGCTGCAGGTGTCCGAAGGCAGCCGGGCCATCGTGTTCACGCGCCGCTCCATGGAAATCCTGCAGCAGGTGGGCGTGGCCCAGCGTGTGACGGAGACCGGACTGCCCTGGTGCTACGGCAACAGCATCTACCGCGGCCAGCGTGTGTTTCGCATGGAAAACGCGCGTGCCGACGACGACCGCTTCTTTCCCATGATCAATCTGCAGCAGCAGTACCTGGAGGAATACCTGGTCGATGCAGTGCAGGCCAACCCGCTGATCGAGCTGCGCTGGGGCAATCGCGTGAACAAGGTCGAGCAAAAGGGCGAGCAGGTTTTGGTGGAGGTGGACACCCCTGAAGGCAGCTACGAGCTGCGGGCGGACTGGCTGGTGGCCAGCGACGGCGCGCGTTCGGGGATTCGCACGGCCATGAGTCTGCTGATGGAAGGCGCCTCCTACGAGGGTCGCTTCGTGATTGCCGACATTCGCATCGACCTGCCCCTGCCCACCGAGCGCCTCGCATTCTTCGATCCCTCATGGAACCCGGGCAACACCATCCTCATGCACCGCGAGCCGCATGGCATCTGGCGTGTGGACTACCAGCTGCCTGCTGGCGAAGATCCCGAGGATGCGCTCAGGCCCGAGTCGCTGAAGGCGCGCATCGATGCGCAGTTGGAGATGATCGGCTTTGGCGGCACGCCCTGGGAGATGGACTGGAGCTCCGTCTACTCGGCCCGCGCGCTGACCCTGCCCGACTATGTGCATGGCCGCGTGATCTTTGCGGGCGACGCCGCCCATATGCTGCCCATCTTCGGCGTGCGCGGTGCCAACACCGGTTTTCAGGATGCTCAGGGCCTGGGCTGGCGTCTGGCACTCGTCGCCAAGGGCGTGGCCAGCGCCGCGCTGCTGCAAAGCTACAGCAGCGAGCGCGTGGGCGCGGCCCGCGAGATTGTGGAGGAGGCCGGCAAGAGCACGCGTTTCATGGCACCGCCCAGCAGAGGCTTCAGGCTGCTGCGCGATGCCGTGCTGTCCCTGTCGCTGAGCCAGCCCTTTGTCGGCCCGCTCTACCACTGGCGCACCTCGCGCCCGCATGAGTACGGCAACTCGCCGCTCAACAGCATGGGCGACGACAATCTGCTGTTCAAGGCCGGCCCTGCCCATGGCGCGCCGCCTCTGAACGTGCGCTTTGCGCCTGACAGCTATCTGCTCGATCATCTGGGGGGCGGCTTCGATCTGCTGTATTTCACGAGCGGCAAGGCGATTGCCGCCGAACTGCAGGCGGTCGTGGCCGGGGTCAGAGCTCGCGGCGTTGCAGTGCGCCTGATCGCCGTCAGCAGCCACGCTGCGAGCGCTATCGACGGTGCCGATCTGGTACTTGATGACAGCGAAGGCCGCTGCCGCGCCCGCTATGGCGTGATGGCCGATGGCGCTGCCTATCTGCTGCGCCCCGATCAGCATGTCTGTGCGCGCTGGATGGCGCTGGACGCCAATCGTCTGCAAGCCGCATTCAAGGCAGCCTTGCCTGCCTGAGGAGAGATTCAAATGACGCAAACCACTCTTGATATCGCAGGTCTGGAGACCGTGTACGACCAGCTTGCTGGCGCCATCGATGCCGTGGGCGCGGAAAAGTCCGAGCTGCTGCTGGTCAAGCTGGCGCTGCTGGCCGCCAATCAGCTCGGTGATGCCCGCCAGTTTGGCGAAATGATTGCGGCGGCCCAGCAAGATCTGTAAGCAAAAGGCCTGTACGTGGCAGTCATCCCGGCCCGCCCGGGCCGGGTTCTGGCGGGTTCTGTGCGTGTTGATTCGCGGATTTCATAGCGGATAATCTTTGCCTATCAATAGTTTGAGATGGATTTTCTGAAAGTCGATATGGCTTGATATCCGACAAGGCCGCGCCACGGAGTCGAGGCAGACTGGAGCCATTGCCACCGTAGGAGGATTGGTCCATGAAATTGCGTCCCAGTACCTTGCTGCTATCTGGAGTCCTGAGCCTGAGTGGATTGAGCGCGGCTCCGGCCCTGGCCAAGTCGGCTGCCGAATGGCTGGCCTTGACAGGTGCCGTGCAGATCGGCTTGAGCCAGGCCGTCGAAAAAGCCCAGGCCGTGGCTCCCGGAAAAGCGATCGATGTCGAGCTGGAAGAGGGCAAGAAAGGCGCTGCGCCTTATTATTCGGTCACCTTGATCTCCCCAGTGAATGAGGAAATCAAGCTGCGCGTGAATGCCAGCACGGGCGATGCCGCCGTGGAGAAGAACAAGGGACAGGCCGAGGCCAAGCATGTCAAGCGTCTGGCCGATGCCCGGATCACGCTGGTGCAGGCCGTCGATGCAGCTATTGCCGCCTTGCCCGGCAAGCCGCTGGAGGCCCAGCTGGATTCGGACTGGGACAAGACCAGCTACAAGGTCAAGATGCTGCGCGCCGATCAGACGGTCATGAAGCTCAGGCTGGATCCTGTCAGCGGTGCAGTGACGGGCCAGGAAAAGGATTAGGGCAAGCCTTGAGGGGCGGATTGCTATGAAGAAATGAGTATCTGGCGCTTTCCCATAATGGGTTTTAGACATGTTTGATGTTGAATCCCTGTCATGGAGGGTGCTGGATGCTATGAGTTTCAGAGTTTCAGCCATGTTTGTGCAAGACCTTGCACGTGCAAGGCTGAGGGCAGAAAAGTACACTGGCCGGTTCTTTCTCCGCATAGGCCATGAGGCCATATAAAGCCCATCCACATGAACGCCCCGGTTGATGTTTCCTTTTTCCATCGCGATGCCAAACCGCTGACCAGCTACAAGCCGTACTGGGCCAAGCGCTTCGGCCCGGCGCCGTTCCTGCCCATGAGCCGTGCGGAGATGGATCAGCTCGGCTGGGACAGCTGCGACATCATTCTGGTCACGGGCGACGCCTATGTGGATCACCCCAGCTTCGGCATGGCGGTCATCGGCCGGGTGCTGGAGGCGCAAGGCTTTCGCGTGGGCATCATCGCCCAGCCCGACTGGACCAGCGCCGAGGCCTTCAAGGCCCTGGGCAAGCCCAATCTGTTCTGGGGCGTGACGGCCGGCAACATGGACTCGATGATCAACCGCTACACGGCTGATCGCAAGATTCGCAGCGACGATGCCTACACCCCCGGCGATGTGGCCGGCAAGCGCCCCGATCGCGCAGCCATCGTCTACAGCCAGCGCTGCCGCGAAGCCTACAAGGACGTGCCCATCGTGCTGGGCGGCATCGAGGGTTCGCTGCGTCGCATTGCCCACTACGACTACTGGAGCGACAAGGTGCGTCGCTCCATCGTGGTGGACAGCAAGTGCGACATCCTGCTCTACGGCAATGCCGAGCGTGCCCTGGTCGAAGTGGCGCACCGCATTGCGGCGCGCGAGCCGGTGGAGCAGATCACGGATGTGCGCGGCACTTCGTTCTTTCGCCGTGCTTCGGAGGACGGCTGGTTCGAAGTCGACTCCACCACAGTGGACGAGCCCGGCGAAGTCGAGCCCCATATCAACCCCTATATGACGACCAGCGAGCAGGCCGAGGCCCAGGGCCAGACCTGCTCCAAGGAAGATGCCGCGAAATCGGAAGCGGACGGCCCCAATGACGGCGCATCGGTAGCCAAGGTCCAGCCCATCCAGTTTGTGCCCAATCTTTCGCTGCGCAGCAAGTCCAAGCTGCCCCCGCGCGAGCGCACCGTGCTGCGCCTGCCCAGCTATGAAGAGGTCAAGAGCGACCCGATTCTGTACGCCCACGCCAATCGCGTTCTGCATCTGGAGACCAACCCCGGCAACGCCCGTGCGCTGGTCCAGGCCCATGGCGAGGGAGCTACGGCGCGCGATGTGTGGATGAACCCGCCGCCCATTCCTCTCACAACAGTCGAGATGGACTGGGTTTTCGGTCTGCCCTACGCCCGTAGCCCGCATCCTGTCTATGCCGACGAAAGCGGCAGCCACGAGGGCGCCACCAAGATTCCGGCCTGGGAGATGATTCGCACTTCGGTGAACATCATGCGCGGCTGCTTCGGCGGCTGCACCTTCTGCTCCATCACCGAGCACGAGGGCCGCATCATCCAGAGCCGCTCGGAAGATTCCATCATCCAGGAGCTCGAAGAGATCCGCGACAAGGTCAAGGGCTTTACCGGCACCATCTCCGACCTGGGCGGGCCCACGGCCAATATGTACCGCCTGGGCTGCAAGAGTCCGCAGATCGAAGCGGCCTGCCGCAAGCCCAGCTGTGTCTTCCCCGGCATCTGCCAGAACCTGCACACCGACCACGGGCCGCTGATCAAGATCTACCGCCGCGCGCGCAAGCTGCCAGGCATCAAGAAGATCCTGATCGGCTCCGGCCTGCGCTACGACCTGGCTGTCAAGTCGCCAGAGTATGTCAAGGAACTGGTCCAGCACCATGTGGGCGGCTATCTCAAGATCGCCCCTGAGCATACCGAGCAAGGCCCGCTGACCAAGATGATGAAGCCGGGCATCGGCAGCTATGACAAGTTCAAGCAGCTGTTCGAGAAGTTCAGCGAGGAAGCCGGCAAGAAGCAGTTTCTGATTCCCTACTTCATTGCCGCCCACCCTGGCACCAGCGATGAAGACATGATGAATCTGGCCATCTGGCTCAAGAAGAACGGCTTCCGTGCCGACCAGGTGCAGACCTTCTACCCGAGCCCCATGGCCACGGCCACTGCCATGTACCACAGCGGTCGCAATACGCTGACCAAGGTACGCCGCCAGATGCGCGACGAGGCCGAGGAGCGCGTGGACATCGTGCGCGGTGAAAAGCGCCGCCGTCTGCACAAGGCTTTCCTGCGCTATCACGACCCCAACAACTGGCCGCTGCTGCGCGAGGCGCTCAAGACCATGGGGCGCGCCGATCTGATCGGCAACGGCAAGCAGCACCTGATCCCGACCTTCCAGCCACTGGTGGACGGCAGCTATCAGAGTGCCCGAAAGAAGAACAGTACCTCGACCAAAGCGGGTGGCGGCATCGGCTACACCACCAACAAGGATGGCAAGGCCGTGGCCGTGCGACGCCGCAGCGAAGAGGCGAGCCTGGAGCCCAAGGGCGATGTGCGCTTCCGCAGCAGCCAGCCGCAACCGGGCAAGCTGCTGACCCAGCATACCGGCCTGCCGCCGCGCGCGGGTGTGACGACTGGCAAGGCCAAGCCAGGTTTCAAAACTGCGGCGAGGCCCGCCAGACCGGCGGGCCAGGGTTCGCGCAAGTCCCGTTGATGGCGTCGGTCTGATTGCAGTAAAAAAACGACGCTTGATGCGTCGTTTTTTGTGTGGATATGCGAGCTTGTCAGCTCATGGCCAGCGCGGCGCACCACTGCGGCAACTGGTTTTCCTGCGTGGGGGCAAAGTATTCGGTCGTCATGGGCTTGGGGCGGGCGATGGCGTAGCCCTGCACATAGTCCACGCCCATGGTCATGAGTTCCTCAGCGATCTCGCGGCTCTCGACGAACTCGGCGATGGTCTTTTTGCCCAGGGTCTGGCCGATGCGATTGATCATCTCCACCATGGCGTGGTCTCCCTTGTCCTTGAGCATGTCGCGCACAAAGCCGCCGTCGATCTTGAGGTAGTCGACGGGCAACTGCTTCAGATAGGTCAGCGACGACATGCCGACTCCGAAGTCGTCCAGGGCAAAACGGCAACCCAGGGCGCGCAGTGACTGAATCAGCCGTGTGGCATTGCTGAGGTTGCCAATGGCGCTGGTTTCGGTGATTTCGAAACATAGTTTTTGCGGCGCAATTCCATGCTGCTGCAACTGCTCCTTCACAAATTCCAGCAGGCCGTCGTCGTCCAGGCTGGGGCCGGAGAGATTGATGGCGCAGGTTTCCACCAGCTTGGCGTGTCCGGGCTGTTGCGCCAGTGTCTGCAGGGCCCGGGAGATCACCCAGCGGTCAAGCGATGGCATCAGGCCGTAGCGCTCGGCGGCGGGGATGAAATGTCCGGGGGCCAGGATCTGGCCGTTTTCATCGCGCAGGCGCAGCAGGACTTCGAAGTGCATGCCGCTGTGGCGGCTGTTCTTGCGGGCCTGCAGCGGTGCAATGCTCTGAGCATAGAGGCAAAAGCGGTCTTCGTCCAGTGCGGTACGAATGCGTGTGGCCCATTCCATCTCGCTGACATAGCGGCTGTAGATTCCGTCCTCGGCCTTGTAGAAAAAGACCTTGTTGCGCCCGCGCTCCTTGGCCTGGTAGCAGGCCATATCGACCATGCGCAACAGATCGGAGGCATTGACCGCATCGCCGGGAACATGCACGGCACCGATCGAAAAACCGGTGCGCAATATCTTCTCTCCCCAGGTGGTTTGCAGTTGCTGGGCTGCCAGGCGCAGCTTCTCGGCAATGCTCGCGACGTTGGAAGGAGGGCAGTTCTCCAGCAGCACGGCAAACTCGTCACCGCCCATGCGTGCCAGACAATCGGTTTCGCGCAGATTGGCCTGCAACATCCGAGAGACTTCACACAGCACTTCATCACCGGCTGCATGGCCACTGGTTTCGTTGATGAGCTTGAACTGGTCCAGATCGATGTAGAGCAGGGCATAGGGCTTGACCTGGTGCAGACCCTGGGTCAGCATCTTTTGCAGCCGCCGCTCGAATTCACCGCGATTTTCCAGCCCCGTCAGCGTGTCATGGCGTGCATTCCAGGAGATCTGGTCCATGTACTGCTGCTCGCGCGATACATCGCGCAGCACGAAGACGGCGCCCGATGTCTGACCCTCACGCTGCATGGCGGAGCCCAGTACCTTGACCGGCACGATGCTGTGGTCGGTGCGGCGCACCCAGTGCGTTTGTTCATCACGCACGACAGTGCTTTCCTTGGTTTCGCTGACCAGCTGGGCGAGCAGGCCTTCGCTGGTGATGGAGGCGTCCATGGTGTAGAACTGCAGCACCTGCTTGATGGGCTTGTCCAGATAGCTTTGCTTTTGCAGACCCAGCAGGCCTATGGCAGCGGGGTTGACATAGTTGACCATGCCCTTGGCATTGGTGGTGATGACCGCATCGCTGAGCGCTGCCAGCGTGGTCTCCGCGCGCTCTTTTTCACTGTTCAGGCCATCTTGAACCTGCTCTCGCAGCTGGATCAGGCGCCAGGTATTCCATACCCACAGGCCCACCAGGCCAATGGCCAGGGCGCCGTTGAGGGCGAGCAGCAGCCAGACGATGTTGCGTGAGCTTTTTCCCAGGGAGTCGCTGAATGCCTTGGTTAATGCCGTCACGCCCTGGTTGATCAGGTCGATCTCGCGCTTCCAGGTGGCAATGTTTTCGCGGCTGATGTTGCCGACTTCGTATCCATGGCGGATTTCCTGGGCCAATGTATCGAGCTGGTTCAGGTATTCGTCACCCATCTTCCAGTACGCGACGGGCTCCTGCACCCAGCTGAAATAGCGGAATGTGCGCAGCAACCAGATAAGGGCGCTGACATCGTCGGGGTGGTTCTGGCCTTGCTCTATGCCTTTGCGCGCCAGGTCCAGGCGCAGGGGCTTGTCGTAGAGGGCAATACGTGCCTCGGCATCGCCACGCGGCACCTGCAAGGCCCGCTGGTAGTGGGCGAAGTCCACTGGATTGCCTTCGTCGGCATAGCGGGACAGCGAGTAGATCGCATCCTTCTGGGCCTTGGACCAGAGGCTTTCTCCGTTGACGAAAGCGCGCACGGCCGAGAGCAGGTACAGGCTGCAGCTGGCACTGAGCATCAGAATCAGAGCCAGCAGTGCAAAAGCCCAGACGCGCTGCAGCAATTGTTGAGACTTCAGTGCGGGGCTCAAAGATGCCTTCATGACGCCTCATCCAGTAAATAGACTTTAGACGCATGAGTGAGGGCATTCACAAGACGTACGGGTACGAAACAGCCAGCAGACGCCGTCCTGCTGGCGATCAGAAGTCCGTCGCGATGCCCGCTCTCATGCTCGACCTTTCACAGCATTGCGTAGGAGGTATGTCAGATCACACGCAATTTGTATTTATTGGTAATTTTTGGCCTGTAGAGGTGAGCCTGGCGTCGGACAACTTCCTCTGTCCCCCCAAGACAGAGCGGTGATTCATGTGAGAAAGTGGGTAACCAGTCTGGCAGCTCAGAGCAGGTCTATGCAGTGCACCTGCGGCTGCTCCAGCACGCCGGCCCTGCGGTCGGCAAAGAAGCGCTCCAGGGTGAGCTTGACGGTGCGAAACGCGATTTCTTCCCAGGGGATGTCTGCCTCGGCAAACAACTGGGCCTCCATGGTTTCGGGGCCAGGGTAGAACTGCGTGCTTCTGAGGCGGGCCAGATAGAAGAGATGGACCTGTCCCACCTGGGGCACGTTGATGAGACTGAACAGCCTGCCCAGCTCGATGTCGGCTCCGGCTTCCTCGTCGGTTTCGCGTTGGGCCCCGCGGCTGGTGGTTTCGGCCAGCTCCATGAAGCCTGCGGGCAGCGTCCATTTGCCGCGGCGCGGCTCGATATTGCGTTTGCAAAGCAGCACGCGTCCGTCGTCCGTTACAGGCAGGGTGCCGACCACATTGAGCGGGTTCTCGTAGTGGATGGTGTGGCAGGCCGGGCAAACGGCACGTTCGCGAGTATCCCCATCGTCAGGAACGCGGTAGGTGACTGCGGTGCCGCAATTGCGGCAGAACTTGATGGGGCTGCGAAAAATCATTCCGCAACTATAAGCAAATCAGGCCGCTAGCGCAGGTACAACATGTGCAAACAGCTATGAAAAAGGGAGTCACACCTTGATTGCGGTGTGACTCCCCGAGTACCCGGTCGGCGCTGACTGCCTGTGCGCCAAGGATTTTCAGGCGATCTGTATCTTGATGGATTCAAGTCCGCTGACTGCGCCCTCCAGCACATCGCCCTTGACCACGGCGGCCACGCCCTCGGGGGTGCCGGTCATGATCAGATCGCCGGGCTGCAGCTCCCAGGCGCTGGAGAGATGCTCAATGGTTTCGGCGATATTCCAGATCAGCTTGTGGATGTGGCTGCGCTGGCGATAGTCGCCATTGACCTGCAGCGAAATCTCGGCGTTGACGATGTCTGCCGCCTGATCGGCCGGAGTGATGGGGCCTATGGGGGCCGATTGTTCGAAAGCCTTGCCGATACACCAGGGGCGGCCTTGCTTCTTCATGTCGTTTTGCAGGTCGCGACGTGTCATGTCCAGACCCACGGCATAGCCGTAGATGTACTGCAGTGCATCGGCTGCCTTGATGTTCTTGCCGGCCTTGCCGATGGCGACGACCAGCTCGATCTCATGGTGCAGATTCTGGGTCAGCGTGGGGTAGGCCACGGTGGTGGTGCTGCCGGCTTCCACTGCCACGGTCGCGTCCGCAGGCTTCATGAAGAAGAACGGCGGCTCGCGGCCGGTAAAGCCCATTTCCTTGGCGTGATCCTCATAGTTGCGGCCCACGCAGTAGATGCGGTGAATGGGAAAGCGCTCGCCGCGGCCCACAACAGGCAGGCTGGCAACGGCAGGGGGATTGAACACGTAACTCATGAAGTCCTCGGCAGGAACAGGCGCTGAAATCAGCAATGGTTGATGTGGCAAGCAGTGTGCCACGATGCGGCAGCGCCGACGGCACGGCGCGCGACGGCTTTTACGTATTCCGGCCCTAGGGAAAATGCCAGTCTGCGCGGCTCGCGCTATGCTGGCGGCATCATGAAGCTGCATACCTATTTCCGCTCTTCCGCCTCTTACCGTGTGCGCATTGCGCTGCAACTCAAGGGGCTGTCCTATGACTCCGTGCCCGTGCATCTGGTGCGCGGCGAACAAAAGGCTGCGGCCTATGCCTCCCATGTGGGCGACACGCTGGTGCCTGCACTGGTGACGGACGAGGGGCACTGGCTCACACAGTCCATGGCCATCATCGAATATCTCGATGAGACCCATGCTCAAACACCATTGCTGCCCGCAGATGCACTGGGCCGTGCCCATGTGCGCGCATTGGCACAGATGGTGGCTTGCGAGATCCATCCGCTCAACAACCTGCGCGTGCTCAAGTACCTGGTGCACCAAATGGGCGTCAGCGACGAAGCCAAGAATGGCTGGTATGCGCACTGGGTGCGCTCGGGCCTCGAAGCCTTCGAGCGTCAGCTGGCGCTGCTGGATGCCGAACGCAAGGCCTCAGGCCTGCTGCCTTCGACGTTTTGCTGGGGCGACACGCCCACGCTGGCCGAGTGCTGCCTGGTGCCGCAGATCTACAACGCCCAGCGCTTCAACGTGAATCTCGATGCGCTGCCGCGACTGATGGGCGTGGCAGAGCGCTGCAACGCCTTGCCGGCTTTCCAGCAGGCCCATCCCTCGGCCTGTCCGGATGCAGAGTGAAGAGGGCGCCATGAGCGAGACCTATCGGCCGGGTCCACAGGACCTCTGGCCCGACTCCTGGCTGGTCCCGGACTGGCCGGCTCTGCCCGGCGTGCATGCCATCTGCACCTCGCGCGAGGGGGGCGTCAGTCAGGCACCCTGGGGCAGCATGAACCTGGGCGACCACGTGAGCGACAACCCCGCTCACGTGCGCCGCAACCGTGAACTGTTCAACGCGGCTCTGCAGGCCCGCACCCCTGGTGCCTGCACGGCCTTCTTGCAGCAGGTGCATGGCGTGGACGTGCTGACGCTGGATGCAGGCAATGTGCTCGAGTCCAATGGTGCAGCCTTCGATGCCTGTGTGACTGGCGACGCCGGCGTGGTCTGCACCATCATGGTGGCGGACTGTCTGCCCGTGTTGCTGGCTCATGATTCGGGGCTGGTCGTGGGCGCGGCCCATGCGGGCTGGCGCGGTCTGGCCGGCATGCCGCCTGGCAGGCAGCAGTCCGAGGGTCCGTTGCCCGGCGGTGTGCTGGAGATGCTTTTCGAGTCCTTTTCACGGAAAGTGCAGGCGCAGCAATCGCTTTCAGAGGGCGACATGAAGCCGTCCAGCATTGCCGCTCACACTCAGGCCTGGCTGGGCCCGTGCATAGGTTCCAAGTCCTTCGAAGTAGGGGCCGAGGTGCGGGATATCTTCGTGGCGCATGACGCCGAGGCGGCACGACACTTTGTGCCTGTGGAGGGCAACTGCACCAAATATCTGGCCGATCTGGCGCAGCTGGCACGTCAGCGGCTTGCTGCATTGGGCATTGCTGCAATCTTTGGCAACGATGGCAGCCTGCCCTGGTGCACGGTCAGCAATGCATCACGATTCTTCTCGCACCGGCGCGACGCCGTCCGTCTGGGCGGCAGCGGGCGGCTGGCAGCCAGCATCTGGCGTGACGCCTGAGCCGGGGCTGGGGCGCGCGTGTCCTGCAGCTAGTGCTTCCTGTTCCTGCCGGGCTTTGAGGCGGCGCTTTCTGGCCGGCGTGCCCAGTATGTAGAGCACGATGGAAAGCGGCAGCAGACCATAGAGCACAAAGGTGAAAAATGCACCCAGCAGGGTGCCGCCGGGGCTGGCAGCCTCGGCGATCGTCATCATCACGACAACGTACATCCAGGCGATGGCAATGAGGTACATGGTGTTTCTGTAATGAGCCAGAAAGCATGCTGGCTCCGGGTTGTTTTGTGTCAAAACAGCTTCATAACGGCTAAATGAAGCTACTTCTTGTCGGAACTGCCTGGCACATAGGTGACAATGCCGCCGTGTGAGCCGTATTGCAGATTCCGCAAGCGTCCCCAGACCCTGAGATCGCCGGTCGCTTGCCTTGACTAGGATGTAAGCATGAATTTTGACCCGAGCTGGGGCCAGGCTGGCCAATCCATTCAACAATTCTGGCAGGAGCAGTGGAGCAAGAGCCTCCAGACGCTTCAGCAGATGCAGTCCGGTGCTCCCATGGGGCTCAGCGCCATGCCGGGTCTGGGTGCAGCCCCCAACCCATGGTCCGGAGTCATGGATGCCATGCAATCGGCCATGTCCCAGATGGCAACGGGTCCGGCTCAAGCGGTTCAGTTCGATGCGGCCAAACTGCAGGGGTTGCAACAGGAATACCTGCAGTCAGTGCAATCGCTCGCGGATGGCAAGCAGATTCAGGCCCTGCTGTCCAGGGACAAGCGCTTTGCCAAGCCCGAGTGGAGCGCCAATCCCGTTGCATCGATGGCCGCGGCCAACTACCTGCTGGGCAGTCGCATGCTGACCGGCATGGCCGAAGCGGTTCAGGGCGATGAGAAAACACGCAACCGGGTGCGTTTTGCGGTGGAGCAATGGGTGGCAGCCATGGCGCCCAGCAATTTTCTGGCACTGAACGCCGATGCGCTCAACAAGGTTGTTGAAACCAAGGGCGAGAGCCTGGCTCAGGGCATTGCCAATCTGCTGGCCGACATGCGCCAGGGTCATGTCTCCATGACCGACGAAAGCCTGTTCACCGTGGGCAAGAACGTGGCGACCACCGAAGGCGCTGTGGTTTTCGAGAACGAACTGTTCCAGCTCATCGAATACAAGCCGCTGACTGCCAAGGTATTCGAAAAGCCTTTTCTGATGGTGCCGCCCTGCATCAACAAGTTCTACATTCTGGACTTGCAGCCGGACAACTCCGTCATTCGCTATGCCGTCAGCCAGGGCCATCGAACCTTTGTGGTCAGCTGGCGCAATCCCGACGAAAGCCAGGCTCACAAGAGCTGGGATGACTACATCGAAGATGGCGTACTCAAGGCAGTGAGCACGGTTCAGGATATCTGCGAGGCGCTGCAGATCAATGTTCTGGGTTTCTGCGTGGGCGGCACCATGCTCTCCACCGCCATGGCAGTGCTGGCTGCACGCCATACCCGCGAGCATGGACAGCCGCAAGCGGCCAAGCCCCGCAGCCGCGCTGCGGCTGCAAAGACAAGCAGCAAAACTGCTGCGGCCAAGGCGCAGGCCCAAGTTTTTCCCGTCGCCAGCATGACGCTGCTGACTACATTGATCGACTTTCGCGACACAGGCATTCTGGACATCTTCATCGATGAAAACATGGTGCGCCTGCGCGAGATGCAAATGGGCAAGGGCGGGCTGATGAAGGGCCAGGACATGGCATCCACCTTCAGCTTTCTGCGTCCGAACGATCTGGTCTGGAACTATGTGGTGGGCAACTACCTCAAGGGCGAGACGCCGCCGCCGTTCGATCTGCTTTACTGGAACAGCGACTCCACCAATCTGCCCGGCCCGTTCTACGCCTGGTATCTGCGCAATCTCTACCTCGAGAACAATCTGATCAAGCCCGGCGTGCTGACCGTGTGCGGCGAGAAGATCGACATGAGCCAGCTCAAGATGCCGGTCTATATCTACGGCTCGCGCGAGGACCACATCGTTCCTGTCGCGGCGGCCTATGCCTCGTCGCAGGTACTGGGCGGCGAGCGTCGTTTCGTGATGGGTGCCTCCGGCCATATCGCCGGCGTCATCAACCCGCCGGCAAAGAACAAGCGTAGCCATTGGCTGCGTGAGGATGGCGAATTTCCGGGCGCGTTCAACGACTGGCTGGCCGAGGCCACGGAGTATCCGGGCAGCTGGTGGACGGACTGGAGTGCCTGGCTGGGCAGCCATGCAGGCAAGCAGCTTGTGGCTCCCAAGAGCTATGGCCGTGCACGTGCCTATGAAGCCATCGAAGATGCTCCGGGTCGCTACGTTCTGTCAAAAGCCTGAGCGAGGCCTGAGGCACAATCAGTTCCATATTGCGGTGCAGCAAACAAGGCCTGCACCGTGATAGGAAGCGGCGGGTGGCACGATGAACAGGATGCAACCCGCACGCATGCATCACTTGTAAGAAACCTAGAAAGGTTCGTCAGCAATGGAAGACATCGTTATCGTTTCGGCCGTGCGTACGGCGGTCGGCAAGTTCGGCGGCTCTTTGGCCAAGATCCCTGCAACCCAGTTGGGTGCGACCGTGATTTCCGAGGCTCTGGCCCGTGCCAAGGTGGCCAAGGATCAGGTCGGTGAAGTCATCATGGGCCAGGTGCTGACGGCGGCGGCCGGGCAAAATCCTGCGCGTCAGGCCATGATGGCGGCCGGCATTGCCAAGGAGACACCTGCGCTGACGATCAATGCCGTCTGCGGCTCCGGCCTGAAGGCCGTGATGCTGGCGGCTCAGGCCGTGGCAACCGGAGACAGCGAAATCGTGGTCGCCGGCGGCCAGGAAAACATGAGCCTGTCGCCCCATGCCGTGCCCAATTCACGCGACGGTCAGCGCATGGGTGACTGGAAGATGGTGGACACCATGATCGTGGACGGTCTGTGGGATGTCTACAACCAGTACCACATGGGCATCACTGCCGAGAACGTGGCCAAGGAAAAGAACGTCAGCCGCGCGCAGCAGGATGCGCTGGCGCTGGCCAGCCAGCAAAAGGCTGCGGCCGCGCAGGATGCGGGCAAGTTCAAGGACGAAATCGTTCCTGTGAGCATTCCTCAGCGCAAGGGCGACCCCATCGTGTTCGACAGTGACGAATACGTCAACCGCAAGACCAATGCCGATGTGCTCGCCACCCTCAAGCCCGCTTTCGACAAGGCGGGTTCGGTGACAGCCGGCAATGCCTCGGGTCTGAACGACGGCGCTGCCGCCGTGGTGGTGATGACGGCTGCCAAGGCCAAGGCTCTGGGCCTCAAGCCTCTGGCCAAGATCGTCTCTTACGCCACCAGCGGCCTGGCTCCAGAGGTCATGGGCCTGGGCCCGGTCTACGCCACGCGCAAGGCGCTGGATCGTGCCGGCTGGAAGGCAGCCGATGTGGACCTGTTCGAGCTCAACGAAGCCTTTGCCGCACAGGCCTGCGCGGTGAACCAGGATCTGGGCATTGACACCGCCAAGGTCAACGTCAACGGCGGCGCCATTGCCATCGGTCACCCCATCGGTGCATCGGGCTGCCGCATTCTGGTGACGCTGCTGCATGAAATGCAGCGCAGCGGTGCCAAGAAGGGCCTGGCCGGCCTGTGCATCGGCGGTGGCATGGGTGTTGCTATGGCTGTGGAAGCCTGCTGAGGCTTCAGGATTGCAGACTGCTCCGGTGCTCCTGAAGGCCGCAGCAGTCTGGGAAGCCCGCTGATGCCAGCCTCTCATCGACCCTAGGGAAGATCACGAGGCAAACCACGGCGAAAGCGGGCTCATTCGGACCTGCTCGATTGCATACTGGCATGGCCAGCGTGCAGGGTGTGTGGCGTTCAAAACGATACGCAATTCCTAAGAATTCTTATCGTTGATAGTGTGATCGTGAAATAACCATTGATTGACAGGAGAGATGAATGGGTCAGAAAGTAGCGTACGTCACGGGGGGCATGGGCGGTATCGGTACCGCAATCTGCCAGCGTTTGCATAAGGATGGCTTCAAGGTGATCGCGGGCTGCGGCCCATCGCGCGACTACCGCAAGTGGCTGGACGAGCAGGCGCAATTGGGTTACACGTTTTATGCCTCGGTCGGCAATGTGGGGGATTGGGAGTCCACCGTCGAAGCCTTCAACCAGACCAAGGCAGAGCACGGCAACATCGATGTGCTGGTCAACAACGCGGGTATCACCCGCGACCGCATGTTCGTCAAGATGACGCCCGACGACTGGAAGTCGGTTATCGAAACCAACCTCAACTCCATGTTCAACGTCACCAAGCAGGTGGTGGCAGACATGGTGGAAAAGGGCTGGGGCCGAATCATCAACATCAGCTCGGTCAACGGCGCCAAGGGCCAGGCCGGCCAGACCAACTACTCGGCTGCCAAGGCTGGTATGCATGGCTTCACCATGGCACTGGCTCAGGAACTGGCCGCCAAGGGCGTGACCGTGAATACAGTCAGCCCTGGTTACATCGGCACCGATATGGTCAAGGCCATCCGTCCCGATGTGCTCGAGAAGATTGTGTCGGGCGTGCCCGTCAAGCGTCTGGGTGAGCCTGCGGAGATCGCCTCCATCATCTCCTGGCTGGCTTCGGAAGAGGGCAGCTATTCCACCGGCGCAGACTTTGCGGTCAACGGCGGCCTGCATATGCACTAAGCCTTTTCAGGCATTCGGAAAAAAGGAGCTTCGGCTCCTTTTTTCATGTCGATGCTGCTTTTCTCTGCAAACCTGTGGGCAAAGAGCGGGATGATGCCCAAATGACAAAACCCGCAGAGATCATTCATGCGGGTCTTGAGTTTCTGTGCCACTTCGCAAAGCGGCTGGTCGAGCGCGGGGCAGTAAGGCTTGTAGGTTCTTTGGCCTATCAGTGCCGACTGCCCGGGCACCTGGCTGCAACACACTGCGCTTTGGTCTGCACAGTGTTGCGCGGCGAGCGCTTAGCGCTTGCGATCGCGTTCGTCTTCGGGCCAGATGGACATGATGTTCGTGGTTTGCATGGGAATCTCTCCTGTATGTCTGTTTAACGTCTGACGGATTCAGCTCGTTGACAGCTTTTTGGAAATTTTTTACCTGTTCTTTTATCCAGTGATAATCAGGCAGCAAATGCGGGGACACGCTTGCGATCGCGTTCGTCCCAGGGCCAAGCCATCAGAGACATAGCTGCTGCGGCCTGTGCGGGCTGGGCTTTGGCGGTGTCGGTAACAGTGGTCATTGCAGTTCACTCCTTTGTTGCGTGTTCAACGCCTGGCCTGAACTGCAGGTTGACAAGAAGCTGAATCAACAGCGCAAGAAAATGCAACTCACGTTTACTGATGTTGTCAGCAGCTGCGGCAATTGTTCAAAATGAATAGCGCCCTGCCAATGCTGGGCAATGGCAGGGCTTGCTTTACGGCCTCAGCAGGTTTCGGTGGACACGGCTTCGATCTGCTCCGAAAGCTCCAGCCAGCGTTCTTCCAGTTGATCGATTTCAGCATTGACGGCACTCAACTGCTTGCCGGCTTCCACGATATCGCCACCGGACAGACCGGGCGTGGCCAGCTTTTCTTCCAGCGCGCTACGCTGGGCATTGAGCTTGGGCAGCGTCTTGTCGATCTGCTCTAGCGCCTTCTTGAAAGGCTTGGTCTTTTCGGCCAGTTGCTGACGAGCTGCAGCGGCGAGGCGACGGGCCTCCTTGGGGTCGGCCACGCTGTCGCTGAATGCTTCCGCTTTAGGAGCATCCGGCGCTTTTTGCGCAGAGGCTTCAGGCAGACTTGGCTTGATTTCTTCCAGAGTTTGCACCTTTGGCGTGCTCGCGGCCTGCTGTTCGGCATTGCGTGCTTCTTCACGCAGGCGCTTGGACTCTTCCAGCAGATAGCGCTGGTAATCGTCCAGGTCGCCATCGAAGGGGCCGACAACGCCGCGGCCCACCATCCAGAAGTCTTCACATACGGCGCGCAGCAGGTGGCGGTCATGGGAGACCAGCATGACGGTGCCATCGAAGTCGTTGAGTGCCATGGCCAGCGCTTCGCGGGTGGCCAGGTCCAGGTGGTTGGTAGGTTCGTCCAGCAGCAGCAGATTGGGGCGTTGCCAGACGATCATGGCCAGCACCAGGCGGGCTTTTTCGCCGCCGCTCATGCTGCCCACAGATTGTTTGACCATGTCGCCGCTGAAGTTGAAAGTGCCCAGCCAGTTGCGCAAGTCCTGTTCGCGGCTGGCGGCAGGCGCGGCAGCGCCGAGTTCCTTGGCCAGCCGGATCATATGCTCCAGCGGGTTTTCGCCGGGGCGCAGCACGTCCAGTTCCTGCTGGGCAAAGTAGCCGATATTGAGGCCCTTGCCTTCGGTGACGGTACCGGCCAGTGCCTTCATTTCGCGGGCGATGGTCTTGACCAGGGTCGACTTACCCTGGCCGTTGGCCCCCAGAATGCCGATGCGCTGGCCTGCCAGCACGGAGCGGTTGACGCCCCGCAAGATGGTGGTCTGCTTGCCGTCTTCGTCTTCATAGCCGAAGCTGGCATCGGTAATCGCCAGCATCGGGTTGGGCAGATTGGCGGGTTCCTTGAATTCGAAGGTGAACTCGGCTTCGGCCAGCACCGGTCCGATCTTTTCCATGCGCTCGAGCTGCTTGACCCGGCTTTGTGCCTGTTTGGCCTTGCTGGCCTTGGCCTTGAAGCGGTCAATGAACTTCTGCAGGTGGGCCATTTTCTCCTGCTGTTTGGCAAAGCTGGCCGCTTGCAGCTCCAACTGCTGGGCGCGCAGCTCTTCAAAGCGCGAGTAATTGCCGCCGTAGCGGTTGATCTGCCCGCCCTGGATCTGCAGTGTGACGTTGGTGATGGCGTCCAGAAATTCGCGGTCATGGCTGATGACAATCATCGTGCCGCTGTAGCGCTTGAGCCAGGCCTCCAGCCAGACCAGGGCATCCAGGTCCAAGTGGTTGGTGGGTTCGTCCAGCAGCAGCAGATCGCTGGGAGCCATCAGGGCGCGGGCCAGCTGCAGACGCATGCGCCAGCCACCCGAGAAGCTGTTGACGGGGTGATCGAGCTCGGAGACCTTGAAGCCAAGGCCCAGAATCAGGGCTTGTGCGCGCGATTCCGCATCATGTGCGCCGGCATCGGCCAGATCCACATAGGCCTGAGCGATCTCCATGCCATCGCCGGAGGCTTCGGCGGCTGCCAACTGGGCGTTCAGCTCGGCCAGGCGCGTGTCGCCATCCAGTACGAACTGGGTGGCAGATTCGTCGGTTTCCGGCATGTGCTGGGCTACCTGTGCCATGCGCCACTGAGGAGGGATGAAAAAATCACCGCCGTCTTCGCTGATGCTGCCGTTGAGCAGGGCGAACAGGCTGGACTTGCCAGCGCCGTTGCGGCCGACAAGGCCGACGGACTCTCCCGGATTGATGGTGGTGCTGACTTGGTCGAGCAGGACTTTGGTGCCGCGGCGCAGCGTGATGTTCTTGAGACTGATCATGACTGGGGCCGATTATCCGCGAATGCCCGCAGACCCAGGAGCTTGCGGGATTGAGCAGGCGGCAGCGGCGCACCGGTCATTGCGGCTCTGCCGGAGTCCTCACACCGCTTGGAGGCCTATGCGCCTCATCATGGTTTCGGTGAACTTCAGCTCGTACTCGAACGCCTGGGTGTAGGCAGCGGAGTCCAGAATCTGCACCTTGCCGCCATCCATCTCCAGCATCTGGCGCACCTTGGGCTGGCTCAGCACCGCATCCATGGCATTGCGCAGTCTTGTGGTGACGGCTTCCGGAGTGTTTCTGGGCACGGACAGGCCCCCCCAGGAACTCAGATGCACGTTCTTCACGCCGGCCTCCTCCAGCGTCGGGACCTGGGGCAGCTTGTCATTGCGTTGCTCGCCGGCGACTGCCAGCGGGATCAGCCTGCCGGCCTGCACATGGGGGTAGGCGACGGAAAAGATAGGAGCTGCAAACACCACCTGCTGGCCCAGCACTGCGTTGACCAGATCGGACGCCCCCTTGTATGGCACGTGCGTGGCCTGGATCTGCAGCGCCGAGAGCAGCAACTCCACCCCCAGGTGCGACGGTGTGCCCACACCGCCGGAGGCGTAGTCGATATCGCGGGATTTGCTGGCGGCGATCAGGTCGGCCAGACTGCGCAGCCCGGAGCCGGGATGAACCACGAGCAGAATGTCCGAGCGGGACATGCCCATCACATGCCGGAAATCCTTGAACACCTCAAAGCCCGGGTTTTTGTACATGCGCATGGCGGCTGCCATGGGCGAGCCTGAATACAGCAGGGTGTAGCCATCAGCGGCAGCGCGGGCGACCTGGCGCGCACCGATGTTGCCGCCTGCGCCGGGCCGGTTTTCGATCACCACAGGCTGGCCCAGCTGCTGGCTCAACGCATCGGAGACGATGCGCGCGGCATTGTCCGGACCGGTACCCGCCATATAGGGCACCACCCATTTGATGGGGCGGCTGGGCCAGCTCTGGGCCTGGGCGGGCAGTCCTACAGCACTCAGGCCTGCGGCGCCCAGACTGGCGCCAGCCATGCGAAGCCACTGGCGACGCTCGCTGTTGCTGACAGAGGGGTTCAAGGATTGCTTGCTCATTTTGTCTCCTGGTTTTATAGCTGCCTGGTTATGTCCCGTCAGGGCATGAGCAGTTCCTTGGCAATGGTGTTGCGCTGGATCTCGCTGGTGCCGGTGAGCACACGGTACATGCGCAGCATGCGGAACAGAAACTCGACGCGGCGGCCCTGGACAATGCCTTCGCCGCCATGGATCTGCACGGCGCGATCGGCGATGGCAAAGGCTTTTTCCGAGCAAAACAGCTTGCTCATCGATGCCTGGGCGCGTGCATCCATGCCTGCATCCAGCGCGCGGGCGGTCTGGACCATCAGCGCACGGGCGGCCGTCCAGTCGGTGGCCATATCGGCCAGCATGTGCTGTATGGACTGGAACTGGGCAATGCTGCGGCCAAACTGCTGACGGCTCAGCGCATAGTCGCGCGCATCGCGCAGCGCGCACTGCGCCAGACCCAGCATGGCGGGGCAGTGCAGCAGTCGGTTGACGGTAATGCGCCCCAGCGCCAGGCCCAGGCCGCGCCCTTGTTCGCCAATCAGCTGCGCTGCGGGCACGCGCACGGCGTTCAGATGAATATCGCCGGTGTGCGACTGCCCGGCCATGGTCTTGTAGCCGCTGACCACTTCCACGCCGGGTGCGGCCAGGTCCACAAAGAAGGCGCTTATTTCCCGCTCGGCGCTGCCCTCGGGGGCGGTGGATGCCATGAGCACGGCAAAGTCGGCAAACGGCGATCCCGAGATAAAGCGCTTGTGGCCGGTCAGCACATAGTGCTCGCCTTCTCGCACGGCCCTGGTTTGCACAGCGCCTGCATCGGATCCCGCTTGGGATTCTGTCAGCGCAAAGCAGATGGATTTTTCGGCGCGCGCCACGGGCACGATGAATTGCTCCATCTGAAAAGGAGTGGCCTTGCGCACCAGAGAGCCGATACGCGGCGGGCCGCTGAGCTCGCCCAGCAGATGCGGGGCGAACGGCGAGCCGCTGGCATAGATGGCTTCCTTGATCAGCACCTGGTCCAGCACCGAGAGCTCTTCCCCGCCCATGGCGCGGGGCAGCGTCATGCCGTAGAAGCCCAATTCGCGCGAACGCTTCCAGACCTGTCGCAGCAACTCCTTGCTGGCGCTGTTGTCATGGCTGATGCCGTGCTTTTGGGCCAGCTCTGCCAGCTCACCCTGCAGGAAATCCTGCAGGGCTGCAATCAGCTCGGCCGCGCGCGGCGAGCCCTCAAACGGCATGGCAAGCAAGGCAGAGCTCGGGGATGCGGCTTGCATGGGGTCTTTGGCATTCATCTCAGTTCACCTTTCGGCTGTGATTGGCCCAGTAGGGCGCTTGCACGGTCTTGCGCATGACCTTGCCATTAGGGTTCTTGGGCAACTGCTGCACAAACTCGATATGGCGCGGGCGCTTGAAACCGCCCAGGCGATCGGCGCAGAAGCGGTCGATGGCCTCGTTGATGCCCGCGTCACCGGGTGTCTGCCCCTGCTTGAGCACGATGTGGGCAGCCACGGCTTCGCCCCATTTGTCGTCGGGTATGGCAAACACACAGGCGTCTTGCACCGCCGCATGCTCATGGAGCACGGCCTCCACTTCGGACGGATAGACGTTGAAGCCGCCTGAAATCACCATGTCTTTCTTGCGGTCCACGATGTAGACAAAGCCTTGCTCGTCCACACGCGCCAGGTCTCCGGTGTGATAGCGGCCGTGCTTGAGCACCTCGGCCGTCAGCTCGGGGGCCCGCCAGTAACCGGCAAACACGTCGGCGCCGCTGACCACGATCTCGCCCACCTCACCCAGAGGTAGGGGCCGGCCTTCGTCATCCACCACTTCCACGCAGGACTCGAGAAAAGGCCGCCCGCAGGAGGACAGCAGCTCGGGCCTGGCGGCGCGGGCATAAAGATGGTCCTGCACGGTGAGCGCGCAGACGCCCGAAGTGGTTTCGCCCGCGCCGTAGCCCTGGCTGAGCACGGGGCCGAACACATCCATGGCCTGCAGAATGCGGGCCGGTGCCATGGGAGCGGCGCCATAGCCCAGGCGCAACAGATCTGGCAGTGGGCGGTAGCGGCCAGCGGTTTCTGCGAGCAGCATATTGATCATGGTCGGCACCATGAAGGTGTGGGTCACGCGCAGGCGGCGCATGTCCTGCAGAAAGCGTGCAGGCTCGAAGCCGCTGAACAGATGGATGGTGGCGCCTGTGCACAGGGCTGGCATCAGCTGCATGCCCGAGGCATGAGTGACAGGACCAACCAGACCCAGCGTATGGCCAGGCTGCATCCCTTCGCCGCGCATCAGGAACTTGCGCAACTGGGCCAGGCGGTTGCCGAAAGTCTGCATGGCGGCCTTGAGCGTGCCCGAAGAGCCAGAGGTGTAATGCAGCACGGCCACTTCGTGCTCATGCACGGATACTGCTGAGAATTGGTCTGAAGCCTTTCCCAGTAATCGCTCGTAGCTATTGTTTTCATTGTCGCCGAGCAGCATCAACCGAACCTGCGGGTTGCGTAGCTGTGCGCGAAAGCTCTCGGCACGTTCCGCCGTGGTGACGATGAGGGCTGCATCGCTGTTGTCGGCTATCTCGATCACCTCACGGGGCGACAGGCGGGCGTTGAACGGCGCCTTGACCAGACCGGCCTTGTAGCAGGCCAGCTCGATTTCGACGATTTCGGTGCAATTGGGCAGATAGATGCCCACGCGGTCGCCACGCTGCAGACCCTGAGCCAGCAAGGCATTGGCAAGGCGGTTGCTGCGCTGCTCCAGCGCAGCATAGCTGAGACTTTTGCTGGCGCTGGTTACCGCAAGGTGGTCGGCGTACAGATGGCAGCAGCGCGCAACGAGTGCACCGACATTGGATATGGGGGTGCCCGGCGTAGGGGCGCCGGGCATATTAGCCGCTGGCAAAGCAGTGGTCATGGGCAAGTCCTTGTTGAAGCAGTGCTGCACCGATGTGCGGCATCTGCTTGGACTGTCCCAAAACGAAGGAGATCAAGGAAATACCGTTTGCTTATTCGTGTCCATCAATATTTTTGATGACATGAAAAATCAACGACTTGTGCCTCCATATGCCTGGTTGCAGGGTGCTGCGCTGAGGGTTTGTCCCGTGCTTGGCTGTGCCTTATGCAGCAGCGTAGTCCCAGCGGGCTGGCCAGCGGCCCTCGCCGATCATGGTCTGGACCTGCAGCAGAAGGGCGTCCTGAACCACCTGTACCGCGGCATCATGGGTGCGGCCGGGCTGGCGCGCCAGGTAGTAGCGTCGTTGCAGATCGGGGTTGCAGACTCTGGCCACGATCCAGGCGCTGCCGGCGTTCTGGGGCTGCGGGTTCTCGGCCACCGAGCAGGCGGGGCTGAAGGTAAAGCCCCCGCCGCATTGATAGAGCGAGCGAATGACACGGGCCGAGTCATGTTCGTGCACGATGTTCAGACCGAGCTGCAGATCGCTGGCGGCTTGCTCCACTGTCTGGCGTATGGAAAAGCGCCGTGACTGCAGCACCAGTGGCTGTGCTGCGGCATGGGTAAAGTCCAGGCAGGGAGTGTTTTCCGCCGTGCTGTGTCTATAGAGCAGGGGCGCGACTTTGCCCTGTTCGTCATGGCCGCAGAAATAGATGGGCTCGGTGGCCATAGGCTGCACCTGCAGGCCTTGCAGAGTGGCTGTGTCGACCAGAACGCCCAGATCGGCGCGACGCTCCAGCATGGCTTTTTGCACCATCAGGCTGGAGTCATCGAGCACAAACACCCTTATGCGCGGGTGACTCTGGCGCAAGCCGGCAATCACCGGCCCCATGAGCAGGCCGGTCAGCAGGAACGGCATGGCAATGCTGACCGAGCCTTCGGGCCCCATGGGCAGGCGCTGCAGGCGTTCGCACATGGCGTCGGCATCGGAGAGCAGGCGGCGGGCATCCTCATACAGCCGGGTACCTGCGGGCGTGGCCGTGACTCCCGCATGGGTACGCTCCAGCAGTTGGACGCCGAGCTCTGACTCCAGCTTCTTGATCTGCGCCGTCAGTGCCGGCTGGGCCACATAGAGCGAATGGGCGGCCCGCGAGATCGAGCCGGCCTCCAGCACGGTGATGAAGTAGCGAAGCGCACGCAGATCCATAATTGCAACTCGAAAAATCAGCTTGAAAGCCGGTATGAAAGCCTGTAGAAGGCTATTTGAAGAATTGTTAGCCTCCTGTAATGTCGGTGTAATCTGACATGGCGTAAGGGCCAAATGTCGACAAGATGGCATATCTCTAAGTCTGAAGCCCGACAGATTCAGTATGTCGGTCCTACAACTGATGCAGCAAAACGTGTCCCTCTCTTCACATTCAACCACCCCGAGCAGAAACGGCTCAGCCCACTGGCGCATTGAAGACATTGACTTCTCTGCCATTGATCGCAGCGCCATAGGGCACAACCAGGACCTGTTCTTCTTGCTGATGAGCGCCTCGTTCATCGAGACCGGTTCGGATACCTACGCGGCCAACCTGGCCGAGCATTACGCGGCCTGGCCCGAGATCGCGATCTGGCTCAAAGATCAATGGGAGTGCGAAGAACTGCAGCACGGACGCGCGTTGCGGGCCTATGTCGAAGCCGTGTGGCCGGAGTTTCCCTGGCAAAAAGCCTACGACAGTTTTTTCGCCGAATATTCGCAGTTATGCACCATGGAGGAGCTTTACCCGGACCCGCGCCTGGAAATGGTGGCGCGCTGCGTGGTGGAGACCGGCACCACGGCCTACTACCACACCTTGCGCGAACTCAGCGACGAGCCGGTTCTTAGCGAGTTGCTGGGCAATATCCGCAACGACGAGGTCAACCACTTCAAGCATTTCCTCAAGTACTTCAAGGAGCTGCAGCAGCAGTCGCCTGTGGGCCGCACGCGCATTGCCAAGGCACTGTACGGCCGCCTCAAGGAGTTGCGTGAGAGCGATTCGGATATCGCCCTGCGTCATGTCTGGGCGCACAAGGGCCCTTATTTCGCCGGTAGCAGCACTCGTTTCGAAGACATGGCCCAGCGCATTTACGAGCTGGTCAGCCGTCGTCTGCCTGCCGATCTGGCCGTGCGCATGCTGCTCAAGCCCATGCTGTTGCCGGCACGCGTGGAGGGCATGGTGCGAACACCAATCTCGAAGCTGGCGACACGAATGATGTCGTACTGAGTCTTGCAGTTGCAAACAAGCCCGGCCAGCTTCAGTTGTCCGGGCATTCGATTTCCATGACAGGCACCTATCTCACGACCGGAGAAGTGGCGCAGCGTGCAGGCGTGAGCGTACGGACCTTGCATCACTACGACAGCATTGGTCTGCTGCGCCCAGACGCGCGAAGCGAAGCAGGCTATCGCCTCTATGGTGCGCAAGACATCGCACGCCTGCATGCCGTGCAATCGCTCAAATCTCTGGGTTTGAGTCTGGAGGTCATCGCTGCCGCGCTGGCGGGACAGGGCATTGAGCCTAAGGACTTGTTGCAACATCAGGTACAGGAGGCTCAGCGCATGTTGACCGAGGCCAGGGCGCTGAAGGACAAGCTGCAATTTCTGGAGGATGCGGTCTCTGGCCAGCAGGGCTCGTTCGATGATTTGCTGGCCGGCATTCGGCTGCTGGACACCTATCGGCTGTATCTGCCCGCTGCTGGCATACGACAGATGCTGGGACGCTGGCGCAGGGCCAGGCCACGCTGGCAGCCTGTGGCCGATGCCCTGCTAAGGTGCCGTGCCGAGGGGCTGGAGGTCGGTACCGCCCAGGTGCAACTGCTGGCACAGCGCTGGATGAATGTGGCGATGACGGTTTTTCGCGGACGCTTGGGCCTGATCCAGAACTGGGCCCGCATGCATGAACACGAGCCCCATACGGCTCGACATGCAGGGCTTGAGCCTGAACTGCTGACCTATCTGGAGCAGGCAATCGGCCTCAGGATGGCGGCCTTGCAGCGTCATCTGACGACTGCGGAACTGCAGGAGCTTGACGGCTCTACCGGGCCGGATTGGGAGGTATTCGCTGCCAGCGGCGAAAAGCTGCTGGCGCGGGGCGTTGCAGCCCAGACCGCCGTCGCACGCCAGCTGCGCGTGCGATATCGGGAGCTGTCACTGCGGACTGCCGGAAACAATCCCTTGCTGGCGGCCAAACTGGCCCAGGCCTATGCCACCGAGCCTGTGCTGGCACTCGGACATTTTGTATCGCCGAAGCTGAGGGACTATCTGAACACCATCGAGGCTTGACCCTCACGCTACGTCAGGCCTGAAGCTGTGCTCTTTGTTGAAAAAGCAAGGAGTTTTGCGATGACTGCGATTGTTTGCCCTAGCCCCTCGGCCCTGCGTGTTGCCATGGCACGCGCCGTTCATCAAATTTTGGAGGACGAGCCGGTTTTCGCTGACCGTTTTGCCGTAGCCACCCTCGGCAGCGCGGAGGCCGCAAAGCTGCTGCGTCAGCCTCTGGTGCATAACGATGTGGCTTCGCGGTCGCTGCGTGCCGGCGTCGTGGCCCGGGCCCGATGGGCCGAAGACCGTCTGCTGGAGGCCGTGGCTGCGGGATGCATTCAGTACGCCATCGTGGGTGCAGGCCTGGATACCTGGGCCTTGCGCATGGCGGCTCAGCTGCCTGCTGTCCGTATCTTTGAGCTGGACCAGCCGGCAATGCTGACCTGGAAGAACCGGCTGTATGAGAGCAATGGCTGGGGATTGCCCTCAAGCCTGTGTCAGCTTGGTATTGATCTGCGTGAAACAGGGACTGTGCAGGGTTTGAAGGCTGCCGGCATGGATCTCGATTCACCAGTCAGCCTGTCGATGCTGGGGCTGCTGGTGTATCTGAGCGATGAGGCCGTCGAGCGCGAAATATCTGCACTGAGCCGTCTGGCAACAGGGTCGACCATCATGCTGGACTACAGAGTGGATGAGCAGCAGCTCAATCCCATGGAACAGCTGATGATGCAGTTTACGGCGCAGATGATGGCCGCAGGTGGCGAACCCTGGCATGCATCCAGCACGCCGCAGCGCATGACAGGGCTGCTGGGCGCAGCGGGCTTCGAGGTGGAGGAGGATCTGGGACCATCGCTGCTCAATGCCCGCTTCTTTGCAGGCCGGCGCGATGGTCTGCAGATTGCGGGCGGTGGCTTTCGCTATCTGAGTGCAGTCAAGCGGGCTTGAGCGCTTGTTCAAAGACCTGCATAAAGAAAAAGGCACAGGGCCTTGAGCAGCCTGTGCCTTGCATGCGGGACAAAGAGCTTACAGTTGCAAGGCTGCGGTATTGCCCTCGGACCAGTGGCGCAGCGCCTCCTCGGTAATCAGCAGCACCTGCTCGTCGCCTGAGCTGGTGTCGAGCCAGAACACGGGCAGATCGGGGAAGGCTGCCTCGAAGTACGGCTTTTCATTGCCGATCTCCAGCACCACCACGGCGTCCTTGTTCAGGCGTGCAGGCAAGTCCTGAAGCAGCTGGCGGATGAAGTCCATGCCGTCGGCGCCGCCGGCCAGGGCCAGCTCGGGCTCGGCCTGGTACTCGGCAGGCAGCTTGCCCATGCTGTCGGAGTTCACGTAGGGCGGGTTGCACAGTACCAGATCCCAGGGGCCGGGCACCTGGCTCATGCCGTTGCTTTCCAGCAGTGTCACGCGATCCTGCAGCCCGTGCTTGTCCACATTGATACGGGCGACGGCCAGGGCATCGGTCGAGATATCGGCACCGGTCACCCGGACTTCGGGATACGCCATGGCGGCCAGGCAGGCCAGAGAGCCGTTGCCGGTGCATAGGTCGAGCACCTGCACGGTCTTGTCGGACAGCCAGCCGTCGATGCTGCCGTCGGCCAGCAACTCGGCGATGAAGCTGCGCGGCACGATGGAGCGCTCGTCGATGTAGAAGGGGACCCCTACCAGCCAGGCTTCGTTCGTCAGATAGGCGGCGGGCTTGCGGCTGCGGATACGCTCATCAAAAAGCGTAGCTGTTTGCGCTTGTATATCAAGGGAAACAGGCCGATTTGCGACAGATTCCGGAGCGCCTGGAGTGAGCTCGCTGTCCAGGGGGAGGCCCAGCTTCCAGAGCACCAGCCAGGCCGCTTCGTCTTCGGCCGTGGCCGTGCCATGACCAAAAGCAACGCCGGCAGCGGTGAGAGCCTGGGTGCCGCTGGCAATCAGTTCGGCAACAGTGTTGCCGGAGATCAGGGTTGTGTTGGTAGTTCTCATGCGGTCTGGGGCGCGGTCTGCTGGCGCTGGAGTTGCTCCAGCGTCTTGCGGTAAATGTTCTTCAGCGGCTCGATATCGGCCACGGCAATGTGTTCGTCGATCTTGTGGATGCTGGCATTGGGCGGGCCCATTTCGATGACCTGGGGGCAGATCTGGGCGATGAAGCGGCCATCGCTGGTGCCGCCGGTGGTGGATAGCTCGGTATCCAGTCCGGTTTCATCCTTGATGGCGGCCTGCACGGCCTGCACCAGCGTGCCGGGCGTGGTCAGAAATGGCTGGCCGCCCACGGTCCAGATCAGCGAGTATTCGACGCCGTGACGGTCCAGGATTTCATGCACGCGCTTTTGCAGGGAGTCGGAACTGGACTCGGTGCAGAAGCGGAAATTGAAGTCGATCACCACATGGCCTGGGATGACGTTGCTGGCGCCCGTGCCGCCATGGATATTGCTGATCTGCCAGCTGGTGGGGGGAAAGAAGGCATTGCCGTGGTCCCAGACCGTAGCGGCGAGCTCGGCAAGTGCTGGCAGGGCCTCGTGAATGGGGTTGCGTGCCAGTTGCGGATAGGCGATATGGCCTTGCACGCCGTTGACGGTGAGCTTGCCGCTCATGGTGCCGCGGCGGCCGTTCTTGATCATGTCGCCAGTCTGCTTGACCGAGGTGGGCTCGCCCACAATGCACCAGTCCAGGCGTTCGCCGCGTTGGCGTAGCTGCTCGACCACGACCTTGGTGCCGTCGACCGAGGGGCCTTCCTCGTCGCTGGTCAGCAGCAGTGCAATGTCGAAGGCGGGCTCGGGCGTGGCCTGCAGAAACTCTTCCAGCGCCACGACAAAGGCCGCGATGGAGGTCTTCATATCGCTAGCACCACGGCCGTAGAGCTTGCCGTCGCGGTGCATGGGCACGAAAGGCGGGCTGGTCCATTCCTTGAGCGGGCCGGGCGGCACCACATCGGTATGGCCGGCAAAGACCAGCACAGGCCTATCTGAACCGATGGCGTCTTGTGTAGATTGATTCTGCGTTGGAGAGCGTTTTGCCCACAGGTTTTTTACGCGAAAGTCTGCGGGGCCGCTATCGAGGCGTTCGCAGGTAAACCCCATGGGCGTCAGGGCATCGGCGAGCAGCTCAAGGCAGCCAGCATCTTCGGGGGTGACGGAGGGCAGGCTGATGAGCTGCTCGGTCAGTTGCAGTGTCCGGGACATGGAGGGGCTTCAAACTAAAACAATGCCTAGGCCGCCTAGGCTGGCGGCTTCAGGCGGTTCTGACATCCAGGGTGATTTCCGTAAAGGACGGCATATCGTCATCGCCGGGCAGAATCACATCGGTGACGGCCGGGGCGTTGGCCGCAGTGGCCGCGTGGCTGACGTCATTATCCATGCGCCACATCAGATTGGTGGGCGAGTCGGCATAGGCCAGCGCTTCACTGCGCTCAATTGTGCCACTGCGCACCAGGGCTGCCAGTGCGTCCTCGAAGGTCTGCGAGCCTTCGGCCATGGATTTTTCCATGGCCTCCTTGACGCCGCCGAAGTCACCCTTGACGATCATGTCGCTGATGAGCTTGGTGTTGAGCATGACTTCCACGGCCGGCACGCGCGTGCCGTTGACGGTACGGACCAGGCGCTGAGAGATCACGGCCTTGAGCGAGGCGGCCAGCTCGCCCAACATGCTGGGGCGAACCTCCTCGGGGAAGAAGGACAGGATGCGATTGAGCGTGTGATAGCTGTTGTTGGCGTGCAGAGTGGCCAGGCACAGGTGGCCGGACTGGGCATAGGCCAGCGCAGCCGACATGGTTTCGCGGTCGCGGATTTCGCCGATCAGAATCACATCGGGTGCCTGGCGCAGCGCATTCTTGAGTGCGGTCGCGAGGGTACTGGTGTCGGTGCCAACCTCACGCTGGTTGACTATGGATTTCTTGTTGCGAAACTGGTACTCGATGGGGTCTTCCACCGTGAGGATGTGGCCGGTGAGCCTTTCGTTGCGTTCTTCGATCATGGTTGCCAGTGTCGTGCTCTTGCCCGAGCCCGTTGCACCAACGACCAGCACCAGGCCGCGCTTTTCCATGACCAGTTCGCTGACGATAGCGGGCAGATTCAGTTCATTGCGCGACGGAATCTGATACGAGATGAAGCGCACGACTACCGCATAGGAGCCACGCTGGCGCATGGCGCTGATACGAAAACGTCCTACGCCGCTCATGGGAATGGCCATGTTCAGCTCGCCCGTCTGTTTGAGCTCTTCTATGGCTTCAGGCTTGACGACCTCGGAAAGCAAGGCCAGCGGAGCTTCGACCGGAAGCTCCTGATTGTTGATGGGGATGCAGATGCCGTTGATCTTGATCAGCGCAGGGGCACGGGCGGAGAGATAGACGTCCGAGGCCTTTTTTTCGGACATCAGACGCAGAATTTTTTCCATGGTGCTCATTTTTTCTTCATCCTTTTCGCTCAGCCTCTCTATGCGCGCATGTTAGCGTGTGTCAACTCGGTGCAGGTTGCGCTTGATGCGCAAAGCTGATCTCTGGCATGAAAAAAGCCTGCACGCTCGGGAGCGGGCAGGCTTGTGAGCAGGGGCGGCCATGGCAGTGCCTGAATCAAGGCAGCGCAAGCATGGCCAGGGCCCTATCAGTCACGCAGCAGGTCGTTGATGCTGGTCTTGGAGCGGGTCTGTGCATCCACGCGCTTGACGATGATAGCGGCATACATGGAGTAGTCCTTGCCATCCTTGGTCTGCTTGGGAATGTTGCCGCTGACCACCACCGAGCCGCTGGGCACGCGGCCGTAGGTGATTTCGCCGGTCTCGCGGTTGAACAGAGGAGTGGACTGGCCGATGTAGACGCCCATGCCCAGAACCGAGTTCTCTTCCACGATCACGCCTTCGACGACTTCAGAGCGAGCGCCGATGAAGCAGTTGTCTTCGATGATGGTGGGGTTGGCTTGCAGGGGCTCAAGCACGCCGCCCAGGCCCACGCCACCGGACAGGTGTACGTTCTTGCCCACTTGAGCGCACGAGCCTACGGTGGCCCAGGTGTCGACCATGGTGCCTTCGTCCACATAGGCGCCGATGTTCACATAGGAGGGCATCAGGATGGCGCCCCTGGCGATGAAGGAGCCGCGACGGGCCACGGCGGGAGGCACCACGCGCACGCCGGTGGCGGCGATTTCGGCCTCGCTCATGCCTTCGAACTTGGTGGGGACCTTGTCGAAGAAGTTCAGTGCACCGCCGTTGATCAGGGCATTGTCCTTGAGGCGGAAGGACAGCAGCACCGCTTTCTTGATCCACTGATGCACGGTCCACTGGCCCACACCTTCGCGGGTGGCCACGCGCAGCTTGCCGTCGTTGAGCTCGGCAATCACGTGCTCCACGGCATCCACCACTTCCTTGGGGGCGGCGGAAGGCGAGATATTGGCACGGTTGTCCCAAGCGTTGTCGATGATGGATTGCAGTTGTTGCGTCATGATGTTTTCGGTCAAGGATCGAAAGTTGAGGTGAATCGTTGAGTCATGAAAGGCCTGCACTTGACAGGCCTTGTATTTGGATCAGCGGGTACGGGATTCGATGAATTGTGCAATACGCTGAGCGGCTTCGAGGCATTCCGCCGTTTCTGCTACCAGAGCCATGCGAATGCGGTTGGCGCCGGGGTTGAACCCCTGAGCCTCACGCGCAAGGTAGCTGCCCGGCAAAACCGT
The DNA here is from genome assembly GCF_003350425.1 of Comamonas sp. AG1104. Taxonomy (NCBI): domain Bacteria; kingdom Pseudomonadati; phylum Pseudomonadota; class Betaproteobacteria; order Burkholderiales; family Comamonadaceae; genus Comamonas; species Comamonas sp. AG1104. The sequence goes on along the minus strand of NZ_QQAS01000001.1, from coordinate 947,685 downwards.
CACGCCTGTATGAATATACAGTTCTTTGGCGAATTGTGCATCATCCATACCCAACTCCGGTGGAATTCCGGCCCAGAGATAGAAGCTGGCATCAGGCAGCTTCACATCCATGACTTTGGACAGCACGGGTGTGACCTGCGCAAACTTCTCGCGATAAAGGCGGCGGTTTTCCTGCACATGGGCTTCGTCGCCCCAGGCGGCAATCGATGCCGTCTGCACCACGGGGCTCATGGCGCCGCCGTGATAGGTGCGATAGAGCAAGAAGGACTTGAGCAGAGCCGCATCACCCGCTACAAAGCCACTGCGCAGTCCGGGAACATTGCTGCGCTTGGACAGGCTGGTGAACATCACCAGATTCTTGAAGTCATGGCGGCCCAGCTTTTGGGCGGCTTCCAGACCGCCCAGCGGGGCTTCTTCCTGGAAGTAGATCTCGCTGTAGCACTCGTCGCTGGCAATCACGAAGCCATGCTTGTCGGACAGGGCAAACAGCTTCTCCCATTCGCCGAGCGGCATCACAGCACCCGTGGGATTACCGGGCGAACACACAAAAATCAGCTGTGTGTGTTGCCATACCTCCTCGGGCACTGCATCCCAGTTCACGGCAAAGTTGCGCGCGGCATCGCTGGCGGCGTAATAGGGGGTGGCCCCGGCCAGCAGAGTCGCACCTTCGTAGATTTGATAGAAGGGGTTGGGGCAGATGACGCGCGCACCGGCCTTGGTGTTGTCCACCACGACCTGGGTGAAGGCAAACAGTGCCTCACGCGAGCCATTGACGGGCAGAACCTGAGTTGCTGCATCCAACTCGATGCCGTAGCGCTGGTTGGCCCATTTCGCACAGGCCTGGCGCAAGGCCGGCAGACCGCCGGTGGCAGGGTAAACGGACAAGCCCTGCAGTTCGCTGCTCAATGCTTTTTCAATGAACGCTGGCGTGGCATGGCGTGGCTCTCCGATGCCCAGACTGATAGGGCGCAGGTCCTCAGGTGGCTGAGCCGAGGCAAACAGTTGGCGAAGACGTTCAAACGGATAAGGCTGTAAGCGAGAGAGCAGGGGGTTCATAGTTGCACATTATGGGCTGATGCCATTTTCGCATGAGAAAACAGCGCTCATAGTTTTGAGTTTGCGGGTTTGCAGGCTCCATGAATTGCAATTTGTTACGTAAGCTGGACGACAGAGCAAGTGGCTACCGTGAGCGTGCTGCGAGGTCAGCAAACGAAGTCAACAACAAAAAACGAATGGAGACAGGCAATGCAAAAGCGCATCTTGCCCGACAAAAAAAACCGCGTACGAGTGAGGAATTCCGGGGTGCTGTGGTTGGGGCTGCCATGGTTGCTGGCGGGGCCTGTTTTGCCAGTGCTGGGCCTGAACGGAACATGGCAGCTGGGTTGGTTGCTGCTGTGGGGCCTGGGAGTGCTGTTATGGGTCGGTGCTCTTCACAGAAGCTGGCAGCAGCAGTGGCTGGACATGCAGCTTGCGCTTGAAAAAGTCGCTCATGGAGACCTGAGTCTTGGCGTTGCCGCAGAGCCGCAACAAGGGGTATCCGCATCAAGCCTCACCAAGTCCATGGTGCATGCGCTGTCGGCCATGGTTGCCGATGTTCGCAGCAACGCTGCCCTGGTGGCCCAGGCTGGACAGAGCATGGTCAAGGATCATCAGGCCTTGTCTGAACGAACCGAGATGCAGGCGAGCAATCTGGCGCAGACGGTGGTCAGTGTCGAGCAACTCACCGCAGCGGTTGAGCACAATGCAGAAGTGAGCAAGGCAGCACATTCCCGCGCTGACGGCGTGTGCGCCGCTGCCGATCAGGGCGCCCAAGCCATGCAGCATGCGGTGCAGTCGGTGGAGCTGATCGAGCGCAATGCTGGGCGTATGCGGGAAATCATTGGCGTGATTGACGGCATTGCCTTTCAGACCAATATTCTTGCCTTGAATGCAGCGGTGGAGGCTGCCAGAGCCGGTGAACAGGGGCGTGGCTTTGCCGTGGTGGCCAGTGAGGTGCGGACGCTGGCCCAGCGTAGCGCCGAAGCAGCCAAGGAGATTCGGCAACTGATCGGCGAGACCGTGCAGCAGGTCACTCAGAGCACGCAGCAGCTACGCAGTGCAGGCGAGGAGATCCAGGGAGTGACGCGGGCCATTCACGATGTGGTCGCCCATATGGGGACGCTTGCAGACACGGCCAGCAGCCAGAGCTCGGGCCTTCAGGAAATCAGCAATGCCGTGCGTCAGATCGATGAAATCACCCAGAACAACGCCCAGATGGTAGGTCAGGCGCTTCAGCAGGCGCAGGAGTTACAGCTGCGCGCCCGGCATCTGTCGGATGCGGTGTCGCGCTTCAGGCTGCAGCAGGGCACGGCCGAGGAGGCGGTGGCTCTGGTGAATGCGACCATGCGGCAAGCCAGAAGCTCGTCCAGTGTTGCCAGCCTGCTGCAGACTGTCACCGATCCTTCGCAGCCGTTCCACGACCGCGACATGTATGTGTTTGCCTTGTCTTCCGAGGGGGAATACCGGGCCTTTGGTGGCAATCCGGCCAAAGTGGGGCTGCGCGTTCAGGATGTGCCCGGCATCGACGGCGATAGCCTGATGGCCGACATCATGGCCCAGGCCGAGCTTCGTCCGGGCTGGGTGGAATACGACTACATCAACCCCAGCAACCAGCAGGTGCAGACCAAGATGTCCTATGTCTGCAAGCATGCAGGCTTGTACTGGGGCTGCGGTGTCTACAAGGGCCTGATCAGTGCCTAATGGGGTCCTGATGGGCTCTTGTCGCCATTGAATTTTGCTGCATCGGGAGCAAAAGCGCTTTTCTCAAGCGCCAGGGGCTGACTGGGTATCAGGCTCCTGCGCGCTGGGCTTTGGCCCTGGCCAGAATGGCGGCAAGCGTGGCCTTTTTGTCTGTGGCGGGCGTTGACGGTGTGTCGGCTTGAGCGCCAGCTTCTTCAGCTGGGGCTTGTGCCGTGGTGCGTACCGGTGCGTTGGCCTTGCGGCCCGTACGCAGCAAATGCGCGCCATAGCGGCTGCGGGCATGCTCGGCCTGCCCAGTACTCCAGGCGGACCAGCCTGTGGCTTCAGCGCTGGCGTTGACAAGCTCTATGCAATCAACGGGGCAGACGGGGATGCACAGCTCGCAGCCCGTGCAATGCTCGGCAATCACGGTATGCATGCGCTTGTTGGCGCCCAGAATCGCATCGGTAGGGCAGGCCTTGATGCACAGTGTGCAGCCTATGCACCAGGCCTCGTCTATCACGGCCAGGGTGCGCGCTGCTTCCATGCCGTTTTCGGCGTTGAGCGGCAACTCAAGCCTGCCAGTGATGGCAGCCAGACGGCGCACGCCTTCCTGACCGCCTGGCGGGCATTGATTGATGGAGGCCTCTTCGCTGGCAATGGCCTGGGCATAGGACGCGCAGTCGGGGTAGCCGCAGCGCGTGCACTGTGTCTGGGGCAGGGCTGCATCAATGTTCGCAGCCAGTGCTTGAAGCGAAGAGGCTGCGGACATGGATGAGTTCATTCTGGTCTGGTGAGCCTTTACGCCCTGGCGCGATGGGCATCGCGTCCTTTCTGGGCAGGGGCGCTATTTTGACCTGTTTTTACCGCCTTGGCAGACTTGTCTGCATGGGCCTCGCTGCTTTCCAGTTCGGGGCCGTCGTCGCTGACGCTGCTCAGATGGCCAGCAGCGCTGGCGGCCGTGGCACTTGCGGGCTGATGTGCCAGGATGAAGTCGCGCACTTGCGGGTAGACGGTCTTGCGCCAGCGGCTGCCACTGAAGATTCCGTAATGGCCTGCGCCTTGCACTTCGATATGGTGGCGCGCCTCGGCAGCGATGCCGGTGCATAGATCATGGGCGGCGCGGGTCTGGCCGGCGCCCGAGATATCGTCCAGCTCGCCCTCCACCGTCAGCAAGGCGGTGTTCCTGATGTCCTGCGGACGCACCAGCTCGGCCTTGCCTTGCTCGTTCCTGACTTCCCAGGTGCCCTTGACCAGCTTGTACTCCTGGAACACGGTGGAGATGGTTTCCAGGTAGTAGTCGGCGTCCATGTCCAGTACGGCGTTGTACTCGTCATAGAACTTGCGGTGATGCTCGGCGCTGGCTTCGTCACCCTTGATCAGGTCCTTGAAATAGTCGTAATGGCTGTTGGCGTGGCGGTCGGGATTCATGGCCACAAAGCCCGAGTACTGCAAAAAGCCGGGGTAGACGCGGCGGCCGGCACCGGGGTAATTGTTCGGTACTTCGTAAATGACGTTGTTCTCGAACCACTCGTAGCTGCGGGTTTCGGCCAGGTTGTTCACGGCCGTCGGCGAGCGGCGCGCATCGATGGGGCCGCCCATCATGGTCATGGACAGCGGCGTGACTTCGCCACGGCTGGCCATCAGAGAGACCGCCGCCAGCACCGGCACCGTGGGCTGGCAGACGCTGACTACATGGCACTGGCCATAGCGCCCTTGCAGATAGCGAATGAACTCCTGTACATAGTTCACATAGTCGTCCAGGTGGAATTCACCCTCGGACAATGGCACGATGCGGGCATTTTTCCAGTCGGTGATATAGACCTTGTGGTCTCCCAGCATGCTTTGCACAGTGTCGCGCAGCAAGGTGGCGTAGTGGCCGGAGAGTGGGGCTACGATAAGCACCACAGGCTGGCTGAGCATGAGATCCAGCGTTTCTGGGTCGTCGGAAAAACGCTTGAAGCGGCGCAGCTCGCAAAACGGTTTGTCGATCTCCACGCGCTCGCGAATGGTGACATCCACGCCGTTGACTTCGACGTTATGCAGATCGAACTCGGGCTTTTCGTAGTCCTTGCCCAGGCGATACATGAGGTTGAAGCCCGCAGCCATGCGCTGGGCCATGGGCACCTGGCTGAAGACCGAGTGAGGGTTGTTGTAGAACTTGGAGGCGGCCTGGGCAAAGTCTGCAAATGGCTCGACCATTGCGCGTTGCATTTCGTAGATCTGATAGAGCATGGGACGCACTTTTGCGGGTTATGTTGCAGTGCAATATAACAGCACAGTTTGACATGCGAAGTAGTGAATTCCCTTCAAATGGCGGATCTGCTGGGATTGCGCAACGCAGGCCGGATCTGACTGAGTTTGAAAGTAAAAAAGCTGACCGAAGTCAGCTTTTTCATGAGTGCTCAAAGCATCTGCTCTGCGGGTTCCCGTTGAATCTCGTTCGGCTTGGTGCGGGCCAGTTTCATGACCTCGTGCGGCGGCAGGGTCTTGAGGCGGTGATCACTCCAGACCTGGCGCCAGCGGCGTGCACCGGCGAGGCCATTGCGTAGCCCCAGCATATGCCGGGCAATCGAATACCAGTGCGTGCCATGCTCGCGCGCTTCGCGCTCCATATACAGCACCATCTGCTCTTCAATATGCTCTCGTGTGCGTTCCCTGCTCTTGTCCTGATAGTAAAGAGCATCCCAGGACGACATCCACCAGGGGTTGTGATAGGCCTCGCGGCCCACCATGACTCCGTCGACCTGCTGCAGCTGCTGCAGCACTATTTCGTCGGTCTTGATGCCGCCGTTGACGGCAATTGTCAGGCCCGGAAAGTCGCGCTTGAGCTGTGCCACGACCTCGTAGCGCAGCGGCGGGACTTCACGGTTTTCCTTGGGGGAGAGGCCTTTGAGCCAGGCGTTGCGAGCATGAACCACAAACACCTGACAACCTGCGTCGGCAACGGTTCCGACGAAGTCACGTACGAAGTCGTAGCTTTCGATTTTGTCGATGCCGATCCGGTGCTTGACGGTGACCGGCACGGACACCACATCTGCCATGGCCTTGACGCAATCGGCCACCAGTGCGGCCTCGTTCATCAGACATGCGCCGAAAGCGCCGCGCTGCACGCGTTCGCTAGGGCAGCCGCAGTTGAGATTGATCTCGTCATAGCCCCATTGTTCACCCAGGCGCGCGCTATGCGCCAGATCGGCTGGCTCTGAGCCACCCAATTGCAATGCAACAGGGTGTTCTTCGACTTCAAACCGCAAATGGCGAGCCACGTCGCCATGCACCAGCGCTCCGGTTGTCACCATTTCGGTGTAGAGCAGGGTGTGCTGGCTTAGCAGTCGGTGGAAGTAGCGGCAATGCTTGTCTGTCCAGTCCATCATAGGGGCCACCGACATGCGCCACATGCTGCTATCTAGTTGTTTTTTAACGGTTTGTTCGGTGCTCATACTATGAAAAGTGCCTTGTGGTGCACTGAAATTTGACCCTGTTTTAGCCCGTTCTACCGGGTTTTTGACGTTAGTGCTGCGTTGATGCGCCCCGAGTTTCATGGAGCACTGATTGAGACCATCACCCAGAGAAGGAAAGCCGATGGCGTCGTATCGTCTCGGGCTCAGATCGCAGGAGTGGCTGCATAGACGTGAAGCAGAAATCGAGGAGGCCCAAGCGACAGGCCTGCATATTCAAGGTCTCGTCACCCTCAAGCAGATACTGCAGGATTATGTCAGCGATGCAAAAGGCATCGTGGCATGGGGGCGGTCCAAGACGGCCGACATCACCCGGTTGCAGAAGGCCAAGCTGGCGCACCGGGATGCTAGGCATCTGCGTGCCATTGACTTCATCGAGTACACCAGGTGGCGCCGTACCGAAGAGGATGCAGGCCCGGCTACAGTGCTCAATGACATCGTCTGCTTGAACACTGGGGGCATTGCCCAGGGGGTTGAAGCAGGGTGAAAAGCTGGTCAAGCAGGACCAGCACGCGCCTTATGCTGGCTGCACTGCTTCAGCCTCTGATTGTTGATAGACAGCCACGCGGTTTCTGCCTTCACGCTTGGCTTTGTAGAGCATTTCGTCGGCGTATTTGATAACCGTTGGAATGTCGGAAGAGCTGTTCGGCCAGCTTGCCACTCCCAGGGAAATGGTAATGTGGCCCACGCCTTCAAACACTGCTGCTTCCACTTGCTTGCGCAAGCGCTCTGCGACTTGAACTGCGGTCGTTTCGCTGGTTTGAGGCAAGACAATTAAGAATTCTTCACCGCCAACACGACAAGGTAAGTCATCTGCGCGTGAGACAGATTTCATCTGCTTGGCCAGGTCACGCAAGACGATGTCACCTGCATCATGCCCAAAGGTGTCGTTGACCTTCTTGAAGTGGTCGATGTCGATAGAAACTACTGAGAAAATCTGGCTGGACGCTTCGAGCTTTTGCAATGCAGCTTCCAGGCTTCGACGATTGCCAAGCTTGGTCAAAGGATCAGTCTTAACATCATCCTGAAGCTTTTGTATGTTTCTATTGAGCAAGGAAATGCCAATTAACATGGCTTTTTTCAACTCATAGGACTCCACGTACCACGATTTTATTTTCTGTATTTTCTTCTCTGTTTCCGGGTGGCCTATGTTTTTTGCGCCTTCAGACAGCAATTGCAGTGGTTTTGCAATTCTGTTTGCGCACCAACAGATTAGAAATACAGAAATTACCGCTATAGGTAGCGTCTTAAGAATTACTTGCTTCATCAGTGAGTCCAATGGAGCAAGGGTTGCTGACAGGGGCCTCTGTGCAACGACTCCCCAGTTCGTGGTGGGAATAATTGCATAGCCTGAAATCATCTCAACCCCACGAGTATTCTTGACGATCTGGCTGCCAGATTCACCATTTTGAATTTTCCCGATGATTTCATTGCCGCTCACGAGTGTTCCTACTCGATTTTGGTCAGGATGATAGACAAGCTTTTTGCTCTGATCGACGACATACAAGTATGAGCCATCTTTGTAATAGTGCGTACCAAGCAGATGGTTGAGGATGCTCTGTTGGTTGAGGTAGATCGTTCCTCCAACCATGCCTAAATAGTTGCCAGATGGGTCGTGGATAGGGTGAGAGATGAATACCAGCAAATTTCCAATGGTAGAAATATATGAGTCACTAATCAGTGGTTTCTGCGTTTTTATCGACTCTACAATGCCTGGTGTTGTGAGAGTTCTTCCCGTGAGTTTCAGATTTTCAGGTGAAGAAGCTAGCACACTAGAGCGAGCATCAACTATAAGGACAGAGTTGAAGCTTTCTGTCTGAGTTTTGAGTCTCTCTGACTCTGATTTTAGTAATTCGATGTTTTTGAAGTCTTTGGATAAATAGACTGAGCTTGCAGCTAGTTGTTGTTGGGCTGCCTTAAGGAAATCATCAGTGCTCTTTGCCAGTTTTGTCGCGTAGACGAAATTCCCATTGAGATTTTCATCTATGAGTTGTTGGCGTTGAACTGTATAGGCTGCGTAGAATGTATTAACCAAGGAGACAAATGCGCTGGCAACCGTGAGCAATAGGATCAAACGCCTAAGATCAATCTTGCAAAAAATCTTGCTTATGTTGAATTTCACAGAGTTCCCAGAAAACAGGCGTTAATAAAAAAACTATCGATACGCGCTAATCTATTTGTTTATTTTACTGTTATGTGAGAATTTGCTGGGGTTATTACCTGTGTAAAAAGTGCAGACTCTGTTGACAGGTTCATTTCCCGTCGGCGGCGGGCAACGTTGGCAAGTCGCTTGCCTGATTGCATGGATCAACCCGCGATGTCTGCAACCGGTCAAGAATGCGAGACTTCTGAGTCAGCAACTCACAGCTCTCCACTCCTGCTCCGCCTGAACCTTCTTCTGATCGATATACGCAGCCAGCTTGCCCGCATCCATAAACCACTGGCTCTTGTTGGACCCCAGGCGATAAGCAGGCACGGGCAATGCCTGCTTGTTCGCGGCTTCGGCGGCGCGTTTGGGGCTTAGGCCGAAGAATTCCATGCAGCACTTTTCCAGAGGGATGTTCACGTCGCCTTAGATGGCGAGCAGTGCGAAGTGGGTGTTCATGGTGCGGCCCTCTCTTTATTCTCATGAGCAGTCGGACGCTCTGGGGCTGAGAGCAGCTCCTTGGGGACGTTGAAGAAGTTGAGCTTGCCCTTCCAGGGCTTGAACTCGATGGCGCTGCTGTTGCGCAGCACAAAGCCCCAGCTGCCTTCCTGCTTCCACTCGAGTGGTGCTCCTGCACGCAGTCGGTCACATGTGTCCAGCCCACAAAGCCGCCGCGCTGCAGATCGTCGTAGGCGGGCAGGTCTGCGGGTAGCAGGCCCATGCCGTCCGGCTCCTGCACGACCTGGTCGTAGTAGGTGCGGGTCATGGTCAGGCCCGCGTGGATGAGCTGGCGGCCGTGAAAGTTGGTGGGCCAGTCGCGGTTTTCTATGTCCTTGCGGCCGTTGACGATCAGCTAGGTCCAGGGTTGGCGAATGCTGAGTGCGGGGATCATGCTGGTTCCTCCTGTACTTCAACGGCCTGCAGTTCCGTGTAGTCGGCGCTGATGACCCAGCGTTCCGTCATGTCGGTGGGCTAGGCGTAGGGGTCTGCCGGCAGCTCGATCAGGAATGCGTGGTCGTCCATCTTTTGCTTGATGACTGCCAGGCGATGGTCGGTGGTGAAGGTGAAGGCAGGGGGCTAGTGCGGCGAAGACTGTACAGGGGCGCAAGAAGGAAAAGAAGTTTGACTAGGGCAGGTTCAACCATCGGTTTGAGAATTTTAAATTATTTTAATGTAACTTACATGGAGTTTTAAAGGGTTCCTTAAACCCTGTATGGATCAATTACCGATCCTTGGTCTTCCAGCTGTCAATGGGCTTGCCGTACATCTGCTCGATAGCGTCTTTGTAGTGGGCCATCAAGTTCTTTCGCTTGAGCTTGAGAGTAGGGGTCATCAGGCCGTTGTCAATGTTCCAGCTATCCCTGACCAAGTGGATGGCTCTGGGCACTGCATAACGCGCGAAGCTGTGTGTCTGCTTTTCGATTCGGGTAAGTGCTTCTCTCTCTGCTGCTGCATGGTGCAGACTGGATCCGTCTTTTGGGTTCAGGCCAACACTCCTGGCGAGCATTTCCCATTCCATCTGACTAACAACCGCAATACAGGCAATGAAGGGACGATCCTCGCCAACCACAAACACTTGCTCAAACAGGGGATCGACGAGGATGGCCTGTTCCACATCATTGGGAGGCACTTTCTCGCCCGTCGATGTCACAATGATTTCCTTGATGCGACCTTTGATTCGGATGCGGCCATCTTCGATTGAAGCCTGATCACCGGTTCTCAGCCAGCCGTCGGCAGTAAAGGCTTTGACAGTGTCTTCCGGACGATTCCAATAACCGCGCATCACTACCGGGCCAGACACCTGCAACTCCTGGTCCTCGCCAATTCGAACCTCAATTCCTGGAAGTACGCGGCCAACGGTATCGGGCCAGTTATCGTCGAGTCCGTTGGCGCTGACCACAGGAGCGGTTTCGGTCATGCCATAGCCTTGCACCATTGGCAGGCCCAGGCCCAGAAAAGTGCGCGCAATTGTCGGAGACAGTGGGGCTCCGCCACTCACAGCCACACGAAGCCGGCCTCCAAACTGTGCCAGAAGGGGCTGAGCGACAAGTTTGCGCAAAAGCCAGCCGGGCAAAACGGAAGCCCAGCTGGCTTTTGCGTTCAGTTGCTCGCCTAAGGGCATGCCTTGATGAGCGCAGAAGCTCTTCCAGCCTTTGTTGACTGCCTCGTCGAACAGCTTGTGCTTGAGAGGGCTGGAAGCAAGTGACTCTTGAATCTTGGCATAAACACGTTCATAGATGCGAGGCACCGAGATCAGTACGGTCGGCCTGACCTGCTTCATATCCTGCGCAAGTTGTGCAACAGAGCGCGCGTAGGCGACGCAGGAACCGGTAGCAACGGCCAGGTAGTAGCCCGCAGTTCGCTCGAAAGTGTGTGATAGCGGCAGAAACGAGAGAAAGACGTCCTCGGGGAAGGCCTTCACACGCTGCATCACCGCGTGTAAATCACTGACTACGTTGTCGTGGGTGAGCATGACGCCCTTGGGCTTTCCCGTCGTTCCGGAGGTGTAGACAATGCCTGCCAGCTCCGTTTTCTTTGGTGGCAGGGGGAGGGCAGAGGTATGCCGCTGACCAGCCTGAAGCCAGGCAGACAAAACAATGACCGGTTTACGCTGCAAGGCCTTGACTGAGTCCTGCTCTGCTTGTTCGATAGGCACGACATAAGCGTTCGATGAATCGTTCGGACGGCCTTGCTGTGCGTGAATGACGGCCTGGAGTTCAGGCAGGTCCTGACCTGTTGCACAAATTTTCTGCCAGGCCTTTGTGTCAGCCACGACCAGCAAGGAAGCCCCCGAATCGGCCAGGATGTAAGCAATGCTTCCGGCATTGTCGATGGCATGCAGAGGAACTGGCACGTAACCACAGCGCAGACAGGCCTGGTCGATGGTCATTGCATCAAAGCCATTGGGCAGCAAGATTGCAACCCTTGCACCGACAGGAAGATTCGAGGCGCACAAGGCGCGGCTCCACAGAGCGACACGTTCGGCTGTTTCGGCCCAACTCAGGCTTTTCCAAGCATTTGTGCCTTCATCGAACTCCCGGTAAGCCTCGGCCGATGGCGTGCAGCGAACGCGCATGGCCAAAAGCTCTGGCAAGGTTTGCACTTGCTCGATAGTCAAATGCTGTTTCTCTGCTTGGAGATCCAGTACATCGGTTTCACTTGCTTGATTCATGCGCTTGCCTTCAGGAAGCGGGCAATTTCCCGCTACGTGAATGATAGCGCCAGAGACATTCAGGCCGGTATAGGACTCAGATTGTGGCTCCGAGCGGGATATCGATGCTTTGATAGCAGACGGCGATGTAATGGTGCAGGCGCTGTTGCTCGTCGCGCACTGCCGTCAGGGAAATCTGATGGCGGTTCCCGTCATGGTGCATGACGCGCAGGCCTTGCCAGTGTCCTTTTTTACCGATTTCCGTCCAGATCTGCGACCATTGAACAGCCGTATTGTCATCGCCATGGATGAAGAGACTGGAAAACTCCTTGTTCTTCGCCGCTTGGCGGTTCAAGCCGCTGATACGTGCAAAGGCCGGGTTGATGTCTACAATTTTTCGGTTCGCATCAAGTACCACCATGCCTTCGAAGGAATGATTGAATACCGTGGCAGCTATATGCAGTTGCCGCTCGGTGCGCTTGCGGTCCGATAGATCGGTCAGAAGGCCTACATACATGCGCTGACCCCGTGCCTCGGCCTGGCTCAAGGCCAGGCGCATGGGAATCAGCGTACCGTCCTTGTGCTGACCAAGCACCTCTGAAATCTTGTTCTTCAGAGGTGGCGCGTTGTTTCGCTGGCCGGCTTCATGCTGTTCCAGATAGTGATCATGCTGGTTGAACAGTGCAGCGGGCATGAGCATTTTCACGTTCTGGCCCAGTACTTCATCTGGGCTCCAGCCGAATATGACCTCAGCTGCCGGGTTGTAATCGGTGACGCATCCCCGATTATCGATGCAGATAATTCCATCTGCTGCCATATTCACCAAAGCTTGCAGTCGGGCTTCATTCATATCCACTTTCAGCCAGCGACTGCGGTACTGAATCAAGGCATTGGCCTGTGCAATCAGTCCGCCAAATAGCAGAGTAATCACGGCAATGGTCAGCGCCAGAATCAAACGATCGTTCGATGATGCCGCATCGTGCGTTTCATGCTCGGCCGTGACTCGCAGCGCCAGCATGGCTGTGTAATGCATGCCCGATATCGCAGCGCCCATGATTATGGCCGCCAGTGTTTTGCGCCAATGATCTTGTTTGAGGTTGAAGCGTGCCAGCCCAAAACGAATCCAGAGGGCCAAGGTGGCCAGCGCTACGCCAACAATGAGAGAAATGGCAAACCAGAGTGGTGAATACTGGTGCGTGGCAGGCATGCGCATTGCTGCCATGCCGCTGTAATGCATGGCAGCAATGCCGATACCAACCGCCAAGCCACCTAAAGCCAATTGCCTGATGTTGAGTTCATTGTGAGCCAGCAAGGCAAGGGCCACTGCTGATGCTGCGATGCCTGGGATGATGGAGAAGACGGTAACTGGCAAATCATACTGAACTGCAGCATGCATCGAATAGGCGAGCATGCCGATGAAATGCATGGCCCAGATGCCTATGCCCAGTGACAGCGAGCCGCTCACAATGGACCAGTTGCGCAACTGCCTTGATGTGGCCAATCTGGCAAAAGCTGCATGGCGCAAAGCTTGGCCAGAGGCAATCCAGCAAACTGCCAGCGATAAGGTCACGAGGAAGGGGTCATATTCACCCTTGAGCACGTGAGCGTCGGCAGACGGGCTCCAGAAAAATTGCGCCAGCATGAATCATGATCCTGTAACACTGAAAGCACATTCAGTTACCTGGCAAGCTTCTCATGAAGTGGGTAGGCCAATATTTCAAATATGTAGGATAAACACTGGAACGGATCGAACGTCGATCTTTTAGATCGCAGCTTCGAGTCCATTTGCGAAATGCTGCTGCACTGCGCTCATGGCAATTTTCGGATCTCGCTTCAGCAGTGCTTGCATGATGGCTTCGTGCTCTGCCAGGGAGTCTTCAATACGGCCTTGCTTGAACAGCGATTTGTGACGGTTGAGCTTCATGACCTTGCGCAAATCGGCCACTAACTGGTTACGCCAGCGGTTATCGGCAATATCGAGAATCTGCATGTGAAAGCTCTCGTTGAGTGCAAAAAAACGCTCGGCGTCGGCTGTGTGCCGCTTCAGCTCCTCGTGGGTCTGCTGCAGACGCTGCAGTTGCTCGTCCGTGGCTTTGCCGGCAACCTCGGCCGCAGCATCTGCCTCCAGCAGACTCAGCAAGCGATAGACGTCGGAGATGTCCTTGCGTGAGACCTCTGTCACGTAGGCGCCCCGGCGCAGCTTCATGGTCACCAGGCCTTCGGCGGCCAGCACCTTCAGTGCCTCGCGCAGGGGCGTGCGGCTGATGCCGTATTCCTCGGCAATCTTGAGTTCGTCGATCCAGGCTCCGGGCTCAAGCTCTCGCCGGAAGATGCGTTGACGCAACTGCTCGGCGACCTGCTCATATAGCGCAAGAGGAGTAAGTGTTTTGCTTGTCATTACGCGAGATTATATGCTGCAAGTATTTTGAATTCATAATTATGAATCATGTACACTAGTCGCATCTAGGTAGTTCACCGCAATTCCAAACTTCACTGCGCGCACCGCATACGAGAGACAACATGAGCCAAGAGAATCCGGCACAGGACCCACAAGAATTTGCACCCGCTGATCTGCAAGCCTGGAACAAGGCCGCCAACAAGGCGGCCCCCGGTGGTGACATCAACAACCTGAACTGGGTCACGCCGGACGGCATCACGGTCAAGCCACTGTATACGGCCGAAGACACGCAAGATCTGCCATTCACCAACACGCTGCCTGGATTCGCCCCTTATATCCGCGGCCCCCAGGCCACCATGTATGCAGGCCGGCCATGGACCATTCGCCAGTACGCAGGTTTCTCCACCGCCGAAGAGTCCAACGCCTTCTATCGCAAGGCGCTGGCTGCCGGCGGCCAAGGCGTTTCTGTTGCTTTTGACCTGGCTACGCACCGTGGCTACGACTCCGACCATCCGCGTGTGACGGGAGATGTGGGCAAGGCCGGTGTGGCGATTGATTCCGTCGAGGACATGAAGATCCTCTTCAACGAGATACCCCTGGATAAGGTGTCCGTTTCCATGACCATGAACGGTGCCGTGTTGCCCGTGTTGGCTGGCTATGTGGTGGCCGCAGAAGAGCAGGGCGTCTCGCAGGACCAGCTCGCCGGAACGATTCAGAACGACATTCTGAAAGAGTTCATGGTGCGCAACACCTATATCTATCCGCCCAAGCCGTCAATGAAGATCATTGGCGACATCATCGAGTACACGAGCCAGAACATGCCAAAGTTCAACTCGATCTCGATCTCGGGCTACCACATGCAGGAAGCCGGCGCCAACCAGGCGCTGGAAATGGCTTTCACGCTGGCCGACGGCAAGGAATATGTGAAGACAGCCATTGCCAAGGGCATGGACGTGGATGCTTTCGCGGGCCGTCTGTCCTTCTTCTGGGCCGTGGGCATGAATTTCTACCTGGAAGTGGCCAAGATGCGTGCCGCGCGCCTGCTGTGGTGCCGCATCATGAAGGGATTTGACGCCAAGAACCCCAAGAGCCTGATGCTGCGCACGCACAGCCAGACGTCGGGCTGGTCGCTGACCGAGCAGGACCCCTACAACAACGTGGTTCGCACCACCATCGAAGCCATGGCAGCCGTGTTTGGCGGCACCCAGTCCCTGCACACCAATGCGCTGGACGAGGCCATTGCACTGCCCACGGAATTCTCGGCCCGCATTGCCCGCAACACACAGCTGATCATTCAGGAAGAGACCCATATCACCAACGTGATCGACCCCTGGGCTGGTTCCTACATGATGGAAAAGCTGACCCAGGAAATGGCCGACAAGGCCTGGGCCATCATCGAGGAAGTCGATGCCATGGGCGGCATGACTGCGGCCGTGGACAGCGGCTGGGCCAAGCTCAAGATCGAAGCCGCCGCCGCCGAGAAGCAGGCGCGTATCGACTCGGGCAAGGAAGTCATCGTCGGCGTCAACAAGTACAAGCTGGCCAAGGAAGACCCGGTCGACATTCTGGAAGTGGACAATGTCAAGGTGCGTGACAGCCAGATCGCGCGCCTCAAGAATATCAAGGCGAAGCGCGATGCAGCCCAGGTCGAAGCAGCGCTGGCTGCCATCACTGCTGCTGCAGAATCTGGCGAGGGCAACCTGCTGGACCTGTCCATCAAGGCCGTGCGCCTGCGTGCCACGGTAGGTGAAGTTTCCGACGCGATGGAAAAGGCGTTTGGGCGCCATCGCGCCGATACCCAGAAGGTGACCGGTGTGTACGCTGCCGCTTATGACTCGGCCGAAGGCTGGGACAAGCTCAAGGAAGAGATCAACACCGCTTCGCAGGCCATGGGCCGCCGCCCCCGCGTGATGATCGCCAAGCTGGGTCAGGACGGCCACGACCGCGGCGCCAAGGTGGTCGCAACCGCCTTTGCGGACCTGGGTTTCGATGTGGACATGGGGCCGCTGTTCCAGACACCCGAAGAATGCGCTCGCCAGGCCATCGAGAACGATGTGCACGCTGTGGGGGTCTCCACTCTGGCAGCCGGTCACAAGACCCTGGTGCCGGCCATCATTGAGGAGCTCAAGAAGCAGGGCGCGGACGACATCATCGTCTTCGTAGGCGGAGTGATCCCCGCTCAGGACTATGATTTCCTCTACAACGCGGGCGTCAAGGGCGTATACGGCCCCGGCACCCCCATTCCTGCCAGCGCCAAGGATGTGCTGGAGCAGATCAAGAAGGCCAACGGCCTCTGATCGGCCGGCAAGCATCGATAGCAAAGGCGATCGCGACGTGACACCTGAGCAAATGCAAGACGGCATCCTGCGCGGCAACCCTGCCGTGCAGCGCCGGGCCATGGCCAAGGCCATTACCTTGCTTGAATCCTCCCGGGCCGACCATCGTGAACAGGCCGACGGCCTGCTCACCGCTCTGCTGCCGCACACGGGCAAGGCGTTTCGCCTTGGCATCAGCGGCGTGCCGGGCGTTGGCAAATCCACCTTCATCGAAGCTCTGGGCCTGTACCTGATAGAGAAGGGTCTGCGTGTGGCCGTGCTGGCGATCGATCCGTCCAGCACCGTCTCGGGCGGCTCCATCCTCGGCGACAAGACCCGCATGGAGCAACTGTCCATGCGGCTGGAGGCCTATATCCGCCCCAGCCCCAGCAGCGGCACGCTGGGCGGCGTGGCCGAAAAGACGCGCGAGGCCATGCTGGTCTGCGAAGCCGCCGGTTACGACGTGGTCATCGTCGAGACCGTGGGCGTTGGCCAGAGCGAGATCGCCGTACACGGCATGACGGACATGTTCTGCGTGCTTCAGCTGCCCAATGCGGGCGACGATCTGCAGGCCATCAAGAAGGGCGTGATGGAGCTGGCCGACCTGGTGGTCATCAACAAGGCCGACATCGACCCCCATGCCGCCACGCGTGCACAGGCCCAGATCACATCGAGCCTGCGCCTGCTGGGCATGCACGGCAACCCCGATCACGCCAACACCGGCGCGCTGTGGCAGCCGCGTGTGCTGCAGATCAGTGCCTTGCTGGGGCAGGGGGTGGAGGGCTTCTGGGCTGCAGTCAGCAGCTTCAGGGAGCTGCAGACCGCCAACGGCCGCCTGGCCCTGCGCCGCGAGAAGCAGGCCCTGGCCTGGATGTGGGAGCGCATCGACTTCGGCCTCAAGCAGGCGTTTCGCCAGCACCCGCAGGTCAAGGCCCTGCTCCCCGTCCTTCAGGACGATGTGGCCTCGGGTCGCATCGCCGCCAGTACGGCAGCAAGAAATCTGCTTCTAGCCCAAATGCAGTAGGCGCTAGTAGCTCTTATTACCATAGCATCGCAGCATCACCATTGCGAGACAAGCAACCCAAATCACGTTAGAGGACAAGCATGCAAGACGATATCCTGAAGCAGCTGGAAGCCAAGCGAGAACTCGCTCGGTTGGGTGGGGGACAAAAGCGCATCGATGCGCAGCACAAGAAAGGCAAACTGACCGCACGCGAGCGTATCGAGCTGCTGCTGGACGACGGCACTTTTGAAGAATGGGACATGTTCGTGGAGCACCGCTGCACGGACTTCGGCATGGAAAACACCAAGATCCCCGGCGACGGCGTGGTCACCGGCTACGGCATGATCAACGGCCGTCTGGTCTTTGTGTTCAGCCAGGACTTCACGGTGTTCGGCGGCGCACTGTCCGAAACCCATGCCGAGAAGATCTGCAAGGTGATGGACCAGGCCATGAAGGTCGGCGCTCCCGTCATCGGCCTCAACGATTCGGGTGGTGCACGTATCCAGGAAGGCGTTGCCTCTCTGGGCGGCTATGCCGATGTGTTCCAGAAGAATGTGCTGGCCTCGGGCGTGGTGCCCCAGATCTCCATGATCATGGGCCCCAGTGCCGGCGGCGCGGTGTACTCGCCGGCCATGACCGACTTCATCTTCATGGTCAAGGACAGTTCTTATATGTTCGTGACCGGGCCCGAAGTCGTGAAGACTGTGACCCACGAGGAAGTCACGGCCGAAGAGCTGGGCGGGGCCATCACCCACACCACCAAGAGCGGCGTGGCGGACATGGCTTTCGACAACGACGTGGAAGCACTGATGATGCTGCGTCGCCTCTATAACTACCTGCCCTTGAACAACAAGGAAAAGGCTCCCGTGCGCGAAACCACAGACCCCGTGGGCCGCGCCGACATGTCGCTGGATACGCTGGTGCCTGAAAACGCCAACAAGCCCTACGACATGAAGGAGCTGATTCTCAAGACCGTGGACGATGGCGATTTCTTCGAGCTGCAGCCCGAGTACGCCAAGAACATCATCATCGGTTTTGCCCGCATGGCCGGTCAGACCGTGGGCGTCGTGGCCAATCAGCCCCTGGTGCTGGCCGGCTGCCTGGACATCAAGTCCTCCATCAAGGCGGCGCGCTTCGTGCGCTTTTGCGATGCCTTCAACATCCCCGTGGTCACCTTTGTGGACGTGCCCGGTTTCATGCCCGGCACTTCCCAGGAGTATGGCGGCATCATCAAGCACGGCGCCAAGCTGCTGTACGCATATGCCGAAGCCACGGTGCCGAAGATCACCGTCATCACGCGCAAGGCCTATGGCGGTGCGTACGACGTGATGGCCTCCAAGCATTTGCGTGGTGACGTAAACCTGGCCTGGCCCCACGCCGAAATTGCCGTGATGGGCGCCAAGGGCGCGGTGGAGATCATCTTCCGTGAGGACAAGAACGATCCCGTCAAGCTGGCTGCACGCGAAGCGGAGTACAAGGAACGCTTTGCCAACCCCTTTGTGGCTGGCGCCCGTGGCTTTATCGACGATGTGATCCAGCCGCACGAAACGCGCAAGCGCATCTGCCGCTCGCTGGAGATGCTCAAGAACAAGCAGCTGGACAACCCCTGGCGCAAGCACGGGAACATCCCCCTGTAAGAACAAGAAGAACCAGGAGATATATCCATGTTTACCAAGATTCTGATTGCCAACCGCGGCGAGATCGCCTGCCGAGTCATCGCCACCGCCCGCAAGATGGGCATCCAGACCGTGGCGGTCTATTCCGACGCCGACAAGGACGCGCGCCATGTCAAGCTGGCCGACGAGGCCGTGCGCCTGGGCCCCGCACCCAGCCGTGAGTCCTATCTGCTGGGCGAGAAAATCATTGAAGCCTGCAAGCAGACCGGCGCACAGGCGGTGCACCCCGGCTACGGCTTTCTCTCGGAGAACGAGGGCTTTGCCAGGCGCTGCGAAGAAGAGGGCATTGCCTTCATCGGCCCCAAGTCGCATTCCATCGCAGCCATGGGCGACAAGATCGCGTCCAAGAAGCTGGCTGGCGAAGCCCAGGTCAACACCATCCCCGGCTACAACGATGCCATCGCCGGCCCCGAGCAGGCCGTGGAAATCGCCAAGGGCATTGGCTACCCGGTGATGATCAAGGCCTCGGCCGGTGGCGGCGGCAAGGGTTTGCGCGTGGCCTTCAACGACAAGGAAGCCTTTGAAGGTTTTGCCTCGTGCCAGAACGAAGCGCGCAACAGCTTTGGCGATGACCGCATCTTCATCGAGAAGTTCGTGCAGGAGCCCCGCCACATCGAAATCCAGATTCTGGGCGACAGCCACGGCAATGTGGTTTACCTGAACGAGCGCGAGTGCTCGATACAGCGCCGTCACCAGAAGGTGATCGAGGAAGCGCCTTCGCCCTTCATCAGCGATGCCACCCGCAAGGCCATGGGCGAGCAGGCCGTGGCCCTGGCCAAGGCCGTCAAGTACCAGAGCGCCGGTACCGTGGAGTTTGTGGTCGGCAAGGACCAGGACTTCTACTTCCTGGAGATGAACACCCGTCTGCAGGTCGAGCACCCGGTGACCGAATGCATCACCGGACTCGATCTGGTCGAGCAGATGATTCGTGTGGCCGCCGGCGAAAAACTGTCCTTTGCACAGGCCGATGTGAAACGCGACGGTTGGGCCATCGAGTGCCGTATCAACGCCGAAGACCCGTTCCGCAACTTCCTGCCTTCGACCGGCCGCCTGGTTCGCTTTGCACCTCCCGAGCAGACCATGTGGCAGTCCGATACCGAGCACCTGAACGGCGTGCGTGTGGATACCGGCGTCTACGACGGCGGCGAGATCCCCATGTACTACGACTCGATGATCGCCAAGCTCATCGTGCACGGCAAGGATCGCAACGACGCCATCGTCAAGGCCCGCGAAGCGCTCAACGGCTTTGCCATCCGCGGCATCAGCTCCAACATCCCGTTCCAGGCAGCTCTGCTGGCACACCCGGACTTTGTCTCGGGCAAGTTCAACACCGGCTTCATCGCCCAGCACTATGCCGACGGCTTCCATGCCGAGGACGTGCCCCACGATGATCCCGATTTCCTGGTGGCTTTGGCCCTGTTCCGCAATCGCCGCTACCGTGCGCGTGCATCGACCATCACCGGCCAGATGCAGGGCCACCAGGTGCAGGTGGGCGAGAAGTACACTGCCGTGGTTCTGGGGGCTGAAGGCAAGAATCAGTATGTGACTGGCGAAGTGACCGACTTCGATGCCCAGGCGCGCGTCTGCAAGGTCGTGATCGGCGAGAAGGCCTACGAGTTCCGCAGCAATGCCGATATTCGCGACCTGGTGGTGCGTGGCGTGTGCAACGGCAACGCTTTCACCTGCCAGATCGAACGCGGCAACGGCAAGAACCCGCTGGCACTGCGCGTCATCCACAACGGCACGCAAGCCGATGTGCTGGTGCTCTCTCCCAAGGGCGCAGAGATGCACAAGCTCATGCCTTACAAGGCCCCGCCCGACCTGTCCAAATTCCTGCTCTCGCCCATGCCCGGCCTGTTGGTCGATGTGGCAGTGCAGCCCGGCCAGAAGGTGCAGGCCGGGGAGAAGCTGGCCGTCATCGAAGCCATGAAGATGGAGAACATCTTGTTCGCAGCGCAGGATGGTGTGGTCAGCAAGATCAGCGCCGCCAAGGGCGACTCGCTGGCGGTGGACGACATCATTCTGGAATTCGAGTGATGAGAGCTTTTCGGGGCCACTGTTCAGAGCCGATATGGTCTGAGCATAAGGCCCCGAAGCAAAAGCCCGCACGGCTTTGGCTCTGCGGGCTTTCCAATTTTCAATAAGATCGGCTCTATCCTTTATCCAGATTCAGCTAGTAGCTATGACATTGAAAGCAGATACAACGATTTCCCGCCCTGGCAGATTGACGCGTACGCTGCTGGCTCTGTTGGGGACGCTGCTGCTTGTCGATGCTCTGGTACTGATGGGCATGGGGCATTTCAATGTCGGCGTGGTGTTGCCCGCCGGCTTGGGCGCTGCGGCCTTGGGGCTGAGCTGGAAATGGCAGGCCGTGCAGCACTGGCGTGCAGCCAGGGCCCTGCATGCAAGGCTCTGGTCACTTGCCTGGGCCGGCCTGGCGCTGTGGCTGATCAGCCTTTTCTGGTTCTGGAGCCACCTTTTCGGTCTGGGCCTTGCGCCGCAGCAAGTGCCGCCCGTGCAATCCATTGTGGTGCTGGGCAGCGGCACGCTCGATGGTCACCCCAGGCCGGTTCTGGCTGCGCGACTGGATACGGCAGCAGAACTGGCCAAGCTGCAGCCCCAGGCCTTGGTCGCTGTCTGCGGCGGTGTCGATTGGGGTGAAAAAGAGTCTGAGGCCGAGGTCATGGCTCGCTATCTGCAGCAGCGTCACGGTATTGCTGCGCAGCGGCTGGTGCTGGAAAAGCTCAGTACCAGTACCGAGCTGAACCTCAAACTCAGCCGGCCCTTGCTGGCCGAGCGCGGCGTGGCCGCGGATGCACCCATGGCCATGGTCAGCAGCGACTTTCACCTGATGCGTGCCATGAACATTGCAAAGCGGCAGGATCTGCCTCAGGTCTATCCCGTGGCAGCTCCGACCCCTTTGACCACGCGTTTCAATTCCTGGCTGCGCGAATACTTTGCCATGGCCAGCAGCTGGTTGCTGGGCGAGGTCTGATATTTCAATAAAAACCGGCTCTGGCGCTTACCAGTATTGCGCCTTAAGCTATCAATCAAGGAGTCATTCATGAGCAATCGTCCTTTCAAGGTTCTGGGCATTCAGCAAGTCGCCATCGGTGGCACCGACAAACAGCGCATGAAAAAGCTGTGGGTGGACATGCTGGGTCTGGAGCAGACCGGCACCTTCCAGAGCGAGCGCGAGAACGTGGACGAGGACATCCTGGCCATGGGGCGGGGCGCGATGAAGGTGGAAGTGGACATCATGCAGCCCATGGACATCGAGAAAAAGCCCGCCGTGCACGCCACGCCGCTGAACCACATCGGCCTGTGGATCGACGACTTGCCCAAGGCCGTGGAATGGCTGACCGCCAATGGCGTGCGATTTGCTCCCGGCGGTATCCGCAAGGGAGCGGCAGGCTATGACATCACTTTTCTGCACCCCAAGAGCAATGACGAGTTTCCGATTGCGGGCGAGGGCGTGCTGATCGAGCTGGTGCAGGCTCCGGCCGACGTGATTGCGGCGCTGGGCTGAGTGCTTCTGGCACCGGCAGCCAGATTGCAGCAGCGTAATAGCTGCGATTGTTCTCAGAACTGATAGCCGAGCCTGATCCCGAAAGCCGTGGCGGACTCGGCATCAAATGCCGCCAGGGTCGTGCCGCCGCTGGAGATATTTACCGAACCCAGACGCTGGTAGCTCAGCCAGGGCGTGAGCTTGAACTGTCCTTGCTGATAGCTCACCCCCACCGTGTAGCCGAGACGGCCATCGGTGGGGCGCAATGGCGACAATGCAGCCTTGTCGCTGCGCTTGTCATAAGCCACGGCGACAAAGCCGGACCAGTTCGCCGCCAGCTTCTGCCCAAGACCCAGCGTGTAGGTGGTGGTGTCCTCCATGTCCGCCAGGCTGCGGCCAGGTAGTACCGCCGCCAGGGTCTGCGGATACAGCCTGAATTGCGACCAGTTGGTCCAGCGAACCTGTCCAAAGAGCAGGGTGCCGGGCGTGATACCTGCCTGAATATCCACGTTCAAGCTTTGCGGGGCAGTCGATGCCGTCCTCGTTTCGCCCGGCCATAGGTTTTCACGGGTCGCGATCTTGTGCGTGATCGCCGAGTAATAGGTTGCAGCGACGCGCAAAGCCATATCCGGGCGCTCATAGCTCATGCCCAGCAAGTAGCCTGGCTCGGTACTGGGTCTGAAATCCACCCGGTACCCATTGAGCGCTCCAAATACCATGCCCCCCAGGGCGACATGTCCTTCGGTGCGTTGCAGGCGCAGACCGCCATGCACGGCCCAGTGCTCATCCCAGCGGTAACGTAGCGCTCCCATGAGCTCATGGCTGCTCACGCGGGTCTGCGTGCCGCCAAAAAGAGGCGATTGCAGCGGGCTGTAAGCGATGTCAAGGCCAAAAGGCTTGCTCAACATCAGCAGCAACGAGGTGCGTGGATTCACATCCTGCTTGTATGCAAAGCCCCATTGGGTGTAATCGTCAGCCACCTGTCCGGTAGACTTGCCCAGGGCATCCAGGCCCTGGATCCGGGGCCGAACCGTATAGGTCTCTACGGAAAGATAGCGGCCGTTCTCAAATAGAGGTCCGAGATCCTGGCCCGTTCTATCAAGGCCGCCGGCCTGGGCGCAGAGCCCCCACATCATGGCTGCACAGCCAGCCCCCGCTTTTGCTTTTCTCAACGCCTGCTCCAACGCTCTGATTCCAGTTGCATGAATGTAATTTAATGTGTCCAAGTGACAGGCGCATAGGTCTAATTGGAGGATGCCGTCTCGTGCAGTTGACGCTTTCGGGGCTCTAGAGAGCTATCAACGTGGCTTATGCTGCGCGCTGCGAGTGATCGCCGCTCGAACCCCAAAGCCGCGCAGAAAAATGCCTCCCATCTCGACCGCTCTCACGACCGCTTACTACGACCGCCAATACAACGCCCGCGCCAGCGTGCAGGATCCGCTGGCGTATATGACGCGCTACACGCAGGAAAGCCAGGCCGCATTTGCATTGTCTGGCGCAGTTCGCAACCAGCGCTACAGCCCCAGGGCTACGGATGTTCTGGATATCTATCTGCCCGCAACGCGGACAGCGAAAGCACAGGCTGCGCCTGTTTTCATCTTCATCCATGGCGGCTACTGGAAGGCCTTGAGCAAGGATGATTCGGCTTTCATGGCACCTGCACTGACGCAGCAAGGTGCCATCGTCGTGGTGCCTGACTACGATCTGGCACCGGCCGTCACGCTTGACCATATCGTCGAGCAGATGCGCCAGGCCTATGCCTGGGTGGTGCGCAATATCGCCATCTACGGTGGTGATGCCTGCAATATCTGTGTCTGCGGCAGCTCGGCCGGTGGACATTTGGCAGCCATGCTGCTGGCTAGGGGGTGGCAGCAAGACTATGACCTGCCAGTGCAGGCAGTGCCTCGATCGGTCTTGACCTTGAGCGGCCTGTTTGACCTGCAGCCGCTGCTGACAACCCATATCAACGACTGGATGCAGCTGGACGATGCTGCAGCCATACGCAACAGCCCGCGCTTTCTGCTGCCCGATGCGAGTACGCATGGTCAGTGCCAGTTGCGCGTGAGCTGCGGCGAGTTTGAAAGCCATGAATTCAAGCGCCAGTCGCGCGAATATCTGGCTGCCTGGCAGGCGCGTTGTCTGCCGGGGCAATGGGTGGAGGCACCGGCTACCAACCACTTTGATTTGCCACTGCAACTGGCCGATCCGCAATCCGCCATTCATCAGACTGCGCTGCAGCTGATGGGGCTTGATCAGTCCCCGTCCAGCATGCGCGCGGCCTGATTGTTGAGTGCCGAGTCGGCCCGGAAGTAGCCGAGTACGGTGTTCACGCTATGGTGCCCGGTCAATGCCATGGTGTCAGCCAGTGGCAGATTGCGCCTGCCGGCCTCGGTCACAAATCCAGAGCGTAGCGAGTGTGCCGAAAAGTCTCCTTCCACACCAGCCAGCGCACAGCGTTCTTTAACGATGTTGCGCACCGCAGCGGGAGTCAGTGGCTCTGCCACATGGCCTCCTTTGCGGATTCGCCTGAAGATAGGACCTTCTGTGATCCGTGCAGCATCCAGCCATGCTCTCAAGGCAATGGCTGCACGGCCGGTAACGGGCTTGTGATTTTCGGGGGCATCGGTGCCGCTCTGGTTGGTCTTGCTATGGCTCAGGGTGTAGATGAATTCCCCATTAGCCACAGTGCGCAGGAAACGCATATCGGCGCCAGCCACTTCGGAACGGCGACGCCCGCCACTGGCCCAGGCAAACAGTAGCAGCGCCCGGTCGCGCAGGCCGCGCAAGCTGTCGTCGCAGCTTGCCAGCAACTCCTCCAGCACATCGCGCGTCAGCGCCTCTTTCTTCTGTGGCAACTCGCCGCGCCTTGCATAGGCCTTGCGCGTGCGCGACATCAGCTCCTTCACTGCCCCGTCCTGACAGGGATTGGGCAGGGCATGCACCTGATGCGCCTTGGACATCACGGCCATGCGATGCACCAGCGTGCTGTGTGAAGGAGCCCCTTTTTTACCCTTGTAGCCGGCTGCAACCAGGGCTTCATCGATTTCGGGTGGCATTTCATGGAGCAAGCCCCCAGAGGTCTGCCTCTGGGCATGGTCGATGATGAATTGCAGCACCGTGGAAACCTGCAACGGCAGTTGCATGGGCTGACCAAGGCGCAGCAGATGCCAGGCCGCCCAATAACGCATGGCGCTTTGATAACTGCTGCGCGTATTGCTGGACTCTCCCTCCTGCATGAGCTCCTTGATGGCTTCATGCGCTTTGGGTGCAAGAGCAGACTCCGGCACATCCTGTGTCTGCAGGCGGTAGGCATCAAAAGTCACAGGAGCAGGGAAGGGCGAGGGCTTTCTTGAATCCATGGCGCTATTTTCCCCCCTGACTTTGCATGCCAGCTGAAATCGATGTGCCGGCAAAAGCAGGCGCAGCACCGCAGACCCTGCTGTCCTTGCTCACGCGTCCTTATTCACGCCCTGTCAGGCGGGCGCAACTCTGTGTGAGGGCCTGCGAGCTGATGGCAGGCATCGCGTACATCAATGACAGCTATCAGGCACAGCATGCCTTCATGCCAGCCTGATCACAGGCTTGGCAGAACCGCCAGTACGCAAACCAGCGAAATTGCTCTCGCTCGAACTCAGAACGGACTTCATCCGAATAAAAGGGGGTGAAAACGGGTTAATGTACGTTGTCATCTGTATGAAAATTTCATACGTAATATTTAATACATAAGATGTATTGTGTATTACGTATATTAAATATAGATCACGATAACAATCACTTATCGTTAGTTATTTGAAGCATGGATATGAATACAAGCAAAACTACGTCCAGAGGTGTTCAGGAGTCCGATGTCTGGGCTGCGGCGGATGCTTTGATTGCCCAGGGGCTGCGTCCGACCATAGAGCGGGTGCGTCAGCAGATAGGGCGAGGCTCTCCCAATACGGTCAGCCCCATGCTGGAGACCTGGTTTGCAACGCTGGGCCGTCGTCTGGGCGTGGCTGGAGAGCAGGACCCGTCCGTGTTGCAATCGGTGCCGGACCCTGTGCAGCGTCTGGCCGAAGAGCTCTGGAATACGGCGCAGGAAGAGGCGAAAGCCGCAGCCAGCAAGGCTTTGGATCTTCGCGAACAGGCTTTGAAAGCTGCAGAGCAGGCATTTGTGGCTCAACAGGAGCAACTCGCGCAGCGCCAGGCCACTATGGAAGCGCAAAAAGATGCGCTGAATCAAGCCCTGCAGGCAGCTCAAAATCACGCCCAAGACTTGGCTCGGCGTCTTGACGAAATGCAGCAGACGCTACAGGAACGTGATCAGCGCCTGGAAGAACTACGTGATGAGCTGAGCAAGGCCGTACGCCAACGTGAGTTGCAGCAGCAAAAGCACAGCGAGGAAATTCAGTCGGCCGCCGCCGAGCGCCAGCGCATGGCCGAGCAGTACGCGGGCAACGAACGCCATATGCTCAACGAGGTCGATCGTGCGCGGCAGGAACTCACTGCAGCGCGAAAAAGCCTGCAGGAGCAGGAACGCAAGGCAGAGTCCCGCTATCAGGAGTTGCAGACTCGCTTTGAACAATCCGAGCAGGAGATCCTGAATCTGCATGCCCAGTTACAGACCGCCCAGAACACGGCAGCATTGGCGCAGGAGCGTGCAGCCGATCTCAAGAGCCTGCTGGAGGCACAACAAAGACTGGCGGCAGCAGCCAATGCAACGGATCCCAATGTGGCCCAACCCCTGACGCGTCGAAGCAATCTGGCGGCAACCCGGCGCTCCATAAACCGACGAACCTTGCGCTAACCGTTATCCGGCGCCCAGGCTGCGATCCAGCTCAGTCTCGGCGCCAAAGGCTTGACCGCCGGTTGATGCCGGTGGCTTGTCAATATTGGCGGTCAATGCCAAGCCGTAACTGAAGAGCCATGAGTATTTTGAAAAGAATAATCGGCAACGTCCTACATTTCGGCACGCTTTTGTCTTTAATAGTGGATGGAAATAGAAGAAGACAAGAACCTACCCAGCTAATGGACGTGGCATCAGTTTTGAGATAGGCGATCTCGATCCACGCTGCCTAGTAGCAAACCGCTTTCTCCTGAGTTCAAGCATTTCCAGGCCCTCTGCTTTTTGGGTGCCTGGACGGGCTTTCCGTTGCTTGATCCTTTTATCCGGAAGTAGAGGTGGCCGTGGAATTACTCAAAAGCATCTTTCACCAATCACCGGAGGCCGCACTTTTCGCGTCTCTGGCTCTGGGGTACTGGGTCGGTAAGTTCCGCTTCGGATCATTCCAGCTGGGTGGTGTGGCTGGTTCGCTATTGGCGGCCGTGTTGATCAGTCAGATCGGTATACAGATCGATTCAGGCATCAAGGCTGTGCTTTTTGCCTTGTTCATATACGCCGTAGGCTTTGAAAGCGGCCCCCAGTTCTTCAATTCTTTGGGGCGTCATTCGGTCAAGGAAATCATGATGGCCGTCGTGGTGGCCTTGTCCGGCTTGATCACGGTGGTGGTGATTGCTCGGATATTCGGGCTGGACAAAGGCCTGGCTGCAGGCCTTGCAGCCGGCGGATTGACGCAGTCGGCAATCATTGGGACGGCTGGCTCTGCCATTGAGAAACTCGGGCTCTCGGGTGAAGAGGTGCAGCGCATGCAGGCTAATGTCGCCATCGGCTATGCGGTCACCTATATATTTGGCTCTTTCGGCGCCATCATCATGTGCGTCAATGTCCTGCCATGGATTACCGGACGCAATATCCGGGATGACGCGGTTCAAGCCGAGCAGGAGCAGCTCAAGGGCGTTCGAGTTTATGGCGTGGGTGAATCGCCAGCGGCACCCGATCTGGTGGGGCGTATTTTCCGCGTCGCTCAATCAGGCAAAACCGTGGCCGATCTCGAAGCAGAGGGGACTCAGGGCAGGGTGACAGTGGAGCGCATTCAGCGAAAGAATGCCCTGGTCGGCGTGGACTCCAGCCTGGTACTTGAGGCTGGCGACATTATTTTGCTGGTCGGACGCCGCTCCGCCGTGGTGTCTCTGGGCAAGTCGGTAGGCGATGAGCTGCCCGGTGCCCAGGGCATGGATGTGGTGATGGTGCGCCGCGATGTGGCCATTTCCAATTCCCAGTATCTGAACCGCAGCGTCAAGGACATTCTGGACAGCCTGTCTCAGGATCTCAAGCACGGCGTATATGCCGAGGGCTTGATACGCGCGGGATCGCCGGTTCCCATCACTGCGCAGACCATGGTGATGCCCGGCGATGTGGTCACCTTGTTCGGCACGCCTCAGGACGTTCAGAAGGCAGCCCAGGCCGCCGGTCCCATCATTGTTCCCAGCGACAAGACCGACTGGGTGTTCCACGGCTTCGGCATTGTCGTCGGCCTGCTGATCGGCCTGCTGGTGCTGCGCATAGGCGCTATTCCCATCACCTTGGGCAGCGGTGGTGGAGCCTTGCTCTCGGGCCTGCTGTTTGGCTGGTGGCGAAGCCGCAAGCACACCATGGGCAATATGCCGACAAGCGCCTCAACATTGCTGCGCGATCTGGGGCTGGCCGGTTTTGTGGCCATGGTGGGCCTGCAGTCCGGCCAGCAGGCGGTCAGCACGGTCATGGAGCAGGGCTTGACGTTGTTCATGCTGGGCGTTCTGGTCACCATCATTCCGCTGCTGATTGCCATTTTGTTCGGCAAGTATGTGCTGCGCTACGACAACGTGGCCGTATTCGCGGGATCGCTGTCGGGCGCACGCAGTGCCAACCCCGCGTTTGGCGAGGTTCTGGACAAGGCCGGCAATTCAATCCCCACCACCCCGTTTGCAATCACTTATGCGTTGGCCAATGTGTTCCTGACTTTGTTGGGTCCGCTGGTCATTGCCTTTGCGTGAAACCCCTGCACTGATTCACTAGGACGAATGGAAGGAGTTGCGATATGAGCAAGGATTATCAGAGTCTGGCGAACTTGAGCCCGTTCGAGCTCAAGGATGAGTTGATCAAGATCGCCTCGGGCGACGGAAATCGCCTCATGCTCAATGCGGGGCGGGGCAATCCCAATTTTCTGGCAACCACCCCGAGAAGAGCATTTTTCCGTCTGGGCTTGTTCGCGGCTGCCGAGTCGGAACTTTCGTATTCGTATATGACCACGGTCGGTGTGGGAGGCCTGGCAAAGATCGAGGGCATAGAAGGGCGCTTCGAGCGCTATATTGCCGAGAACCGCGATCAGGAAGGCGTGCGCTTTCTCGGTAAATCCCTGAGTTATGTGCGCGATCAGCTGGGCTTGGATCCGGCCGCCTTCCTGCACGAAATGGTTGACGGCATTCTGGGCTGCAATTATCCCGTTCCCCCTCGGATGCTGAACATCAGCGAACAAATCGTGCGCCAGTACATCATCCGTGAAATGGGGGCCGATGCAATTCCCAGCGAGTCCGTGAACCTGTTTGCGGTCGAGGGGGGAACGGCCGCCATGGCCTACATCTTCGAGAGCATGAAGGTCAACGGCCTGCTCAAGGCTGGTGACAAGGTAGCCATCGGCATGCCGGTTTTCACTCCGTACATAGAAATTCCGGAACTGGCCCAGTATGCGCTGGAGGAGGTAGCCATCAATGCCGACCCGGCCCTCAACTGGCAATATCCGGACTCCGAGCTGGACAAGCTCAAGGACCCGGCCATCAAGATCTTCTTCTGTGTGAATCCCAGCAATCCGCCATCGGTAAAGATGGACGAGCGCAGCCTTGAGCGTGTGCGCAAGATTGTGGCCGAACATCGACCGGATCTGATGATCCTGACCGATGACGTCTATGGCACGTTTGCCGATGGCTTTCAGTCGCTCTTTGCGATTTGCCCGGCCAACACTTTGTTGGTCTATTCATTCTCCAAATACTTTGGTGCCACTGGCTGGCGTCTGGGTGTCGTGGCCGCCCATAAGGAAAACATCTTCGACTTGGCATTGGGCAAGCTGCCTGAGTCCGAGAAAACAGCGCTCGATCATCGCTATCGTTCACTGCTGCCCGATGTGCGTTCATTGAAATTCATAGATCGCCTGGTTGCCGACAGCCGCGCTGTTGCCCTGAACCACACGGCCGGTCTGTCCACGCCGCAGCAGGTCCAGATGACCTTGTTCTCGCTGTTTGCGCTCATGGACGAGAGCGACCAGTACAAGCACACGCTCAAGCAACTGATACGACGTCGTGAAGCAACGCTGTATCGCGAGTTGGGAACGCCTCCGCAAAGAGATGAAAATGCGGTCGATTACTACACCTTGATTGATCTGCAGGACGTGACGTCGAAGCTTTATGGCGAAGCGTTCTCCAAATGGGCGGTCAAGCAGTCCTCGACCGGCGACATGCTGTTCCGGATTGCCGACGAAACAGGGATCGTGCTCCTGCCGGGGCGCGGCTTTGGATCGGACCGTCCATCGGGACGCGCCTCCTTGGCCAATCTCAACGAGTATGAGTATGCGGCCATAGGTCGTGCGCTGCGCAAAATGGCTGACGAGCTGTACGCGCAATACACCGAGCAAGGCAACAAACGCTGACGGTGAAGGGCTTGCCTGAATGGCCATGAGTGATCCTCTTGGCCACATTCAGGCTGCGGTGCAGTGCATCAAGGCTTTGCGGCACCGTCACTCACAAAAAGCCTGTCCCGCCACCAATGCATTTGAAAAGAGGCTTCGGCCTCTTTTCTGGTTTTCCTCTTCACTGAGCCGTCAGGCGTGAGAAGTCGCGATCAAGATCCTTGATGGCCGTCTCGATGCGTTTGCTTCGCTCGGCCGTCCACTGCTCCTCCTGGGCAAGCATTTGCCTGGAGCGCGCAATCATGCGGGCCATCTCCGCAGGCTGGGGGCCGCCAGCAGTCACACGATTCTTCACGATGGCCACAGGGTCCAGCGCTGCCCGGAACTCGCTCTCTGACATTGGCAGGCTGCCGTTCTCGATGGGCATCTCGTGTTTCAGCGTCGCTGCATAGATGCGCTGAGCATCGGCGTAGGGGAAGTCTCGTGGGGTGATATTGCGCTCCTTGGCAAAGCTCACGACCTCCGACGCAAAGTGGTGGCCAACGCGGAACGGCAATTTGTACTTGCGCATCAGAACATCGGCCACTTCCTGGGATGCCGTCCAGTCGAGATTGAGCTCCTCCAGTGCGCGCTCGGGATTGATGACCAGGCCGCCTAGCACCTTGTCAAACCCCTGAAGAGTGGAAATCGTGGCACCAACAAGCGCCGAAGAGTCATGGGAAGACTTGTTGTCGCTCATTCCCGGCGGAATATTGTGCTGGCTGATGAGGCGCCCCACACCCAGGGCCAAGACCCGCGAGGCATTGGCGCGGGTGTCGTTGAGCAATCCAGGGTTGCGCTTCTGAGGCATGGCGCTGGAGACATAGGTGTTGCCTCCGCCTTCCCGGAGCAGAATCCAGGGTCTGGGCTGTGCATACTGCACCATCACGTCCTCGACAAAAGCTCCGACATGCAGGGCAATGCTCGAAGCAACTGCGCCAACCTCCACCGGCATTTCCGCAGCCAGGATTTGCGCGGCATCGTAGGCGTTATCCACGGTGCCCGGGTAGCCAAGGTACTTGGCCATGCGCTCCCGATTCAGCGGCCAGCTGGTGCCGTTGAGAACCGTAGTGCCCATTGCCGACTGGTCGATGCGTGCAAAAGCCTCGTGAAGACGCTGGGCATCACGGTCAAAGCCCGCGAGATGTCCCAGAAGATAGTGCCCGTAACTGTTGGGCTGGGCCGCAACCCCGTTGGTATAGTTCGGAACGACTGTGCCGGCATAGGTCTCCGCCAGCCGCAGAAGATGAGCACGGGTCTGAGCCAGCTGCCTGGCCAGACGCAGCATGTCGTCGCGCTGTATGGCGGAGCGCACG
Source organism: Comamonas sp. AG1104 (assembly GCF_003350425.1). Classification (NCBI taxonomy): domain Bacteria; kingdom Pseudomonadati; phylum Pseudomonadota; class Betaproteobacteria; order Burkholderiales; family Comamonadaceae; genus Comamonas; species Comamonas sp. AG1104. Next base: position 915,480 of record NZ_QQAS01000001.1, on the reverse strand, counting down.
GTGGCCAGCATGTCCTGACTTGAACGCCCGGCATGCAGCAAAGTGGCTTCCACGCCGGCAGCTTCGATGAGCAGGGGCTCGAATGTGATCACCAGACCCGGTCGTTTTCCGTTGGGAGCATCGCCTGCCGCCAGCACACTCTGCAGACCTCGTGCAATTTTGGGCGCCATGGCTTTGTCCAGCAGGCCTTCGTCGGTATTGATGACTGCCGAAGCCTTGTTGATCTGGCCCAGCCAGAAAAAGGCATCTCGCTTTGACTCCTGCGCAAGCGTGACGTTGGCCAGCGCTGCCAGCGCAAACCCGGCAACTATCAGCTTGCGCAGCGCGCCGTCGGCAAGACGGCCAGGGAAATTGAGGTTGACGGCAGTGCGCTTTCGACTGGCTCTGTACTTCATGTATGTCTCCGCGGCTTTAGAAATTGATGCTGAGCAAGGCCAGCTGCACTGCATGACCGACTTGCGTTCTCTGCAAGCACAGAGGCGAGATATCTCTGCATGATGCGAGGACGCAAGTGGCTTCAATGAGCTGACCCGTAAGCAGCTGAGCTTAAGACCAGGAGAGGACAGCGTGTAGATGCGCAAACCTGGGCAGTGGCAGGCTGACGACAGCCGGCCATGCATGCTGTGTTTTCGCGCACTTCGCGGTTGCAGGCGTGGCCATAGTCTCCTGGGTTTCGAAGGAGCTGATCCCTCATGCATGGCAGCATTCGCAGCGTGGCCGATCGCCGAGCATTTGCGACCTGGATTTCGCAGGGATGAGGTTCAGGCGTTTGCCGGACGCATGTCCTGCATCAATTGATAGAGCGCTTCAGCCACCAATGAAAGGCTGCGCTCTCGCTTCCGGACCATGTAGATCTGCCTGTCCATACCTGGCAGCAGCAGGTGCCGCGCCACCAATCCAGGCTTGTCGAAGTGAAACAGGCTCAGCGCGGGAGCTACGGTGATGCCTAGTCCGGCTTGCACCAGCCCCATCACGGTGGCCAATTGCTCAACTTCAACGAAAGTCTGCATTTTTCGCGGGAAAAAAGCGGCATCCAGATACTGACGAACGCTGCTGTGGCGTGCCAGGTGGATGAATGGCCAGGGCGTCAGATCTTCCAGCGACAGCGCGTCCTTGTCCGCCAGTGGATGGTCGCTAGGGCACACCATATAGAAGCCGTCACTGCAAAACGGCTCAGCCTTCAGGTCGGGAGTATCCACGCGTATGGCGGCCAGCGCAAAATCCGCCTCTCCATTGGCCACGGCAGCAATGCATGGCTCGGACAGCACGTCCAACACACTCAGCTGAACTCCTGGATGCCGGGCCGTGTACACCTTCAGCACCTCAGGAAGCCAGCCTGCGGCAAGGGATGGCAGCAATGCAACTGATACATGTCCCTGGGCCAGTTGTGCAGTATCACGCATCGCTCTTTCGCAGGCAGCGAACTCTGCGGCGAGGCGCTCTGCAGACTGCAAAAATCGCTCCCCTTCACGGGTAAGCACCACGTGCCTTGTGCTGCGGTCGAAAAGCTTGAGACCTACCGTTTGCTCCAAGGAGCGGATGAGGGCACTGAAAGCCGGTTGTGACAAGTGGCACATGCTGGCGGCCTGGGTGAAGTTCTTTTGTTTGGCCAGTACCAGGAATGCCTGCACATCGCGCGACGATAGATTCATTTGAAATGCAGATTAATTAATATCAATAATCGATTTCACAGCTTATAGCGGTTTTCCTATAGTGGGCAACAGGAGGTTTCATGACAAGAGTGCAAAACGAAACGACGTCATTGCTCATCGGATGTGCGGCAGGCTTTTCCGGCGATCGAATTGATGCAGCGCAACCCGTCGTGCGGGAGCTGGTTCGACAAAGCAAACCTGCCTTTCTGATCTTTGAAACGCTTGCCGAGCGCACTCTGGCACTGGCACAACTTGCTCGTCGTCAGAATCCCGATGCCGGCTATGAGCCTCTCATGGTGGAGTTTCTCCGGCCCGTGCTCGCCGACTGCCTCGCGCACGGCATCCGAATCGTCAGCAACTTTGGCGCGGCCAACCCACAAGGTGCAGCCCGAGCCATCGCGGCATTGGCCAAGGAGCTCGGAACGCGCCAACCCCAAATAGCAGTGGTTCATGGAGATGACCTCAGCGGCCCCGCGCATTACCAGTTGCTCGAAAACGCTCTGGGCTCGGACATGCCAGAGCAGCAACTGGTGAGCGCCAATGCCTATATAGGTGCACGACCCATTGCCGAGGCCCTGCTGGCAGGTGCAGACATTGTGGTGTGCGGCCGCGTCTCCGACCCCTCACTGGTGGTGGGCCCTGCCATGGCCCACTTCGGCTGGGCCTGGGATGACTGGAATCGCCTGGCCCGAGCCACGATGACCGGGCATCTGCTGGAATGTGGAACCCAGGTCTCTGGCGGCTATTTCGCCGACCCCGGGTACAAAGATGTACCGGACATGGACCGCCTGGGGTATCCCATAGCCGAAATCGACAGCGCAGGCAACAGCACCATCTTCAAGCCATCTCTGACCGGGGGGTGCATCACTGCAGCGACGGTCAAGGAGCAGCTGCTCTACGAAATCCATGACCCTGCCTGCTACCTCACGCCAGACGTTGTTGCCGACATCACTCAGGCAGAAGTGATTTCGGTTGGGCCTGACCGGGTGCGCCTGGAAGGTGTCATCGGCCACCCGAGACCGGAGACGCTCAAAGTCAATGTCTGCTTCGAATCAGGGTGGTTTGCCGAGGCAGAGATCTCCTACGCAGGTCCAAGAGCTGCTGAACGTGCGCGTTTGGCCGCCCAGACCATATCCAGGCGCCTGGCGAATATTGCCCCCCTCAGAACAGACCTGATCGGCGTAACCAGCGTCTGGGGAAACGACAGCAGCGACTGGCTGACTGAAGCAAGCATTGCCGGCGAATCCCGGGATGTTCGGCTTCGCATGGCCTGGCAGCATGCCGACCATGCAGTTGCTGCGCGTCTGCCACGCGAGATAAATGCCTTGTATTGCTGCGGCCCGGCGGGGGGAGGGGGCGTTCGCACCCATATGCGCCAGCGCCTGGGAATGGTGTCGTGCCTGGTACCTCAGCAACAGATTACGACTGGCTTTCACTGGACCAAGTCGCATCAGGAGTAAGCCATGAACTCAAGCCTTACCGTTCCCCTTTACCGAGTTGCGCATGGGCGCACGGGTGACAAAGGCAACCGCTCCAACATCAGCGTCATTGCATGGCATCCGCAGTTGTGGGAAGTGGTGTGCGAGCAAGTCACCGAGCAAGCCGTGATTCGTCTGTTTGCAGACCGCAAACCAAGCCATGTCCAGCGATACCTGCTACCCAGGCTACACGCCATGAATCTGGTGCTCGACAACGTGCTGGATGGGGGGGTCAATGACTCGCTGAATCTTGATAGCCATGGAAAAACGCTGTGCTTCAGGGTGCTTGAAATGCCTGTCGTGGTTCCATGCCATCTCGAGTCACTGCTGGCCGGTCCGACACCCTGAATTGCTACAACAACCACTAGGAGACAAACCATGAAATTTCTGACACGACGCACTGTTCTTGCATGCTGTGCAAGCCTGGCACTCAGCCCCTTGGCCTTTGCACAGGGCGAATATCCAAACAAGCCCATTACCTTTATCGTTCCGTTTGCCGCCGGCAGCGCCACAGACCAGCTTGCGCGCGCCTTGGGACAAGCCGTTTCCGAGCAAACCAAGCAGCCGGTCGTGGTGGAAAACAAAGGCGGTGCCAGTGGCATGATTGCGGCTCAAGCGGTGGCCAAGGCCGCGCCGGATGGCTATACCGTGCTCATCACGACCAATACGACGCATGCGGCCAATGAACATTTGTACAAAAAGCTCTCCTATGACCCTGTCAAGGATTTCACCCCCATCACAGGTCTGGGCAAAGGTGGGCAGGTTCTGGTCGTCCCTGCGACTTCGCCATATCAGTCCGTGGGCGAGCTGCTGAGCTACGCCAAAGCCAATCCCGGCAAGCTGAGTTTCGGCAGCGGCAGCTCTTCAAGCAGAGTCGCAGGCGAAATGCTCAAGCAGCTCGCTGGCGTCGATATCCTTCACGTTCCCTACAAGAGCAATCCGCTTGCTCTCACGGATCTCCTCGGGGGGCAGATAAACCTGATGATTACAGACGTCTCAACGGGCGTTCCTCAGATCAAGGCGGGTAAGTTGCGCCCATTGGGATATTCCACCCAGAAGCGCAGCGCACAGTTGCCCGATGTTCCGACCATCTCGGAAGCGGGTGTCAAAGGCTATGACATGGGCTACTGGTTTGCCGCTTACACACCCGCCAATACACCAGCACCTGTCGCGGGCAGACTCAACCAATTGCTGGCCAAAGCCGTGAACAGTGCTGCGGCCAAGTCCTTCTTCAATATGTCCGGCTCCGAAGCCTGGACCACCTCAGCCTCGGAGTTGGCACAATTCCAAGCCGCCGAAACCACCAAGTGGGGGCAGGTCATCAAGGCGGCAGGCATTACCCCTGAATAAAGCAGACGACTGCTCAGCGGTCAAGGATATTGGCCGCTGACTCGCACACCACTCACTTTTCAAGTGAACAGCCCGGCTGCCTTGAGGTGCTTGGCGCTCGCTGTAGAGCACGCCACCACGCGTTATGCAGTTGCACCTGCGAGACGCTGCGCACGAAAAACTATCCCGTGCCGAAGTCGACGGAGACGTGAAAAGTAGCAGAACAAAAGGCTCATTTGATGAGACACGCCTCGCCAAAGCGCCCGATGTTCCGTTATCGGAGTTGAAAAATGCTGGTCAATTGCAACTCCAAACCATGCGCATTAACCTTTGGCCAAAGCAAGCACCAGTCTGAGCAGACTAACGCTTGAAACCACCTTGGATATCGACGTCAATCTTCCAGTATGGGTAGCCGATCTGCTTGATCTGATCAATTGAAGTCACACTGCGTAAGGCAACCTAATACAAGCATAGTAATGCAAATGCCTCACAATCAAGCCTTTGAAAACTCAAGCATTCTTTGGCATCGACAAGAGGTTTTAAATATTAAATCATTCGGCTTTAAATTAAGCCGTCCCAAAATACTTAACTGCTCTTGAGAAATTGGATAAATGGCAGGACTTGCCATTAAGCAAAACGAATATCACCGTCAAAGCACGTTGACCTACCGCTGCATGAGCTCGCCGCGCACCATGGAGCCGTGGATTGAACAATCTGGAAGCATCGGGTTGTGCACATCACCCGACCCGCAGCCAGATTTCACGGCCCTTCTGCCAACTATGCTTGGCGGCAGTTGCGGCCCGCTACGGCCAAGCGTCCTCCAATCGTGTACCACTTTGCCTCCCATATGAGAAGTTGCCTGGCCAGCAGGTGACTGCAGCTTCGCCAGCACTCCAACTGAGCAAATCGCACGATTTCGGGATTTTTAGTCCAATTCTTATAGACCTGATTCGCTCCCTTAGTAAAAATCCAATCTAGATATTACATAGCAACAAGCATTGCATCGTAATGGTTGGCCCATTTACTGAGTCGTATATGCCATCTAGGTAAACGCCAAATTCATTTTGACCTATGAATGCATGAACGATTCTGGATTTTTATCAAGGAGTTATGCAGATCATATTTGAAGATAAATACCGTATTGCAGCGGCATTAATCGCCACGATCACAACGTCACTTGTTTCCCCGATCGCCAGCGCAAACATGATGGTCTATCCAATGGGGACCTCCATCGGGGCTGGCAGTGGGCCAGCCGCGGAGCTGCGCATCTATTCGAAATCCGAATCGACGCAATACGTGAAGGTGACTGCGAAGCGCGTAATAGACCCGGCAACAGATCACGAGCGCGAGGAGACCAGCATGAACTCCGGCGACGACGCGGTCGTGATCTCGCCAGCGAAGTTCGCATTGCCTGCTGGCGGCACGCGGCTCGTGCGGGTGATTTCGCTGGGCGTACCTCAGAAGGAGGTGCTGTATCGCATCTACATGGAACCGGTGGCGTCGCTCTCTGAAGACCATTCCGCAGTGAACGATGAGGTGTCCGGCAAAGTCAACTTCACCATCTCGTGGGCACCGCTCGTTCGTGTACTGCCCAAGACGCCCGTTCCCGATTTCGAGGTGTCGAACGGACTTCTGACCAACACCGGCAATGTTCGGATCGGCCTTGTTGACGCCGGTGCCTGTCAGACCGAGACAGAAGACTCTTCATGCCAGTGGAAGAAATTTGAACGCAGCGTCTATCCAGACCAGCAGTTCAGGATGGACGGACTGGATTCCGCACCTTATGTGCGAATCCGATATCGAGTCGAGGGAATGTCAGATGTACAGCAGAAGGTTGTACGTACGGCTCCCATCAACGCGATAGACGCGCCGAGCGCTAACAACGAAACCCAACCGGGTCCCACCAATTTATCAACCAACCATAAGGACTAACCAATGTTGAAATTCGTCCCGATCGCTGCCGCTGCCCTGATGGCCATGTCGGCTCATGCTGTTCAAAAGGACATCACCGTCACTGCGACCGTCGACACGACACTCGAAATGTTGTCGGCGGACGGCTCTCCACTGCCGACAACCATGCGGATGCAATATCTGCCGGGCAGCGGTCTCCAGCCAGCTGTAGTGAACACGAAGATCTTCACGAACGATACGGCTAGGGATGTGCAGATTCGCCTCGCGAGTTCGCCGTCCCTGACGAACCAGACGAACCCTAGCGCGGATGACGTCGCGCTGACGGTTAAGTTGGGTGGCAATGAGCTGACCACGACAGCGTCAACGCTGACGGCCGCGACAACCTTCCCCGGTACCGTGGCAGAGGGTTCGGTCGTGCTGCCGCTGTCGATCGCTCAGACGACTGTCGCACCCATCACAGCGTCCGGCAGCTATCAGGGTCTCGTTAGCCTAGTCCTCACGCAGGCAGCGGCAGCGGTAACACCCTAAGCCTCTTCGCAGTAAAGACGGGCGCGTCTTAGCGGCGCGCCTTTTTTGTAGTCCTTTGCAATAAGTTCCTGTGCCTGCATGGTTCCATTCGACCTCAAGAAAACCGTTGTCGCATGCCTGGGCGCGCTAAGCATGATGGGCCTCGCGGCGTCCTCTGCCTACCCCGCTTCGACTGTGCCGCCGGGCTTCGAGGACATCATGACGGGGCACGACGAACGTATCAACGTCAATTTTCTAGGCAAGTCGCTTGGCTTGTTTCGCGTCTTTGTGACGCCGGACGCCGTTCGATTCGAGAATCCTGCGCCCCTGCTGCACGCGCTCGGTCCGCAGATCGATCCAGCAGCAGACATGTCGCTGATCGGCGACGCGCTGTCGACAATGATGCCCCGCAACGGCAACCTCGCTTGCGCCGGACAGGCGGGCGTGAACGGCTGCGGGTATGTCGACACGGACAGCGCTGCGGTGATCTATGACGAAAGCGATGGGAACATCGAGCTGTTCCTCTCGCGTGACTGGGTGAGCACTCAACAGCGCGATCAGCGCTTTCGTGAACCGTCGCCGATGACAGAAAACGCGCTGATCCATCAGCAGACGATCAATTTTTCGGGCGGGCGCGACTACAAAAGCCTGTCCTTGTCGGGCACGGGTGCGCTCGGCCTTACGCCGAAAAGCTTCGTCGGTGGAAACTGGGGCTTTACCCATGCGGACTATTCGCGCGGATCGAACAGCGAATTCCTGCTCCGGGATCTCTATTACCGTCACGATCTCGGCACCGAGCATTATGCGCAGGCCGGCCGCATGGACAATCGCAACCTCGCGAGCGCGCTAGGTGGCAACTTCGGCTTCACGATGCTGCCTGTCGGCACGCTGGACGGTGTACGTGTCGGAACGACGCTCGCCTATGTGAAGCCGGAAATTGCTCAGCAAGGCACGCCTGTAACTCTGCTGCTGCCGCGCGACTCGCGCATCGATGCGTACCGTGGACAAGAGCTGCTCGGGACGGTCTACATGAAGGCCGGCGTCAACGCGCTCGATACGTCGCGCTTTCCGGAAGGTACGTATCCGCTGACGCTGCGCGTGTTCGAAAATGGCGTGCAGGCGCGCACGCAGACGACTCCATTCACAAAGACGGGCGGTGGTGTCAATTCGCGCACGCGGCAATGGTTTGCGCAGGCTGGCCGCACGTCCGACCGAAATGCTTCGGACAGCATGGCAACAGCTGCCGGCGTGCGCATTCCGCTCTTGCGCGCAATGGCGCTGACAAGCGGCATTGCGAGCATCGGCCGGCATGTGTACAACGAAACGGCACTTGAGTGGCGCCATGCATTTCCGCAGGGGGTGTTATCCGCCGGCGGTTCGCTCTTTGTCGGGAACGACGGCTCGCGCGGCAACACGCAACAGATTTCGTTCGTCAATGGCTTGTCGTGGAGCGTATATCGCTACCAAATGCGCGGAGCGGCGTGCAGCGGCTCGGCGGCGTCATATCGTGACATCGGTTGCTACGACATGCTGAACGCGAACGTGTCGTTTCCGCTCAAAAACTGGTCGGCGATGCTGGGTTACACCTACAACAAGAGCGTCGGGCGGTCACCTTTCCAACTAACTGACGCGTCGCAGCGACCATGGGCGACGCCCATTGTCCATCAAGGCAACCAGGTGTCCCGCGCGTTTCAGGTAGCGCTTTCGCGATCGATGACGTGGCGCAAGATCAGCGCGAACCTGAGGATTGGCTTGTACGCGAATCGCAACGCAGTGGCGCGCAACGACTATGGTGGCTACGTCGGCGTGACGCTTTCGAGGGCTGAGCCCGCGATGCAGACGCGGCGTGCGTCCGCCTACACATCGGCGGGCGTTGACGTTCGCTCGAATCGCGACAGCACGAAAACTCGTTACACGCTCGACCGAAACTGGAACTGGCAGGGTGATAGCTACCGGGAGCTCGCGCTCGGTCTGTCGGGCGACGGCATCGACAGTCTGACCGGTGCGATACAGGGACGCTGGAAGGGGCGCTACGGTGACGTCGCCGGGACGGTTGCGAACAGCTACAGCCGCGATAACGGCGGCAACAATCCGTCTGTGACGGCAAGCTATTCGTCGTCGTTCGCCGTGGCGCGGCAGGGCGTTTTTCTCGGCGCTTCCGCGTCACAGTCGGATCCGCTCGCGGGCTTCGCCGTGCAAGTGGGAAAGCGCGACGATGCGAGTGGCATGGCGGCCGAGCTCAGCAGTGATTCGGGTACGCGAATCAAAGTGGGCTTTGGGCAACGCGCATTGCTGCCGGTGTCGGCCTTTACGCCGGTGACAACCGAAGTGAGCGACGCAGGTGCGCACTCGGCTCCTGGAACGACGAGCGTTACCGAGGGGCTCGGCAAGCGCACGCTGTTCATGGTGCCCGGGCAACTTGCGCTGCGCAACGTCGATGCGAAGGTCAGCTACACCTATGTCGGGCAGGCTTTCTCGAAGAACGGGATGCCGCTGTCGGACGGCGTCATTCTCAATGGCTCGATGCCGTTGATCGACAGCCAGGGCGGCTTCGTTGCAGAAATGGAGCACAGGGAAAGCGAACTCTTCGTCGTCGACGGTCCTACCCTGATGCGTTGCCCGCTGCAGGTCAAGCGTCAGCAGGATGTGTTGATGATGGTGGGCAAGGTGCACTGCGAAATGGCCGACCCGGACGAGCTGCCGGAGTCGCTACGCAAGCAGGCCCGCGTGCGCAAGCTGCTGGAGCGCCGTTACGCGAATGTGATGCACGAGCGAGCCGCAGGCGCGACCGCCTCGTCTCGATGACACACAACGTGCGCTTGCCTACACAGTGTGCCTCCACTGTCAACCACAACATATACGAAAACTGTCATCAATATGTTTCAGATCATTCGAACTCGCTGCTTGGCAACCATCCTCGCCGCCACAGCAGGAGTGCTCCCAGTAGATGCGTCGGCGCTAATGGAGCAGCCAGTAGGGCGCGCCGTTACGGTGCAAACCACATACGATCGTGGCGCTCCGGTGGGCGATGTCATCATCTTCGACCGGGCATCGGGGGGCTACGATACGGACGACCCTCTCAAATGGGGAAAGAACACGTGGACTTGCGATTCTCTCAACGATATGACGACCGGTGCATGTCCGTCCGAGCCGGTATGGCTGTGGTCACCAACCGGAAGCTCGACCGACATCAAGCTGTTGTTCAAGGAAGAAAAGAGCGGCGCGACGGCAGTACTGACTCTTCAGGGTTCAAGTGCATTGGAGCTTCATCGAACTTGCTCGGGCGCTATCATTCCCGGAGGAATCCTTGGGAGTAAACAAAGTCCGATAGAACAAGTGAGGACGTTGACCCTTGAGAATTGCCCCTCCGTCATCTACTTTGACGGGCGTGCACTCTTCGTCAGGATTCCCGCCGCTGAGTTGAAGAAACTCCCGTCGGGCGGAACCTGGAAGGCGAACCTGCGACTCAATCTGCGATCCTGGCACGACAGCAGCGCACCGGTGTTCGCGGTGTTCCGTGCAGAGATCAAGCTCGATGTCACCGACAAGGGCAACATACAGATCTATCTTCCGGAGTTCGCGACCGCTACGCCCGTCGTCGACCTCAAACTGCGAGCGCTGCCGAATGGCAGCAGGTTGTCGGGGACGTCGAACGTCGACTTGTGCCTGTACGACGGTTACAACTCGCAAAGCACCTGGTTCGATATATCGGCGAGCGACGGTCTCACCGTCAACCGCCGTGACAAGGGCCAGTATTCGGTCCTGCTCGACACGGACAAGAGCGGCAGCTACGAATCACGCATCGATTACGCGCTCAGCCTGACGTATGCGGGCAAGAAGATTGCACTGCCTAACAACGAGAAGGTGCGGCTTCAGGGCGTGAACAACAGTGCCGGTCGCTTGGTCTCGCTGCCGGGAATTTCGGTGCCGGTCGTCTGCACGCCAGCGCCATTGACACTCGACACACCGGAATTTCAGTCGGTCTGGAAGCGTCCTGGCAACTACAGCAACAAGCTGACGATCACGTTTACGCCGTCATCCGCCAATCTCTAGCGCGCTAGGCGCCCGCTGCCGGGCGTCGGGTGCTTCTATACCCAGCGAATCAATCATGGAAGCTACGTCCTTCGCACATCTTCCGGTGTCGCGCATGTTTCGTCAGGTGTTGACGACCATGCTGCTGACCCTTTCGGTCGGCACGGGCACAGCGAACGTCAGAGGAAAGGCGATCCTCACTGACGAGGAACTTGGCTGGATTCGCAATCATCCGGTCGTCCATATCGCAGTCGAGGCAAACTGGCGCCCGATCGAATACATGCACAACGGTGAGCATGCGGGCCTCGTTGCAGGTTACCTGGGTACTATCTCGAAGATGACCGGTCTCACGTTCCGGACCGTGCCTGGCACGGAATGGGGTCACGCGTACGAGGCGCTCGCGTCCGGCAAGGTCGATTTGCTGCCGGGCGTCTGGCGCGAACTGGTGCCCGAACGCACCGGCGCCGGTGCTCGGGTCAGCGCGCCTTACCTGGTCGGCCGACTGACCGTCGTGACGCGCAACAACTCCTCAATGATCTTCGGCCTGCAGCGGCTGAAAGGCCAGCGCGTTGCCATAAAGGGACAAGGAGCGGTCGAATACTTCGTCCGTCACAGCGGCGTGCCGCTCGACGTGCGGACGTTCGACACCGAGGAGCTCGCACTAGCTGCAGTTGCAAACGGCGACGCCGACGCCGCGCTTGGTGTCGACGTCACGATCCTGCCGATCATGCGTCGGCAATTCATTGGCCAGATTTACATGTCCGGCATGCTGGCCGATCGCCCGGTGTCGCTTGCAATGCTCACCCGCGCCGATTTGCCGATTCTCGCATCAATCATCGACAAGTCACTCGCTGCCATGACGGTCAGCGAGACGGCCGGCATCACACGAGACTCGATCGAGCTGGGCGACTACGGCAAGCCGTCGTTCCGCTCGATCCTGCGTTATCGTGCACCAGTGGTACTGGCGACCGTAGTCACGTTGCTGACGTTCGCGGTGCTTGTATACCTGATGTGGAAATCCCGTGCAGCAGCCATCCGCAGCAAGCGCGACAAGGCGATGTTCCTTGCCTTTGTCAGTCACGAGATACGCACGCCGATGCAGACGGTCCTGTCGTCACTCGAGCTCCTGCAGCGTTCGCAGCTCCCTGTGCAGCAGGCCTGCCGTGTGCATGCGGCCGCGTCGGCTTCCGAAACGCTGCTGACGTTGCTCGACGATATCCTTGACTATTCCCGCCTGGAGACACGCAGGGTCACTCTGTTGCCCCAAACGGTCAAACTCGATGCGTGGGCCCGTCAAACAGTCGACATGGTGCGATGGAGGGCGGAGAGAAAAGCACTGGCGTTGCAGCTCGATGTGCCGGAGCTGCCGTCGATGCTCGTGCGGATTGACCCGGTTCGTGTGCGCCAGATTGTGCTGAATCTGCTTGTCAACGCGATCAATTTCACAGCGAGCGGGGCCGTTACGTTGCACGTGGGTTATCACGCCGCCCGTCATGGACGCCTCGGCTCCTTGATTCTAGAAGTGCGCGACACGGGCATCGGCATCGGGCCCGATCGCGTCGACCGAGTCTTCGAACCATACTGGCAAGCAGATCGTGAGCCCCTGCAAGGCATTGGCGGCAGCGGGCTCGGGCTCGCGATCTGCCGCGAGCTCGTCGAGTTGATGCGTGGCTCGATCACGGTCAAAAGCACGCCGTATGTAGAAACCGTATTCACGGTGAAATTGCCAGCTCCGGCAGAGCAGGGGGTGTTCCAGACGCCGCCAGTCACGGCTGCGCCGACACTGGAGCGCGCAACAGCCGGGCCGGTGCACCGCGGTGCAGCACGCATCCTGATCGTCGACGATCATGACGCAGTCAGGACCGCACTGCAGGATCAGTGCGATGCACTTGGCTGCGTCGGGGTGATTGCAGGCACGGGAAAAGACGCATTGCGCTACCTCGCACAGGACCGGATCGACATGGTGTTGCTCGATCGCAATCTACCCGATATCGACGGCTATGCACTCGCGCGGACGATCCGCCAGGAAGAGGCCGCCCGCAAGACCCGGCGGGTTCCGATCATCGCGATTTCGGCTGAGTCTGGCGAGGCGCATCGCGAACAGTGCTTCGATAGCGGCATGGATGACGTGCTTGGAAAACCGTTGCGGCTCGAAATGCTTCGCAACGCGATCGCGACGTGGTGCCTGATCGATGCTTTCGACGCATCGGACGCGTCATAGGATTTCGACATTTCCCCGAGGCTGATATCCGGTCATCTCGGCGGTCTATGCATCAGGGGCGGCCGACTTTCGCTCGGTGGCGTCCAACCCGGCCATGTCGGCGCGATGCAGACGCAACAGTTCGTCAGCTAGAGCATGGATGCTTGACGGCATGATGCCGGATGTAGCCTCAAGCAGGCGCTCGAGTTCGGCTGCCAGTTCGCTCGTCGCTGCATGGCCTGCAATCGCTGTGGCACCCTTGATACGGTGCGACGCATGACGTGCACGATTAGTGTCGCCATTCGACAATGCGGCGCCAAGCGCTGCCAGATCGGCATCTACGCTTCGCCGAAAGACCGCCCAGAAGTCTGCTTTCGGCGCTCGCATGTCTCCGGCCGCTGGTGCGCTCTCATTCATGAAGGCGAACGGACACCACAGGTCGATCATTTGGCGCAGTTCCTCGAGCCTGAGCGGCTTGCACAGTACGCCATCCATGCCGTTGTCGAAGCACCGTTCTCGATGTGCGTCGCCGCTCGACGCAGAGATCGCGATGATGGGCGTGTGCGACCGCTGCTGAAGTCGTTCGTCGTTGCGCATACGTTGCACGACCGTATAGCCGTCGATATCGGGCAGGTCGCAATCGAGCAGCACCATGTCGAACTTGGCCCGCGCGAAATGCGCGAGTGCCTGCTCGCCGTTGTCGGCAACGGTCGAGCGGCACGCGAGCGCGTCAAGTTGGTGCTGGATCGCGTGTTGAACGGCCTCGTGGTCGTCGACGACCAGGACCATCGGTCCGTTGTCGCTCGGCTGCGGGTAGGCCTTCACCGGCGCTTGCGCTGCCACAGGCAGCGATGGGCCAGACTGCGTGTCGCGCGTGTCGGTCATGCCTGCAGCCGGCGCATGTGCGATGCGTGGCGCCGGCAGAATCACGGTGAAGACCGTGCCGTTGTCTGGGCTGCTACTGACGGTAATCACACCTTTCATCAGATCGACCAGTTCGCGGCAGATCGACAACCCCAATCCGCTTCCACTGACACGGCGAGTACTCGAGTGCTCGACACGCTGATAGGGCTCGAAAATGTGGCGCTGGCGCTCGGGCGCAATGCCGATGCCGGTATCGCAGACCTCAATCACGAGTGATCCGGCACGGCCCTGTTTACCGTCGAGGTAGTCGACACGCAGCGTAATCGAACCGGCCGATGTGAACTTGATGGCGTTGACAAGCAGATTCAGCACGATCTGCTGCGTGCGCATCGGATCGATCAGCAAGCACAGCCCTGGCGGACAGGCGAGCTCGAGCGCGAGGCCCAGTTTCTTCTCGTCGACCCTCCAGCGCACCATATCGGCACTTCGTTGTACCCAGGGTTCGACATATGTAGGCTCGGGTGCGAGCACCACGTTGCGTGATTCTAGGCGCGAGTATTCGAGAAGGTCGTCGAGCAATGCCAGCAGTGATTCCGACGCAGCCACAGCCGCGTCCGCGCGACCTGCCTGCTTTGGCGGCAGCTTCGCGCGTTGCAGCAACTCCAGCGAAGACAGGATCGTGTGCATCGGTGTGCGGATCTCGTGGCTTATAAATGCGAAAAACATCGCCTTGTCCTGCTCGCTGCGCACGGCCGCGACGCGCGAGCGCCAGGCAGCGAATGCGATTGCTATCAGCGCGAGCAGGCCGGCTCCAGCTGCCGCTACCTGCCAGCGTCGGTAGTAAAGGATCGATTGAAGCGACGGTTTGCCGTAGTCGGTCGACTCGATCCATTGATGCACGACCTGCTCGGCGTCGCGCGCCGGGATCGAGGCGAGGGACTTATCGAGAATCGAGGCGAGCACCGGCAGGTCGCTGCGCGTCGCAATAGAGAGAGCGTACGGAGTGTCCGGTAGCCCTCCGGACACGAACAGCTTGTCGCGGTATTGACGCTGCACGAGCGGCAGCATCGACACGTCCGGGCCGATAGCGGCATCGGCGTTGCCTTCGGCGACCGCCGCAAGTGCATCCCGATCATCGTCGTAGGTCAATAAAATGACGGGGATGTCGCCATGGCGAATCGCGTCTTCAATTGCACCTCCGCCCTTGATGGCAATGCGCCGGCCGGCGAGATTACGGGCGTCGACTAACAGGTTCAGACGCTCTGACGACACGACAAACACTGTGCCGACGAAATAGGGGCGGCTGAAGATGAGGCTGTCGCGGACTGAGGCCGGGGTGGAACCTGCATGGATACCTGAGCTGGTATCGGGATGAGGCACCTTCCATGCATCAAGCGCGTTGCGCCAGGTCAGATCTGGAGCGATGTCGATCCTGCCGGAGCGCAACGCCTCCGCCGAGTTGTGCCAGGTGACATCGTCGACATACTCGAAACGCAACCCGCTAATCCGCGAGATTGCCTCTAGAAATGACGGAACGACACCGACGATCTTGCCATTTTGTCGAAATTCGAACGGAGGCCAGCTTGGATCGACACGAGTCCGAACTACGGGATGCGTAGCGATCCATGCCTGTTCCTCCGGCGTAAACTGAGGCCTTCCGTTTGCCCACCCTAGCGCCGGCGTCAGCCCGAACACCAGACAGATTAGGATCGAGCGTCCATTCAAATTAAACATGCTTACGTACTTCCACCACAGGCTCGGTCGAGCTGTAATGAATCGGCCGCATTGCTTGAGCGGCTGCGATAATGTCGATCCGGCATAGTGGTGCATATCTACAGCAGTATCGCTCGTCTGAATCTGGTTCAAGTCGAGAGACGAGCCTGCAATCATAGGCCGTGCATCGCAAGCGCAACGCCGCCAGGCGCATAGCATCCTTTGTGCAGCCCTAAGTTATCTGAAGCTGCTCGGACGCGAGTGATAGGCGCGAACCTCCGACCGGTTTAGGTGGAGGACATATAAATTATCTTGAAAGGCTGTGGTCTGATTCCGATGCTCATCCGCATTGCTAGCTGCTTATGATGACTAAAGATGATCCAGCCATTCAAAGCCATTTCGCAAAAATGAAAGGGTTAGCAATGAGGCCAGAACACCGGGTGATCCGGGTCGTGATCCTGGACGACCATGCCGTAGTCCAGCATGGGATCTCCAGTTATCTGGCAGAGAGCAACGACATGGAGGTGGTGGCGAGCTTCGGGAAATCGCGTGACTTAATTTGCTGGCTCCAGGCGAATCGAGCAGACGTTGTGTTGCTTGACTACACACTAGGTCCCGGCGAGATCGACGGCCTCAATCTGGTCAAGCTGATCAGTACACGTTTCCCGGAATGCAAGATCCTGATGACGTCGAGTAGCGATACGCCTGCGACCGTCAACATGACAATGCGTGCGGGCGCGCTCGGTTTTTTCGGCAAGAGCGAAAATCTCAGCAAACTCGCAGATGCAATCGTCGTCGTCGCGAGCGGCCGTCCGTACATCAGCGCAGAGTTGTCCGGTAAGCTCATGTCCAGCGCAATGCCGGACCCTCGCATTGCGAGAAAAAAAGTCATGAGCGCCGAGAATACATCGGCCTCCGACTCCAGCCTATCTGCGATCTCTAGCTTAAGTCCGCGCGAGCATGAAGTGCTGCGCTGCTATCTCGCGGGCATGTCCGTGTCCGACATCGCGGCGAAATTCGCTCGCAGCTCTAAGACGATTAGCACGCAAAAGCAATCGGCACTTCGAAAGCTTGGTATCCGCAACGATGCCGAGCTATTTGCATCTCGCAAACTGCTAGAGGAGCACTGAGTGTACAACCCTTGTGATTTCGAGCGTGGCAGGAATGGTTGACTCGAACGACTGCCGTATCGAAATCTGAGGGGGAAGTGCTCGGCCACCTGTCTGGTGCGCCCACTGTCGCGGCAAGGTCAGTCCTTGAGCACCACCGGTGTGCTCTTTCGTAGCTTTCAAACAACTGCAAGGGGAGGGCAGCAGGCACTCCGATCGATCTGGTGCAGCCGATTATCTAGTGCAGAGCGCAGACAAGGCTGAGGTCTCGCGTAGCCATAGCCTTGCGCCATAACAGGCTTCTGCGTTTCAATCCAAGCTCGTTGGTCCATCGACTCGATCCCTTCCACGACCGCCGCGACGCCAAGATCTGAAAGCAAACCGATCATGCCGCCAAGAATAGGCCTCGTTCTTGACTCCAGTGAGCCTCGGTTCACGAGCTCACCGCTGATTTTGACGACATCTATCTTGAGGTTGGCCAGATCGCTTAAGGTCCATGCGCCGCTGCCAAAGTCGTCAATGGCAACACGCGCTCCCAGCCGCTGCAGCCTCTCAATGTCTTGCTGCAGCTCGGCTTGATCAACTATCGGCTCGCACTCGAGCAATTCAATCAAAATCAGCGATGGATTGATACGATGTCTTAAAGATGACCAGCGGATCAACGTTTCAAGCCTTGGGTCATGAAGTTGGGACGGCAAAACATTGAATGACACGAACTGCAGCTCGGCGCCATTTCCAGGGACGCCTGCAGAGGAGGTGGTCATCGAGGCGCTGAGTTGTCGGCACACTTCATTAATGACAAACGCTGTGGTTGCCCATGCGGCGTCGGGTTTCATTAGCGCTTTAGCGAAGGCTCCAGGCAAGAGCTGACCGAACTCCGGATGTTGCCAGCGCAATAGAGCTTCGGCCCCCACCGTGCGGCCAGAGTGGACGTCAATGATCGGTTGGAACGCCACCGAAAACTCACCGGCCAAGACGCCGGCGCAAATTCGATCAACAAGTCGGCTCGTGCCAGATAGCGTTGCAACTTCAACGCTCATGGCGCAGTCGTCCTTCATGATTACTCCTTTTTTGCGGAGGTGGCTTTGCTTTCTGCTCGCACCCCGCGCCTACGACGGGCTCCTATCGCAGCTCGGCCTAAGAAGGCCTGCCTATATTCATAAGCTAGCTTTCAAGGGCACAGTCAAAGTCCGATGGATCACCAGAAACTGGCTGCTAGCGCTTCTGGCAAAAGTCAGAAGCCATCGTTGCTGCGACTCACTTGCCTGTTGACTTTCAGTATCGTTAAGGAACTGCGCGGGATAAATCAGAACAGTCTGAAAATTTCGTGAACGGCCAAAGGCATTGACGGTGCTCAGCAGCATGAGCAAGTTCGATCCGATCGACTCAATCGCGTTCTCACGGCTCAGTTGAAGCATTCCTTAAAAATCAGATGCGATGTATATTTTCTGACACTTTTTTAAGCTGGAAGTCAAGGCTTTTTGCCTGATATTCAACAAAAGGTTACGAAATAACCATCGATCAAGGGTGGCTTCTGAGGGCCACTGCGGCCTAAGTTTGGGTCGCAACGGCCTACCAATGCGCGAGCGAACTTCAGCTCCCGTTGAATGGATCAACAACCATTCAACGAGGACTTTCAATGTTCATCATCACTGTTCTGGCTTCTAAGGGCGGAGTCGGCAAGACAACTACAGCTGCGAATCTGGGCGGCCTGCTGCACGACATCGGCTTTAGGACGCTGCTGATCGACGGCGATATTCAGCCGTCGCTCTCACGCTATTACCAGCTGCGCTATGCGGCACCTTTTGGGCTCACGCAGTTGGTGCAGTCTGGTGCACTGACCCCGGACTGCATCTCGCATTGCCAACTGCCACCGACTTCCTATCAAGGCAAGCTTGAGAAGGCACCTAAGAGCGAGGGCGGTTGCCTGCATATCGTTCGCTCTGACGCCAAGGACTCGTCTTTGCAGGTCTGGATGGCCAATCGCAATCCAGTGAGCATGCAGTTCAGCTTCAAGAATCCCTTGAAGCACCCTGCAATCGCTAGCGCATATGACGTGGTGATTATTGATACCCAAGGTGCTGTGGGTCATCTGCAAGATGCTGCAGTGGTTGCTGCTGATCTGCTTCTTGTGCCTGCAACGCCAGACATGATCTCTGCTCGCGAGTTCATCGCAAATGTGAAGGCACTCATTGAACGCCACGATAGCGTGTCTAGCATGGGCTTGAAGATGCCTCAGATGAAGGCATTTCTCAATAAAAGCCAGAAGACTAGCGATAGCAAGGAAATGTCCGCAATGATTCGCGAAAGCTTTATTGAGCTGAGCGGAAAAATCACGATGCTGGATACCGATGTTCCCGATGCAACGGCTTGGAAAAAAGCGGCCAGTGCCGGAGTTCCAGTGCATTGGGTTGATCCAGTGAAAGCTTCCAACACGCTTCATTCCCTTCTTTGGGAAATTGTGCCCAGCGTGTCGGAGATGTACGCATCTAACCACCCCCAATATCTCGATCTGAACGCACCCTCCAATTAATTTTAGGAGGAAAGCATGCGTACACCTGAAACCATGACTGCTCGCGAACGGGCAGCCTCGCTAAACCTAACTACGTCCCCTGGAAATAAGCAAGGGACGTCAGCTATGACTGCACCAGATAAACCAAAGCTCACTCCAAATCAAGCACGTCTTGAGGCGGCTAAAGCAGCTCTTCATCGAGACTCTGAAAGATCAACTACCAGTTTTGATCCGATGGATGAGATTGATGGCTCCATCATCGTCTTGGATGTTTTTGATATTGATGAATATTCGCTGAATCCTCGCAAGAAAGCTAATTCCCAGCGGGCGGAAATCAAAGCGAGTATGAAGGTCGATGGCATCACCAACATGTTCTCGGTTACGCGTCGAAACCCCACGGAGAAGTATTTTCCATATGGTGGCGGAAATACTCGTGTGGAGATCGCAAAAGAGCTGGTGAATGAAGGCGTCGAGAAACTGCGGCGCATCCATGTCGTTACTCGAAAGTGGCCTGGCGAGGCTGCTGTCATTGCCGCGCACTTGAGCGAAAACGACAATCGAAGTGATATTTCGTTCTGGGAGCGAGCTCAGGGCGTGATGAATTACAAGCGTGAAATTGAGAAGGAGACTGCTAAATCATTCTCCGCCACCGAACTTAATAAAGCACTTAAAGAGGTTGGATTGAGCTATGGCGTGAGGATGGTTCAAAACTTCATCTTCGCTGTCGAAAATCTCGCGTTGATTGGTAATTGGCTTCAAACGTCTGACGTGAATATAAATATTCGTCCTACCGTTTCAGCACTTCACGAAATGGCATCTAAGTTTGATAAGCGTGATGAGGTCAAAAACTCCATCGAGGAAATCTTCTTGATGCACGCGACCGATCTTGAGGCCATGGAGCAAGCGAACTCCGAGGCCGATCCTGCAAGCCGGACAGAGGTCAAGTTGGATGTTCAATCGCTGCTCACCCAGATCCAGTCTGTATCCTCGAAGCACTTTGGTATTGCCGCCGACCATATCGAGTCAGTCGTCCAGTCCTATCTCCAGGACCCGAAGCTTTCTGTTGAGGACATGCGCTCGATAGAGAGCGAGAACAAGAAGGTGCAACAGCAAGCCAAGCAGGCGCCACTGTCGGGAATGCTTGGCGGCGTGTCGGCGGCTGCATCGCCTAGCAGTAAAAGAGCCACCACAAAGGCCGATCGGCAAGGGGCGGGTGCTGGCCCAGCAGACAAGCTGGCAGCGTTTTCCGCACGGCTATCGCAGAATCTTGTGGATCTGAATGCTGTCGTACCGTTGTCGGACTTCGTGAAGCCAATGCCGGCATTGCCATACGGGTTCTTGGTGGATATTCCAGAACGTATGTCGTATTTGGGCGATCAAAAGCTCTCCGAAGAACTCGAAACTCTGCGTGTGTATCTCTGGCCATTTCTTGCAACGCAAACCGGGCAGTGCAACGCAAACCTACTCTCGAAATGCGACCCAGAAAGCCGCTGGGTAAAGGCTATTCAGGCTGGCGTTGATACGTTCCGTCAGGAGTGCACAGATAGAGCAATTCTGTGCGGGAAGAATGGGCAGCTTTATGTCACTTCTGACCATTATGGGTATCTCTTCGGCAATGCGGCGGTTGCTAGATGCTTGTCTGCACTGATGCAAACACTCGCTGAATTTAATATCGCCGTGCAAGAGGATAGCCGCGAAGCCTATAAACCGTTATTTACGGAATAAACACGTTAGTTAAGCAATGACAGATCATATTGTTCCCGTCGATATTCACACGAATCCGCAGTTAAATTTTCTGCTGCTGACGGAGGTAATTCGTGCTATCGAAACCGAGGTTGGAATAGATCAGTTATTGCAGATGGGTTGCGATGCCGAACTGATTGACCAACTTCGGCATCGCAAGACTCGCGATATTCTGGATATTTCTACTAAGTTAACGAGGGTTAAACTCGTATTTTCTCCTGGCGAACTCCGGCAGCAACTGGAAGGCCTGGACCGACAACGGCAAGACGATGCACTTTGCGAATATTTTGTGCGTAATGGCGCATCGCGTGCACTGATTACCCGGCTTTTTAAGCGCTCCGCAGACGATATTCGTAGGATGCGTGAATTGGTTGGTGGAAGCGTCACCGGTGGTAGGGCCAAATTACCCAAGAAGTTTGATGTTCGGGATCAGATTCATCAAGCTTGGGCCGAAATTACCAGCCAATCGGCGCCTGGGAAATCTCTACGTGATTGGATTTTCGAGCTGCATTCTCGTTTTGCGGAGTACACCATCGACTCGCTTTATTCAACACTCAAAGAGTTTGAAGACGAGGATAGCCTGGCTCTTCCAAGGAGAAATGCTTTCCCGGTCGGAAAATAAATCAGCCGTAGGACGTTCTATTTACAACCATTATCGATATAGCTTGAACATGAAGAACACCAAGAATTTATCCGCCCAGCTGTCGAATAGTGATAGTGAATTTCTGAAGTCCGCACTGTTTCTGGAACTCATCGGCCAAGAGCCCATCACCATCAATCGCGCATTCGTGGATCTCACTGGTAACGTCTTGAGCGCACTCTGGCTTACCTATGCGATGGAGCGGGAACGTCGCAGCGAGTCGGAGGATTTTTTCGAAATCCTTATGTCATCGTCATGCTGCACCAAGGACACCGGCATAACGAGGGCACAGCAGCAAACCTGCCGCAAGACCCTCGTGGACTTGGGCATCCTGCATGAGCAAGCTGGTCAGGGCCGCATCATTACCTATCGGATCTCGAAGCGGCGCTTGCTTGAGCTTTTGCAGCAGCAAGCCATGCCCTTGGCCAGCGCAATGCGCAGTGCAGCGACAACCTCCGTAGCCGCAGCTGCGCACTGATGGAGCTTGTCAGTGCGCGGCTCTCTTTCACTCGCAGCAATTCCAACAGTTCGTTATGAACTGCCGGAGGATGCGCCGATCCACCAGGGTGCCGAGCAAATTTTTCTGCATCTGGACGATCGAGGTTTCGTTCCATTTCATCCGGTGCTGGCTGAAAAATTCGGCCACAAAGCCGCCATCTTCGTGGGCATGGCGCTCTACTGGACGCGCCACAGTCTCCGCAACCATCCCGAGCGCGGTGGCTGGTTCTTTATGTCCTTGCAGCAGTGGAAGTCGGCCATTGGGCTGACCCGCACCGAGCAAGCCAGTGTGCGCGAGCTGCTGATGGGCGAGGGCGTTCTCGAAGAGATGCTCGTTGGGCGTCCTGCGGTGCTGAACTACCGCCTGAACGTACCTGCACTCGCCAAGGCACTGGCCATGCGCGGCAAGGGGCAGAAACTTACGTGGGACTTGGCAAGTAGCTGGTTCAAGGGCTGCAAGGTCTACTACAAGCCCCTGGCTGATGTGGCTGGAAGCATCGCAGGCGGGCTGTACTTGGCCTATCTGCTGCAGCGGCACCGGGAGTGTCTGAAGCTAGGCCAGCTCACCGATGGCGCTATCCCGGTCAGCCAGGATGAAATCTCAACAGCGCTTGTGCTCGGTCCGAAGGTCCAGCGCAATGCTCGGGAGCGGCTGAAGAAGGCTGGATTCATTAACGAGGTCGGCATCGGCGGAGCGTTGGTCCGCATTAACTTCGACGCCATTCTGCTGTGCCTGCGTGGGCAAAGCATCAAGCCTTTGCCTCGCAAGGCTGACGCGGACAAGGCTACTCCTGCGGCGTCAACGAAGGCTGCACCGTCAAATAGCGCTCCAGCCACGAACCAGACGCTGGACCTGTCCGGCCTTTCATTCGCGTTCTCGCAAGCGACGCTTGGACTGTCCGCGACCCCTCCTGCTCCCCGCCCGCGCGATCTCTTGCTGTCTTTTTTGAACGACGATCTGGTGCCTCACAAACCTGTCGAAATCCGACAAGCTGGAGCTACTTCTTCGATCAGTGAGCAGCCCGCCAAGTCGGAGCAAATCTCCAATGCCAGCAAGGAGTTAGCGAAGAGCTTTAGCGATAAGGGTAGCGAGGGTGGAGCGAAGGAATCGTTTGCCGTTTCCTGCAAACAAGAGCCTGACTCTTTGGACGAAACCTGCAGGCTTGATCTGCCGTTTCCCGCAATCAATATTCAAAGGACTTCTATTCAATCCACTACTACTTCGCCGGTGAACACCAGCAGCACGGCTGACGTTCAGGCAGGTGAGGGTGGTAAGTCTTCGAGTTCGGACAAGCTGAACGCCGGACTTGCCTCTGGCCTCATCTTCCCCACCTGGATTGAGAAGTCACTGCACGCGTCCCTCTCCAAGGTGCTGGCCAAGTTTCCCCTTGAGCAACAACAGCAAGCGTTGGACGAGATGGAAGGTGCGAACCGGCGATTTCATAAAGTGAAGTCGCCAGTGGCCTGGCTAAACAGTGTGGTGAAGAAATATAGAGACGGCGAATGCATCTGGGCGTATGCCCCCGTCATCGCTGCAGAGCGCATTGAGTTAGCCAAACAGGCCGATGCTCAACAGGCCCAGAAAGAAGCATCGCTGAAAGCTTTTCACGAAGGATCGGCCAACGCCGTCGCCAATCCAGTGCGAGTGGCGGTCGAAGGCAATGGGCCTTTGGGCAAAGAAGCGGCGCGTGCCAAGTTGCTTGCTCTTCGCAATGAGCGGGCAGCGAAGGTCGGAATGGCGAAGAAATGAGCTGACTTCCGAATAACCCGAGATGGGCCATATGGCACTCAGTGCCAAGTAGCTCGAAATGAACCACACGGCACTTAGTGCCATGTGGCTCGAAATGAACCACGCGGCACTTAGTGCCATGTAGCTCGAAATGAGCCACAGCAATTTTCAAGAGAAGCAATATGAGCTATCAGAAATCAGGGAACGATCTATTTATTCAGCTCGTTCAGCAATTCAGAAGCTACACGGATGCTGCGGTTCTTTGGGTCTTACTCAAAGAGCGGGGGGATATTGGAGAGATCGCCATTACGTCTGGGTCGATCACTGAAGTCGAACTGTGCCGAACCATTCCATTACCCACCGTAAAACGAACTCTCCAGCGGTTGCAAGAGACCGGATTTATTAATGTCCGCGTGCAGAAGAACACGAAAACGCTGGTGACCGTGAATCGCGATGCGGTACTCGATTTGCTAAGACAGCCCATTGCCGAGCGGCTGCCATCAGTTAGTAAGAAGCACTTTCCATTTATCGACGGTTGGAATGAAGACATCGCTAAAGAAGCTGCGCAAGTGGCAATAGAGAACGCCAGTGCCGACGAGGGCGGGAAGTCGGGAGAAGTCCCGGACGCTGGATAGACGAAGTATTTAATTTAAGGAGAAGACCTTGGCTACTGATCGAATCAAAACAGACCCCGGCTTTCAGCCAGTAATGCTGGCCGGTGTATTGGGTGCAGGTGCACCAGGCATTAAATTCGCCACCGACCCGAATTCGCCATTTCGTGACGGCTACTCAATTGCTGGTGAAGAAGCTGCTTTGGCGGCATTCATCCAGGCTGGCGCGTCTGAAGACGATCCTTTGTTTGATCGCTATGTAGAGCTGGAAGATCGCAAAGAGCAATTCCAGAAGATGCAAGCGGAGCGACGCGATCGTCGTGGTGCGGACGCGGTGGTGACGAACTCCGAAGCACAAGGCATTGATGATCTCGGGCCGCTGACGAACGAAGGCGTGGACCAGATGACGATTCACACCATCGAGGCCCACCGACTTTTTCAGGGGCGATCTGGGGAGCCTGAAAAGCGCTTGAACGCGATCATTGGCGGCAAGCGTGTTGCTTCCTCTCTGCGGAACCTTTGGGCACTGACGAGCCGTGACAACCCATATGCAGATTGGGCACTGGTACGCCATGAGTACGGCATCTCGCAAGTTCAAGAGTCGTTGCGCACCCAAATCGCTAAAGCCGAGGAGCTGCTGGAGAGCCAGCGCAAGCGCGGCCTGAGCCTGAGCATCGTTCAGTCCGCTCGCCCTATGACCCTGAACCTCGGATTCCGCAGCCCTTACGGCTATGCGATCTCCATGTTGATCGTGGACTACGACTACTTTGTTCGTATCCAGAAAACGCTGCAGCGCAAGAACTTGCTGAGTGATGAGCAGGCGCGTGCTGTGCTGAGCGCAATGAGCCGCGCCATCCTTGGCGTGTTCTATGGCACTGCCCGATTCGACAAATGGCTTGGCCGTCCAGAGATTCGTGAGCTGAGCCGTTCTGACTGGTTCAGTGCAGACCCGGAAGCTGCGAAGCGCATTCAGTTTGTGGTGAGCACGTTTGGTGCAGTGCCAGCCCAGATTTACAAGGCCGAAGTGAAGCCTTCGCATTCGCGCCGGCTCATCAACATCAGCGAAGCCGAACGTGCGTTGCTGCAGCAAGTTGGCGACCAATTGCAGCAGGCGCAAGAGCATGGCTCCGATGCATCCGCTTCTACTGGCCCAGAAGCTACAGCCACCGCTGATTAAGACCGCGCGCAGTCGTTTGGAACTGATATTGAAAGGGATTGGTGTGAAAAGGGATCTGGAAATAAAAGGGGCTTCGCAGCACACCGGTCGTGGCCGAGTCGTCAACAACGTGCTGTGGGGTCGTCAAGCCCTGGCGGATCAGGACTGTCAAGATCGAGCTGACGTAAAGGCCCTTACGGGTAGGGGCACCCTGTCCAGATTGCGCCAGAAACTTGACGGCATCGACGCAATCCTGAAACAGATGCGCGATTTGTCCGAGAAGTCGAAATCTGTTCCAGGACTGAGCTTCTATCTGGTCGTGCACCAGAAAAGCACAACGGGCTATGTCTTTCTGCGCTGGCGCCAACGCATGGGCTCTAACCGCCATTTGAGCTTTGAAGAGGTGGAGGAGCTTGCGTCAGGCCTGCCCAGTGAACTCCGTCAATGGTGCATGGCAGCGTCCCAACGCGCTGTGGCCTTGAATGAGGAGCACCAGCAGACGCGTGGAGATATCAAGCGTATTCGCGTGAGCGTGGACAAGGCTCCTGTCTTTCTTTATCCACGCTCCCCGATTTCGACCCTCTAAGTCCGTGCCTGGGCTGACCTGGTGCAGCAGCTCGGGCATTCAATCAGCACTGCAAGGAAATTGGATATGTCGCAATTGTTTATCGGCAAGGGAAACCTGGGTAGTTCTCCTAGTCTCAGGACGCTCAAGGGTGGGCCTAACGGCGAGTTTGATGTCGCCAGTATGCGTGTTCGGTTCAGCCGATACGGCCGCACCGAGGAGGGCGGAATCGAAGAGGTTGGCGGTTTTTGGCGCGAGGTGGAAATCTACGGAGCGAAGGCTCGCGATGCCGCGCGGCTCCTGCGCAAGGGAGCCAGAGTGCTAGTGATGGGGGAAGAGCTTGAGTACATGGCGCGCGATGAGGCTACTGGCGGTCAAGTGATGGTGTTCAAGATCGAGGCCCAGGATGTCGCACTTCTGCTGTCGCGTGTGAAGACCATTGAGTTCGAGGCTTCACGCCGCTCGTCCACGGAGCAGTCGGATGGCTCCTCAGGCGAAGTGCAGGAACCCTACCACGCAGGCCAGCCTGCTTAAAGACCGTTTTTAACCAAGGAGCACATCTTGACTTTACATCCCGATCAACAGGCCTCGGACGACATCACATTGCTTGTCGATGGTCGATTCACCATGGTGGTTGCGCCATCGCAAAAGGTGAATGAAGAAAACGCACCCGCATTCTTAGTCGTGCGAGATTCCAATGGCAAGGATGTATGCGTGGGATATTGCAAGCTCCAGTTTGATGGTACCTGGCACACGCGTCTCACGGTCACATACGATGAATCGTCGCAGTCGGACTCTATGTTGATTGGCGACTTTGATAGTCGCGTTGATGCGGTGGTGCGGTTATGGCTTGTCCGTCATAACTTCAGCTACCAGATGACAGAATAAATATCGGTTTTCCTGTGGCGCATGCTCAGTCGCCAATTGAGTCCACAGGAGAATATGGTGCAAGAAAAATATCAATTTTTGGGGCTCGTTGTTCCCGATCCAGTCGATACGAATTTCGATCCTGTGGCATGGGCCAATACTTGCCAGGATGTGTTCAATAAAAATATCGCTCTGATCGGGAAGTCCTACGACACTTTTATCTTGAAGTGTTCCAGCGATTTTGATCCGCTTATATCGGGGCTGCAGGTTTCTGATTCAACGCTCACATGGGCGCTATGGATGGCCGAAGGTTGGGGTTATGAGTCACCAGCAACAAGAGTTGTTCGCGAGGGGCTTTGATGTTGCCTAGGCCCGTCACGATCCGCCCGCCGGATCTCCTTATCAAAGCCGTCTCGGATGGACGCAGGCTCGGCCTGCAGCTCCTGGCAGTTCCAGGTGTGAGCCGTCCACTTGCAAACTACGATGCTTGGTGGAGTGGAGCTCGGCGCATGTGGCTGCTTCAAACTACCGACTCCAGTTATGCCGACGATGTGATTAAGCATGCGTTTGCTGGGCACTTCGTGGATATGGAGCAGCTCGATGTGCAACTGCGCGCCGCTGTCGCAGCTCCTGATCCCGACTACTTCTCGCAGTTGCTCGATGTTCAGATCTTCCCGCTGGTGAAGGGAGACCTAGCACGCGGTTCATGGGCGGTTAGCTTTACCTACGACCCGCTATGCGTGAAGGCGATGCGCTCGTTGGGCGGCTACTTCCACAAGCATGCGTCAGCGTGGCAAGTCAGAGCCGATCCTGAGCTCATCATGGAGCGGCTGGCCAGCATTGCCGGCGTGTCGTCGGAGTTCGTATTCGTCCATGAGCAGCCGGTGGTCATCGAAGAGTTGACCACAAGTGGCAACGAAGGCTCGCCTATCAGCGTGCCCGCTGCATCGCCACCGCTGGGCGAGGGCGGCGGGCCTGGTGAAGAAGAGGGCACCGGTTTCCTATCGACTGAGCATGGCCACGTCGATGACATGCCGTATGACCGGGTGGCCCTGGCCAGCCTGGTCGCCTGTGGCGTGCTGCGCGACTACCAGGCCGAAGGCGTCGCACATATGCTGCGCCAATCGGGCGCCTGCATGGGCGATGACATGGGCCTGGGCAAAAGCCGCCAGACGGTCGTGGCATCCCGGATGGCTGCTGGCAGCGGCCGGGTCCTGATCGTATGCCCTGCATCCCTACGTTTGAACTGGGAGCGAGAGATCAAGATGGTCTACCCAGACGCTCGCGTCGGGATGATCGGTGAGGACCGGATTTCGACGCTGGCTGGCTGTGACTGGGTGATCGGCAACTACGAACGCATGGGCGGCCTAGTGCGCGAGAGTGAGCTGGAGTTCGCGGTGATGGCCGTGGATGAAGCCCACTACCTGAAGGAATACAAGAGCGGCCGCACGCGCAATGTGTTCCTGCTGGCAGCACGGATAGAGCGATGCTTTGTCGTCACCGGCACGCCGTTGCTCAATCGCGAGATTGAGATGCATACACTGCTGCGCATCACGGGCCATCGCCTCGGTAGTCTCACGCTGGCTGAGTTCCGCAAGAGCTACGCGGGTAGCCCTGAGAAGCGAGCAGCACTGGCTGCAGCGATCCAGGGCTGGATGATCCGTCGCAGCAAGGACGTGCTCAAGGATCTGGGTGACAAGGCGAGGCAGTTTGTGCCTCTGTCGCCAGAGGGGCTCGATGTCTACAAGGAGATCTATGGCGACATGACCCTGCAGGCCATGCCCAAGATCGTTCGCCTGCGTAAATGCCTTGAAGGTCTGAAGGTTCCGTACCTGGTCGAAACCGTGCAGGCAATGGGAGAGGACGACAAGCTCATCATCTTCTGCGAGTACATGAGCACCGTGGAGGCCCTTAAACAGGCCCTGGCCAGCCTTGGCGTAGGCTGTGTCTCGCTGGTCGGCTCAGATAGCTTGAAGCGTCGGCAGGCTGCGGTAGATGCGTTCCAGAGGGACGCAAGCATCAAGGTATTCATTGGCACCACCATGGCTGCGGGCGTGGGCATCACGCTGACGGCTGCCAACATCGTGGCATTTGCCTCCATGCCGTGGACGCCAGCCTTGATGCGCCAGGCAGAGGACCGGGCCTACCGCTTGGGTCAGATCCGCGATGTGCTGGTCCTGGTGCCCATCATCCAGGGCACTATCGATGAGGGCGTGCTGCAGCAGCAGGAGAACAAGCACACCACAGAAATAGAAGTGGTGGAGGCAGCCAAGAAAGCATTGCCTGTCCAACAACGAGCGGCTGTAGAAACTGTGCCAGATGAAGCTCGCGAGGAAGTGCGGGCACTTGAATATGCCTGATCTATTTTAAGTGCTCATAAAAAATGGCCACTTAGTGGCCATCTAATATCAAACCTGCTGCAATCATTTGATTTCGAATTGCGAGCGATCCTTATCTTTGATCCAGACAGGAGGCTTGCCACGGCCTGTCCAAGTTTGACCAGTCTCAGGGTCACGATACTTGGGGTCAACAGAGCCGCGAATTGCTTTTGCTTTCGCTTGGGGGAATATATCGTCTTGGGTCAATCCATATGTCGCGATCAAACCCTTAATCTGTTGCACGGCTGTGCCGATTTCGCTTTTACGTGCTGCTTCAATCTGGGCTTCGAGTGTTGCGCGTTGGGCCAGCAGATCCTTGTACGACACCGCAGAGTTAGACATCAATATGCTCCATTAAAATGACAGAACATATTATGAGGCATTTTAAGAGATGATGGTTGCTTTGCTGGAAGCAAGGATTGCGTTGCACTCAGTTTCGGCGCTAAAATCGACGCACATTGGCTCTTCGGAGCTTTGTAGCATCTGAGTCCTTGAGAGATGCGCATCAGCTCACGCTGGCGAGGACATTCTTCAACCCCACGGGATAACACAATCCCGTCGGGGACCGTGTTGCCCAACATCTAGGAGCAACACATGCATCAATCTCAACGTTCTGCCAAGAAGCCGGCATCCTCGCCTTTTGACGTGGATCGCCAGCTGCTGGTGAAGATGATCTCTCGCGTCAACGACCCTGTCGTAGCACGCATATTTCTCAACACGTTGGATATGTACCCGGATCTGAAACTTCAGTTCCTAGGTGCCTATCTGATGGCGGAAGAGACGGTCAAGCGCTCGCAGATTCGATATGCAAAGGCTCATGACGTGGGTCAGGCTACTGCGCGAATCAAGCGAAAGTGTTTGGAGTTGCTTCGTGCCCTTTGGTCGCTTAGCGTTTGCTTTGCTCGTTGGACCCGTGTGGCTCTCAATGAGTACAAGCTGCAAAAGTCCCATAAATCGCCTAAGCCACCGGCTCCTTCTGCCAATGTCATCATGCTCCCGTTGTCTCGCAAGGCAACTGGCACAGATAACTAAGCAGAGGCTCTAACCAACCCATTACCCGAAATTCGTCGGGTAGTGGGTTTTTCTTTGTTCGAATATTTGGAGGCCATATGAATAAGAAATCAGTCCTTGAACGCTATCTCGAATTGCATCCATTGAAGGCTTCAAGGCGTGGCGCGTCATTGGATATGGAGCTCATTGAACGTTGGTACTTTGAAATTCAGCTCCGAGGCGTTGCGAAGATCAAACATCAGATTGCCCATGCGAAGCGAACCGCCACCTCATTGGTGAAAGCTCAAAGTAATTTCGAGAACCTCAATCCAACTCAATTGAAGCAATTGAAGGATGCCTCAACGATGATGCGCGATCTCGCCGAGTCGCTGGTTCCGCTAGAAAATTGGGCTAAGAGCTATAAGGAGTTCTACGATAAGACGGTTCTTGCCGATCAGAATGAAGAATGCGATGCGTTTGCGCAAGCACGCTGGCATGGCGATGAAGTGGAGTTTCAGCTAGAGCTTGAGTTATTGCTTGAGGCTGACAACTTCAAAACGCGCAGTTGCGTTGGTGATTGGTTTCATTTGAATAAGCGGTATCTCAACGTACCAGCCAATGAATTTATCCTGTCGCTATATCTGACCTTTCATGAGAAACAAAGCGTGAAGGAACGGATGCGGGCAGTAGCCTATTCATTTGTTTACGCCTCCGATTGTCGCAGGGACCATTCTGAGTTGATGAGCAATCAAAAGTCCGTGTACGTGGGTACCAAAGACATTGATGCGTACCTGGCATACCGAAAAGCAAATGTGCAGGCTTCGGCGTCTGCGGCAATGAGCAAGTTGGGTGTCAACCTATAAATCCCTGATGGGCACTAGATGCCCTGGGGCAAGTGTCCATCTTCCTTATCTACTGGAGATGAATATGAGCCTCGAAAACACCTTTGAACGTCCAAGGAATTACAAATCCATGGTGCATACAGAGAAAAACCCGAGCATTGAATTGTTGATGGACCAGGTAATGGTGATTGCATCAATTTGGACATTAGCTTCAAACGATGCCTTGGAACCATCTGCTAAAGAGAAATATAAGGCTCGTGTTGTACTGGAACAGGATCATCTTCGCACGATGCTCCAGAAAGCGCTCACAGCGAAAGACAGGGTTCTGTAACTTGTCCCGTATTCACTGGGTAATCTTCTTCTAACTCTCTTTTTACCCTTGGGGCGCCGTCATGCCCCTGGGGGGGACGGTGCCCTTTCTGCTTTCAACGAAAGGAATCCCATGTCCAAGCACTTAATTAATCAAACGAACGTGAACGGTATTGAAATGGTTCTGGAATGCGGCTACGACCGCCCAACAGGCTCATTCTTTGCCAATATTCATTCCGAAGGCGACATTTACTACACCTCACTGGTGGAGCTCGGGTCGAAGGACTCTGGCTGGTTGCTCACCGTGACTGCAGAGCATGGCTTAGTAGTCCCTCGCCAAATGATGGATCGCCTGGCTATCGAAGCAATGTTCGATGGGAGTAATGATTTCATCGAGCACGAGCCTTACACGCAAACGGAATCCGACAGACGACTGCTACAGCTGGGCTTTCGCCAACAGATGCCGTCCGTGCTGCCAACCGATAACCCTGTGTGGGCTTGGTTCACTGACAGCGAGGAAGATCTTGGCACATATGCTTTGCTGCAATCCAAGGACTATCAAGCCTATGTGCCATCTCTGCTCTGTGATGTCTTGCCACAAGAAGGTGAATGGCCGGTACTCGATGAACAGGATGTGCTCAAGCGTCTTGACACGATGCATGCGCGGCTCTTGAAGGGCGCTTTCCAAAAGCATCCTGGCGAAGGCATAGGATCGGTTCTGAACCGCATTCTGGGCTTTGTGCCGCCAATTCTGCAGCTCGAATCCAAGTTGTTTGTTGTCTTCTCGGATCACGAATTCGTACAAGATAAAACGGGCTTTTGGGCTGGAGATAGTTGGGCTGGCTTTTCCGCGGCAAAGGTGTTCGGGCCGTGTGAAGTGACAGCAGAGGAGGGCGAGAACTGCATCCCTATTCACGAGGCATATGCCTTGGCGAGCGGTGCATTGCTCAAGGTCCAGTCATTTGGCGTCAAAAGCATCGCTGACGATGACTTATGCGCATCTTGCGGCCACTGCAACTATCGTCCAGGTGATATGAGCAGTTGCAGTAAAGACTGGCCTGGATACCAGGATTCCGATGGGTATCTGAAGGTGTGCTTTGCGTCCGTTATCGCCATCTAAAGCGCAAGCTATTTGAACCTCGCGCTGGCCAAGGGCCAGCGATTTTTTAACCCGGACGGGCGTTGTCGCCCAGTCGGGCCGCGCCTTTCCAATTTAGAGAGTTGGAAATGACCGCAACTAACAATCAGCCGCTTTGCACAACTGCGGATCGTCAGAGCTACGCACTGACTGCTGAACAGGTCGCCATTGCCATCGCTGGCCACGATCTCCGCACCTTTAAGGGGTGGATAGCAGCCGCGTCATCATTACTCGCTGATGCGCCTTTGATGACCGGCATTCAGGAGATACATAGCCCCTATGTGATCCTGAAAGCGGAGTTCAACGGAAAACCAGAGGTCGTTTTCTTCTACAACGAAACCAATGGCATCTACTCCCCAGATCTTGCGTCGGACTTCGACATCAGTGCCTGGTGTAACGATAGTTGGGATGGCGTCGAGGCTGAAGCCAACATCGCTACATTGACATGCCCAGACTTTGTGACCCTGCGTCACGAGCAATTGCTTAAGCAAGTCACTAACGACTCTCTGAGTCCTGGCATGTAATTGCCACACCCAAAAAGCCCAGCTCACAAGTTCTTGTGACTGGGCTTTTTTCATTGGTGGTGCCGGGCCTGCTGTCCTAGTTTCCTTGGCCGTCCGTCGATCACGGAAAGATGCGCAGAAGGTACGTTACCTCGATATGCTGCGTATTCCGGTCGAACTGACCGCCTGTGCCGGTTGCTGCTGGCCAGTCTGCTGGTCGTGACCGACTGAGTTCGGCCAGAAGCTGTCGTTCGGTCGGTTGCCGTGGGCGGCAGGTCTAAGCTGTAAGCGGTCTGTCGCCGAACGGCAGAAGTAGCGCAGATGGCCCGTACCTGCAGCGTTTGCGCATCAATACCGATGTGCAGCTTTCGCCATCGGCTGCAGCGCTCTGGCCCATTTTTTTGCACTTCCACCTGCCTTCGCCGAGGAACATGATGCCCGTGGAGTCAACCAGCAGGTGCAGGCCGGCTGCGCTAGAGCGGTACGCCACCTGCACGTCTAGACTGCGTTGGCGGCGACACAATGTACTGAAGTTGAGAATTGGCCACAGCAGTCCAGACAGCGCCAGTCGTGACTGAAAAAAGCATATGGTCTGCCGCAAGGCCAATCCAAAGAAGTTCTTGATGGTCAATGGTCGCATCGGAGACGCTTCGGACTGCGGACGCGTTTGCCGCTGGCAGGGGCAAACCAAGACATGGTCTTGTCCAACCAGACGGTCAAGGAGCCGCGAGCCTTGGGTGTGGCGTTGTACTGCTTCCAGTTGGTGGTGCGGTAGCGGGGCTTGGGCGACGCGGGCTGACTCGGCACCCGAGGCTACCCGGAGGGCAGCAGGCGATTTATGCAACAACGCCAAATGACGCCAGAAGCTCTGCTCTGGCGCCACTGACTGGCTTTACTTAATGAAGCTCAGTTGCTTGCTGATCTTCTCGAGGATAGGTTTCTTCTTCTCATTGAAGACACTCTTGTTTTGCTGGATCAGGTTGTTGCCCTTGGTGTCGATAGAGATGATCAAGGGGCCAAACTCACGAACCCGGTTGACCCATAGCGTTTCGGGCATGCCCAGATCCTGCCAGTGCGCATCCTCGATTTCCTCGACCAGAGTGGCCGCGAGCACAGCGCAGCCTCCCGGGAAGATAGCGTGAACTGCTTTGTTCTCCTGGCAACCCGCAGCTGTCTCTGGACCCATCCCACCTTTACCCACGATTAGCTTTACACCGGTTTGCTTGATGAACTCGCGCTCAAATTTCTCCATGCGCATACTGGTCGTGGGTCCAATGGAGACCATTTCGAAGTTGCCGTCGTCTTTCTTGCGGACGATGGGTCCCGCATGAAAGATCGCACCACCTTCAAGGTCAACCGGCAGCTCGCGGCCCTGCTCAATAAGGCGACGATGGGCCACGTCACGACAGGTAACGAGCTTGCCGGTCAGATACACGACATCTCCGACCTTCAGATCTTCCAGGTCTTCGTTCCTGATGGGGGTCGTAAGAATCTTCTTCACAGCACAACTCCTTCGTGAGACAGAATTTCGTAGGACAGATCGGCATTGATGCGGATCTTCCCTCTCCGGTGCGCCCAGCAGCCCGTATTAACAGCCACACCAATGGTGGATGGGTGACGTGCAGACGATTCGATGTTCACCCCCATGACACTGTTGTTGCCAGTCAGTCCTTGTGGGCCAATGCCAACTTCATTCAGACCTTGTTCGAGCAGTTGTTCCATCAACGCTGCGCGTGGATTTGAGCTCTGGGAGTCAACCGGGCGAAGGATGGCCAGTTTGGAAAGTCGTGCGGCCGTTTCGACAGAGGTGGATACACCGACACCGACCAACAAGGGAGGGCATGCATTAACCCCGCGTTCGGTAATGACGTCCATTACAAACTCAGCCACACCTTCATAGCCTTGACCTGGCATCAGCACCTTTGCAGCACCGGGCAACGTGCAACCGCCACCAGCCATGTACACATCAATCGTACAGCTGTCCTTGTCCGGAACGATTCGCCAGTCCAGCCACGGAATCTGAGTTCCGGTATTGGTACCAGTGTTCTTTTCCTCGAATGTCTCGACTGCGTTGTGACGCAGTGGCCCCAGCTTCGTTGCGCCAGCCAAAGCGTCCTTCAGTACATCTTCCAGCTCACCGAGCAGTGGGAATTGCGCGCCCGCCTCAATGAAGTACTGGATCACACCCGTGTCCTGACAGCTGGGGCGGTTCAGCTTGTCAGCTGCCTCCTGGTTGCCGTGCATGGAGTCGTAGACCGACTTGGCCAATGGGTTGGTTTCCATTGTTCGTAAGTCTGCCAACTTGGCTTTGACGTCCTTGGGTAGCCGCTTGCCGATATAAGCAGTGAACTTGGCCATGGTGTCCGTGAGGGACTGAATGGCAACTTCCTTTTCCATGAGTAACTCCTGAATTTCAGTTCGTGGGGGAGGGGGACTTGTAATTTGTTTAGTCAAGAGTTGACCGAATTGACGGGCGATACGGTCTGAACCCGCGTGCGAGAAAGAATCAGCGTCAACACCGCCGACATCACGAGCAAGCCGGCCACGAACGCCAGGCCACCGGAGAAGCTGCCAGTCTTGTCCTTGATCCAACCAATCATGACGGGGCCTACGAAGCCTCCAAGGTTGCCGATCGAATTGATGGTTGCAATGCCTGTGGCAGCAGCGGCACCGGAGAGAAACATCGTCGGCATGCTCCAGAGGGGGGGCTTGGCACAACTGATGCCAATGTTCACCAATGTCAGTGCGGCGATTAAGCCGATCAGGCTGTTCGAGCCCGAAGCAATGACCAGGCCGGTTGCTGCAGCCAAACAGGCCAATACGACATGCCACGTCCGTTCGTTGGTTCGATCAGAGTGACGTGACCACAGAATCATGGCTACGACCGAAATGCTTGGTGGGATCGCATTGAGCAGACCAACCTGCATTGAGGTTGCGCCCAGCTGATTGATGATCTGCGGAGCCCAGATACCAAGGGTATACAGGCCAGCCGAGGTGCCGAAGTAGACGAGAGCCAATGCCAAAACGCGAGGATTGGTCAATCCTGCAAAGCTTCCGTGCTTACCACTTCCGGCCTTGCCCGCATCTTCGGCTTTCATTGCCTGCACCAACCAGGCACGCTCATCATCCTTGAGCCAGGAGGCCTTCTCGGGCCTGTCGGTCATATAGAAAAAGACCACTACACCAAGTATCAAAGCAGGTATGGCTTCAATAATGAACAGCCATTGCCAACCGTGCAGCCCCATCACGCCGTTCATCTCCAGCAAGGCCGCGGAAAGCGGTGACCCCAATGCAGTGGATATGGGAGCTGCTGCCATAAATAAAGCAGTGACTCCTGCACGGCGGCGGGCTGGAAACCAATAGCTGAGATACAGAATGATCCCAGGGAAGAACCCTGCTTCGGCAGCACCCAGTAGAAATCGCATTACGTAGAAGCTAGTCGAGCTTTGGACGAAAGCCATGCCTGCGGAAATGATCCCCCAGGTCACCATCACTCGTGCTATCCATATGCGTGCACCGACCTTGTGCAAGATGATGTTCGAGGGGACTTCGAATATGAAGTAGCCCCAAAAGAAGATGCCAGCGCCGAACCCCAGGATAGAGGCCGTGAAGCCTAGATCGTCCTTCATGGTCAGAGAGGCGAATCCGATGTTGACACGGTCAATGTACGCAATGAAGTACAGCAACATGATGAACGGCACGATGCGCCATCCGACTTTGCGCAGCGTGCGCTTTTCAAGCTCGTTTTCCACTTATGTCTCCTTCATCTTGGTCTGTGTTCAATATCGTGGGAGCCAAGATGGGCAGACTGTAAGTCACACCACATCACTGATGAATAGACTTAAAATTAATCTATAAGTGCAAAAAACTGAATAATGAAAGAAGACTCTGAACTTGGGTTCTTTTGCTTGCTGGTCAAACAAGGAAGCTTGGCATCAACAGCTCGTGAACTGAACCTGACACCACCTGCCGTGTCTCGACGACTGGCGCTGCTTGAGGACCGATTGGGTGTAAGACTGCTCAACCGCACAACGCGGCGCATCAGCCTAACCAGCGAGGGGGAGGTCTATTTCAGGAGTGCCCAGCGCATCCTCAACGACATTGATGACATGGAGCGTCTTGTGTCCAGCAGTCGTGCAGCCCCAAAGGGGATGCT
The DNA here is from genome assembly GCF_003350425.1 of Comamonas sp. AG1104. NCBI lineage: Bacteria > Pseudomonadati > Pseudomonadota > Betaproteobacteria > Burkholderiales > Comamonadaceae > Comamonas > Comamonas sp. AG1104. The sequence continues at coordinate 878,048 of NZ_QQAS01000001.1, read as the reverse complement.
GCGGGTCAATGCGCCTCTTGGATTTGGACGCTCCTATGTGGGACCGGCTATTTCAGGCTTTAGCAAAGACTATCCAGAGGTCTCAGTTCAACTGCATTTGACAGATCGACCAGTGAGTCTGCCCGACGAGTCCATTGACATTTCGATCCGCTTCGGAGAGATCCCTGACTCGCGGTTGATTGCCCGCAAGGTGGCGTCGAACCGCCGTTTGCTGGTTGCCTCACCCACCTATTTGCATGCATCTGGAACGCCGGTATACCCCCATGATTTGACACAGCACCAATGCATCGTGCTACGTCAAAACTCGGGGGCCTACGGGAACTGGCGATTGATTAAAGGTGATCGATCGGAGACCATTAAGGTCCACGGAACACTCAGTACCAATGATGGTGAAGTAGCTCTTGGTTGGGCTTTGGCGGGCCAAGGAATCTTAATGCGTGCTGAATGGGATGTCGCCAAATACCTGCGTAGTGGCCGATTGACGCAAGTTCTAGCGGACTATGAAACGCCGGCAGCCGACATTCACGCTGTTTTCTCTGAGCGTCTAAACCTGTCTGCGAAGGTGACCTGCTTTGTTGACTACCTTCGCGAGTACTTGGGGCAGCATGCAGATGGTCCTAGACCGGGCGATTCAAATTGGTAGTAGCAATCTAGGTCAGCCGCGATGGCATTTTCCTCGTCCACCTCTCACGCAGGCATGCCGCACAACGATGCATTGGAGAGCTGTGCATTAATAAGTCGCCGTGCAAAGTTCAAAGCTAGGACGATTCCCAATAAGTGGGCCGATCAAAACAGTTCAGCATGCAGTTTTTACAAGCTACCCATTCGGGCCAGCTAGGCCACTGTCCTGCGGCATAGAGCATGGATAGGTTCTATCAGCAGGTACTCGCATTCACGTAGGCTGATAGAGGGTGCGGGCGGACCTTAACGCATCCAATATCGCCTTGTTGTGTTTCGGAATGCTTGTATGCCAGTTGCGTACCATCCCTTGACGCATCGAAGCTGGAACTGCCCAAGCTCGGAAGAAGTTGTTCTTCCAATGGCGCTGAGAGATACGGCTGGCGCATGGGCAGTTCAGTATCTAGGGATTACTCAATTGCAACTTTGCCCTCTTTCACAAGCTTCGAGAACTTCTGGGTTTCTTCACCAATCTGTTTGGCCATCTGTTCTGGTGAGTTGCCGATGGGGTCAGCGCCAATCTCCTCCATCTTCTGGCGGAATTCCGGTGAGTGGATGATTTTGACCATCTCCGCATTGAGCTTGCTCACCACGTCTTTGGGTGTGGCTGCAGGAGCCAGAACACCGAACCACGTACCCAGGTTAAAGCCTTTCAGACCAGCTTCGTCCAAAGTCGGTACATCGGGAAGAGCTGGTGAGCGCTTGTCAGTGGTCACCGCCAAAGCAGTCAGTTTGCCTGCCTTGATGTGGGAAAGCACGGGGGTGATGGTGTCGAATGACATTGAAATTTGTCCGCCAAGCAAGTCGGTTGCCAACGGGCCGCTGCCCTTGTAGGGCACATGCAGAATCTGCGTCCCTGTCATGTTCGTGAACTGGGTGCCAATCAGATGCTGTGCTGTGCCATTTCCGTTGGACCCGTAGCTCAGCTTACCCGGCTGGGCTTTTGCCAACGCCACGAGATCGGCCACATTCTTTGCTGGTACGCGCGGATTAATAACCAAGACATTAGGAACCATCGCGATCACAGTGATGGGTGCGAAATCCTTCTGAAAATCGTAGGAAAGTTTCGGATATACGCTCGTCGCAATAGTGTGATGAACCGCGCCAATCAGCAGTGTGTAGCCGTCGGGCTTTGACTTGGCGACCATGCTTGCACCCAGAGTTGCACCCACACCAGGCCGGTTGTCTACGATGACCGGTTGGCCCCAGCTACGCGATAGGCGATCTCCAAGTGAACGAGCTAACACATCGGTGGTACCGCCGGCCGGAAACGGCACGATAAGGGTGATGGGCTTGCTAGGGAAGCTCTGCGCGATGGCTCCAGTGCTGGACAGCACAGCCACCATGGCAATCGCCGGCAGGAATTTGATTCGAAAGGTACGCTTGTTGCTCATGCTTGTCTCCTATTTGCTTATGAAACGGACTCTATGGTCCTTTGAGGAAAGAACCCGCTGCCACGGTGAATGCATGGTTAACTCAGATTCAACAGTGGCAGCAAGCCTGGGCAGGCATGCCGCAGCGACAGACATGCCTGAACACGAGGCCGGCTACCGAAGCTGCCGAATGGATGAACGACCAGCGAAAGCGGCAGCGGCTCCAAGCTCGCTCTCGATGAGCAGCAGTCGGTTGTACTTAGCCATGCGGTCTGACCGGCATAGAGACCCCGTCTTGATTTGGGTTGCGGCTGTACAGACGCTCAAGTCCGCGATCGTGGTGTCTTCCGTTTCTCCGGAGCGGTGCGAGACCACAGACGCAAAGCCGGCGCGCTCCGCCATATCGATAGCGGCCAATGTTTCGGTCAGGGTGCCAATCTGGTTTGGCTTGATAAGGATGGCGTTCCCAGCGCTACGCTCAATCCCCTCACGCAGAATCTCGGTGTTCGTGACGAACAGGTCATCACCAACCAATTGCACCTTTTTTCCAAGCTTGGCGGTCAGTAGCTCCCAACCCATCCAATCACCCTCTGCCATACCGTCTTCAATGGTGACGATGGGATAGCTATCCACCCAATGGCCGAGAAAATCCGCGAATTGCTCCGAGCTGAACTGTTTACCCTCTGATGCCAGCTTGTAGACGCCCGAGGAGAAAAACTCAGAGCTAGCAACATCAAGGCCCAAGGCAATATCGCTTCCTGACTTGAAGCCTGCCAGCCCGATAGCCTCCAGAATGACTTCAATTGCAGCCTCGTTGGAAGGTAGGTCGGGGGCAAATCCACCCTCATCTCCAACAGCGGTCGACAGGCCTCGCGTCTTGAGGATTGCCTTCAGCGCGTGAAATACCTCCACGCCCCAGCGCATGGACTCTCCAAAACTGGGAGCTCCAACGGGAAGAATCATGAACTCCTGCATGTCCACGCTGTTGTCTGCGTGTGCACCCCCGTTGATGATGTTCATCATGGGCATAGGCAGTCTGGGCGAGCAGCCATTAGCGAGGTGGCGGTATAGAGGCTCGCTTGCTGACGCGGCGGCGGCATGGGCGGCTGCGAGCGATACAGACAGCAGCGCGTTAGCGCCAAGCCGGCCCTTGTTGGGCGTTCCATCCGACGCAATCATGAGCCGGTCTATGTTCTCCTGATCGCATGCGTCCTGTCCGACCAGCGCGCGGCGCAGCTCGCCGTTCACGTTTGAGACGGCCTTGGTGACGCCTTTTCCTCCATAGCGCCTGGGGTTACCGTCACGCAGTTCAATGGCCTCACGAGAGCCGGTCGATGCCCCTGACGGTGCTGCTGCAAATCCGCGCGCGCCATCCGACAACACGACTTCAGCGGCCACCGTAGGATTGCCACGCGAATCCAGTATCTCGAATCCAGAGATGCTCTGTATCACTACCATATTTACCTCAAGGTACTTGCGCAATGCGCAGCAGGTTCGTGGAACCTGGAGTGGCAAAGGGCAGACCGGCCGCAATCACTATGGTTTGGCCAGGCTGCGCCTTCAAAATGCGGATGGAGGCATCGACTGCTACATCAGTCATGCTGTCGACCGTGGGTACGTCGTCACTGATAACCGGCCTCACGCCCCAGACTAGGGATAGCCGGCGTGCTGTGGACGCGTGCGGCGTCACACCCAGAATAGAAGCTCTTGGGCGCTCCCGCGCCATGCTGAGCGCCGATGTGCCCGAGCTCGTATAGGCGACCATGACTGCTACGTCCAACAGGCTTGCAACCGAACGTGCAGCCCAGCCAATTGCATCGGCGGTCCGGGCTGTGGGTGGCGTATGGCTGGCATCCAGCGACGCGCGGTACTGAGGGTCGGCCTCTGTCTGCACGATGATGCGGCTCATCATGGCCACTGACTCGACCGGGAATTGACCGGATGCCGACTCGGCTGACAGCATCACCGCATCCGCTCCGTCGTAGATGGCCGTTGCGACATCAGAGGCTTCCGCTCGCGTCGGAACCGGTGCATTGATCATGGACTCGAGCATCTGCGTTGCGACAATCACGGGCTTGCCTAGACGCCGACAAGCACGGACGATACGCTTCTGTATTGCAGGGACCTGTTCGGCTGGCATCTCTACACCGAGGTCTCCGCGTGCAACCATGACAGCATCTGTTGCGGTCAGGATGGCATCCAAGCTGTCAATGGCCGCAGGTTTTTCGAGCTTCGCGACGATGGCTGCACGGCCTTGCACAATCGCTTTGACTTCATCTATATCGGCAGCGCGTTGCACAAATGACAGGGCAACCCAGTCAACACCGAGCGAGAGGCCGAAGTCGAGGTCATCCCGGTCCTTCTGGGTCAATGCGGAGAGCGGAAGTACTACGCCCGGCACATTCACGCCTTTGCGTTCGGACAATATGCCGCCGGTGACGACACGGGTCACTGCGAAGTCCAGTCCGGCCTCCTCGACACAAAGCCGCAAGCGTCCGTCATCAAGAAGCAGGTCTACCCCAGGGCGGAGTGCTGCAAATATCTCAGGGTGTGGCATAGATACCCGAGTCGCATCGCCAGGAGTACTTTTGTCCAGGTCCAAACGAAACGTAGCGCCTTCGATGAGACGAACAGGCCCCTCCTTGAACGTGCCGACGCGAAGCTTGGGGCCTTGCAGATCCAACAGCACGCCGATAGGCCGGCCAAGCTCTGCTTCGATGGCGCGAATGGCTTCATGACGACGTCGATGGTCTTCATGGGTACCGTGGCTGAAGTTCAACCGAAAGACATCGGCACCTGCATGTACGAGGGCCTCAATGGTTTTGCGTTCAGTGCTGACGGGGCCAAGCGTGGCGAGAATTTTTGCGTTGCGTAAATGAAGCATTTACGAGGCTCCAGGTTGAGGGCTTCCGATATAGATGGCCCGAAAATCATTCACATTGGTACATGTCGGTCCGGTGATCACGGAATCACCCAATGCCTCGAAGAATCCGTGTCCGTCGTTATCGTCCAGGTGGTCTCTGGCGCGCAGCCGGAGTTCCCTGGCGCGACTCAGGGTGTCAGGAGTGAGCAATGCACCGGCAATTTCTTCCTGGCCATCCACCCCATCTGTGTCCGCCGCCAACGCATGCACTCCATGCGTGGCGTCGAGCGCGATGCAAAGAGCCAGGAGGAACTCGACGTTGCGCCCGCCCCGGCCTTTCCCACGTACAGTGACGGTGGTTTCACCCCCCGACAGAAGCACGCAGGGCGCTTCAAAAGGCTGCCCTCGACGGGCTACCTGGCTTGCGATGCCGCCCATGACACGGCCGACCTCGCGGGCTTCGCCTTCAATCGCATCGCCCAGAATGTGAACGGCGACACCCGCCGAGGCTGCCACCTTCGCGGCAGCCTCCAATGCCATCTGCGGCGTAGAAATGAAGCGGGTCTCGATGGACGGTAGATGTGGGTCGCCAGGTTTGATGGACTCACCGGCACCGCTTTCCAGAAGGGCGAGTGCGGCGGGAGGTATCTCTATGGAGTGGCGTCGCAGGATGGCGAGCGCATCCGCACATGTAGTTGGATCGGCGACCGTGGGGCCGGATGCAATGTCCATGGCATCGTCCCCGGGCACATCGGACAGCAGAAGGTTGACCACCGGTGCGGGGTAGCACGCGGCTGCAAGCCGTCCCCCTTTGATGGCGGACAGGTGCCGCCGGACGACATTCATCTCGCCAATGCTGGCACCACTGCGGAGCAATGCGCGATTGATCGATTGCTTGTCTTCCAGTGTCAGTCCAGGCAGGGCCAGCGGAAGCAGGGACGACCCGCCTCCGGAAATGAGGCAGAGCACGAGATCATCCGCAGTTAGGCCTCGTACCATATCGAGCATGCGGGCTGCGGCTTGCTCTCCCGCTGCATCAGGAACAGGGTGTGCCGCTTCAACAATCTCTATGTGTTGGCACGGCTGTGCGTAGCCATATCGCGTGACGACCAGGCCGGATAACGGGCCCGACCAGTTCGCCTCGACAGCCTGTGCCATGGCGGCCGATGCCTTGCCCGCGCCGATGACTATCAAGCGCCCTTTAGGCGCAGCTGGCAAGTGAGGCGGAATGCACAAGGCAGGCTGTGCAGCGGCCACGGCTGCGTCGAACATCGCACGCAACAGTCGCCGGATTTCGCTGGACTCCATCTCTTGTCTCCGTCCGTTCATAAGCTGGCCGCTCTTGATGGCGGCTGCAGCAGAGCTAGCGGCACAGCAAGCGCCGCCAAGCTTCGATGATTGACACGCCTTGCGGCGTTGTAGGTCCCTTGGAAAGAGCGCTTTAACTGGCCGCGAGCGCGTCGCAGACAGCCTTGGTGACCTGAACGGTGGTAGCCTTGCCGCCCAGGTCGCCGGTGTGGAGCAATGGGTCTGCCGTGACCTTCTCAACAGCGCTCATCACGCGCTTTGCTGCCTCAAACTCGCCCAGGTGTTCGAGAAGCATGACCACCGACCAGAATGTCCCGACAGGATTAGCCAGGCCCTTGCCCATGATGTCGAAGGCCGAGCCGTGAATGGGCTCAAACATGCTGGGATAGCGCCGCTCGGGATCGATATTGCCAGTGGGGGCTATACCCAGGCTTCCGGCCAGCGCGGCGGCCAGGTCGCTCAGAATATCGGCATGCAAGTTGGTCGCGACGATGGTATCCAGCGTGGCGGGCTTGTTCACCATGCGAGCGGTGGCGGCATCCACCAGTTCCTTGTCCCACTTGACGTCAGGGAACTCCTTGGAGATTTCCAGAGCAATCTGATCCCACATCACCATGGCATGACGCTGCGCATTGCTCTTGGTAATGACGGTCAACAGCTTACGAGGGCGCGACTGTGCCAGCTTGAAGGCGAAGCGCATGATGCGCTCGACACCGGCACGGGTCATCATGGACACGTCGGTTGCGGCTTCGATGGGGTGTCCTTGGTGCACACGACCACCCACGCCGGAGTATTCACCCTCGGAGTTCTCGCGCACGATGACCCAGTTCAGGTCCTCGGGCTTGCAACGTTTCAGTGGAGCATCGATGCCAGGCAGAATGCGCGTGGGACGCACGTTGGCGTACTGGTCGAAGCCCTGGCAGATTTTGAGACGCAGACCCCACAGTGTGATGTGGTCCGGAATATCGGGGTCTCCTGCTGAGCCGAACAGGATGGCATCCTTGCCACGCAATGCGTCCAGACCGTCCTCCGGCATCATCACGCCGTGCTTACGATGGTAATCACCACCCCAGTCGAAGTCTTCGAATTCGAAGCTGAAAGCCTTGCTCTGCTCGGCCAGCACTTGCAAGACTTGCTGGCCTGCAGGAACCACTTCCTTGCCGATGCCGTCACCAGGAATAGTCGCAATTTTGTAGGTCTTCACTAGGGTCTCCGAGTAGTTAGTCGATGAGTGACTATATGCACGTCAAAGCCTAGAATTCAGCCTGCAAGTGAATCCATTGTTTACTTCAAGCTAACGATCTTCCAACCTCACTCAGGGGAAATATGACGGCATCCATCCAGCCTGCGGATCTTGGTTTTTTCTCAGTTCTCGCTCGTGCAGGCAGTTTGAGCGCAGCGGCACGAGAGCTGGGCATTACAACGCCCGCAGTGAGCAAGCACCTTACCCTGATGGAGAGCCGGCTGAACACGGCACTCGTCATCCGGACGACAAGGCGCATGAGCTTGACACCAGAGGGCGAGGTGTACCTTGAGCATGCTCGTCGCATCCTGGGTGAGATTGACAACATGGAGCACCTGTTAGGCCACGGAAAGGCCACGCCAAAAGGACTGTTGCGGGTAAACGCGACGCTGGGCTTTGGCCGTACGCATGTATCACCGCTCATATCCAGGTTTGTTCGCAAGCATCCCCTGGTAGAGGTACAGCTTCAACTTTCGGTGAACCCGCCAGCGCTGACAGACGACTCTTTCGATGTGTGCATTCGATTCGGCCCACCGCCAGATGCAAGAGTGATTGCCAAGCGCATCGCACCCAATCGCCGTCTGCTGTGTGCATCCCCTGCCTATCTTGCTGCACATGGCACCCCCAAAGTACCCAATGATCTGAACAAACACAACTGCATAGGCATCCGCCAAGGTGAGGAAGCTTATGGTGTCTGGAGACTCTCCAGCGGGCGCGGGAGCAGCGCGAAGGTGAGCACCATAAAGACACGAGGAAACCTCACCACCAATGATGGAGAAATTGCCGTGACCTGGGCCCTCGATGGTCATGGCATTCTGATGCGTGCCGAGTGGGACATTGAGCGCTACTTGCATAGCGGTCGTCTCGTGCAAGTGCTGCCGCAATGGCACACTCCAGATGCCGATATCTACGCGGTATACCCTCAGCGTCATCAAATGGCCACTCGCGTCCAAGCCTTCGTGGAGTATGTGACCCAGGCATTCCAGCGCTAGCGCACGCAACGCGCTCTCTAGTCGCTCGCTCTACGAAGTTGAGTACCTCTCGTACCGGTGAATGAGGACACATCCGCACCAGCTTCAGAGCCTTTCCGAACGAGACTACTGGGAGTCTATGACGCTCGAGCTGATCTATTGCGGGCGCAGGTCTTCAATGACCATCATTCCACAACGAGATGACCGGCCTGCTCTTTCTGACTAGCTGCGGCATTCGACTGAGATGGTATGGACACCGCCCGCTGGCGGAAACACCGCTGCTCCCTCCAAGGCCTTTGAAGCAGATGGAAACCCGGATGAGCCGAGGCCTTTTCATACCACGCACCGTGTATTCAGGTCCGGATGCGAACGACGGCAATTGCTGTGAAGCAGACTTTAGCTACCGAGGGGCGAAGGACCGCAACGGGTCGATTGCTGCCGGTGGTCAGTACAAGCAGGCCGGTCATCACGTCTCGGAATGATGGTCAATTAAGGCCAGCGCCCGCAAACTCGCCGCGCCAACTGTCAACACTGTTTGACGGGCAGAAATCTACCGTTTATTCTCCTGCACGTGAACGCCCTTGGGCACACATAGACGACTGAGCTTTTGAGAGTCGTCAACCGATCCCCCAAGGATCGGTCAAAGCATTACCTCGCAACCCGGATGGGGATCATCGCCCCATCCAGACCTTGCGGTCAGGTGTGGCTGTGCTCCGTCCAAACATTGGAAATTTGGAGTCATCATGCAGCAACAACAAGCACCTGCTCAACGTGAGTTTTTCAACCTGCACGCTAACGGCATTGGATATTTGTCCCGTGTTCGTTGGGTTACGCCCACTGGTCGTGGTCGCAAGGCTGAACCGTTCCTCGCTTGCGCTATCAGTGCGCTGCGTGGGGCAGCGGATTCTCCTGACTACACCTACTTCGATTTGCGCGTGTCCTCTGCCGAGGCCATCGAGCTTATCGAAAGTCTGCAAAAGGAAGTTGATGAGCGCCGCAAGGTGCTGATCTCTTTCCGTATAGCTGACCTCTATGCTCACCCGTATGAACGAGACGAGCGTGATCAGAAGGGACGCCCCACCGGGAAGAAGGAACTGGCCGGCCTCATCAAGGGCCGTCTGATTCTTGTGAACTCGGTGAGGGTCGATGGTCAGCTCGTGTATCAACGTGCCGAGTCGAATGCGGAGGCTGCTCATGTCGGCAGTCAACCGCAGGGCGATGAAGCGTTCTACGATGATCATGGTGTTGGCAGTCCCGAGCAGGGCGGCCAGGATGAGCAACCACATGGACCTGCACCGCAGGAACGTGCACAAGCTCCAGCTCCACGTCAGCAACCTCAGTATCGTGCTCCTGCTCCGCAGGGCCGTACACCTTCGGCGCCTACGCGCCAGCCAGCCCGCTCTGGCGGGTACGGCAGTACGCCTGGCCATCAACGGCAAGGCGGATATGCTGATCGACGCGAACATGATTACGCGTAATCAGCAGTAGCCACCCACCCCTGAATTGCGAAAGCAATTCAGGGAGTGATTTGTGGCCCGAATTCCCTGGAATTGCGCTATGCTCTCAGCCTTTCCAAGTGTTTGCCGGTATCACTCAAACCAAACCGGATGCTAGGCAACTAGCGAAGCAGGTGAGCCTCTGAAACTTGCGCGCCCTACGGGCCGAGGCACTTATAGACGGTACACACTTCACTCGTTGACGCACACCTCGAACCGGTGTGTTCTGTCTCATTCCCAAAGGATCGGAAGTCCTTTGGAGATTCCAAACAGCACTCCACAGGCATATGCGTGTGGAGTGTTTTTCTTTCACCCACGCGGGCCTGGCCCCGCGTTGGACTGGTGCTCCGCAATCTGATGGAGCAAAAGCTTGATAAAGCTCGAAAACGTGACGTTGCGTGTCAAACAAATTCGAGGGGGCCGCTACGGCGATTTCTGCGTCGGGGAGCTATTCCACCAGTGCTGCGAACTCAAGGTCAAGGATTCACTCCTGGATCAGTTTGAAGAAGGCGAGTATCACGGTACTGTTTGGATCAGCCGAATCTTTCTGCACCAGTACATTGCGTTTGGAAAAGCCGTCACGGAGATGAGAGCAACGCTGCATGACATGCAGCTCGATAGCGCCTCCGACGCTCCTGTCGAAACGGAATTGGCCGAGCCCGACCCACTGCTTGAATCGCCATCCCTGGCGTCTCAAACGCCTGTGTGGTCAGCTCCGCTGCCCGCGCCGAGTACCGAGTCGAAGACCGAGGGGTCCAGGCGGTTGGGCGAACAGATGCGAGAGCGCATTGAGAGAATAAAGCGAAACCCTGGGCAACCAGCCCAAGCAATTGCACAAGCGTCCTCAGTCGAAGATGTAGGTCAGGTCGATACGCCCGATCTTCCTGAAGTGCTCCGGGAATACTGGGATCAGATCCGCGCTCTTCAACCAGTGAAGCTCGATCCCACTGTCGATCGCTCGATGTTGCGAGAGCAGACCAAGGCCATCGGCCAACTGGGCTCCTATAAATTTGTGTTCCAAGATCAAACTTGGCATCCAAAATAAAGCCCATCGCCCGCATCAGCGGGCTGATCCATATGCGTGAACGCGCGTATATGGATCAGCCTACTGCCTGGTAGCCAGGCAGCGGGAAGGTGGAATTAGGGTGGCTGCGACCTGATGCGCAGCGGCTTTGCGATAGTGCGTGTCCGGTGAAAGCCAAGCCGGCCTCGTGACCGCGCCGTTCCTTGGCTGTCTGAGCCCGTTGTGACAGCCGGCCAGCCTAGCGGCCTGGGTACTGTAATCTGGCAATGCCGGGAGCCCGATGGGTTCCCAGAGTGTCTGCAGCAATTGCGGATCTTCTGGGAAACCATCTGACCATCAATATGGTTTCGCGCACTTTGAGCCCTTGAAAAGTGCAGGCAGCAATGCCATGGGCATCATTTTTCTATAACCCTCGCGGGCACAACTGTCCGCAAGGGCCGGCGTGCCCGCTCCTTATCGGGAGGAGTCTCCATGGGCACACCTTCCAGCCTTAAGCTCATTGCTTGGTCTGAGGACCAGCGCATGCAAATGCATGACGCCTATCGCAAGTTCGTGGCGATGTGTACCGAGCAGGACTACGAAGCACTGATGCGACTGCGCGAGCAGGTTGCACCAGGGCAGGTTTGTTCGATCGTGACGCTGATCAGTTCTTGCTATCAAAAGCCGGAGCTGCTTGACGGCATGCCGTCGAGCTTGGTTCAACTATTGAAAGAGCGGAATTTGCCGCCGCCGTCTGCTGACGCATCCTCTTTCTAAGAATAGGTAGCGCATCGCGCGCATCCATTTCCTCGAAAAGATGCACTAGGTCCAGAGGCTCCTCAAGACGAGGAGTCCCTGTTATCACTCTCAACTGGGGACGCTTTTCAGTCATCTGGAAAGTGTCTCACGTTTTCAACCTCTCTCAACCCCGGATGGGCCGTGTCCCATTCGGGCGCGCTCGTCCTTTTCCCCCATCAACAGGAGAAAAGACATGACGCAAATCGTTCAATCGCAAGCAACTACTGGTGTGACTTACGGCGTTCTCGCTGCTCAATGTGGCGAGGTTCTGCCGATGCAGGTTCTGCGTAGTGGAGGCGGCTTCTACCTCGGTACTTGTACCGAGCGTGGCCCGTTCACTCGTGAATCTCTGGAGACTTGGAATACCCAAGCCAAGGCTGAAAAGGCCTGGGCGAAGGGTCACTGGTCCCAGAAGGACCACCTTTAAACCCGTGCCAGTCCCTGAGAAATCAGGGCTGGCATTTTCTTTCCCTATGGGGCTTTGGTCCCTATGGGCTGGAGTTCCCTGAGCCTTGTTTGGAGGACTCTATGTCTATTAGTGCAAATGAAGCTGCGTTCAAAGAGCTTCTCCTGTGGACTCAGAATGAGCCCGCGCATCGCTACGAGGTCTACGACACGCATATGGAGGTGAAATACCGGCTCTATATCGCGAAGGACGCTATTGCTAAGGCAACTGAGCTGGGCTTGACAGCCTTCCAGTGTCGTCTCATGGACCGCACCGTGGAGCAGATCCGGTATGTCAATGGCATATGGATGCATGAAGGCGGCAGCATGCTGTCGACCGTGCAGAGGCTGTTCGATCATGAGGCGCTCTTTCACATCATGCGTCGCCTAGAGATGCGTGCTGAGATTGAGGAGCTGCAGTCGCCAGACGTTGAAGACGTAATGGCGCTTGCCGATACCGTGGCCTTTCGCCGCATTCAAGACTTGCCTGCTCAGCAGTCAGCAGCGTCCGTCATCGCGGTGCATGCACGCTCTAACCCTCTCTACCGAGAAGCCTTGAAGCGGGCATTGCCGCGCCTCGACATCTACGGAAAGGTTCAAGAACTTACCGGCGTGGGTCTTGATCCTGACGAGATCCCGTTCTAAGCGGTACTGACGTACCACCTCTTTAACCAAGCCAGCTCTCCATAAGGAGACTGGCTTTTCTATTTCTGGAGCTGCCCATGGCCTTAATGTTCTCGCGCCTGGCGCACAACTATGTCAAAAACGGCTACTACCCCACGGACGAGGAATCCATACGCCGGATCTCAAACCTGCTGCAGATGCCCGAGAAGGGGGGTATACGCATGTTTGACCCTTGCTGCGGCGAGGGCAGCGCGCTCGCCGATTTACGGCAGCTACTGACCGTCGATCGAGGGCGAATCGGCGGTGCCGAGGCCTTTGGCATCGAGCTCGACCGTGACAGAGCGCGTCATGCAAAGGGAATCCTCGACCGTGTGATTCATTCGGACGTGCACGATGTCGTGCTCAAGCCGAGAAGCATGGGCCTGCTGTTTCTAAATCCGCCTTATGGCTTCGGCGTAGCCGATCAATCAGCCCAGCGCTCGCTGTTGGCGGAGGCTGATAAGGCCGAGCGCCTGGAGCGAACCTTTCTTCGGAAAACCTTGCCATATCTCGCCTATGGCGGAGTGCTTGTCTACATCATTCCGCACTACGCGCTCGACGACGAAATACGCAGCTACCTGGTGCGCAACTTTGAGGATCTGCGGATCTTCATGGCGCCAGTGCAGCAGTTTCGACAATGCATTGTGATTGGCAAGCGCTGCCGGGCAACCCATGCCACCAAGGCGGCCCTGCAGCCACTGACTGAGGCCCAGGCCTCGGAAGAGGGCGCCCCTGTCATTCCAGACTCCTGGGAGTTGGAGCCATATGTCATTCCTGCGCTGCAGGTCGATCAGGAGTTCGACTTCCACGCTGTGCAGATCGATGCCGAGCAGCTCGGCGACGAGCTGGACAAGTATGAATCGAGTCTGCTTTGGAGCGGGCTTTCATCGCAGTTCAGTCAGGTCGGCGGCGCTTGTCGACCGCCGTTGCGCGATCTGACGCCATGGCACCTTGCGCTTGCCCTTGCGGCTGGCCAGGTGGTCGGAATGATCCACGGCGCCGGCGGCAGAACGCTCCTGATAAAGGGGGATACCTACAAGCGCAAGGAGCGCAAGGTGTCCGTTGACTTTGACGAGAAAGGTCAAGCATCGCAAACCACGGTGATGCTGGACCGATTCGTCCCCGTCATCAATGCCATCGAGTTCACACCCGACCACCGGCTGGGTCGGATCGTCAACGTCGCATAGTTTTTCCTTAACCACTGCTGGCCTCGGTCAGCGAACCGCAACCCCCTGGGGACACTTTCCCAGGGAAGGTCGTCCTCGTTCATTCACTTGATTGGAGATGTCCTTGAGAAATGCTGTGAAGCCAGCACAACCAGCGCAGCGTTATGACACACCGCTGTTTCGACCGGGCCGATGCGTAGCAACGCTGGGCCTAGACAACCTAATTTGCCAGGGGACCATCAATCCCCACGAGCTCCTGCAGCGGCACATCTGTGGCGATCCAGGCGAGCTGGCCAACACGAAGATGGTCATGCTTGCGCGCGACTTGGAAGCGGCGCGTGGCCAGCGACTATCTGCATTCCTCGTCAACAGCGAGTATGTATGGGTCCTGACAAGTGCTGACTGGTCGGTGACAAAGTTGATGCTTCCATCCGAATGGCGAGCTCAATGAATACCGTCCAGCTACTGGAACACATCCTCAGCCTCGATCAACAGGGGCTGACATTGCTGGACGCGCCTATGGCCACCGCACTCGCAGAGCTGCCCGCCAAGATTCCCCAGATCTTGGATGCGCTCAACAAGGCGTGTGATGCATCTGCAAGTCTTGAGAACGTCATGCTCCATCTCGGGGAGCGCATGACGGAATCTGACCGGACTTTTCGCAACCTGGTTGCCTTCGATCTGTCACTGGCGCTTGGCCTGCTTGCTTCCAGCAGCAAGCCGTGCATCAGTGATGGATTCTGATAGGACCCATTAAACCCACGAGAACCGGCTGCAGCCGGTTTTCCCCAGCCTACCTGTAGGGTGAGCTGCGGAAAACCGTTTGACCTATCAGAAGCGGTTTTAAGGCGCGCTGAGCCACGAAAGCGCACCAGGTCGAGAGACCTTGGCATTTCTTCAACCACCCGTGCGGGCCTTTCCCGCAGGGGAGGGGCGCGCTCCATCCACTTCAACCAGGAGCGATCCATGAATACATCTTTTTCTAACAACATCCGTGATGGCCACCGTGGGAACACCGAGATTGATCTCGGCGACCGGCGTGTGCTCACCGTCTCAACACGTAAGTTGAATAGCTCCCTCGTCACATCGGCCTCTGTGTCATTGGTTGAGGGAGGTTTCAAGCGCTTTGTCATGGGCTTTGGCGGCGATGGCGATTTCAGCAAGACGCTCGTGGCTTCAAAGCCTAAGCGTGTGACTGAGAAGGTTGTCCGCGAACAGCATACGCAGGCGCTGACCCAGATCGAGGACCTCAAACTGCAGGTCGAGATGCACTACGACGCCTTGGAGAAACGCAAGGCGGCTGCCCATGCATGAGCTGGAGGAAGCAGCGCGGGATGTCGTTGACTCCTGGGAGTCGGGCGACCTTGCCGGTGCTGTCACGCAGCTCGGCAGGCTTCTCAACAACCAGGATCTGAATCGCGCTGAGTGCGCCGATGCAATCGCCCGTGCCAGGGAGATCCACGCCGATGACCAATGTGTCATCGATCCCTTGCCGCTGGTAGCGCCGGCGGAAGACGGTACCTACGTCGCCGCCTGGCTCTGGATACCGAATCCATAGTCTTTCATCCACCCACACGGGGCACGCCCCTTGTGGGCTGCTCCATAAAAGGAGCATTTCATGCAAAGAGCGCTTCACCGTATAGAGGGTTTCGCGGATCTATGGGCCGACGCTTGCCTGCGTAACGATGAGGGCGAGCTCATGTTTCTCTCGCTCTATGGGCGCGATGCTTCTGCCATGCAGTTCATCGCGGCTATGGAGCTGGGCAGGACTGAGCACGGAATCACGGATTTCACGTTGGTGAGCCCTGAAGGAACGCGAAACCATGTCCAGGTTGGATCTGCGGAGCGCCTGGGAAAGTTCACCGGCCGTCTGCCGCGTCAGAACCTCTTTGGACCCTTGAACCACCTGTTCGTCTACGACAAACGCCTTCAGGAGATCGACAAGCCCAACCGCATTGGCTGGGTCGTGTCCAACGTCGACGCCGGCATCGAGGAAAAGGTGTGGACCCTGGTGAAAACCTTGGCTCCCATTGCGCTGCTCGATCACTGGCAAGCACCCTTGATTGCCTGGTGTCGAGAGAAGGGCGCTGTCCACGAGCTCGGGGGTGGCCTCTATCCACGGATCGGAAATCTTCGCGCGCTGCGTGTAAGTATTTCTGATCACTTCATTCGGCATGTAAGCGAGGGCGTTCGCAACCGCGTTCTCCTTCCTTAACTCCATCAAGGCCTCGCCAGAGGCCTTTCTCACCTTCATTCATCTAACCGTTGGGCGCGCACTCCTTTGTGGGGTGTGCGCTCATTTTTTTGGAGCAAACAATGAACGATTTGGTAATTGCTGAGCCCGCTGTGACAGAGGCATTGACTACTGCGGCCGAGGCCGCCCCGGTGGTACAGGAAGTCGCTGATGAACTTGGCACGATCGAAGGCGCAGATTTTCTGGCCGAAGTGATTGATGAAACCCTGCCCCTGGGAGATTTCATACGCGAGTTTGGCCAAGGGCTGCTCGATCAGGTCCGGTCACAGAACCCGCCTGTCTATCTACCGCAGCGCGATCAACTGTCCGAGGTCTGGCTGGCCCGCCAGCAGATCCTCGACAATTTGAAGCGCAAGCCATTCAAAGAGCAATCCGAAGCGGTTCAGGCCATCGTAAAGCTCCTGGCTGATCGAGGCGAGCCAGCTGCGGTCTTGAACGCGGAGATGGGCACGGGCAAGACCATGATGGCCATCTGCGTGTCTGTGCTGCTTCAGCAGCTGCAGCGACGCAATCCGCGCACTCTTGTGATCTCACCGCCGCACCTTGTCTACAAGTGGCGTCGGGAGATTCTTGACACGGTACCCGGCGCTCGGGTCTGGATCTTGAATGGCCCGGACACGCTGCGCAAGCTGCTGCAGATGCGCGCCCGCTTGGGCATCACAACGAGCCAGCCGGAGTTCTTCGTGCTGGGCCGTGTGCGGATGCGTATGGGGTTTCATTGGCGTCCGTCCTTTATCGAGCGCACCATCCTCGTTGGTGGCCAGCGTTTCGTGGCTGCATGCTGCCCTTGCTGCATGCGGCCGCTCGAATCGAAGGGCGATGACGACGAGACCTTGCCCATGTCCGTGCCCTTGGCCAAGCAGGTCCTCAGTGACCGCCGGCGAAAGTGCGAACACTGCAACTCGACGCTGTGGACGCTGATTCGCAATGGGCGGCCCATTGACTCTATGTCCGACCTGGTGCTCAACGCACTTCAGCAGATGCCAACCATCGGCCCGGTTTCTGCGAAGCGGCTGCTCAGCAAGTTTGGAGAGAAAACACTGGCTGCGATGCTGGAGGACAACGTCTACGAGTTCTTGAACTTGATGGACGAGAACGGGGAGCTTGTATTCAGCGACAAGCAGGCGAAGCGCATGGAGCGAAGCCTGGCCACGTTCGAGTTTTCAATCGGGCAGGGCGGCTATCAGCCCACGGAGTTCATCAAGCGCTATCTGCCGACCAACTACTTTGGTTTGCTGGTGGTCGATGAAGGACACGAGTACAAAAACGAGGGCTCGGCCCAGGGTCAGGCAATGGGCGTGTTGGCCAGTCAGTGCGAAAAAGTGCTGCTGCTGACGGGCACACTCATGGGCGGCTATGCGGATGATCTTTTTCACCTGCTCTGGCGCGTCAATCCCAGGGTGCTGATCGAGGACGGGTTCAAGCCATCCAAGACCGGCTCCATGGCTGCCGCGACCATGGGCTTCATGCGCGTGCATGGAGTGCTTAAGGACATCTACAAAGAGACCTCAACTACTTCCCACCGCACGGCCAAGGGCAAAGGCGTGACTGTTCGCACAAGCAAGGCTCCAGGGTTCGGCCCTGTGGGTATCTTGCGTTACGTGCTTCCCATTACGGTATTCCTAAAGCTGCGGGACATTGGGCAGAAGGTGCTGCCGGCGTATGACGAGTCCTTTGTTGACGTGCAAATGCGCGATGACCAAGCCGAGGCATACGTCGCTATGTCGATGAAACTGGTGCAGATCCTTAAGCAGGCCTTGGCCATGAAGGACAGCACGCTGTTGGGTGTGGTCATGAACGTATTGCTTGCATGGCCAGAATGCTGCTTTCGTTCGGAAACGGTGAGGCATCCAAGAAGCAAGGAGCTGCTGCACATGCAGCCGGCTCTGTTCGATGATGTGGAATGCACTCCGAAAGAGGCCAAGCTCATTGAGCTCTGCATGGATGAGAAAGCCCTCGGCCGCAAGGTCCTGGTCTATTCAATCTATTCAGGCACCCGCGACACCACGGCCCGGTTGCGCATGCTGCTCGAAGCCAGGGGGTTCAAGGTAGCTGTGCTGCGTGCCAGCGTAGATGCGGCCAAGCGTGAAGACTGGGTAGCAGACCAGGTAGAGCGAGGCATCGATGTGCTCATCACCAATCCCGAACTGGTGAAGACTGGCCTGGATTTGCTTGAGTTCCCAACGATCGCTTTCATGCAATCGGGATTCAACGTCTACACGATGCTTCAGGCTGCCAGGCGCTCCTGGCGCATTGGTCAGAAGCATGATGTTCGCGTGATCTTCCTTGGCTACGCCGGCACTTCACAAATGGAATGCCTGCGACTCATGGCCAAGAAAATCGCGGTATCGCAGTCCACCTCTGGCGATATGCCTGAAAGTGGACTGGACGTTCTCAACGACAACGAGGGCGAAAGCATTGAGATGGCTCTCGCGAGAGACCTTTTGACGATGTAGCCCATTTTGACCACAAGCTGTTTTCACAGCTTGTGGTCATTTTTTTTATTTTGGAGGCACTTGACAGAAATACAATTGTCACGCAAAGTTACACAAGGCTTCGTTGGAAATCTTCGCGTCACCCCTTGTGAGAAGCCCACAAGATATGTCCCACGCGGAGTACCAATGAAATAACGCCATATCGTTACCAAGCACAGTCCATACAGACTGTCGCGTCTCTTCCAAATTTCCATTCAATTTTTCGCACTCGATTTTTCAGTCGATCGAGCGCAGCTTTCATATTTGAAATAGAGGTTCCAGATGAAGATTTCCAGCACTCTCTCGATTGTTGCAATTGCCTGCGCGCTAGTTGCTTGCGGCGGTGGTGGTGGCGGTGGTAATGACACACCATCTAACGGTGGAAGCGTCCCGGAGACTCCGAAGGAGAACTTCCCTGTAAACATCGTGCCAAGCAGCTATGCAGACAAGAACCGGGCCGACATTTACGACTTCACTAACAAGAATCGTACGATGTGCGGCTTCAACTCGGTAAAGCAGCGTGCGGAACTGGACGAGTCAGCCGGGCGGCATGCCAAATATCTTCAAGTAAATAAGACGCTAGGCCATGTTGAATACGCTGGAAATCCGGATTTCTATGCTGCGACACTTAGCGAGCGCATCGCGAAGGCGGGATTTGAAACCATGGGAGCGATTGAGATAGCTTCTGCTGTCAGCGGTGGAACTTTGTTTGCCGGGGCGGGCGGGTTTAGCGCTGACGAGCCCTCTGGCCTGGACAACATCAAACAGCTTTTTGCGACGGTCTACCACCTGCAGGGAGCTTTGGGAGAGCACAGCGACATGGGCATAGGATTCTCGATTAGCGAAAACATCTCAGCCGTGCCTGGAACGACGAACTTTTACTCTGCTGCCGTTGTGAATTTTGGAACGCCGCAGGGTTCTCAGCCTGTGGCATACGCAGGCTCTGACGTTCGCACGTTCCCTTGCGAGGGCGTAGCTGATGTTGCGCCGGCTTTCATTGGCGAGTCTCCTAGCCCATTCCCGGCCCGAGACTTCAACGCAGCGCCCATGGGCATGCCGATCTATGTCGCAGCTCCAGCCCAGCAAAAGATTGCACTTAGCAGCTATAAGGTGACCAGCAGCGGTAGCTCTGTCCAGGCGCAAACCTTGACGAGCTCCAACGACCCGCAGCGCTTGGTTAAAGAGAATGAGGTGTTCATCGTCCCGGACGCGCCTCTGCAAAGTAATACCGCCTACCAGGTTGAAATCACCGGGACAGTGAACGGCAAGCACTTCGCTAAGTCGTTTAGCTACAGAACTGGTACTCAGTATTAAAGCAAAAAAGGCCTGAATTTCAGGCCTTTTTTTATCCCTGCGGCTCAGCCCCCATCGTTGCCACCGCCATCGTGATAAACGCCTGATGCCGTAACTATCGGAATGGTGTTGGTAGGACATGAGGTGCCATTAGTTAGCGGCGGGCGTCCACCGCTAGCCCCAGCCCTAACCACGCAAGCATAGAAGGTTGTGACAGCGCCTGTCTTTGAGGAATGTATGGTAACCACTGCCCCCTCAGGAGCGCCGCCATAGCCAGGGACAGGGACAGGGACGACTGTTTGAGGTGTTGGAGGGGTTGGAACATAAAGGCGGTTTGTCCCGGTGGAATCGTAGTTTTGGGCGATCACGCTTGACGAATAAGCCGCCAAAGTGACCAACGCGACGAGTATGCGTTTCATGTGCGCCTCTTTAGTAAATACAATAAGTCTGAGCAATTGCTTCGCCGGTAGCTGGCGAACCAAGGTTATCTACTACCGAGATTAACCACGCCCAGCCGTAGTCAGTGGCATAGTGATTCAACTTGACGGCATCAGTGCTTTGATTCTTGGGAGTGAGGATAACCATCGATCCCGCAGTTCCAGAAACGCAGGCTGGCTTAGATACCCAGGTCCCATTGCTCGCGGAGTAAGATTCAACAAATATCTTCTTTCCAAATCGATCTGCTAGCGGTACCCATTGGTTTCCAGAGCAATAGAGGGCAATATCCTGTGCATTCCATGCAACTCCTCCATTCTGCGGACACCATCCTCCAGCTACAGCATCTTTTTGTGGGGAGATTCCTTTCCAATAGCCTCCGATGCACATGACAAGTCCCTGGCCGGTCGAATCCTGAGCAATATCGCCTTGCTGGTTTGTTCCTGCGCACCAGTTGCCCTTGATTTGAATGCTTGTTGGCTTGATGACTTGGCCGTACGTTCGACCAGAACCGTCGCTCATCGAGATGCCGGCTGTAGGGATGCCAGAGCCGTTCTTAACCGTCAGGTCGCCGCTGCTGTTGATGTTGGTGGTCTCGGTTGGCCCATTGCTGATTGACAACGACTGAGACACGAGCGAACCTGACTTCACTTTCCCCACCACACTCAAGTCGCC
This sequence comes from Comamonas sp. AG1104, assembly GCF_003350425.1. Taxonomy (NCBI): domain Bacteria; kingdom Pseudomonadati; phylum Pseudomonadota; class Betaproteobacteria; order Burkholderiales; family Comamonadaceae; genus Comamonas; species Comamonas sp. AG1104. The sequence continues at coordinate 856,911 of NZ_QQAS01000001.1, read as the reverse complement.
TTGCAGATCGGGATCTCGGTCGTCTCGGATGCGTACAAATTGAGAATAGATCGCTGCAGTCCTGGTCGTGCAAACGCCATAAGTGGCTGGGCCTGCGCCCACTGGAGCCGGATAGTCACAGCTGCTCCCACGCAGGCGGCTCGGCGCAAGCAAGGTCACCGTAGTGCCATACCCCTGGCTGGCGGATCTGATCTCTTCAGCTTGCACATGCCAAACGGAGCCCGTGGCGGCCGCGCAGCCTCCATCGGCTGCATATCCATTGCAACTGGCGGTCAGTGGTAGGTGGCTATACGAATATGCGGTCAGCGAGCATGCCGATCCGGGGCAGCCAGATCGATCTACCGTGAGAAGTTGCCGGCGTCTCATTGGGTCGATGAGAGGAAATGAGGCAGGCAAATACTTGGCAGTGCGCAGCTCGTCGATCGTGGGAGCGAGCGGATCGGAGAAGCCGGCCACAACCGATCCCATGGCAAGGGCCTGGGCATTGAGGTTCAGGAACTTGTCCATTCCATCCTTGAGCGTCGAGAGGTAGACGCCAGTAGCTTCTGCGCGGCCGCTGTTGATCTTGTCGATTGCCTCCTTGGATGCATAGACGCCGAGAACAGCGGTCAAGCCAAGCACAGCGATGAGCTCAAGCAGGAGGAAGCCAGCCTGTTGTTTACGATGAGGGCGCTTGCGCAGCATAGTGTCCTTTGGCCGTGCCAGAGGCGGCACGGCGTGCGGGGGAGTTATTGGAAGGTGTATTCAATGTCGACGCCCGCCGGCACCGCGCAGCTGCTTTGCAGCGTTGCGATAGCAGGCTGGCCACCAGCGGCCTTTACGACGACCGTTCCCACCTTGATGCTTTCTGCTGCACGCACCATCTGCGTAATCATCGGCATGCAGGCCTTCTCGTGAACCTTTGAGACCGTGACCAGCAGATTGGCGCCAGGCGTGCCGGTTACGGCAATTGCCTGTGGGTTCAATCCGGTTGCTTGTATGGAGTGGGTCGCGGTAGCGCCGGAAACGCTGAAAGCAGAGTCTTTCAGTGCGCTGGCCAGCGTGGCCGTTGTCACGCCCGTATACGGCGTCGCAGTGGCCACGGTGTTTGCTGCGCCCTGGATCGACGCCACGGCCTTGGCAAGGTCTCGCGCAAAGTACGGCGCACGGTATTCTCGATAGAGTCCTTGTAGCGCTGGAAATGCCAGCACCGCGAGGATCACGATAATGCCCGCAACGACCATCAATTCGATCAGCGTGAAGCCATCTTCTTTTCCTTTGCGTCGAAACGACTTGCGCATGCGACGAGATTGATTGATAAAGCTCTGCATAGTTTTTTGCTCCTTGAAAAAGCAGGTTGAAATAGACTTACAGGAAAACCATTTTTGCGGCATCGGTCATTTCTTGAATGGCAGAAAATGTGTTGAAAACAACCCAACCGACTATTGCTAACGATACAAACAGAATTCCCCATCGGAGGATGAATGCACGCTTTTTAATGCTCTTGCCCATATCTCGCTCTGTGCGGCGGCCTGTTAATTGAAGGCCGGCTTCTAAAGACTTTGCTTCAGAAATGTCGAACAAGTAATAAAGAGCATCCGGCTCCATTAGGCCTACATCGAATAGCCTACCATCCACAAAGCCGAGCTCGATATTTTCTTGAATGCGTTGGCAATACCATTGCAGCCAAGGCTCCGCCTGCAATGAGATTGCCTTTATGCCTTCTCGAAGGTTTAGACCAGAGCCGCGCTTCACCAGAGTGGATAGGGTCGAAAGAAACATCGCGCCGCGATAGTTCCTGTAGACACGGTAGATAATTATCTTTTCCGCCCATTGACGAGAGCGACCGCTCCAGCGTGTCAAGGACCAACTAAATGCGATGCAAAGTATTAGGATTCCTATTGCTAGAGGAATAATGTATGAGGCGAAGACCTTGGAGAAATGATCCAGATCCAATGCATGCGGACCATAAAGTGTTTCAGGAACGAAGTCGAAGGTCGCCTTAATTTGCGGCCACACAAAAGCAGGCACGCTTGTGAGAGTTGCAAGGACAACAATAATTGCGAATATTGCTACAGCAATGATTGAGAGAAACAGGCTACGGGCCTCATCAACCACTCTCACCAAGCGCGCAGCCTCTTTCAATGCATCCGGTACTGATCCAGTGCCTCCGTGGTTAGCTGCTGAAGCAATAATCAGCATGTCTGCATCGGGCAGCGTGCCTCGCCAAGTAGCGCCGATGTCTGTGCCCGTGTCCAGAAACTTGCCTGCCCAGTATTCAGAAAGCACTGCTCGCGGATGGGGGCGGAGCTTCTGCCAACGGTTCTTTGGCGCGTAGCGTTGAGCATCCTTCACGAATATATCGTGCATGAGAATTCGGCCATCGGAATCTGAAAGCACGTCTGCGAGATACTCGTAATAGTCAGCACGATGCCTTCTGAATTGACGTGCTGCGCGATTTAATGGCGAGAAAAAATCAAGTATGGAATGCATCACACAGCCTGCAGCTTCTTAATAGATTGAAGATTTTTTGTGTGAACTGCAGCCATTTCACGGCGTCGTTCCACTGTGACGAACGACATAAATCGAGGCTCGATCTCTCTAGGGTCTATTTCACCTTTGCTCATTTTGTATATGGCACAGTCCATTGCAGACTTTCCGGTCATATCTGGATCGTCATAGGGTGCAGTACGCAATGACGCCAGATACCGGCTAAGTTCAATTGTTTTGGAGTCGCGGATGCATTCCAGGAAATGGTCGTCAGGCTCGACCAACTCGGCGACCACGGTGCGACCAAGTAGCCCATTCAGTTCAGGCAATCCATCACGCCGGCATTTATCGCATCCATCGGGGTTTCTGACATATATTTTCTCTGGTTCAATGCCGTAGAGACGTTTGATGCGTGAGAAGTAATCTTCCCACTCTATTGCGTCTTCACCTTGGAGGAGCTTTGTGGCCTTTAGCTTGCAGCCTGGGCAGTTTTTCGGAAGTAGCGCCTGATATCCCAGCAGCTTGAGGTTCCCTGGTGTGGAAACGACATCGATGTCAATGCCAATACCTGGCGATATCAAGCGTGCTGGTATACCCATGCAATTACGAGCGTGCACAGTCGTGTAGCAGTTAGTACCCGATTCGATAGCATCTTGAAGCAGTGCTGCGGTTTGCTGGTCACGAATCTCGCCGATGAATAGATCGTTAAGAGCGGTTCGCTTTAATGTTCTCTTCTTTGGCTTGAAAGGGTCCTCATCGCTTTCAAGGTCGCGACTCACTGTGTTCTGGTGGAAGTGACTGCCAGGCAAGATGTTTTCTCGCGGGTCTTCCACTGTCATCACTTTGCGCGTGCTTGGAACTCCACTGAGTAGTGTCGATATCGTTGTCGATTTGCCCGAGTCAACGACCCCCGAGAGGATGATTGCACCGCCCTCGGATCGCATGGCTCGCATCAGCATGGCGATCTGTGTAGGGAGGTAGCCCAGTTGCTCCAGCGTCAGCGGTTCTTTCTTGGCATTAATGGGCGTGATCCGCATTGTTATCTGCGGGCCTTCGTCACAGGCCATCGACGCCCAGCGCAGCATGAACTGTCCAAACTCGGCCAGATCGATGAAGATCCGGCACTGGGATTCGACAGTGCCATTGAAAACGGGGTCTTTGACGCCCTTGGCAGTTTGGTACGCGACTCCAGCGATGGACAGAAGCGTGGCAGTTGGCAAGTGGAAGCGTGGTGGGGCCACGTACTTGCCCTCGATGGTGAACCGGACCTCGCTGCGTGCTTGGGCAGTGAAGATGTTCAGGTGAATGTCAGAGGCGCGGTTGGTTACGCCGTAACGCACCAGTTCCTCGAACGACTGGTAGTAGCCGGCTTTTGCCCTGTCGCCCAAGATGTTGCGAAGGCGCTCCCCCTGGGTCCCGTCGATGTGGCCACGCGAGACGGCATGGATGATGGTTTCACTCTCGACCAGATAGACGTTGGCGCCTGGTGCGAGACGGTAGTTTTTGGACAGGAGGAGCTCGGTCGTAGCCCGTAGTTCTTGCGAGCTTCGGTGGCGGTTGCTCACGAGCAAAATGAACTGTTTGCTGTCTTTTCGTGTTTCGAGAGGACAGATGTGCTGGGCCAGACTTCCCGCCAGGTTGATGTCCTTGTCCTTCCCGAGCGGGCGATGGAAGCTCACTTCCTTGAGCAGCTCGGTCTCGGTCTTTATGACACGTTGACTGAGGACGAAAGTGGTCGCAGTCGGTGGAGCTGGGACTGTTGAGCGTTGACGTGAGAAGAATGGCCACTGCATCTTTGGTTCCTCAGCGGTCGCTGCAGAGCTTCTGCGGGAACTTGTTGTGCTGCAGTTCGATGCACCGCGCATCAATGCGCTTCGCTGTGTAGCCTGCCTTCGTCTCTGCAGGCATAAAGGCGTAGATTCGACCGTCGATAGCGACCTCGGCCGTCCAGCGGCCTCCGCGCCCGTAGATGCCATCGAGGGTAAGAAGTGGGCGAGGCTCTGGCGGGACTTCTACGGCTGGCTGCACCGTTGGTGCAGGTGCTTGTGGAGCCGCGGCTGAAGGAGCGGAGCCGCCCGTTTGGCCGAGCGCAGCCTCAACGGCTTTATCGGCTTCGAGTTGCATGAGCTTCTTCACGGTTGGAGCAAAGCCATAGCCTGGCTGTGGCTGCGATGCGGCCGCAGCGAGATCCTGGGCGGCAGCGTGCATAGCGAAGCCAATCAGCGCGGCTGCAACGGCGGGCTTAGTTCTTTGCATAGATTTCTCCGGCCAATGTGGCCGTCATGAGGCTTTTCTTGAGAGACGCTTCGCCGTTGGCCTGCCAGTCGTTTGGCAGGCGGGCAAAGTCAACCTTGAATGAGGTCCATGCCACTGGCACCTCTGGAGCGATCAGCAGATCCACGCTGAGCAAGGGGCCGCTAAGGTTGGTCAACGCAGCTTTGTAGATGGCCAGCCCTAGCTCGGCAGGCATGGACACGGGCTCTCCGACCTTGTTGAGCGGTGCAGGAACTGCTTCCGGCTGGAATGGCCCGATGGTTTTTCCGCTGAAAGCGCGCAAGATGAGCTGCAACGAGCTGAGACCACGTACTTGCTGGGTGGCCAGTGGGGTTAGTTCATCGAAATTGAGGCGGCGTGCAGGCGCTGACACTTGCATCACAGCCTCTATTTCATCCACTGTGGAATAGCGGACCGTCCACTCGCGTGGGCGCAAGCGGTCGAAGTCCTCGTTGGTGGGGTCGAGACCCACGTCTGCGGTGCGCTCGAATTTCAGCGTGCAGCCCCAAGTGCTGCCAGCGCTTGGCTTGCAGTCGGTCTCCTTTAGGCGCCACCCCGCGATGCTGGTGGGTAGTTTTTCAGTGGCTTCGCGCAATGCGCGTAGCGCTTCGTGCCCGTAGGTAGACTTTTCCTGTGCATATGCTTGGAAGGCTTGAGTCCATGCTGTCTTGGGGTCCAGCTCATTGGCGTTGGCCAAGAGCTCTGCTTGGCGTTTTTGCTCCAGTTGCCAATAGTCCCAAGCACGAACTCCCCCGAGCAAAAGGATCGCGCCGGCGACGGTGTAGAGCACAGCTGGAGGGATGCTGGTGCCGACCTTGGCCAAGGGCTCGCTTGCCTCATTACTGGCTGCTGCGCTGATGACCTGGCTCAGCGTTACGGGCTGAACCTGTGGGGCAGGGTAAAGTAAATCTGGCTCACTCGTGAACAGTGAGATGGACGAGGTGGCCAAGCGCTCAAATGCAGCCAGCCGCGCGCGAGCCGCTTCTTCGTCCGTCACCAGCGCATCGAAGCCAGTCGCTGGTGCTCCGTCGATTGCGGCGCAGATCCAGATCCCTTGTGGGAGCCTGATGGCTGCAAACACATGGCCATTGGCGAAGGCGGCCACGCCGGTAGCCAAGGCGATGAGCTTTTCCCCCTGGTTGGAGACTTTGAGTTTCGCGGTGCCCACGGTGGCTGGTGCTACCGTACAGTAGTAGTCCGCCTTCCCCTTGCGGGCAAGTTGTTGTGCGTGCTTCTTGAGATTCACGGCTTGGACAGTCTGCTGCCAAGTCACGCCGATCACATAGCGCCGCTCAATGAGGTATGCGCTCATGGTGGCCTCAGTTCATGAGCACAGGACGAACCACAACGAGGAATTCCTCACGTTCCAGGCTTTGCGCGTCAGAGCCGCCAGCGAGCAAACTCCAACCTTCAGCCAGACGGCGGCGGTTGTCTTTGGCTTTGTAGCGGGCCATGCCGGTGAGGACCATGACTTGGCCAGCTTTGAGCATGACCGTCGATTGATCGTCGATGCCTGACCTTTCGGGGTTTTGGACCCTTGAGATCGAAGTACCCTGGCCCGAGGTCGTCTCAGTCATCGCCACCAGGTTGGTCATGCTGATGCCGAATCTCAACTGCACTGAGCCGTTGTCCAAGATCGCGGGTTGGATCATGAAGCGATCGCCCGTAGTGACATTGGCAGTCTTCATGCCCACTGACCCTGAGCCGGCTGCAGTGGAGGTTGAAGGCAGCGTCTCAGACACGTATGAACGGTCGTTGAGGTTGGTCTTTCGAGCCCATTGGCGGTTCATCGCCTGCATTTCAATGGGGCGATGCTGGATGTTGGTGCCATACTCGTTCAGCGCCTGAATGGCCGCCTGTGAGCCTCCCCAGCGTGCTACCGTGCCGCTGTTCGGGTTGCCTCCATTTGCCAAAGAGAGGATCGTCATCCCGAATTGGCCAGCCGTGTCGCCCACCAGCGAAGTGGGCGAATCAATGGTGGCGCCCCATTTGGAGGTCAGCGAATTGAGCACCACGCCCCAGTTCACGCCTTTCTCGTCGCCGTCTTTCGTCGTGATGGAGTAGATGTCCATCTGAATGCGGACCTGGCGTGTCAGCGACTCGTTCTCGGACTTGACCACTTGGCGGATGCGCTGCATGGCTTCCTTGGTCGTCGTCACCGCGAACCTACCGGTACCCTGGTTGATAGCGATGGATGATCCGGGCACCGCAGCCACCATCTGCTGCAGGCTATTCATGAATGAATTGAAGATGTCCAGTGATCCAGCTTCGTCGATGCGGAAATTTGACTGGGAATTGCCGGTGGCGCCGGTGGTGCTGCTTGCGCCCGAGGTTGAGCCACCTTGCAAATTCATAGCAAAGTCCTTGCTTCCTTCAAGAGCGGCGATCTCGAAGGTTTCTGTGACGTAGCGCTCAATAATGATCACGCCATCGCGATACGCATAGGACAGTCCCAGCCTGGCTGTCACGAACTCAGTGATGCCGCGCGGCGTGTTGTTCTTCCAGTCCATCTCAACCGTGTCGAGCAGGAGGTTTGGACCAGGGCGTATGACCTCGACGCTCGCCTGGCCAGCAGCGGCCAGAGGTGCAGGCATGCTCATTCCTGCAACTGTGGCGGTCGCGGGCTTGGCCGGCTGGGCGGTGCTTGGGCTAGAGGCGACTGCCGATGACGCCGAGCTGTATACGTCCTGCTTGATGCGAAACGGAACGCCAGTTATGCGGGACATGCGTTCGGCCCAAACTGCGAGGCTGACCTTGCCGCCAGTGCTTTTGTCTTCAAAGCTGATGAGCTTGAAGGTTTCATCGAAGATGGCGGGAAGGGAGTCTTCGGAGCTGATCTCGATCATCTCCGAGCCGATCCATGGACGCGATGCACGGCGCGCAACGATGGGCGAGAGCTGACGGGCTGCCGCTGCATTTGTGGCAGTCTTGTGGCCCTGTGTGGACTCTTCTACGCGCAGGCTCCGATTCATGACACCTGCGGCCTCCATGGAGCTGTCAATGTGGCCACGAACTTGCTGGGTGACTGCGGGCGAGACACATCCTGCGAGCAGCAGAGCAGAAACGAGGGCCGTGGGTACGACGCTGTGCTTTAGGTTGGCCAGAATCATTGGGTGCATTCCTTGTCTTGCTCGCCACGGCGGGTGATACGGGCCAAGGGCGGGTTATTGGGGTAGAAGCAGACATCGAGCGGGTATTCGCTCGCTTGAATGCCTGGTGACGACAGGGCGGCGGTCACGGCCTGCTCGAATGGCATTTCGTAGGTCTCGGGGCTTCCGATCACGACATGCTTGCGCGCATCCCAGCGCACGCGATAGCCGGCTTCTGCGGCCCAGCGTGTGAAGGCCTTGTTCAGCGTTACGTCCTGGAGCTTGAGCTCCCAGCGACGTGCAGGCTGTCCAGAGCCGTCAGTGAAGGAGGCTTTCCAGTGTTGGCGCGCCTGGTCCACCCACGAGCCCGAGCCTGGAACTGCGCTGGTTGTGAACAGTCCCTCAATCTGCGCGCGCGATGGTGCGCTTCCCTGTACCACTGCAGTGGCCACCGCTGTAGTCGGTGCGCTCGCTGCTACTGCTTCCAGCTTGGTGCCAGCAGCAGTTTCGGTGAGCTGAAGCTTGATCCCTGGAGGGAGTTGGCTGTTGACCGTCGAGATCAGATTGGCGACCGTGGAGCCGCCTGCCTGTTTGACGGACACCTGAGTGTCCAGTGGTACTGGGCTGCTGAAGGGAACGCCCAGCCGATCTGCCAAGAGTTGAGCCAGGCCTTGCGCCTTGTCCTGCCATGTGACTTCGATTTCTGATTGCAGGAGCGTTGATTTGGCGCTGGTGCCTTCAGCTTCCTGTGCCATGGTCGGCCAGGCAGTAAGCGCAACAGCGACAGCTGCCACGCATCGTCCTAGGTGATGAAATTTCATTGCGTTCCTCATTTGCTTGCTCGGGCCATGGCGTCTGCCCAGGCAAACTCGCGGTACAAAGCGAGAACCATGGGGACGTAGGCTTGTGTTTCGCGGTACGGCGGAATGCCTTTGTGCTTACGCACGGCGCCAGGGCCGGCGTTGTATGCGGCGAGTGCCAGCTCCCAGTCTCTAAACTCGAACCACATCTTTCGCAGGTAAGCTGCGCCGGTGGCCAGCCCAATCTCGGGCTGATACAGGTTCACCTTTGGGTCCTGCAAGCCTTCGCCACGGGCTGTATCTGGCATGACTTGAGTGAGACCGAGAGCACCTGCAGGCGATCTCGCACGCGAGTTGAATTGGCTCTCGATAGCCACGAGAGCCATTAGCAGCGCAGGTTCCAGTCCGTAGTGAACAGCGATCGCGCGAATGGCCGGCTCGTGCTGCCAATAGTTGCGGAGCAGTTGCTCACAGTGGGCAGACCTGGAATTTCCGCGAAGGCAGTCGTAGGTCGGGAGCTTTTTCGGCGGCACCTGGGCCAGGGACAGGCCAGGTGCGGCGACGAGGGCTGCTAATAGCAGATTGCGAGTGATGTGGGCTAGGCTAAACATCCGCGCCTCACAGCATCGAGAGGGCCAACAGCCCAATGAGCAAGGTTGTTGTGCCTTTCACGAGATAGTGCACAAGCTCGCCCGTGGCAACACGTCCCGAGGTGTAGCGACCGTAAAGGCCGCTGAAGGCACTGGCTGTGACAAGAAAGAAAAACGCGCCGCTTCCTGCAAGCAGCATTTGCTTGAGGCTGGGCATCTGTATCCCGGAGCCCTGCAGGAAGCCTTGCTGCATTGCCGCCGAAACTTCCATGCATGCGCCGGTGACGTCTCGCGGGCAGCTGTTGCCACTCAACCCTGTGCCACCGTTGCCACCCGTGCTTCCAGAGCCGTTTCCGGGCGGGTTGGTGTTGCCTGGGTTGGTAGGTCGTCCATTGGCCATCCTGGCGGCCATGTCGCATATAGATGTGCCATTGCTGTCGGCAAAGCCACGGCAAGACCCTGAGTTAATCATTCGCTGGCAGTTGCCGATGCCAAGCTGCACGCAAGCGAGCACCAGATTCCCGTCGACGGCGCGCCCATCAAAAGTGCCCAAGCCAATCAATTGGCGGACCACCCCGGAACGCATGGCGTCGGCGGTCAGTTGGGACCAAGCATCGATCTGGGCCTGCAGGGGCAGCTGGCGATACTGTTCAGGCGTCACCCCTGCATACTTGGCGATGTTTGTCCTGTTCATCTGCAGGACGCCATAGCAGCAGCTGCCGTTGAACGCGCTGGTGTTGCCGCCCGATTCAACGTTGATAGCGAGGTTGGCCACAGCCTGCGCGTTCTGCTTTAGCCAGGCACTCGCATTTGGCGAGTTTTGAATGGCTTGGGTAATGTCTGCAGAGCTGACGATGGCGGCCAGAGCCACGGCTGGCAATAGCCACACAAGCTTGGATAGTCGCGGGAAAAAGCGGCAGCTCATGTCTAGCTCAGGCGCATGGCGCGATTGCATGCGGGAATGACTTTGCCGAACTGCCATGCGCGGAATCGAATCGTCAGGGCTGGCTGGGTCTGCTCTATGCGGTACTCGACGCGGTTCTGCGATCGGTCGGTATTGGCGTACAACATGCAGTAGCCGGGGAGTTCAATGGCGCGCAGTCCAGGCCGAGGCGGCCAAGCGATGACACGCATGGTGCAGACACTGTAGATGTCCATGGCTGCCGCGCCATTTGGTGCATCCAGGCAAAGTGTGTTGCCCGCAGCGGCGAACATGCTGAAGATGACTTTGCCCTCAGCGGTTGCGGCGTCACCCAGCAGCGCGAACGCAGGCATGCGCTTTCCTGCACTGCCCAGTCGTGGAGCGGAAAGCTCTGTTGCCCAAACTGTCTTGAGGATCTCCCGGTCCTCCGCTGTACCCGTGGACGAAAACACCGAGCTGTCGAAGACGACTTCTCGCATGATCTCCCAGGACTGCGCGTGAGAGCTTGTCGCCATGGCAATGGCAAGCGCAGGGAATAGGGCAGAAATGAGGGGGCGAACGGAGGCGGGCGCGATCATCGTTGGTCCGCCTTCAAACGACCGCCACGCTCCAACTCATCCATGAATTGCTCGGGCGGTGTGGCGCCAACCAAGCGCTTGCCGCTTGCCAGCACCACGGTGGGCGTGTTGTTCATGTCATAGCGCTCGCCGAGCTTGAGGATCTCAACCAAACCATCGGTGTTGCACGACTCGGGCAATTGCGGCCGTGCGCCGTCCATGATGGCTTTCCACACGCCGGCACGGTCGCGTGAGCACCAGGCCATACGTGCAAGAGATTGACTTCGCCGGTCAGTGATAGGGAAGATGAAACGATAGATCGTCACGTTGTCGATCTGGTCGACGAACTTTGTGAAGACTCGGCAGATGGGGCAGAACGGGTCTTCGAAGAGCGCCATCACACGGCTTCCATCTCCGTGCACTTCCTTAATCGCGTGCTGCAGGGGAAGCTTGTTGAATGGGATGACCATCCTCTTGTCTTGTTGCAAGGCGGTCAGGTCTGTTTTGCTCTTCAAATCCATCAACGAGCCGCCAACAAAACTGTAACGACCCGTTTCATTCACATAGAATATCTCCCCTTCGGAAATCACCTCATAAATGTTGGTGAGTGGTGTTGTATTGATTTGCTCTACACGCACCGCTCCGTTCGTGTTTGCGTTGACGCCAGCCTTGATCTGCGCCGCAACCTTCTCTGATACGTCTGCAGCTATTGCTCCAGCCGTCAGGCTAACGAACAAAGCCGCGGCTGCGGCAAGCCTGCCTCTCACAACGCGAGGCATTGCTTTGATATGTGATTGCTTTTGCATGGACCGCACTGTAGGGAGCGGTCGGCGTTGCCTCCAGCGGAAACCGTGCGTTACATACATCACGGTTTCCGCTTGACATATCAAACCCGAATTGATCTATATTTTGAACTGTCGAGGTGTGTGTCTCGCCAGCCAAAGAAGGCGCCGATGAGGCGGCTTCTTCGTGCGGGCATTCACACGGGTAGATGAATGAATAATTTGCTTGTTGCCGGCACGATGGATGTTCCCGCCGGCTGGGATTTCCGTTTTGGAGATTTTCTAACCGATCTATTTTTTCAAGAGGGCCTGGCAGATAGCACTCTTCAGGTGCTCCAGATCCAGTTGCGAGCTTTCAACGCATGGCTGTTTGAAGCGACCGGCCGCTCTTGGGAACATGCTACGGTCGACGACTTGCAGGTATTCCTACTTAGCTGGAAAGACACCAGATCAGTGTCGGCGCTACGACTCAAACAATGGATGCTGCAGCGGCTGTACCGTTGGGCGAAAGAGTCCGGCATCGTGGACCTTGGCGTTCACCGCGCGCTGCTACCACTGCGCGGAGGCTTGCGCCGCCCACGTCGCCCACCATCGAGTAACGCGATCGCTAAGCTGATGGAGCTACCGGACACGAAAACTGCCAACGGCATGCGAGATCGCGCAGCTTTGGAGCTGCTTTATGGATCTGGACTACGTGCAGGAGAGCTGCTGAACATCACGCTCGATCAGGTCCCCGCCAGCGGCAAGCCCATGCAGATATGGGGAAAGGGGAGCAAAGAGCGTTTGGTTGTCGTTGGAGAACATGCTAGGTATTGGCTTGCTCAATACAAAGCGGCGCGACAAGCGATCCTTGCAGCCGGAGGCCATGGCAAAAGATCCACATCCAAACTGTTTGTTAGTAGCGGACGCTATCCAGACTACCGTTACTACCAGTTGCGCAGAATGGTCAGCCGTTACGGCCGCGAATGCGGCCTTCGCTTGACACCCCATGCATTGCGACACGCCTTTGCGTCGCATCTGCACCAGGGAAAAGCGTCTCTTCACACTATCCAGTTACTGCTGGGTCATGAGCGTCAAGAGACGACTGCACACTATGTCTCTATCTTGCATGAGGATATTCGTGCCATGGCGGATCAGCACCATCCACGTGGCGCGAATTTCGAGCGCTATGTGCGTTGGTAGTCTTGTCCCGTTGAGGCTGAATCGGTAGCATTTCCGCGTTTTCTACGCGCCTGAGCTTTTGAATATCGCAGAGCCATTGTCTCAAAGCACTACCCGCTGCACTGTCAGCAAATCAGCATGTGTAGCGCCATTCTTCCAATTTGTGGCAATGCAGCGTATCTGCTGTGTCTTGCGGTATAAACGAGGCTTTTCAGAAAATAGACTGTCATGGGTAGGGCAGTCTATTTTTTATTAGCGGCTCGGTTTCAATTCCGTAACTATGGCCTTACCCTTGATGACCTTGGCCTGGAACTTCACCTTGTCACCGACCTGCAGGCCGTCGAGCATCTTTTTGTCGGCCACCTCAAACCCCATGGTCATGGCGGGCATAGCCAGGTTCGGGATATCTCCATGACGCAAGACGATAAGGTTCTTTTGGACGTCGATCTTGCGGACTTCGCCATCAACGAGGGGCATGGTGGCTGCAGAGGCTCCAGTTCCAGGCGCCATCTGCATTTTCAAGTCCTGGGCGTGGACTACCGCGAACGCGACCAGAGCGAGAACTGTGGCAAGAATGTGGTTTGCCTTCATGAGTCTGTCTTTCAAAAATGCGGTTTGGAAGCTTCGATTGCGGGAGGGGTCTGGTTTGGAGCGTGGCGCCCAGTTGATGGACGCCTGCGATGGATCAAGTACCAGGCAGCTGGGATGACCAGCATGCTTAGGAGGGGGGCCGTGACCATACCGCCGACCATCGGTGCGGCGATGCGGGTCATGACTTCCGAGCCCGTGCCATGTCCGACCAGAATAGGAAGCAGACCCGCCATGACTACAGCCACGGTCATGGCCTTTGGCCGCACGCGCATGACGGCTCCCTCGCGAATGGCAGCCAGCAACGTTTCTTCATTGTCCGGCTCGCCTGAGGCTAGATGCTGTCTCCAGGCGTTCTGCAGGTAGACCAGCATCACGACGCCAAACTCGGCGGCAACGCCGGCCAGGGCAATGAACCCCACGGCAGAGGCCACCGACACCGCGTGACCGAGCGCCCAGATGAACCAGAATCCACCGACAAGCGAGAATGGAACTGCTGCCATGACCAATGCGGCATCGCCTGCACTGCGAAACAGGACGTAGAGCAGCATGAAGATGACAGCCAGAGTGAGTGGTACGACGACTTTCAGGCGTTCCGTAGCCCGCTCCAAGTACTCGAACTGGCCAGACCACGACAAGGCATAGCCGGCAGGCATGGCCACCTGCTTGGCGACAATGGCTTGCATGTCATGGACGACGGAGCGCAAGTCCCGGCCACGTACATCGACATAGACCCAGCCCGAGAGCCTTGCGTTTTCGCTGCGGATCATAGGTGGGCCTTCTGCGATGACGATCTTGGCAACGTCCTGCAGGAGCACAGTGGCACCCTTGTCTGTCACGAAAGGCAGCTTGCGCAGGCGTTCCAGCGAATCGCGGATTTCGCGCGGGTAGCGGACGTTCACTGGAAAACGCTCTCGACCCTGAATGACTTCTCCGACATTCTCACCACCGATGGCTGTGGATATGACCGCCTGCACGTCTGCCACAGAAAGTCCGAACCGCGCAGCGGCTTGTCGGTCCACATCCACGTCAATGTACCGGCCCCCTGTCAAGCGTTCGGCTAACGCGGAAGAAACACCAGGCACTCCGCGCACGGCGGATTCAATCTGTGCCGCGAGCTTGTCGATGGTGGCGAGGTCTGGTCCGGCGACCTTGATGCCGACGGGGCTCTTGATGCCGGTGGCCAGCATGTCGATGCGGTTGCGGATCGGGGGCACCCACACGTTTGATAGACCCGGAACCTTGACCACCCGGTCCAGTTCTTCAACCAGCTTCTCCGGGGTCATGCCAGGACGCCATTGCTCACGTGGCTTGAACTGGATCGTGGTCTCGAACATCTCCAGCGGCGCAGGATCGGTCGCAGTATCTGCCCGTCCCGCCTTGCCGAACACACGCTGAACCTCGGGCACTGTTTTGATAAGCCGGTCTGTCTGTTGCAACAACTCTGCGGCCTTTGAGACCGAAATACCAGGTAACGCCGAGGGCATGTACAACAGATCGCCTTCGTCCAGCGGCGGCATGAACTCACCGCCCAGCCGCATGACCGGAATTGCGGTGATGGCCAGGGCCAATGTCGCTGCCAGCAGCGTGAACTTAGGAAAACGCAAAACCAACTCCAAAGCAGGCCGGTAAATGGCGATAAGGCTTCTGTTGATAGGGTTCGCAGTTTCCTTTGGAATGCGTCCTCGAATGAGGTATCCCATCAGCACTGGAACCAGAGTCACCGACAAGCCAGCAGCAGCCGCCATCGCATAGGTCTTGGTGAAGGCCAGTGGCGAGAACAGCCGTCCTTCCTGGGCCTCCAGGGTGAACACGGGCAGGAACGACAGCGTGATGACCAGCAGCGAGAAGAACAGCGCAGGACCGACCTCCACGGCTGATTGCGCGATCAGTTCCCAGCGCTCGGCCACGGACGATGGGCGTCCATGTCGTTCTTCAAAGTGCTCCAGATGCTTGTGCGCAGCTTCGACCAGGACCACCGAGGCATCGACCATAGCCCCTAGAGCAATGGCCACACCGCCCAACGAGAGAATGTTCGCGCTCACGCCTTGCCAGTGCATCACGCCAAAAGCCGCTAGCACCCCAATAGGCAGTGTTACAACTGCCACCAGCGCGGAGCGCAGGTGGAATAGGAAGATGGCACAGACGACGGCGACGACGGCGAACTCCTCCAGAAGCTTGACACGCAGGTTGTCGACTGCACGATCAATGAGTTTGGAGCGGTCATAGGTTTCCACCACCTCAACGCCTTTGGGCAGACTGGGTTTGAGCGTCTCCAGCCTGGCTTTGACGGCTTCGATAGTGGCTCGGGCATTCTTGCCGGAGCGCATGACTACTACCCCTCCCGTGACTTCACCCTCACCATCTAGTTCGGCGATGCCCCGTCGCATTTCCGGGCCTATCTGGACTATGGCCACATCTCTCAGCAGCACGGGTGTCGCTCCGCTGAGGGTGATCGGGATGGTACGGAAGTCCTCCAGTGATTGAAGGAATCCGCGCGAGCGCACCATGTACTCGGTCTCGGCCATTTCCACTACCGAGCCGCCAGACGACTGATTGGCCTTCTGCAGGGCCTGCACGACCATGGACTGTGTGATGGCGAGCGTTCGCATGCGGTCCGGGTCGAGCACCACCTGGTATTGGCGGACCATGCCGCCGATGCTGGCGACTTCCGCCACATCCGGAACGGTTTTCAGCTCGAATTTCAGAAACCAGTCGTTGAGGGCTCTCAGCTGTCCAATATCGTTATGGCCGCTGCGGTCGACCAGCGCGTACTCGTAGACCCAGCCCACACCAGTGGCATCCGGGCCTAGCGCGGCTGTCGCACCTACTGGTAAGCGGCTTTGCACCTGGTTCAGATACTCCACCACCCGTGACCGTGCCCAGTATGGATCGGTCTTGTCGTCAAACAGGATATAGACGAAGGAGTCGCCAAAGAACGAATAGCCTCGGACGGTTTTAGCCCCAGGTACGCTCAGCATGGTTGTGGTCAGCGGGTAGGTCACGAGGTCCTCCACCACCTGGGGCGGCTTGCCTGGGTAGGTGGTGCGAACGATCACCTGTACGTCGCTGAGGTCCGGCAATGCATCGACCGGGGTGCGAGATGCCGACCAGATGCCTACCGCCACGAGGAACGCGGTGGCAATCAGCACTAGAAAGCGGTTGGTGATGGACCAACGGATCAGAGCAGCAATCACTTGGCGCCTCCGGTGGTTCCAGCGGCGCTGCCGCTTTTCTGCACGGAGATGACTTCCCAATCCATGGGCCCGCCTTTTCGGAACTCGAAGCGCACCAGATCTCCTGGCTTCAAGCCCGTGAGCGTCATCGAGTCGGCCTTGCCAAAGCTCATTGTCATGGCGGGCCACTTGAGAGCCGGCACAGGGCCATGCGAGATCGTGATCCCGTCGTCATCCATGCTTTCCACCTTGCCCTCGGCGCGGAAGATGTCGGGGGCTTCGGTGGCCGTAGCGGGCACAGGCTGGGATTGCCCGGCCTCCATGGCTCCCAGAGCTGACTTGAGCCGCGCTTCCGAGTCCACTAGGAATTGGCCGCTGGCAATCACCTCTTCGCCTTCGCGCAAGCCTTGCAGCACCTCCAATTGATCACCCAAGTCCTCGCCCAGTTTGATTTCCCGAGGCTCGAAGTTGCCAGACTCCTTGCGGACGATGACCAATGCACGGGTGCCGGTACGGATGACGGCTTCGGAAGGCAGGACTAGGCGCGAGGCTGGAGCGTCGCCGACCTGCAGGCGCAGCAGCAACCCGGGTATCAGTTTGCCGCTGCGGTTAACGACCTCGAATCGCGCTTGCAGGGTGCGTGTGCTGGCGTTGACCTGTGGCAGGATTTCCTTCAACTCGCCTTCGAAGGTTTGGGATGCATCGGCTTGCAGAACGGCCTTGACCTTCTGGCCACGCGTCAGACGTACGGCTTGTGCTTCCGGCACTTCAGCCACGGCCCAGACCTTCTCTAGGCCGGAGATACGGAACAACGTAAGGCCAGGTGACACCTGGGCTCCATCTCGCACACCAAGTTCCGTCACCACGCCATTTACCGGAGCCTGCAAGGTATAGCGAGCTTGGGCGACCCCGGTTTCCTCACTCTTGCGTACCAGTTCTGCGGGGATGGACATGGCGCGCATGCGCTCACGGGTTGCCGTAATAAGCTCCTGAGGTACACCTGAACGCTTGAGTGCGAGCAGTTCGTTTTGTGGCCCCAGCCACTCGGGCGCAAAAATGGTGGCCAAAGCCTGACCTTTGCGAACCTGCTCCATGGGAGCGCGCACAGCCAAATGCTCGACATAACCGGCAACACGGGTCTGAACGGCGACACTCAGACGCTCATCGAACTGCACCGTTCCAACGGCGTCGAACGACGCGCCGATGTCGGCTCGCTTGACCGTCGCGGTCCGAATGCCGAGGTTCTGCTGCACCGTTGGACTGACTTTGACACCTGTGTCATTGGCATCGTCCGCATAGACGGGCACCAATTGCATGTCCATGAATGGCGACTTGCCCGGTTTGTCAAAGCGTGGTCCCGGCACCATGGGGTCATGCCAGTAGAGGACCTTGCGCTCGCCTGTGGGAGCCTTGGATTCCGAGGCGGCTACGGCCTGGGGGGCAGCGCCTTCGGAGGTCAAGCGGCCAATAAAGAAGCCACCGGCTGCCAGCAGTACGCCTGCCGTAACCAATGAAGTGACCAGTGCTGTGCGCTTCATTGGGCACCTCCCTGAGCGATGGGTTTGAGGTTTAGTTGGGCCTGCGTACGTACCAAATCACGCTGCAGTGCGAGGAGTTTTCTCTGAGCTTCGACCTCGGCATGTCGTGCCTCAAACACGGCGGTCAGGGCCAATTGATTTGAGCGGTAGGCTGCCAGGGCGGCGGAAGTGCGCTGTCTGGCCGGAGTCACTACGGAGCCTTGGTATCTCTCGATACGCTGCTGCAGGCGCGCGGCGTCGCTAGTCAAGGTGCGGTAATCGGCCATGGCTGCGCGCATTCCCTCCGTCAGGTCAGCCTCTGCTTTGTCGACCATGGCCAGCTTGGCCGAGGTTTCGCGGTCTTGGCGCTGGCTTGGTGCGATTTGGAGCGGGATGCTGACACCGACCGAAACCAAATCGGAATAGCCGGTGCGCTGGCCGTAGGACACTTCCCAGGTCCAGTTGGGAGAGCGCTCCTTGGCTGCGACGTTTGCACTCTGGCGAGCAATTTCGACGTCGCTTTTTAAGCCTGCGACGGCTGGATATCTCGCCACGTAGTCCCATTCCTCGGGAACCGGGAAGGCAGGCGGCTTGTTGAGGGCATCGGGAAGAATGCCGATCCAGCGTTGCAGACTAACCATGGCTGCAGACTGCTGTTGGCGAACCTCTTCGCTTTCATCCTCTGCAATCCCTTTGGCGGATAGGAGCTGCAACGCTTCTGCGCTGTTGCCTGTGGCAGCTACTATGCGGCTTTTTGCCGCATTCAGCTCCTCGTGCAAGTGATGCTCGGTTTGTGTGGTTAGCTTGAGTGCTTCAGTGGCGAACCACGCATCGACATACGCCATGCTGACCTGCAGGCGAGCCTCGGCTTCGGCAATGTCTTTTTGTACGGCATCGCGGTCGGCCCGTGCACGAGCCACACCTTCGCGCGCGGCTCGTTTATCTGCAGAGAGCCACTCCTGGCTGACACCGATGCGCTTCATCGTCATGGACTCACGGGTACCGCTGAAGCGGTCTGAGCCGGTAACCGGCAAATTGTCGATGCCGGCCCGCAGCATGGGATCTGGCAACTGATCCGCAGCCTGGATGGAATGGACAGAGCCTTGCATCGCCGCCTGGGCTGCGCGGGCTGCTTCGGAGCGTTGGACGGCCAAGCTTATTGCCTGGTCGAATGAAATCGATTCTGCAGCAGCAACGGCCGGCAGAAAGACGGCAGCCAAGGAGGCTGCTCGCAAAAAAATAGGGGACATGGAAACTCCGTGGACGAACGAGGGCATTGCCGGCGTATGGACAAGCCACGCCAGCACCAGTCAGTCGACGAAGTGATCAGACTCTGAGTCTGAGAATAGAGAGAAAAAGAGGGTCCGGAGGCGGTCGAACGTCCAAGGTGATGGGCCAGGACACTGCAAGCGCAGCATCAAATTCGAGCACTAGCGGCAGCTCCAATACCTGCACGATGGCTGGTAATGACGCCACGGGCAGTTTGATTGCCTCGAAGGTCACATCCGGGGCATTGGTGTACTGATGACACAGAACCGGTTGCTGTTGGTCCATGCCTTCGCATGGCATGCCGGCCTCCATCCTGGCCGTCATCGCTTCAACGCTGTCCTCTTGCGGGCAGACGTAGCCCGCCAACGCCAGCTGTGCGAACAGCACCGAAAGCACCACCACGATGGCGGTGGTCAGGCGGTAAATGCGACGATGCAGCATGATTACAGGAAGTGCAGTCAATCTACCAGCCTTGGGCAGTCAACGCTACACGACATAACCGCTTTCTAGATGTCAAAGGTCTTAGAGGGGGCAGATGGCCTGCACGCATCTTATTCGTCGCCTTGGCTAAAGGAGGCTGAAGAAGCCTCCATATTGTAAACACAAGTCCCAGATGCTGAAATGTCAGTCAAGCAAAGCCAATAGGTGAATGAAATGGTTTAAGTCTTAGGCCCAGTATACGACGGTGGACCTAAGACACACTCAAGGCTTAGCGCGCCATAGATTGGAGACGGGCCTCACGCTCTGAAGGTGATTCACGCAGCAGTTCATTGATTACTTCTGCGCGTGTTTTGCTAGAGCCCACGCTAGGTACCTGGGTTGGATAGTTGCTTTCGCCGTACGACAGGCGACCCTGTTTCATCGCAGTTTCAGTTTCTGCTATGACTTGAGCTCGGGTTTTTTGGCTCACGAAATGCTCTGGATGCACGATCACGCCTCGTTCATTATTTGCCGGATGCTCGTAGCCTGCTGAGGCAATACCCGGAAGCGCTAGGACAATGGCTGCTGCAGCACTTGCCAGTGTGGAAGAGATGAAGAATCGGCTTTTAGACATGGTTGAAGCTCCTAAGAAAGTCGTTGAACACAATCTCCTGGGCCTTGATCAAGGTGAAGAGAAGATGTGTTGATCTTAGGAATCGGCGCCCAACAAAATCGGGACAGCGCGGTGACATTGTTGTCAGCTTCTTTGCAGCCTCCTTGGCTTCAGAGGTTCAACTCAGTGCGCCAGTTGAGACGAACAAAGCATGGCATGTAAATCCGTTCGAGGTGGCTCAAGCAGGATTGCGAAGTACATCTAGACATCCACGCAGCTTAAAGGTTGAGACTCGCTTCGCAACCCGGAGGTTATGCCGACCGACTATTGGAAAAATGGAATGGCATGCATGACCAACCCTGGACCTATTGTCAGTACGCCAGTGTTTAATGGCTTTCTCGTGCACGGTTTCAGAGGCGTGGTCGAGGCGGCTGCGGCGACTTTCTGCATTGCCTCTTGTTCACGTTGGTTCTATCTCCGTATTTCAAGAAATATGGAAAAAAAGCCAGGCTTCATCGCCATTGTTCGTGGGATTACTGCTGCAGCGATAGGAAAAATCATCGGTGCAGTTGCAGTCATTGCGCAGCGATCAATTACAGACGGGATCGCCGCTGCAATTTCTATCATTTCTACAGTAACTCAGTGGAAACTTCAAACAAAGCTCCCAGGGCCAGTCATCGTCGCAGCAGCTTCAGATGTTGGCCTTGTCATCTATCAACTAGATCATTGACATCGTAAGGCGAGTGCGGTTCACGCGTGTCGGCACGCTGAATCTGCACATCAGTGTTTGTGTTCGTGCTGATGATGGAAATCTGGGAAATGCTCATGGTTGTGCGTCGTAGGCTCATGAGTGTGCAAATGTGCATGCTTACCCGTTGGCATCGACCCATCCGCGTGGACATGCTGATGATGCTCATCATGTTCATGTTCATGTTCATGACTATGTTCTAGCAACTCATGGGTGTGCTCGTGCTGATGGGTTTCAGTAAGGTGTAGCCAGACCCCGATACCCATCAAAACGCCAGCAACGAGCAATCGAGGCGATGCAGGCTCTCCCAAGAAAGCAATGGCCAGCACGGCTCCAAAAAACGGCGCGATGGAGAAATACGCCCCTGTGCGAGCTGTACCCAGATAGCGCAAGGCGATCACGAACAAGACCAAGCTCGTGCCATAGCTCAGGAAGCCAATCACCGCCCCCAAAGCCACGACTCCTGGTGACGGCCAGACTGCACCAGTTGCCAGAGCCAACAGCAAATTGGTAGCGCCGGCAGCCAGGCCCTTCATCATGGCAATGAAGGAGGCATCCGCAATCGACACCTTACGGGTCAGGTTGTTATCAATGGCCCAGGACAGACAGGCACCGAGCACTGCAAGCGTGGGCCAAAGACTGGCAGTGCTTGTTTGACTCGGCCAACTGAGCACGACTGCACCAGCGACGATTGCCACCATCCCCAAGGCGATGCGGCGATCAAAGTTTTCTTTGGGGTCGTCTCAGAAAACGGAAAATAAAGCACGCTAAGGCGTAACTACCCTCGGCTACACCGCGTCGGCACCACGCGGCTCTTTCTCCCCTTGCAGCGAAGCAATCAGCGGGCAAGAAACGTTCCCTTGCCGCGCATGGCAGGCGAACACAAGTTCGGATAGCACGGTTTCCATGCGCGCCAGGTCGGTCATTTTTTCGCGCACGTCCTGAAGCTTGTGCTCGGCCAGGCTGCTGGCTTCCTCGCAGTGGGTGCCGTCATCCAGCCTCAGCAGCTCTGCGATCTCGTCGAGGCTGAATCCGAGCCGCTGGGCTGATTTCACGAAGCGCACCCGCGTCACATCCGCCTCGCCATAGCGGCGGATGCTGCCATAGGGCTTGTCCGGCTCCGGCAACAAGCCCTTGCGCTGATAGAACCGGATTGTTTCCACGTTGACCCCGGCCGCCTTGGCGAAAACGCCAATAGTCAGATTCTCCAAATTTTTTTCCATATCGCTTGACTCCGTACATTGGTACGGAAGTAAGCTTAAGCTATCCAATCCAGATTTGAAAGGACAAGCGTATGTCTGAACCTCAAAACGGGCGCGGGGCGCTCTTCACTGGCGGGCTAGCCGCCATCCTCGCCTCGGCTTGCTGCCTGGGGCCGCTGGTTCTGATCGCCCTGGGGTTCAGCGGCGCTTGGATCGGCAACTTGACGGTGTTGGAACCTTATCGCCCGATCTTCATCGGCGCGGCGTTGGTGGCGCTGTTTTTCGCCTGGCGGCGCATCTACCGACCGGCGCAAGCCTGCAAACCAGGGGATGTGTGTGCGATTCCCCAAGTGCGCGCTACTTACAAGCTCATTTTCTGGGTCGTGGCCGCGCTGGTTCTGGTCGCGCTCGGATTTCCCTACGTCATGCCATTTTTCTATTAATCACAGGAGTTCATCATGAAAAAACTGTTTGCCTCTCTCGCCATCGCTGCCGTTGTTGCCCCCGTGTGGGCCGCCACCCAGACCGTCACGCTGTCCGTACCGGGCATGACCTGCTCCGCTTGTCCGATCACCGTCAAGAAGGCGATTTCCAAGGTCGAAGGCGTCAGCAAAGTTAACGTGACCTTCGAGACACGCGAAGCGGTTGTCACCTTCGATGATGCCAAGACCAGCGTGCAGAAGCTGACCAAGGCCACCGAAGACGCAGGCTATCCGTCCAGCGTCAAGAAGTGAGGCACTGAAAACGGCAGCGCAGCACATCTGACGCCCTTGTCTGCTACCACAAACGAAAAAGGATCTGTCGCATGACCCATCTAAAAATCACCGGCATGACCTGCGACTCGTGCGCGGCGCACGTCAAGGAAGCGCTGGAAAAAGTACCCGGCGTCCAATCTGCCATAGTGTCCTATGCCAAGGGCGCGGCCCAGCTCGCCCTTGATCCAGGCACAGCGCCGGACGCACTGACCGCCGCCGTGGCTGGCCTGGGCTACAAAGCGATGCTCGCCGATGCCCCGCCGACCGACAACCGCACTGGGCTGTTCGACAAGGTGCGCGGCTGGATGGGTGCCGCCGACAAGGGCAGCGGCGGCGAGCGCCCGTTGCAAGTCGCCGTGATCGGCAGCGGTGGAGCCGCGATGGCGGCAGCACTGAAGGCCGTCGAGCAAGGCGCGCAGGTCACGCTGATTGAGCGCGGCACCATCGGCGGCACCTGCGTCAACGTCGGTTGTGTGCCGTCCAAGATCATGATCCGCGCCGCCCACATCGCCCATCTGCGCCGGGAAAGCCCATTCGACGGCGGCATGCCACCCACACCGCCGACGATCTTGCGCGAGCGGCTGCTGGCCCAGCAGCAGGCCCGTGTCGAAGAACTCCGTCATGCCAAGTACGAAGGCATCCTGGACGGCAATTCAGCCATCACCGTTCTGCACGGTGAAGCGCGTTTCAAGGACGACCAGAGCCTTATCGTTAGTTTGAACGAGGGTGGTGAGCGCGTCGTGATGTTCGACCGCTGCCTGGTCGCCACGGGTGCCAGTCCGGCCATGCCGCCGATTCCGGGCCTGAAAGAGTCACCCTACTGGACTTCGACCGAGGCCTTGGTCAGCGACACCATTCCCGAACGCCTGGCCGTCATCGGCTCGTCGGTGGTGGCGCTGGAACTGGCGCAAGCCTTCGCCCGGCTGGGTAGCCAGGTCACGATCCTTGCGCGCAGCACGCTGTTCTTCCGCGAAGACCCTGCCATCGGCGAGGCCGTCACAGCCGCCTTCCGTGCCGAAGGAATCAAGGTACTGGAACATACGCAAGCCAGCCAAGTCGCCCATGTGGACGGCGAATTCGTGCTGACCACTGGACAGGGCGAAGTGCGCGCCGACAAGCTGCTGGTCGCCACCGGCCGGACACCGAACACGCGCAGCCTGGCATTGGAAGCGGCGGGGGTAGCCGTCAATGCGCAGGGGGCCATCGTCATCGACAAGGGCATGCGCACCAGTAGCCCGAACATCTACGCGGCCGGCGACTGCACCGACCAGCCGCAGTTCGTCTATGTGGCGGCAGCGGCCGGCACTCGTGCGGCCATTAACATGACCGGCGGCGACGCCGCCATCAATCTGACCGCGATGCCGGCCGTGGTGTTCACCGACCCGCAAGTGGCGACCGTGGGCTACAGCGAGGCGGAAGCGCACCACGATGGCATCGAAACCGACAGCCGCACGCTGACGCTCGACAACGTGCCGCGTGCGCTCGCCAACTTCGATACCCGCGGCTTCATCAAGCTGGTCATCGAGGAAGGCAGCGGACGGCTGATTGGCGTACAGGTGGTGGCCCCGGAAGCGGGCGAACTGATCCAGACGGCTGTTCTCGCCATTCGCAACCGCATGACGGTGCAGGAACTAGCCGACCAGTTGTTCCCCTACCTAACGATGGTCGAGGGCTTGAAGCTCGCGGCGCAGACCTTCAGCAAGGACGTGAAGCAACTGTCCTGCTGCGCCGGATAAGGAAAAGGAGGTGTTCGATGAACGCCTACACAGTGTCCCGACTGGCCCTTGAGGCCGGGGTGAGCGTGCATATCGTGCGCGACTACCTGCTGCGCGGATTGCTGCGGCCAGTCGCCTGCACCACGGGCGGCTACGGCTTGTTCGATGACGCCGCCTTGCAGCGGCTGTGCTTTGTGCGGGCCGCTTTTGAGGCGGGCATCGGCCTGGACGCATTGGCGCGGTTGTGCCGGGCGCTGGATGCGGCGGACTGCGATGAAACAGCCGCACAGCTTGCCGTGCTGAGTCAGTTCGTCGAACGCCGACGCGAAGCGTTGGCCGATCTGGAAGTGCAGTTGGCCGCGATGCCGACCGCGCCGGCCCAGCAAGCGGAGAGTCTGCCATGAACAGCCCCGAGCGCTTGCCGACCGAGACACACAAGCCGTTCACCGGCTACCTGTGGGGTGCGCTGGCGGTGCTCACCTGTCCCTGTCATTTGCCGATTCTCGCCATTGTGCTGGCCGGCACGACGGCCGGCGCGTTCATCGGCGAGCACTGGGGTATTGCAGCCCTCACGCTGACCGGCTTGTTTGTCCTGTCTGTGACGCGGCTGCTGCGGGCCTTCAGAGGTCGATCATGAGCGCTTCCCAGCCAATTGAATGGACAGTGGCGCAACTGGCGCAGGCGGTCGAGCGCGGGCAGCTTGAGCTGCACTACCAGCCGATTGTCGATTTGCGCAGTGAGCAGATTGTCGGCGCGGAAGCCCTGTTGCGCTGGCGTCATCCGACGCTCGGACTGTTGCCGCCGGGCCAGTTCCTGCCCGTGATCGAATCGTCCGGCCTGATGCCGGAAATCGGCGCATGGGTGCTGGGCGCAGCCTGCCGTCAAATGCGCGACTGGCGGGTGCTGGCATGGCAACCGTTCCGGCTGGCCGTCAATGTTTCGGCGAGCCAAGTGGGGCCAGATTTCGACAAGTGGGTAAAGGGCGTGCTGGCCGATGCCGGGTTGCCCGCCGCGTATCTTGAAATTGAGCTGACCGAATCGGTTGCGTTCGGTGATCCGGCGATCTTCCCCGCCCTGGAAGCTTTGCGACAGATCGGTGTGCGCTTCGCCGCCGACGACTTCGGCACCGGCTATTCCTGCCTGCAACACCTGAAATGCTGCCCCATCAGCACGCTCAAGATCGACCAATCGTTTGTCGCCGGACTCGCCAACGACCACCGCGACCAGACCATCGTGCGCACCGTGATTCAGCTTGCGCATGGGCTTGGCATGGAAGTAGTGGCCGAAGGCGTGGAAACATCGGCGAGTCTTGATTTGTTGCGACAAGCGGACTGCGACACAGGACAAGGCTTCCTGTTCGCCAAGCCGATGCCGGCGGCGGCATTCGCCGTCTTCGTCAGTCAATGGAGGGGTGCCACCATGAATGCAAATGATCCGACTGCCACCAGTTGCTGCGTGTGCTGCAAGGAAATCCCGCTCGATGCCGCCTTCACCCCGGAAGGCGCGGAATACGTCGAGCACTTCTGCGGGCTGGAGTGCTATCAGCGCTTCCAGGCGCGCGCCAAGACCGGGAGCGAAACCGATGCCGATCCGAACGCCTGCGACTCATCACTGTCAGACTGAGGCATACCCTATCCTGATGTCAGGAGAAGCCACCCAGCAACGTCAGAATAGAGTTAACTTTTGTGTTTCTTGACACCTGCGGCGAAAGGTCATAGATTTCTTCCTGACACTTTCGTATTTGGAGGTATCTTGCAGGGTCAACGCATCGGCTACGTCCGGGTCAGCAGCTTCGACCAGAACCCGGAGCGGCAACTGGAGCATGTCGAAGTCGGCAGGGTGTTCACCGACAAGGCGTCGGGCAAGGACACCCAGCGGCCCGAGCTTGATTCGCTGCTGGCCTTCGTGCGCGAAGGCGACACCGTGGTGGTTCACAGCATGGATCGCTTGGCGCGCAACCTCGATGACTTGCGCCGCCTCGTACAAAAGCTGACCAAGCGCGGCGTGCGCATCGAGTTCGTCAAGGAAAGCCTGACCTTCACCGGCGAGGATTCACCGATGGCGAACCTGATGCTGTCGGTCATGGGGGCATTCGCCGAATTCGAGCGGGCCTTGATCCGTGAGCGGCAGCGCGAAGGCATCGCGCTCGCTAAGCAACGCGGAGCCTACCGAGGCCGAAAGAAGTCTCTGAGCGGTGAACAGATTGCTGAACTGAAACGGCGCGTCACGGCGGGCGAGCAAAAAGCGAAGCTGGCCCGTGAATTTGGTGTCAGCCGGGAGACCCTGTATCAATACTTGAAATTGGATCAATAAATATGCCTCGTCGTTCCATACTGTCCGCCGCCGAGCGGGAAAGCCTGTTGGCGTTGCCGGACACCAAGGACGACCTAATTCGACATTACACGTTCAGCGATACCGATCTCTCCATCATCCGCCAGCGGCGCGGGCCTGCGAATCGCTTGGGCTTTGCCGTGCAGCTCTGCTACCTGCGCTTTCCCGGAATCTTCCTTGGTGTCGATCAGGCGCCGTCTTTGCCCCTACTGAAACTGGTCGCCGACCAGCTCAAGGTCGGCGTCGAAAGCTGGGACGACTACGGGCAGCGGGAGCAGACCCGGCGCGAGCACCTGGTCGAGCTGCAAACGGTGTTTGGCTTCCAGCCGTTCACCATGAGCCACTACCGGCAGGCCGTGCACACGCTGACCGACCTGGCCATGCAAACCGACAAAGGCATCGTGCTGGCTAGCACCTTGGTTGAGCATCTGCGGCGACAGTCGATCATCCTGCCCGCGCTCAACGCCATCGAGCGCGCTAGCGCCGAGGCCATCACTCGCGCCAACCGGCGCATCTATGACGCCTTGGCCGAACCACTGTCGGACACGCATCGCCGCCGCCTCGACGATCTGCTCAGGCGCCGGGACAACGGCAAGACGACCTGGCTGGCCTGGCTGCGCCAGTCGCCGGTTAAACCGAACTCGCGGCACATGCTGGAACACATCGAACGCCTCAAGGCGTGGCAGGCGCTCGATCTGCCTTCCGGTATCGAGCGGTCGGTGCACCAGAACCGCCTGCTCAAGATCGCCCGTGAGGGTGGCCAGATGACGCCCGCCGACTTAGCCAAGTTCGAGCCGCAACGGCGCTACGCCACCCTCGTGGCGCTGGCCATCGAGGGCATGGCCACGGTCACCGACGAAATCATCGACTTGCACGACCGCATCCTGGGCAAGCTGTTCAACGCCGCCAAGAACAAGCATCAGCAGCAGTTTCAGGCATCCGGCAAGGCGATCAACGCCAAGGTGCGGCTGTTCGGGCGCATCGGCCAGGCGCTGATCGAGGCCAAGCAAGCTGGCCGCGATCCGTTCGCCGCCATCGAGGCCGTCATGTCCTGGGATGCCTTCGCCGAAAGCGTCACCGAGGCGCAGAAGCTCGCTCAGCCCGATGACTTCGATTTCCTGCACCGCATCGGCGAAAGTTACGCCACCTTGCGCCGCTACGCGCCGGAATTCCTCGACGTGCTCAAGCTGCGAGCAGCGCCCGCCGCCAAGGACGTGCTCGACGCCATCGAGGTGCTGCGCGGCATGAACATCGACAACACCCGCAAGGTGCCCGCTGATGCACCGACCAACTTCATCAAGCCGCGCTGGCAGAAGCTGGTGATGACCGACGCCGGCATCGACCGACGCTATTACGAGTTGTGCGCACTGTCGGAACTTAAGAACGCGTTGCGCTCGGGCGACATCTGGGTACAGGGTTCACGTCAGTTCAAGGACTTCGAGGACTACCTGGTGCCACCCGAGAAGTTCGCCAGCCTCAAGCAGTCCAGCGAATTGCCGCTGGCCGTGGCCACCGATTGCGACCAGTACCTGAGCGAGCGCTTGGAGTTGCTGGAAGCGCAACTTGCCACGGTCAATCGCATGGCGGCGGCCAACGACCTACCGGACGCCATCATCACCGAATCGGGCTTGAAGATCACGCCGCTGGATGCTGCGGTGCCCGACACCGCGCAGGCATTGATCGACCAGACGGCCATGATTCTGCCGCACGTCAAGATTACCGAGCTGCTGATGGAGGTCGATGAGTGGACGGGCTTCACCCGCCACTTCACGCACCTGAAATCGGGCGATCTGGCCAAGGACAAAAATCTGCTGTTGACCACCATCCTGGCCGACGCGATCAACCTGGGCCTGACCAAGATGGCCGAGTCCTGCCCCGGCACGACCTACGCCAAGCTCGCCTGGCTACAAGCCTGGCATACCCGCGACGAAACCTATTCGACAGCGCTGGCCGAGTTGGTGAACGCCCAATTCCGGCATCCCTTCGCCGAACACTGGGGCGACGGCACCACGTCATCGTCGGACGGCCAGAACTTCCGAACCGGGAGCAAGGCCGAGAGTACCGGTCACATCAACCCGAAATATGGCAGCAGCCCTGGGCGAACCTTCTACACCCATATATCCGACCAGTACGCGCCGTTCCACACCAAGGTGGTCAATGTCGGCGTGCGCGACTCGACCTATGTACTTGACGGCCTGCTGTACCACGAGTCCGACCTGCGCATCGAGGAACACTACACCGACACGGCAGGCTTCACCGATCACGTCTTTGCCCTGATGCATCTCCTGGGCTTCCGCTTTGCGCCGCGCATCCGTGACCTGGGCGACACCAAGCTGTTCATCCCCAAGGGGGATACCGCCTATGACGCGCTCAAACCGATGATTAGCAGCGACAGGCTGAACATCAAGGCTATTCGTGCCCACTGGGATGAAATTCTGCGGCTGGCGACCTCGATCAAGCAGGGCACGGTGACAGCCTCGCTGATGCTTCGGAAACTCGGCAGCTATCCGCGCCAGAACGGCTTAGCCATCGCCCTGCGCGAGCTGGGGCGCATCGAACGCACGCTGTTCATCCTGGACTGGTTGCAAAGCGTGGAGCTGCGCCGCCGCGTCCACGCTGGACTGAACAAGGGCGAAGCGCGCAACGCGCTGGCCCGCGCCGTATTCTTCAACCGTCTGGGCGAAATCCGCGACCGCAGCTTCGAGCAGCAGCGCTACCGGGCCAGCGGCCTCAACCTGGTGACGGCGGCCGTCGTGTTGTGGAACACGGTCTATCTGGAGCGCGCAGCACATGCGT
Source organism: Comamonas sp. AG1104 (assembly GCF_003350425.1). Taxonomy (NCBI): domain Bacteria; kingdom Pseudomonadati; phylum Pseudomonadota; class Betaproteobacteria; order Burkholderiales; family Comamonadaceae; genus Comamonas; species Comamonas sp. AG1104. The sequence continues at coordinate 827,137 of NZ_QQAS01000001.1, read as the reverse complement.
TGCGTGGCAACGGGCATGCTGTCGATGACGCGCTATTGCAATACCTGTCGCCGCTCGGCTGGGAACACATCAACCTGACCGGCGATTACCTCTGGCGCAGCAGCGCCAAGATCGGCGCGGGCAAGTTCAGGCCGCTACGACCGTTGCAACCGGCTTAGCGTGCTTTATTTTCCGTTTTCTGAGGCGACCCCTCTTTGAACACAAACCACGCGAGAACGGCTGTCAGTACGCCCTCGGCGTTGAGCAGCAAAGATGCGTCGGTCGCAGCCATCCCAGACAAGCCTGTCATCAAAAGCAGCGGCCCCATCATGCCGCCTGCTATGACGGCTGCAGCCAACCACCCCATTTCATGCCGCTTCAGGGCGACTGCAGGAGCTTTCGTAATCAGCCTGTAGATCAGCAGGCCGATACCAGAGCCGAGGTAGAGAATGCCTGCCATCAACCAGGGACTGGCATGCTCCAGCAGCATCTTGACTGCTGGGGTACCTGCACCAAACAGAACTGCTGCGCTGAGTGCGGCCACAACTCCACGGTTTGCCAGAACATTCATAGCTACCTCGTCTTACCTATGCTTTGTCGAGCTGGGTATTACTTGACCGAAAAACGCACGGTGACAGTTTGGCCTTCAACGCCGGTGATTGCTGCAACAACTTTGCTGCCCTTGGCAACCTTGATACCTGTTGCTTCAAGTTTGTTGCCACCGGCAGGCTTGATGTCGGCTTCAGACTTTTCCGCACCATTGAGCACGGTCAGTTTTCCGCCCATCTTGCTCACGTCAGCAGGATCGTCGTGATCGATTACGTAGATGGCAGCACCATTGGCTTGTGGAACCAGTTCAAAGGACAGATCGCTGGCCGATTGGACAATGCCGCCGTGCTGAGGCTTGGCAGTGCCATGCGCGATGGCGTTCATGCTGATCAGAGAAAGGCCCAGGACAGCTGCAGACAGCAGTTTTTTCATAACTATTCCTAGCTAAAGCGAGGCGCATCAAGGGCTGCGCCTCAAAGCCCGTAATTGCTTTAAAACGCTTCTTGCTGCTCAGGCGTGCCTTCGGCTTCTGGATTTGAAGCCAGAAGCTTTTCGGTGGCCGTTCGACCAAATGCCAGGTACATCAGTGGAGTCAACAACGTATCTAGGAGCGTGGAGCTCACCAAACCACCGAAGATGACCACCGCAACTGGATGCAAGATTTCCTTGCCAGCAGCATCGGCAGACAGCAGCAAAGGCGTCAGGGCAAACGCAGCCACCAGTGCAGTCATCAGAACAGGCGTCAGGCGCTCCAGCGAGCCGCGGACAACCATGGACTGGCCGAACTGCTCCCCTTCAAACTTGCAGAGGTTGATGTAGTGGCTCACCTTGAGGATGCCGTTGCGAACTGCAATGCCTGTCAAGGTAATGAAGCCCACCATGGAGGCCACGGAGAGCGTGATTCCCGAAAGCCACATTGCAAGCACACTGCCCACCAGAGCCAACGGGATATTGGCCATGATGATCAAGGCCAGCGTCGTGGAGCGGTAGCGTGTGTAAAGCACCAGGAACACCAAAGCCAGAGACATCAGCGATAGCCACGCAATCTTCTGCGCAGCCTGCTCCTGAGCCTGGAACTGCCCCTCCAGAGAGATGGAGTTGCCTGTCGGCAGCTGGGTGCGATCTATCGCTGCGCGGATGTCACGCACGATACGACTCATGTCTGATCCATCCGTATTGGCATAGACCACGATGCGACGACGACCGTTTTCCCGGCCAATCTGGTTGGGTCCATCCGTCTCGGAGACCGTCGCAATCGCTGAGACAGGAATCCTGCCAGCCGGCGTGTCGATCAGGGTTCGAGCCAGGTCTTGCGGGCTCCGACCTTCATCGGGCAAACGCAACACCAGTTCGTAGCGACGAGGGCCATCCACGATCTGTGCACCATGAGCACCATCCGTCAGCGCTTGCAGCACACGAATAGCCTCCCCGGGAGCCAACCCCACCTGGGCGGCTTTCTGATGGTCAAGACGCACAGTAATCTGAGGAATCAGCACTTGCTTCTCGACGGTCAGGTCAACCAGGCCAGGGATGCTCGAAAGGCTTTGGCGCATCTGCTCGGCCAAACCACGCAGCGTGTCGGTATCGTCACCGGAAATTTTCAGGGCGATCTGAGCGCGGACACCAGATAGCAAGTGATCCAGCCGATGAGAAATCGGCTGGCCCACCGCGACTTGTGCGGGAAGCACAGACAGCTTTGCACGAATATCGGCCATCACGGCTTCACGATCACGCTCGCTGCGCTTCAGATCAACGTCGATCTCTGCAGAGTGAACCCCTTCTGCGTGCTCATCCAGCTCTGCGCGACCTGTTCTGCGCCCAACCTGGGTGACCTCGGGCACTTCCATGATCAAGGTCTCAGCCAAGGAGCCCATTCGATTGGCTTCTGCCAAGGACGTCCCCGGATTGAACACCATGCCCAGAACCAGAGAGCCTTCATTGAAGGCTGGCAGGAACGCTCTCGGGAAGAAGGGAACGCTGGCCAGTGCAATCACTACTGCAGCCAAGGCCGCAGCCATCAGTGCCTTGCTTCTTGTGAAAGACCAAGCCAGCAGCTTTTCATCCCATTGCTTGAGGCGTCTGACGATGGGGCTGTCGCCGTGATCAATGCGCTTCATTCTCGGCAAGAGGTAGGAACACAGTACCGGCGTCACCGTCATCGACACCAGCATGGAAGCCAGAATGGAGATGATGTAGGCGATGCCCAGCGGCGAGAACAAGCGGCCTTCGACGCCTGGCAGAGCAAACAGGGGCACGAACACCAGCACCACGATGGCTGTGGCATAGACGATGCCGGAGCGAACCTCCACACTGGCTTTGCGGACAACCTCAAGCGTCGGCGCCGGGTGCTCCAGCTCCCGGTTTTGCTTGAGTCTGCGCAGAATGTTTTCTACATCCACCACCGCATCGTCAACCAATTCACCAATAGCGATGGCAAGTCCACCCAAGGTCATCACATTGATGGATTGGCCCAGCCAGTGAAATACCAGCGCCGTGGCAGCCAGCGACAGCGGGATCGCGACTAGTGAGATCAGAGTGGTTCTGGCTGAAAGCAAGAAGGCAAACAGAACGATGGCGACCATGATGGCTCCATCACGCAGTGCCTCTGTCACGTTGCCAATGGAGGCTTCAATGAAATCCGCCTGTCGGAACAGGGCTCTGGGTTCGTTGATGCCTTCAGGACGGCCCTTGCTGAGTTCTCGAAGCGCTTGCTCGATGTCACGCGTCACGCGAACGGTATCGGCCTCAGGCTGCTTCTGAACGCTGACGATGACCGCAGGAGAGCCGTTGTAACCACCGTCACCGCGCTTCATGGCTGGAGCAAACCGGACATTGGCAACTTGCTCCAGGCGGATTGGACGGGCATCTCGCCAGGCCACGGCAGCGGACTGCAGGTCCTCGACCTTGTTGGTGCGCCCAATGTGACGGATCAGATACTCCTTGCTATTGAGGTCAATGAATCCACCGCCTGCATTGCCAGCAAACCCCTTGAGAGCCGTTTCCAGCTGAGAAAGGGTGACGCCGAACTGAGCCATCCGGGCGGTGTCAGGCTCCACACGCAATTGACGTACTTCACCCCCGATGGGAATGACTTGCGAAACCCCTTGGACCGCCAACAAGCGGGGACGCAGCACAAAGTCTGCATACTCCCGTGCCTGCATGGGTGTTGCGGCAGATGCGCCTTTTTCGCTCACATTCAAGGGCAGGGCCAGCAGCATGACCTCACCCATGATGGAGGACACAGGGCCCATCACCGGCACCACATCAGCGGGAAGTCGCTCGCGTACGAGCGCAAGCCGCTCCGCCACCAACTGGCGATTGCGGTAGATGTCAGTTCCCCAGTCAAACTCGGCATAGAGAATCGACAAACCGACCCCGGACATGGAGCGCACGCGAGTGACCCCCGGCATGCCATTCAATGCTGTTTCAATGGGGAAAGTCACCAACTGCTCGACTTCTTCGGGGGCCATGCCCCCGGCTTCGGTCAAAACAGTGATCAGAGGTTTGTTGAGGTCCGGGAAGACGTCAACAGGCGTTTTGACCGCCGTGATGATTCCGTAGACCATCAATATCGCAGCGAACGCCAGCACAAACAGCCGGTTATGCAGGCTGTTACGAACAATCCAGTTGAACATGTGTCACCTCACAGTTCAGCGGATTTGTGCGATCAGCGCCGCACCTTGAACCACGACCCGGTTTTCATCGCCAAGCCCCTTGGTGACGACGATCCGGTTCGCATCCAGCGCTTGGTACTGCACGGGTTGCGGGATATAGCGCTCTGCACCTGACTTGATCCAGACGACAGGCTCATTGGCAGGGTTGCGAGTAATCGCCTGTGCGGGAAGAACAAAGCCTTTGACACTTTGCTTGGAGTTGGCAATCACGGTGACAGGTTGGCCAATAGCAATCGGTAGCTGTTGAGTGCCATCGGACGCAACCGCCTTGAATGTCAATGGCAACACACCGTCGCGCAAGCTTCGACCAGCACCAATGAGCTCCAAACGGACTCCCGGCGTCGCTTTGATCGTTGCTGCACTGATGTTGGCTGCTAGAGCAGGATCGGCCGTTGTGGCCTCCACCATGACCTTGGCTGGATCGGTGATCTCAAACAAGACATCCTTGGATTCGACAACCTGGCCGAGCACCACATTGGCGCTGGCGATGACACCCGAAACCGGTGCGACAACGTTTTCCTTGGCTGCAAGACCGCCACCGATTGCGCTTTCACGTGCCCTCAGGCTTGCAAGTTCTGTCTGAGCTGCTTCAATCTCTTTGCGCGGGACAGTGCCTTCAAGCCCTTTAAGCCGCTCCACACGCTTTTGTGCGATTTCTCGGGCACCTCTGAGTTCGGCCAACTGGGCACGCTGTCCCGACAAGGCAAGTGGCTCTGCGTGATGGGCTACGACCGCCAGGACCTCCCCTTTACGTACAGTCTTGCCAGCGAACGGCAAGCCTTGGGCTCCGGCCTCGATCTTTCCGCCCACAACCGTCTGAACCAGGCCGCTTGCATTGGGGTCCGCAATGACTTTGGCGGGCAGCTCGGTGGTTGCGCTTGCTTCGGACATCAGGGCAATTTCCGTGCGAATTGCCAATCGACGCTGGGACAGCATGGGCACATTGACGCTGCCATCAGGCAGGCGACTCAAACCTGCTGCCGATGGAGTGGCCGAGGCCGTATCCAGATGCTCTCCGTTGGGGCCATGAGCGCCCGGAGAGGCTTGAGCCATGGTGACGGCCAAGACCGCAGACATGATGAAGATGCGTTTCATTGGGCGCCTCCCTTTGCTACCTTGCTGTTAGAGCCGCGGCCCAAGAGCCATCCCAATCCACCCACTGCGGCCAATGCGGCAATTGCCAATGCGCCAAACAGCAAAGCGTTTTCATCTCCATGAGCATGGGTGGCCTCAGCTGCAGCTTGGGTCGCCCCGACTTCCAAAGTGCCGTCCAGCAGGTCAGACTCTTTGCCGTCCAGAATCGTGATCACCAGCGCGTGTGACCCTTTCTTGCCGAGCTCTGCCAAGAACTTCTCGTCAGCCACTGCATAGTCACCCTGGTCCGAGTGATAAGGCGCAGCGGCTTTCAGTTGACCCAGCTCGACTTCCACCTTGGCTTGATCCACGGGCTCATTCGTAGCAAATCGATTAATGAACATCGAAAACTCGCCCCCCTGCAGACGACCAACCAGCTCGTAGTCTTCGGACTTAGCCTCGAACCTGGGTGCAGAAGAAGTGGCTCCTGCCGTGGGGGCAGCATCCAAATGCTCTCCATTGGGACCATGTGCACCAGGGGACGCCACGGCGATCCCCGTAGAAAGGGCGAAGCCGCTCAATAAGAACACGCGCTTCACAACGCAAGGAATAGAAAACGGGGAATTCATGGTAGCTGTCCGTAGGCTTGTTGAAGACGTGCACGTGCGAGGCCAAATGCAGCCTCCTGCCGAGCAGCGCTGTAGTCGGCTTGAGCTGCTGCACTGGCTGCGCGCAGAAGCTCTGGGAGCGATGTCTCGCCTGCATTGAAGGAGGCTCGAATCAGCTTGGCTCGTTCGTTAAGCAAAGAGGCTTTTTCACGCTCGGTCTGCAACTGCAACTGACTTGCCGCTGCTGCAGCCTTGGCGCTTTCCATGCGAGCAGACAACTGAGCACGAAGCACCTGTTCCTTGCGCTGAGCTATGTCCAGTTCGGTCAAGGCGGCAGCTTGCAAGGGTGCATTTCTATCGTCTGTGCCGAACGGAATACGCACAGCAAGGCCCAGGCTGTAGGCGGAACCCTGACCATGGCCTGGAATGTCTTGCCTGAACTTGGTGATCAGCTCTGGAGCACTGCGATTCGATTTGGCAACCAAATCCAAACGCTTACGTGCCAGGTCTACTTGTTGTTCTGCACGCAACAGTTCGGGATGCTCAGCCAACTGGCGAGGCGATGGGCTTTCAGCACTCGCAAACGTAGCGTCAGGTGTTTGGGCCAATCCTGTCAGGGCTGTCCACTGGCGCTTTGCTGCTTCAAGCTGGGTTTCAGCCTGTGACTGAGTTGCTTGTGCGCTTAAAAGCTCCCCCTTGGCTGCCAAGGCATCTGCTCTTGCCAGATCACCGGCTTTGACACGTTTATCCACGTCTGATGCGATGGCCGCAAAAGTGCTGGTCTGCTGCTTTGACAAAGATTGGCTGGCCTGCAACTCGGCAATCTGCCAATGCAACTCACGGACGACCTCTGCAACACGCAGTTTTCCCTCGGCTTCAGACAACTGAGATAGAGATGACAGCGAATCTGCGGCTTGTTGCTTGGCGCTTTTCTGGCCAGGAAGCCAGAGCGGCACCGCCAAAGCTACCTCAGTCTCACGAGCGCCATTGTTGCGTTGCAGGCGGTCATTGCGGTGGCTTAACTCCACCGAGGGAGGTGCAGCCCAAAGAGCGCTTGACGCTTTCTTTGCTGCGGTGGCCTGCCGAGAAATGCCTGCCGCCTCAGCAGACGCAACGGCGCGGTTCCAGGCCCCTTCAACGGCAGTCGCCAAGGTTGTTTTTTGAATGTTGCTGCTCGATTTTGGCGCAGCAACGCTTTCCATTGGCTGTGCGTACGACGTGCACGCCAACGTCAGCCCTGCAAGAATGCAGAGCCTCCATTTAATTTTGGGGTTCACAAAGCCTCTAAATGCTCTGGGTACATAGCAATACCGTCGCGAGGTACTGCGACAGATATGACATGCACGAACGAAGGGATGGCTTCAGACGGATGAAGCCGACCTAAAGAGAGCTAGGCTGTGAGTCTGGGAGGCCGTCGAAGACCTTCCAGGATCGGATGGGGGAGCATGGAATCGACGACCGGGCAGAGTGGAGAGCTTACCCAGTCGGGCACCGGAACACTCAAGGTGAAAGCTTCAACCGCTGCAGATGGCATCCCATTGGCCATCATGTGCAGTTTGGAGTCAGAGGAGTCATCGAGCTCCACGGCACCATCATCATGGTGGTGGTGGCCTTCCTCTTGAAGATGCATCGCCGCATGCTCAAGCGCTTCATGTGACGCGAAGACAGGCATCTGGCCAGCCACAGCAAGGGCTTGCCAGAAGACGCTCAGCATCACGAAGAACATGGCCAGACGGCGTGTCATAGTTCAGAAATTATATGTGGAAGGTATCTCCCACAATCTTTGTGGACGCTGCGAAATTGTTTGACGCACGGCCAGACCAGTATTGCTCATACTGACTGAATTTGCGTAACGCTTCCACTGAGGCAAAAAGCTGCCGCTCAATGAAAAGTCACGAGAGTCTGCTTCCGGCGAAAGCAGCGGCCAAGCAAATGCTTATATGAGTGCCGTTGATGAGTTCAGTGGATTCACTTCCACTGAAACATGCGCTAACTCCTCATGAATAGTGACAAGTTGGCGGATGTAGTCAGGGGTGACTTCAGAGTTTCCTTCTACGGCAATGACGGCGGCATATTTCCCTTTGCCCACCCGCCAAACGTGCAGGTCCGTGATGACAGCCCGATATGGACCTTCGGCGATGGATTCTCGAATTTCTTCGGCCACTGGTGCATCCATCTCGGCATCCAGCAAGACTCGACTGCTATCACACAACAGACCCCACGCCCAAATGGCGACTAGAGCCGCACCGACGATGCCCATCAAGGGGTCCAGCCAACCAAAACCCCAGTGTATTCCACCCAGCAAAGCAACGATGGCTAGCACCGAAGTAGCGGCATCCGCAAGGACGTGAAGATAGGCTGAACGCAAGTTAAGGTCGCCATGATCTGAGTTGTCGTCGTGGTTGTGCCCATGGTGATCATGGCCATGATGCTGATGCTGATGGACTAAGGGCCAGAGTTCCTTGCCCACGCAGTAAAGCGATGGGCGCAGAGCAAGGGTAGGAACCTTCGCCACATTCAGCGAGGCACGCCGATCCAGAACGCTTACGTCGAACGCTTCAACAGGTCCTGCCGAACGGAGGTGCTCGACTGCGATGTCTATGGATCCGTACAGGAAGTCCGGTCTAGGAACGAGGGCTGGCAGCATTTTTACAACCACTATCGTTTGCACGAATCGTTGAGCCGAAGACCGCCGGTCGCGTATTTTGTTAAAAGTTTCACCAACCTCTGCTTTTATGTCACACAGGAAAGCGAGGGGGCTTCACACTCAGCGTGTTTAGTTCGCAGTTGATTGCATGCGAGCATCCCGTTCAGCTGTTGTTTCATTACGCATTTCGTTGATAACTTGCTCGCGGGTTTTGCTCGATCCAGTCTCGGGAGTACCACGTGGGAAATTGCTTTCACCGTAAGAAAGGCGGCCTTGCTTCATGGCGGCTTCAGTCTCGGCCTTGACTTGAGCTCGGGTTTTCTGGCTTACAAAGTGCTCCGGATGCACGATCACGCCTTGTTCATTGTTGGCTGGATGCTCATAGCCTGCGGACGCAATTCCAGGAAGAGCCAGTGTGATAACAGCAGCAACGCTTGCGAGTACAGAGGAAATGGAGATGCGGTTTTGAGACATGGTTGGCTCCTAAGAAAGTTGATGAACACATCTCCTGGGCCTTGATCAAGGTGAGGAGAAGATGGGTTGATCTTAGGAAGCAGAGCCCAACAAAAACAGGACTGTCCGGTGACATTGTTGTCAGCTTTTTCGCGGCAGTTCTTATCCCAAATCTGTACACCAAAAGCCCAAAGCGAAAAGTGAAGACCAACCTAGTTGGTGTACACAGCGTGCTCCAGTGCTTGTGCAGACAGACACTTGACATTCACATGATGTGAAGGATGAAACTTTAGCCACAAGCTTTAAAGGAGTACGTAATGGCTATTTTTCGCATCAATGACATGAAATGTGGTGCCTGTGCCGCGCGGATTCAGCGCTCCATTTTGGCAATCGATGATGAAGCAAATATCGGAGTGCATGCGCGCGATAAAACGGTGCAAGTCTCCGGCGATCTGAGCGACACCGACTACATGTTGGCTATCCAGGCCGCTGGATACACTCCAGAATTATTGGCGTTAGCCGAAACCGAGCAGGCAAATGCTGAGGAGCCGCAGTCGAAATGTTGCGGCTCAACTTCAGCAAAGACCTCTTGCTGTGGATAGCGTCTTCCTTCGCTCAATAAAAACCGGTTTTCGATCTGCTTAGGAAGTCGGCTACGGCTTGGGGAATTTCAAGGTGAAGCGAGTTCGTCCATCAGCAGAAGTGGCCGCAATGGAGCCGCCATGGGCTTCAGCAATCGCTCGGGTGATCGCCAAACCCAATCCGCTACCGTCTGAGTCCGGATGAGCCCTGGAAGGGTCAGCTCGGTAGAATCGGTCAAATAACCTGGGCAGGACTTTGGGATCAATGTCCTGTCCTGTATTTTCCACAGTGACAAGTGTCCAAGAAGCTGCGGTCTCAATGTCGATGGTGACCATGCCTGCTTGCGGCGTGTAGCGCAAAGCATTAGATAGCAAATTACTCACAGCACGATGAAACATCAGCCGATCACCATCAATGAGTCCATCGCCTTTTAATTTCAAATGAATTTGCTTTTCTTCCGCGACAGCCTCGTAGAACTCCAGCAATGCATATGCTTCTTGTTTTGCGAAGAACTGCTCCTTACGCGGCAAGCTCACGCCCCGTTCGGTTTTGGCCAGGAACAGCATATCTGACACCATGCGAGCCAAACGCTGAAACTCTTCGGCATTCGAGGCAAGAATGTCTCTGTATGTCGCGGCATCACGCTTGGACGCCAGCACAACCTGAGTCTGGGTCAACAGGTTGCTGATGGGTGTACGTAGTTCATGGGCCAAGTCAGACGCGAAATCTGTCAGTCGCTGAAAATCATCCTGCAACCGATCCAGCATGCGATTGAGCTCATGCGCCAGATCGGCCATTTCAACGGGCACAGCCTCGACCGGCATGCGTTCACTCATCTTCTGCCCGGTCACAACTGCCGCCCGTGATTTCATCTCTCGCAGCGGTGCCAGCCCTTGTCGAGCGGCGAGCCAAGACAGAAGCGAGCACAGCAAAATTGCGGCAATCACATAAATGGCGAAGCTTGCTCGAATTCCGTCGAGAAATTGAATGTGATGCTTTGTGTCTGCAGCGATCAGTACCTTTAATGGTGACGGTGCGTAGGCCGGTAGCGTCTCAAAGCTCAAGGTGTGGAATTCTGCATCTGCGTGCCGCCACACCCCAAACGATCCTTCCTTGTCGATAAAACCCGAGTTGCGATCCGGCACTGCAAAGCCGGATGCGGGCGATTGAAATACGGTTTCTCCTTGGGCATCCTTCACCTGGACTTGAAGATCCTCGTGATAGTTCAGTGCCTCATTTAAACGCCAACGAGCATCATCGACCGACTTGGTGTTCTGGAGAATTTTCTCAATCAAATGGCGCTTGTCCTGAAGCGTCATTCGGTCCAGTTCCACGAAATGCTTTTCTGTAACAACTAGGAACAAACCACCTAAGCCAAGCACTACGGCTGCCGCAACAGACGTGAAGAAAAGGGCCAAACGACTAGTTAAAGAGAGCTTTCCCTTGCGATTGAGACGCTGCACCTATTCCTCCTCAGGAACGTCAAGCACGTAGCCCATTCCCCGTACGGTCTGGATCAGTTTGATCGAGTGGCCTTCATCAATTTTGGCTCGCAGACGGCGCATGGCCACCTCGATGACATTGGTATCACTATCGAAGTTCATGTCCCATACCTGTGATGCGATCAATGAACGTGGCAGCACCTCCCCATGTCGGCGCATCAACAACTCCAGGAGTCCGAACTCTTTGGCAGTGAGATCAACACGTTTGCCACTGCGAGATACGCGGCGACGCAGCAGGTCTAGCTCAAGATCTGCAACAGTCAGAGTAGTGCCTTCGTTGGCCGGATGTCCGCGTCTAAGAATGATGCGAACTCTGGCAAGTAGCTCCGCAAACGAAAACGGCTTCACCAGGTAATCATCTGCACCGAGCTCTAGCCCTTTGACGCGATCTTCGACATGGTCCCGTGCAGTAAGGAACAGAACCGGCATATGTAGTCCCCGATCACGCAGAGCTTGGAGGACCTGCCAACCATTGAGACCCGGCAGCATGACGTCCAAGATCACCAATGAGTATTCTCCTTGCAGAGCCATATGCAAGCCATCTGAACCATTTGGAACCAGATCAGCAATGTAGCCAGCTTCGGTCAATCCTTGGCGCAGGTACTCACCTGTTTTAGGCTCATCCTCGACAATCAAAACCCTCATGTAATCGCTCCGCTGCAGTAGATGCTCAAGAGTGTGCCTAGTTTGACGCCCTCTGACATGAAGATAAGAAAAATGTAATGCTCCTGAAATCCTGGCGATAGAAAGACTTAACACTGCCTAGTTGCTCCCTCCTGGTCAGTCATCAAGCGTGGCGAGCAGAGTGAACCTCCTGGCTGCAACGAAGGCATTTCTTGATAGACGCCTCCAGTCGCAGTGAACATGACGCGAGCATTACATGAATGTAATGAGCGAGTCACTCCACCGAAATTCAGCGCGCCCTAGCATACTGAACATATCGAGCGCTCTTTGCTTCAAGCAAGCGTCGCCGAAAACGATTTTGTTGAAAGCTCTGGAGGATTTCACCTTATGCCGCGTCATTCGCCATTTTTTGTCACTCCCACTCAAGGGTTCTCTCGTCGGCGCTTCGTTCAGGGACTGGCCGCAGGAGGCGTGCTGGCGGGCCTGTCAACGCAGTCGCTCATGGCATTCGCGCAGCAGAGCTCAACAGTCCGTGGGGCCGCGCCGGTGCTGAAGGGTAACGAGTTCGATCTGGTGATCGCCGAGTCCGCAGTGAACTTTACGGGCAAGCCTGGCATGGCGACAACGATCAATGGATCGCTTCCTGCACCAACCCTGCGCTGGCGAGAGGGTGAGACGGTGACGATTCGCGTCACGAACAAGCTTCGCGAGGCCACTTCTATTCATTGGCACGGCATTATCTTGCCCTACCAGATGGATGGAGTTCCAGGCATCAGCTTTGCGGGCATTCCTCCTGGAGAGACGTTTACCTACCGCTTCAAGGTTCAGCAAAGCGGTTCCTACTGGTATCACTCACATTCAGGCATGCAGGAACTCACCGGCATGTATGGAGCGATCATCATTGATCCCGCAGGACCTGAGACTATCCGTGCAGATCGTGACCATGTCGTGCTCTTCTCTGACTGGACTGACGAAGACCCCATGCGCGTTTTCGCAAAGCTCAAGGTTCAGGGCGACTACTACAACTACAACCAGCCCACGGTCTTTGATTTCTTCCGTGATGCATCGCGTGATGGCGTGTCAGCGGCATTAGACAAGCGCAAGATGTGGAACGAGATGCGCATGAATCCAACGGATTTAGCCGATCTCTCTTCTGCGACCCTGACCTACCTCGCAAATGGCGTCACACCTGCCGGCAATTGGACTGCTCTTTTCCGCCCAGGCGAGCGTGTCCGACTGCGCATGGTCAATGGCGCGGGCAATACTTTCTATGACGTACGTATTCCGGGTCTGAAGCTCACGGTGGTGCATGTTGACGGCGTCGACGTAGAGCCTGTGACTGTCGATGAATTCCGATTCGGCCCTGGCGAAACCATAGACGTGATTGTCGAGCCACGTGATGACGCCTATACGATCTTTGCTCAGTCGATGGACCGAACAGGCTACGCACGCGCTACGTTAGCAGTGCGCGAAGGTCTGCAAGCTCCTGTCCCCGCACTCGATCCCGTCGAATGGCTGGGTATGAGCGACATGATGGGCGCCATGAGCCATGGCACTGCCGGAGCCGACATGGAGATGTCTGGCATGTCTGGGATGACCGGCATGACGGGCATGGCTGGTATGTCGGGGGCAATGGCAGGCATGGATCATGGTGCGATGGGCGGCATGAATCACGGTGGTATGGCGATGGACCATAGTCAGCATGCCAGGTCTGCTGGGGGCTTGGCAGTGCCCAGCACCACAGCACGCCATGCTCGCACTGAATATGGCGCGAGAACAGATATGCGAGTCGATATGGCCCGCACCAATCTCGACGATCCCGGTATCGGTCTGCGCAATAACGGCAGACGCGTGCTGACCTTGGCCGATCTACATACACCTTCAGGTCCGATGGACTCGCGCGGTCCTGGACGAGAGGTGGAGTTGCACCTGACGGGCAATATGGAGCGTTATTCCTGGTCTCTTGATGGATTGGAGTTCGGGCAATCAACGCCTGTTCACTTCCGTCACGGCGAGCGTTTGCGGGTCATCCTACACAACGACACCATGATGACTCACCCTATGCACTTGCATGGGATGTGGAGTGAACTGGAGAGCCCTGATGGTCGATTCCTCGCCCGTCGACACACCTTGCCAGTACAGCCTGCGCAACGCATCAGCTTCTTGGTGACGGCAGATGCTCTGGGGCGCTGGGCATGGCATTGCCACCTGATGTTCCACATGGATGCAGGCATGTTCCGCGAAGTCGTAGTGTCTTGAACAAACCTCACAAGGAAGATCAAAAATGTCCAAAGCACTCCCTATTCGTGCATTGTCCACTGCGCTCCTCGCTCTGGTGAGTATTGCGGCCCAGGCGCAAAGCGACCATTCATCGCATGGCCAAGCGGATATGCAAATGGAAGCACCGGCAAGCCCTGCCACAACTGCAGCTGATCCACATGCAGGTCATGGTGCTATGACTGGCAGCGCTGCAAGCGGCCCTGCGATGGATCACGGCAGCATGCAGATGCAAGGGGGATCCGCACCTCCAGATGCTCGCGACCCACATGGGTATTCCAATGGGCTGACCTTGGGATCGGGCGATTACGCGGTGCCTGGCGTCCCGCGCTTGATGCTTGCGGACGAGCATACCTTTGCCTCGCTGCGTGGTGAGACCCTGGAACGCCGTTTTTCACGCAGAGGTGATGATTCAACGGCCTATGACTTGCAAGCATGGTACGGGACCTCATACAACAAAGCTGTCTTGAAGGCAGAAGGTGACGTCGCCAAAGGAAAGCTCGAAGAGTCTCGCACCGAACTGCTATGGAGCCGTGCTGCCACAACCTATTGGGATACACAGCTTGGTCTGCGCTTAGACAACGGCGTGGGACCTAGCCGTCAATGGCTGGCATTTGGTGTACAGGGCCTAGCCCCTTACTGGTTCGAGCTGGAGGCCACAGCCTATGTTGGCAGTGGCGGCAGAACTGCGCTTCGCCTAAATGCAAGCTACGAACTATTGCTGACTCAGCGCCTGATCCTTGAGCCTAGAGCTGAAATGCAGTTTTACGGCAAGGATGATCCAGAGCGCCACATCGGCAAGGGCCTAGCCGAAGCATCTGCGGGCTTGCGACTGCGCTACGAGTTCAGCCGTCAGTTCGCTCCATATATCGGCGTCGAACGTGCGGGCAGTTTCGGGCGAACCGCAGATCTCGTTCGTGCAGACGGCGGCCGTGCTCAACAAACACGATGGGTGGCCGGTGTCCGCTTCTGGTTCTAGCCAGACCAATGTGCACTTCCTCGCTGGCGCGTTCTTGAGGGCGCGCCAACTCCATAGACCCAGATTCGCAATCGATTTTCAAACCACCATCACACTTAGATAGGAGTCCTCATGAACCGCTCAACCCTGGTAGCTAAGTACATCGCACCAATCGCCGCAACTCTGTTCGCTTCTGCAGCATTTGCCCATCCTTCGCTAGTCTCCTCGTCACCTGCGGATAAGTCGCAGGTTGCTGCACCTGCAACGATTGAGCTGAAGTTCTCGGAAACGCTGGTTCCTCAGTTCTCGGCTGCGAACTTGATCATGACGGGCATGCCCGGGATGCCGAACCACGGTGCAATGAAGGTCAGCGCAAGCGTCTCTGGCGCTAGCGATGGCAAAACCATGGTCATTACTCCTGCGCAAGCACTTCAACCCGGTGCCTATCGCGTGGATTGGCGTGCCGTGTCTTCGGACACACACCCGATCAATGGCAATGTCACATTTCAGGTGAAGTAACCAAATGGCCGAGGATTGGTTCACCATCGTTTTGCGCCTTGCGCTTTATCTGGACATGGCAGCGGCTTTTGGCGTCGCCATGTTTGGCGTCTATGCCCTTGGCCATGACGAGCGATCCTTGGCAATTGCGCGCAGCTATCGAATATGTGTCGGTGCATTTGCAGCATTCGGAATTGGGCTGTCCGTGGTCAGCATGACAGTCCTTGCCAAGGCAATGTCCGGTGCGCAAACATATGCCGAGTTATCAACACATGTTTTCGAGATGCTCATCACCGGCACTCACATGGGCCTTGCTTGGTGCATTCGTATTCTTGCGCTAGCGCTTTGCATCTTGATTGCCCTAGTGAAGTTCAATCCAACGTTTCGCTTCGTTGCCATGTCCGCATCTAGCGGTGTAGCGCTGGCGACACTGGCCTGGGCTGGTCACGGTGCGATGGACGACGGAATGCGTGGATACGTCCACCTTGCTTCAGATATCTTCCATCTCTGGGCAGCAGGTGCATGGGTCGGCGCGTTACTTGCTTTTTTGATCTTAGCAACAAGTAGGGCAAATGCGACACAGGACACTGTCGCCATATTGAGCCGAACATCAAACGGCTTCGCCCATATCGGAACTCTTATCGTTTTCGTTCTTGCGGCCAGTGGTGTAGTCAACTATGTATTGATCGCAGGGCCTTCGCTTGATCCGCTTGTTTCGACACTCTATGGTCAGTTGCTGCTAGGCAAGCTAGTGCTGGTTCTCGGAATGCTTGCTTTGGCAGCTGCAAATCGGTTCCGGCTTAGTCCAAGTCTGGAGGCATCATTGGGCTCAGGGAATCGCGCGCAAGCAGTCGCCAAGCTACGCCAGAGTCTGTTCATGGAAGCAACACTGGCAGTTCTGGTTTTGGCGAGTGTGGCTTGGCTAGGGATTCTTTCGCCAAAAGGAATTTGAACCTTTAGATCACCCACCGACAGCTGACACGGGGACTGCACAAGGCAGAACTGCACACGCAGAGGAAGGGTACATCGCTTCGGAGGATTCATGCTTGGATGATCTCCGTGTCATGTAGTCATGGCAAAGGCCACCTCAACCCCAGAATCATTTCGTGGATTGAGATGGCCACAAACACCGTACTCAAGTTGCGGTACCTCAGAAGAGGTGGACAGAGTTATTTCTCAAGCAGATTCTGGCTTGACATTCACATGGTGTAAGAGCCAAGAATCGATCCAACATCGCGAAGGGCCATCTGCATGCAACATCATCAGCATCGATCTTCTTCAGAATCAGTTGAGTTGGAAAAAACCATAACTGACGCCGAGCCTCTGCAGGATCCTGTTTGCGGTATGACTGTCTCTCCACAGTCGCCCCATCGGATAGTTCACGAAGGACGGATCTATCGCTTCTGCAGTAACGGTTGCCAGCAAAAATTTGCTCATGGCCCTGCGCAATTCATATCGAGTAACGAGCAGGCTGATCACGCAGGAGGGGACACAGTCTATGTATGCCCAATGCATCCTGAAGTCCATCAAGATCATCCGGGGCGCTGCCCCAAGTGCCAAATGCATTTGGTGCCTGAGGCCCAGTTGCTCAGCTCGCACGAACATGCTCATGGGTCTGCAAGACATTCAGATCAGAAATCGTTTGATGACCCGGGCGTGGTTCCGGCAGGAACGATCTATACCTGCCCGATGCATCCGGAGGTCCGGCAAGATCATCCCGGAAACTGCCCCAAGTGTGGAATGACTCTTGAGCCACTGATCCCGGTTGGAGAAGAGGACAACAGCGAGTTGCAAGACTTCCAACGGCGATTCTGGTGGACGCTACCACTCACACTGATTGTTACTACTCTGGCCATGTTCGGACACAAGTTCGGCTGGTTCACTATGCAGACCCAAACATGGGTCGAGTTGGCTCTTTCGCTGCCCGTAGTGCTATGGACAGGCTGGCCCTTTTTTGTTCGAGGCTGGCAGTCAATCATCCACCGCAGTCCGAACATGTGGACGTTGATCAGCTTGGGATCGGGAGCCGCCTTTGTCTACAGCCTCGTAGCGACGCTGGCACCTGGTGTGTTTCCCGACTCGTTCGTATCCATGGGCCGTGTAGCTGTTTATTTCGAGGCAGCGGTGGTCATCATTTCTTTGACCATGTTGGGGCAGATCATTGAGCTGAAGGCTCGCTCTCAGACCTCGGCCGCTATCAAATCATTGCTTAGCCTAGCTCCTAAGACGGCAAGGCGTATCAATGCAGATGGCAGTGAGGAAGATGTTCCCCTCAGCCACGTGCATGTCGGAGACCTGCTGCGCGTACGTCCAGGCGAGAAAGTACCCGTGGATGGCATTGTCACGGAAGGTCAAAGCGCCGTTGATGAATCGATGCTCACGGGCGAGCCAATACCTGTGACAAAGCGCGTTGACGACAAACTGATCGGCGCCACACTCAATACGAGTGGAGCTCTGGTCATGAGGTCAGAAAAGGTGGGCACTGCCACCATGCTCTCCCAGATAGTTCAGATGGTTGCATCGGCCCAACGGTCTAAGGCACCGATGCAGCGAATGGCCGACGTAGTGGCTGGAAAGTTCGTTCTGGTTGTCGTGCTAGTTGCTGTAGTGACCTTCTTCGTCTGGGGAATTTTTGGCCCAGAGCCCAGTTGGGTGTTTGGGTTGATCAATGCCGTCGCGGTACTCATCATCGCCTGCCCATGTGCGCTAGGTTTGGCCACACCCATGTCAGTAATGGTGGCCACAGGGCGCGCTGCAGAGCAAGGCGTTTTGTTCCGTGACGCGGGCGCCATCGAAAAAATGCGTGAAGTGGATACCCTCATCGTAGATAAAACGGGCACCCTTACAGAAGGTCGGCCTGCGTTCGATAAAGCGATTCCTGCTCCAGATTTCACCGCTGACGAAGTTTTGAGGCTTGCCGCTAGCTTGGATCAGGGTAGCGAGCATCCGCTTGCGGATGCCATCGTCCGAGCTGCACGTGAACAAGGCTTGCAGCTCGCTAAACCTGTGGACTTCGATTCCGCCAGCGGTATTGGTGTACGTGGAACCGTTGAGGGGCGGCGCTTGGCATTAGGCAACACCACATTGATGGCTCAAGAGGGCGTATCTGTATCTTCCTTGCAAGCGGACGGAGAACGCCTGCGAGGAGAGGGTGCAAGCATCATGCATTTAGCGGCTGATGGGAAGTTCGCGGGCATTCTGGCGGTAACAGACCCTATCAAAGCTAGCACTCTGGATGCCATCCAAACGCTTCATGCAAGCGGCTTGCGAATTGTCATGGCAACCGGAGATGGTCTGACCACAGCCAAGGCTGTTGGTGCCAAGCTTGGAATTGATGAAGTCCATGGCGAAGTCAAGCCCGCCGACAAGCTAGCTCTCGTGGAGCGATTGCAAAGTGAAGGCCATGTGGTTGCCATGGCTGGTGACGGGATCAACGATGCGCCGGCCTTGGCAAAAGCTGATGTAGGTGTAGCCATGGGAACAGGGACCGACGTAGCAATGAACAGCGGTCAGATCACGCTGGTCAAGGGTGATTTGCGTGGCATTGCCCAGTCTCGTGAAATCTCAACTGACACAGTGCGCAACATGCGTCAGAACTTGCTGTTTGCCTTTATATACAACGGAATTGGTGTACCGATTGCTGCGGGAGTTCTGTATCCGTTTACAGGGTGGCTTCTGTCGCCAATGATCGCAGCACTCGCTATGAGCCTGAGTTCGGCGTCTGTAATCTTCAATGCACTGCGTTTAAGAAGGTAGCGGTTGCATTGGTGATTTTCAGTTTACTTACGCGGCCGTTCCGCTCAATGCCTCGGGGTCATTCATCGGGTGAATACAAGCATTGAGCTTGATGGTGCCGGACTGCGCTCAAAACGTTTGAGCGTGCTTGAGCAAGAGGCTGGGAATTATCTACTGTAGCGGGGCAGTCCAGTCGCTCTCCATACCGGAAACCGAATGATTGTCAGTTGTTCTTTCTAAGACAAGCCAGAATGGAATGCAGGCAGATGTTAGCCAGTCCGGTCAAACGAGCGAAGTTTATGCGTGCGCTCGATGAATCTCCTGTCGTTGATGATTTATTGAACGTCAAAACTTTTTCTGCACTCACCACATATCAGCTTAATGCCCGGTTTCCCCCAGACGGATATCGAATCTTTGCAGCCGGTGCAACTGTATTTCACTCGGTTCGACTTGTTCGCAGGGGCAATCAGTGCCCCCTCATCATCGGTAGCGGTCGCGAAAGCTTGGCCGGCGGGCTTCAAAGCTTCTGCCAATGCGGGCATGCTGACCATCGGCGGCTTGCTGCCCTCAATTCCTTGAATGTGGTTGGCCATGCTGGCTTGGCCTGCAAGTACGTGATCTACCGAAGGGAAACGATCGTACCAACTGAGCTGAAACTTTGCTGTCAGCAGCTCCTGGCAAGCAGTCAGAAACCTGCCGCTTGCGACCGCATAGTCCGCCATGCAATCACCGGTTCGCGCGCCACCGGGTTGCCCGGTGGAAGAGGGCATGAGCCCAATGCTTTCCATCTTTCGTGCCCATTCCTCGTTGTGGTACCGGCCTCTCCCAGGCTTTCCGAAATGGTGCTGCCACAAGTGCGTCATTTCATGGACTTGGGTCTGGAGTGTTTCGATGATCGGTACGACCGCAAAGTAGGTCGGATTCATCGCAATCTCATCCGTGGTTGAGCCGTCCAACGAGGCAAAGCGAGCTGCAGAGAAGTAGCCGAAAGTCCGCTTTTTCCACTGCAGCGTAATCAAGCAGCTTGGAAGCTGCCCCTCAAACAGCCGCTCGTTGAAATGGTCGTAGGCCATCTGCAGCTCCTTGTAGGTTTCCTGCGTGGGCGCCAAGCGGGGTGAGGACACAAGGTCAAGCTGGTTTGGCTGATTGATCATATTTGTATTGTGCAATACAAATCATCATTCACAAACATCCAATCTGATGCGACAATGCATCAAATTTGATGTTAAAGGAGTAGCCATGAGGTCGACCTTTACGATCGACGACGAAGTCGTGAACCGTGCCCGTGCTGTTGCAGCGCCTGGTATTGCTGTGCCTGAACTAGTACGCCTAGCACTTGAAACCTTCACTCGCGTCGAGGCAGGCAAGCGCTTGGCTGCCCTGGGCGGAAGCGTGCCAGACATGCCTGATGTGCCACGCCGTGGCAGTGAGGCGGATGCTGAAGGCTCTCGCTGATGCCGGTGTCCGTTCTAGTCGATACATCGGTGTGGGTGAGGCATTTTCGTGAGGCCGACACACACCTGCAGGAGCTGCTGGTGCAAGACAGCGTGCTGATGCATCCCATGGTGCATGCAGAGTTGGCCTGCGGCACGCCGCCAGCGCCGCGTGCCGATACGCTCGCAGCTTTGGCCATGCTGCGTCCGAGCCAGGAAGCGTCAATTCCCGAGACTTTGGCCTTCCTTGAGAATAACAAGCTATTCGGTAAGGGCTGCGGCTTGGTCGATCTATCGCTGCTGGCCTCGACGCTAATCACACCAGGCGCTTTGCTTTGGACTGCAGATCGACGCCTCGCGGAGTTGGCCGCTCAGCTTGGCGTGGCCTATGCCATACCAACGCATTGAGAGTCGGGAAAGCCCTTCTTCGTCGATCGGATAAGCAGACGCCGAACCTCGCCGCATCCTGAAGTCGCGCCGACCGCATTAAGACAAGAAGTGCTGCTACTCAATCCGCAGCATTAGCTAAATGCCATCAACGTCATAGCGCAAATAAGCTTTCAGGTTTTTATACTGTACATCCATGCAGGTAAAAGCCATGACAGCAGCAACTCACTCCATTCCGTTCCAAGCAGAGGCGATCAATGGCAAGGCCATGGTTAAGGAACTGAAACCGAGCCGCTGATATAAAAAAAGAGCCTGCCGTCCACGGCAGGCTCTTTGGTTAAGACATTCGTTTAGGCGCAAAGCGTACTAGCAGAGCTCTAAATTCGCGAGCCATCGTGGGCTTTCGTTTAGCTGCTACCAACCGCCGAAAATTGGACTAAAACAGGCATCCGTTATTGGCAGTACAGGTGTGTGCTTCCGGCTACTGCTGTTGGACATTCCCCAATGGATCATGTTTTTGCTGGCGCCTGAAGATCTCTGAGAGTAGGGGGCTCGGAGCATGCCCGAAACACCCCACTAAGTGCGCCTATTAGTCTCAAACGATTCGGGGGGTTCGAGCCTTCACGGCGTTCATGGCAAAGCCCGCTAAAGCAACGGCAAACACCAAAGCTTGGGCAATCGCGGTTTCCGCTGACGGATAGATGCCAAGCACTTCAATGCGCGGCCAATGGATCGGGCTCGCGCTCAACCAGCCGGCCTCCTGGAGGCCGGCAACCCCCTTGCCAGCGAGCACTACCGCGAGCACCGCAACCAGGATCGAACTGAGGCTGAAGAACTTGCCAATCGGCATGCGCGCACTGCTCCGCAGCATAAGCCATGCAATGACGGCTAGGATGGCCACTCCGCATACCAATCCGCCTAGCAAGGCACTGTTGTTGCCGTCACTGGTCAGTGCCGAGTAAAACAACACGGTCTCAAACACCTCGCGGTAGACGGCGATGAACGACAAGGCGAACAATGCCCACGCTGAACGCCGCGTCATAGCTGCCGAAAGTTTTTCCTTTAGGTAGGCCTGCCACTTGCCCGCTGCGCTTTTCTGGTGCATCCAGAGCCCTACGCTCAGCAGCACAACGGACGCGAACAGAGATGAAACCCCCTCGGTCACCTCACGGCTTGCGCCGCTGATGCTCATGAAGTAGGTGGCCACCGCCCAGGTCAGACCACCGCAAGCCAGTGCGGCCACCCAACCACCATGCACATAGCCCAGCACATCGCGTCGCTCTGCCTTCTTCAGGAAAGCCAGCATTCCCACGACGATCAACAGCGCTTCAACCCCTTCGCGTAGCAGGATCGTGAGGGAGGCAACGAAGGTGGTTAGTGGGTCTGCCTTATTAGCGCCGAGTTCGGCGTCCACCTGGGCAAACAGATCGTCCAACTTCTGTGCTGTGGCATCGGCTTGTTCCAACCGCCCACCGGCGAGCGCACCGCGATAGGCCAGCATGGCATTTTCGACTTCTGTGAGAAGTGCCTGGTTGCGCGCGCGCAATGCAGGCTCCAGCGGCTCAAAACCATCCAAGTAGGCCGACAGGCCCAGTCGTGTTGCGCTGGCCCGGTCACCCGCGCGCGCCGCGGCAAGGCTCTCCTGAAGGAGCGAGCGGGCCTGGGTTAGTCCGCCAGAGCCGCTCACGACAGCGGTGACTTCTGGGTGGCTACGAACATATGCGGTGAGGTCGCGAGCAGCGTCTGGAGCTATCAGTTCGGATAAAGCGGCTTCGGTCAAGGTCGCTGCAGCAGCTAGGTCGGGAAAGACAGCCTTAGCGGCGGTGTCTCGACCCCAGGATTGTTCGCCGCGAGCACGCATGGCATCGTCATGCGACAGTGTTCCTGTGAAGAAGGCCAGCGCCCATCGATCCTCGTCAGCGAGCGTGCCAAAGCCCGGCATCGATGTGCCGGTCATGCCTTGAGAAATAACCTGGTACAGCGCGAGCACACTTCGCGAACGGGCACGATCATGATCGGTGAAGGCGATCGGGGGCGGGTCTAGCTTGGTGCTGAGTGGGCCGTCGCCAGCACCCGTTGCCCCGTGGCATGACGCGCACTTGGTTTCAAACAGCACCTTAGCGCGTGCGAGATCCGGTGGCTGAGTCGGAGATAGCGGAAACGGATAGGCTTTGACCAACGCCGCAGCCAGCGAATTGGCGCTGTCGGCCACTGCTTTGGCGTCCGCCTTTGCGGCAATGAGGTCTCCGAGCACTTTGGCCTGCCGCTGCAACTCGGGCAGCATCGCAGTGCTCGGCAATGCGGCGAGCTGCAGTACAGCGGTTGCCGCGAACTCCTTCATTTCTTCGTATTCGCTCGCACTTTGAATCTGGCCGTTGCTTACTGCGCCACCATAGTCAACCGCCAGGTAGTCCAGCAACTGCCAGGTCTGCTTAGCCTGATCACTGGCGGCAGGGTCGGCAGCCCAGGCGGGAGAAGCCGACCAGAGCACAAACAATGCGGCTATTGCCAGGAATCTTCTGGCGTAAAGAGAAAGCATTTTCATGATATGGAAGCGTTATTGATTCTCATTTTATTCAGAATATGGTCTACTGGGCGTTGCCCAAGGCCGTTCGGCATAAGTTTCTAAAAAGGAGATTTGCTTGTTGTAGGCAAAAAATGACTTAACCCACAACGCCAAATATCTTAGGTTGCATTTCTCGATCGAGTCACAGCCAACTGTGCTGAATGCCTTTAAGAGGCAACATATCCATCTTCGTCGTGGTTGCTGAACGATTACGTGACAACCGCTGCCAAGATTAGTGTCCCCAGTGCAATGCGATACCACGCGAAAACTCCAAATCCATGTCCGGTCAGATAGCGCATCAGAAGGCGTATGGCAAGCAGCGCAAATGCGAAAGAGGCAAGGAGACCCATTACAAAAACGCCGACGTCGTCGCTCGACAATGCGTCCCAGTGCTTGAAGAGGTTGTATCCGGAGGCGGCCCCCAAGATTGGAATGCCAAGGAAAAACGAAAACTCCGTCGCAGCCTGCCGTGAAGCCCCGAACAATAGCCCGCCGATAATCGTCGCGCCTGAGCGCGAAGTACCCGGCCAAAGTGCAAAGCACTGCACAAAACCAATCTTCAATGCGTCGATTCGACTGATCTCTTCGGCACGCTCGGCCTTTACATGCACGGGCCGTCGCTCGGCCCACAAAATCGCGATACCACCGACTACGAGTGCGACGGCCACTGGCCCAGGGCTAAATAGCAGCCTCTGCACATGAGATCCAATCAGCAATCCGAGCACTGCCGCAGGCATGAATGCTATGGCGAGGTTCACTAAGAACCGGCGTGATTCCTGATCGGCACGCGCTGAAACAACAACGCTTGCCAGACGAGCCCTATATTCCCAGATGACCGCGAGCATCGCGCCGAACTGGATGAACACTTCAAAGACGTCGCGTTTCTCTTTCGCAAGGAATGAGAGCGCATTGCCCGCAAGGATCAAGTGCCCTGTCGAGGAGACTGGCAAGAATTCCGTGATGCCTTCGACGACGCCCATCATTAGCGTCTTGAGAATAAGTTCAGCGTGCATTTGCAGACGACAGTGGTAGCGCCGAGTGGGTCATCAGTTTCTCCGAATCCATGTTCACGGCTCCGCATGTGTCAATGAAAAGATGGATCATCGTGCTGGCGAATGGGAATCTGCGCCGTTTCGTTCATGGCCGCGAAAAGCAGCGATCAGCAGAAACCCCGCTCCCAGGGTGATGCCAATGTCGGCTGCATTGAACGCCGGCCAGTGCCAATCACCCCAATGGAAATCGAGCCAGTCCACCACGGCCCCATGCCGCACGCGATCAATAACATTGCCGAGAGCGCCTCCGAGAATTGCCGCATAGCCCACAGCATCAGGTGTTGCAGTCTTTTCGCGGGCAATAAGCCAGGTGAGAAAGGCAGAAGCAGCAATGCCAAGAGCAACTAAAAAGCTGCGTTGCCACCCACCCGCCTGCGCCAAGAAGCTGAAGGCCGCACCTGGATTCAGCCAATGCCCGATGTTGAACCATGGTGTGATTTCATGGGAGCCATACAAAGGAATCCACGCGACGATGGCCGCCTTGGTCGCTATGTCGGCGGTAAGCACAGTCACGGCCAGCAGGTATACCCACATATTAGTCCTCTTAATGGCCATGGGGCTTGATTTCCTCAGACGACCGCAGCAAGCGCATCCCATTGAAAACGACGGCCAGGCTAGCCCCCATGTCGGCCAGAATCGCCAGCCACAGACTTGCATGTCCAGTAATGGCCAAGGCCATGAACACCGCCTTTGTCCCAAGCGCAAACACGATATTGGCCGTCAAGATGCCCGCAACGCGATGCGATAGTCGGATGAACTCCGGAAGCTTACGGAGGTTGTCTTGCATCAATGCGACGTCAGCCGTTTCGATCGCTGTATCGGTGCCAGCAGCGCCCATCGCAAAGCCAATGCTCGACTTGGCCAACGCTGGCGCATCGTTAACGCCATCCCCTACCATACCGACTGGCCCGCGCGCGAGTAGCCCTTCGATTGCCAACAGTTTGTCCTGCGGAAGTAGTTCGCCCTTGGCGTCGGTGATGCCCACCTGCGCAGCCACGGCTTGCGCGGTTTTCGAATTATCCCCAGTCAACATGACTGGCTCGATCCCCAGCAACCTGAGTTCGGCGATCGCTTGCCGGCTGGTGTCGCGCACCGTGTCGGCCACGGCCAGCAGGGCGAGTACTTTCTGGTCAGCTGCGAGGAGCACAACGGTCTTGGCCTCGTTCTCCAACGCATCGAGCTGAGTCTCGATCTCAAGTGTTGAAAGTCCCAGCTCTTTGATCAGCCGGTGGTTGCCGACGTAATAGACATCTCCATCGACGTTGCCTTTGACGCCTCGTCCAGGGATCGCTTCGAAATTGCTCACCTGAGCGTGCGGTTGGTTGTAGCCAGCCACGATGGCAGTGGCCACAGGATGCTCCGACAGCGCATCGATGCTCGCTGCAATGCGCAGAACTTCTTCAGTCGGCTGGCCACGCAACGGTATGACATCGGTCAGAGAAGGGCGACCATGAGTCAGGGTTCCCGTCTTGTCCAAAGCCACCGATTTCAGGTGTCGCCCCTGTTCGAGGTAAAGACCGCCCTTGACGAGGATGCCCCGGCGTGCGGCAGCTGCCAGGCCGCTGACCACGGTAACCGGCGTGGAGATCACCAATGCGCAGGGGCAGGCAATGACCAGCATCACCAGCGCTTTGTAGACCCATTCGAACCAGGGCTGCCCGAAAGCGAACGGAGGAATGACTGCAACGGCAAGAGCAACCGCGAAGACCGCCGGTGTATAGATGCTGGCGAACTTGTCCACGAAGCGCTGCGTGGGTGCGCGTTGCCCCTGCGCTTCCTGCACCGATCGTGCAATACGGTCGAGGGTGGTTTCACCCTTTCGAGAGGTGACGCGGAACTCCAGCGTGCCGCGCTCGTTGATGGTGCCGGCGAAGACCGTGGCACCGGCGGTTTTCTCCACGGGCATGCTCTCACCGGTGATCGGCGCCTGGTTTACCGATGATTGACCCGCGACGACTTCACCATCCAATGCGATGCGTTCACCCGGACGCACCCGCACAACACTGCCGAGCGGCACGGAATCCGCCTTGACTTCACGCCATTGCCCGTCCGGCTGATGTACCAATGCGTTCTCCGGCGCCAGATCCATCAGCTTGCGGATGGCATTGCGGGCCCGATCCAGGCTCAAGGCCTCAATTATCTCAGCGATACCGAAGAGCCAGATGACCACCGCCGCCTCAGGCCACTGACCAATCAGGGCCGCCCCGATGACGGCGACCGTCATCAACAGGTTCATGTTCAGCGAGCGCGTCTTCAGCGCAATCCAGCCCTTCTTGAGGGTCTCGACCCCACCCAAGCTGATGGCCGCGAGGCAAGCAAGAATGATGGGCCAGGAGGCCTCGGATGCCCCCGCAAAGACCATGGCCTCTGCGCCGAGCGCTAGTACGCCGGAGACCGCCATCCGAATCCATTGCCCGCGCGAGATGCTGGTGCCGAAATCACGGGGCGCGGATGGCTCTGGGTCGGACGTGCTTTGGAGCACTGGAGCCATGCCGAGTCGCTCAATCGCGGTCGTTACCGGAGCCAGATCGGCAAGATCGTGGCTCACCGTAAGCGTACGGCCCATCAGATTGAATTTCAGGGCTTTCACCCCTGGCATGCCTTCGAGCGCCTTGCGCAGCAGCCCCTCCTCGGTTGGACAGTCCATTTTTTCAATGAGGTAGACGGCCTGGTCCTGCGGCGCGGTGTCGCCGCTGCGCTCGATGCTGGCCTTCATGCCAACATCGTTCAGCGCCTTGAGGATCGGCGCAGGGTCCGGCAAATGATGCAGAACATCGAGCCGTCGCCCCATTAGGTTGAAATCCAGTCGCTCGATACCGTTGATTGAACCCAAGCGCTTGCGGATCGTTGCCTCTTCGGTGGGGCAATCCATATTCGGAATAAGGAAGCATGTACCGTTTCCTGTCGCCGGTGTCCGGATTGAAGACGCCGCCATGCGAGGGGGGAGGGCTTCGACAGCGATTGGCATGCTACCCGCCGTCTTTTCTACCGGCTGCATACCCAGATTCACGATGGCCTGGGCAATCGGAGTGGTATCGGTGAGCGTATGGGATACCGTCAACGTGTGGGCCTTCAGGTCGAAGTCCAACTTCTCTACCCCTTCCAAAGGCTCCAGCGTTGCGCGCAACTGGCGTTCTTCGCTGGGGCAATCCATTTGCTGGATGAGATAGACAAGCTGCGAAGACCTGGGTTGCACGACCGCCTGCATGCCAATGTCGTGAAGTGCACGCAGGATTGCATTTCGGCCGGCAGGTCCATGTACTACTTCCAAGTAATGAGCGGGCAAGTCAAAAACTACATCTTGGATGCCATCAATTTGCGCTAGCCGCTTGCGGATCTGGGCTTCCTCGCTAGGGCAGTCCATATTGCGTATGAAATAACCTGTCACGAGCGGCTCAACTGTCGCTTTCGTGGTTCCTGTAGGGCACCCACATGTTGAGCCGCAAGTTGCTTGCGTCATTGCATTGTTCATAGTCAGTTGTCCTTGAATTTTTGATCGCTGGTTCGCTGCAGGAAGCAACGGCATCAGGTGCGACAGCGCACTCTGTTTGATCATCACGCCGTCACTTGACTTCGGAGTCCATCTAGCGCATCATTAAAAACCCTAAAGCAGATTGAGAGTCAAGGGAAACCCGCAACTAGTTCCAGGGAATACAGAGTGAAGATCGGTGAATTGGCCAGCGCGACAGGGGTGCAGATCCCAACAATTCGTTTCTACGAGCAGGAGGGATTGCTGCCGCCTGCAGCACGGACGGCAGGCAACTACAGGCGATATGACGGATCGCACGTCCAGCGACTAGCGTTTGTGCGAAATTGCCGCTCGTTGGATATTGGGCTGGACGATATCCGGTCTTTACTTCAATTGAAAGATAGGCAGTGCGAACCTTGCGGCGAGGTCAATGAGCTTCTGGACAAACATATCCTCCAGCTAGTCAAACGCATTGAGGAGCTGAAGGCTCTCGAGGGACAGTTGATCGCCCTTAGAGCGCAATGCTGTTCCGGGCAAGTCGTCGAGCTGTGTGGAATACTTGATGGCCTGTCATCGGCGTTGCAAAGTCCGGTGCCAAGGATGTTATGAAAGATATCGGCCGTCTACTCAGCGAACCCAAGAGTTTGCCTCGGAAGAGATTTGATTTACACGAGGCGTCTGCATGGACGATGGACTTTCGGTGTATTGCGCATACTTGCACAGGTACTTCTGATTTGATCGCGCAACGTTGACAATCTGAACCTCAGTCGGTTCGATACATAGAAACATCACGCCCAACCTTCTAGGGATGTCGAAGTCACTCAATTTGGATCGTGTGGAATGCACGATCTACCAGGGAAACATGAAGATCCATTTCATATCGTTGGGGCTTCTTATGCTCAAGTTCTTAATCGCACTCATCGGCCTACTTTGGCGATTCGCCCTCATTATTGGTGGGTTGGTGCTCGGATCGTTCTGGAATGCAGCCTTGGCCTTCTTCACGTCACCCAAGACTATTGAAGAAAGCACCTCAATTTCCTCTGCATACGATGCTCATACAGCATTCCAGAATGGGGAAGTAGGCATGGCGGACCTTCAGTATTATTGTCAACAAGAAGAAGATCTTTAAATTACGATCACCGCTTTAAGCGAATGCTTGAGCCTTTGCCTGCTTTGTCAGAAAGATTGTCTGCCTTGTTAATACTGGAGTTCTCAAACCCCACACGATAGCCGACCCACGCCATCATGGAACTCCAGATAAGCGGAAGTGCGATGAACATCACCGCTAATAATGTGTTGAGGATTATTCGTTTATACAACTGCGGCTGACCAGAACTAATACTATGGGTGATCTCTTGCATCAATGCCGATCCTGTAAAGCCAGGGTACATGGCGTCGATCAAGTGGGCATCAAGCCATCGTGCGACGAACCACATTACGGCCCAGAATTTGATCGTGAATATAGCTAGTCCACCAACCAGCATCACCTTGAGGTCATAGCCACTGATTAAGATGATTAAGGGTAGGAACATATAAAGAGCCATCAACACTAGTGCTTGTAGCATTGGCAGCATATTAAGCATCGGGGCCATACTGAGCGACGACTCAAACGCTTGCTGAGCCACGCCGATGGTACTAATTCCCCCAGTGACAGTTCGCCAAGCATTCGTACCCTTGCCATAGTCATCGCCGAGCATTTTGTCTGGGCTGACAAAAGTTGGGTTGGCCTTCTCGAAGGCCAGTTTGGCCATGGCATCCTTGGCCTCATCTGTCGAGTTAAACGTGATAGAGTTTTGGGCGACTTGCAAGAGACTCCGCCATGTCGAGGTGTTGCTGGTGAGGCGCTCTCGCACTCCTCCGGTAGCAGCATCAGCTTCCCACCATTGCTTGCAGGTTGGGCGCCCCCAGTCCGGGTTCATAAAGCCCTGATCCGAAGCGCCACCTTGCATGTATTCGCTGTCGCGATTGAAGTCGATGCTCCAGCCAGGCACCGGGTTATATGAGCGCATCACGTCATAGAAACCGGGCTCTGTTCGGAACAACTGGCTGCCGACCCAGTCCACATCCGTGGGGCCATAGATGCTTCCCTCAGCAAGAATGCCCCGGCCGCTTGCCGAGATCTGGTTCTTGTCCATTGAGAAATACTGGCTCCGTGCCGGCACAAAGCACTCGCTGTAGAAGCGCTGCACATCGTGCAACAGAGCCGGATCTTCAATCGTGGCCATCCTGGCCAGATCTGCTACGACGCGCAGATCGCGTTCAGAGCTGGTCATGCCCGCCCGAAAAGCGCCATTGATGCCAGAGGACAGCCCCATGACGCTGTACCACCACAAGGGGACATAGGACAGGTTTCCAGATCGGGCAAAAGAGCCGTTCACCGCGTCTGCCATGGCTCGGTCGTAGCCCGAGTTCGTCCCGCCCTGTGTCGACACGACCTGGGGCTCAGAACCATCTGCAGCCCGCTCTGGCTTGTAGCTGAGATTGATGTTGTGCAGCGAGGTAAAAGGCGTTGTCGCAAAGCACAGCGCCATAACCAGCAATGCCGTAATCAGCTTGGTCTGTATGGACTCGATGAGAGCCAGCACGCCGTTAAACCCTGCGCCTTCTTCTTTGGCGCTATGCCACGCGTTAAACGCGATGAGCGCGAAGGGCAGGGCGGCCAGGCCGGTGCCGGTCAAAATCTCGCCGAGTAAGTTGGCGAATGCCCAGCCGTAGAGCGTCGTAAATAGTTCAAGATAGCTATCGAGCTGCATATCGATCAGGAGATAAGGCCCATGATGAATCGGGCAATATTGCCCGCGCCAATTGGCACGAGTGCCAAGTACATGGCCAGCATGCCGGCGACGCGCCAGCGCATAGCCAGCACCGCCCGCAGCTCATGCTTGGCCACGTAGCCGCGTCTGAATCCCCAGGCCACGATCGGACGCCAGCTCACAATCACCCAACTGCACAGGGCGGTCTGAGTAAGCGTCCCGAGTTGCGCGCCCTTGCGAAACCACGCTGAGACAGATACGACCTGTGAGGGCTCCAGCTTGAGCAGCCAGGTCAATAGGGTGCCGCCAATCAATACGATCAAGGCACCGTAGATGAGCCAGGGCAGCCAACGACGAAGCCGCCCCTTACGCTTTGGAACTGGCTCAGACGCTTCCACGACTTTTTCGGTGTCGGTCATCTTGTGCTCACACGTCCATCGACCAACGGCGCAGGATCTGCACGCGTGCCCCCTTGCACATCCATCGACGCGGCACCGGCTTGCTGCTGGTTGCCCATAATCGACAAAGCTGTCTCGCCGGTCATTTCTTTGCGTATGCGGAACTCGAACATCATGTCGTTGATGTACTGAGTCAGGCGGTCAATCTTCGTCTGCACCTCGGATCTAACGGGAGCAGCGCCCGTGGCCTCGGGCAGGCTCATGCCGGAGATCAGCGCGTTACGCGCGATCAACGCCTTGTCGATGGTCTTGTAGACCGCAACCTCCTGGGCCAGGCGGTTAATGGCCACGGACCGCACATCGGTCGGCAGCTTACGCACAGCGTCCATCAGCTGTGGGCTCACGGCCATGCCGGGAGCGCTGACCTTGGCCAGGTCGGCATGGCTGCTTGAAGTGCTGAAGCCCATATTGCGCATCGTGGGCAGTACCTCGTCGAGCTCGCGCTCGAATTTCGGGGCCAGGCCGGTCGCCGTCGAGGTGATGGTGGGGCTCGGGCAATCGGAGCCTTGGGTGCACATATAGATTTTCTGGTCGCCAAGAACTTCGGCGCTCCAGCGAGCCAGGTCGTCCGGGGTCTTGAAGGCCTGGACCAGGCGCGTCGATGCCAGCGAGGAGCTGCCGTAGTTCGCCGTCGACAGGGAGTTGGCTGCCTTGTTGATGGTGACGTTGTAGCCGGCGACGGCCAGGTCGCGGATTGGCTGGATAGGTGGGGTCCCAGCCCCACCGGCACGGCTGCCAAATACCCATGGCAACCCGGCACGCTGGCCCGCCTCGTTCTTGTTGATATCGAGCTTGGCATTAACCACGCTGCCGCCCGTATTGGCCTTGACCTTCCAGGCATCGCCCTTGGCCAGGGCTATGTACTCCTCATACGGGTCCTGGCCATTCTTAATCATCGCCTCCATGTCCTCACAGGTCTTCAGCGATGCAGAGACCAGCAGATCCGCCTTCTGGCTGAAGTTTTGGAAGAGCTGATAGAGGCCTGGCTGCGCGCGCTGCAGGAAATACAGCGGCAGGGCCGAGATACCGGCTTGCACGGCCCCGGTAATCGTCGCACCCAGGTTCTGGATGCTATTCATGAGGTCCGACCACGATAGCCCGATGTCAAACTTCCCGCAGGAATAGTTCGCGCGGACGCCGGCACCCAACTGCATCGATAGCGCGCTGCGATGTGGGGCAGCGCTGATCGGCGAGCCCCCGCCCATCCGATAGTAGAGGCCCGACGAGGTAATCGTCTGGGCGGCCGCAGGTGTCACGACCGACGGAGCCAGCACGCAGGCCAAGGTCACGGCCGCGCAGATCCGCTTGAAGCGCAGAGAAGAGGAGTGTGCGATTGTCATAGTGAAATTGGAGTGGGAGGTCAGGGCACGGAGTAGAGATACACGCCACGACGCCGGCAGCAGGTGTACTTTTGCCAAAGGTTCCAGGCGTAGCCGTCATCGGAGCTGGTGGCTCCATCCCCGAACGAAGTCAGCGACAGCGAGTCGTTCTGGCCGAATTGCTGGCACCCGGACCAAGCCTGCGGATACAACATCTGCCATTTACGCTTCTCGCCATAGTTGAAGTAGCGATAGCCCCCGGAGGGCTGGACGCGCGAGTAGATGTGAGGCTGAGCTTCCTTGTAGATGATCGAGGCGACACGCTCAGCTAGCACTGCAGAAGCCTTCACGGGATGCGACTGGATGATTTCTCCGGTACGTGGGTACAGGTTGCCCCAGGTCTGCGTATAGCCCGAGCCGATCTCGCCCAGGCCGGGTACCCAGGCCTGCGGATAGATCATTTCCACCGGCACGATGCCGCGCCAGAAAGGCGCATCGAGCTCGCTTTGGAAGTGCAGGT
Organism: Comamonas sp. AG1104; assembly: GCF_003350425.1. Classification (NCBI taxonomy): domain Bacteria; kingdom Pseudomonadati; phylum Pseudomonadota; class Betaproteobacteria; order Burkholderiales; family Comamonadaceae; genus Comamonas; species Comamonas sp. AG1104. The sequence goes on along the minus strand of NZ_QQAS01000001.1, from coordinate 794,020 downwards.
TGAAATAGCTGGCTCCGCCAGGACAGAAGAGGGCACCTCCGGTGCTGCCCGAGAGAATTTCGGAGAGCTGCTGCAGACCGGCGATGCCTACCTGGATCTGCTGCACTGTCTCGGCGATCTCCATCACCTGCTTCACGCCCTCAATGGTCTTGAGGATCGTTCCAAGGCTGGCCAGCAATGATTCCGAGCTCAACAGGCCCTTGGCGTCAGATGCCACGGTCTCCGCGATGCTGGCAGGCACTTGGGTCCACTGGCGCCCAATGTTCGGCAGCTCCTTCGAGGGGAACTTGGCCAACTCGCTAACCGTGGGAAATGCAATGGACTTCGGCATCGTGAACATTCCCCCCGACGCGAGCATGCTGGCAAACATGCCGGCAGGATTGCCTATGGCATCCGCCCCTTTGAAGTTCGCCATTGCCGAGTTGCTGTCCAGGCCGCCGGCGGACGAGTCCAGCAGCCGTCCTGTCAGTGCAGATCCAGCCGTTGTCAACGTGGTGGCCACGACCGTGCCGATGTCGGTCCAAGGGTGGCGCAGCGGTTCGTTGTAGGTGCTGACCACCACATCTGGCACATAGTGGGAGATCTTGATCGAGGTCCGAATCCAGCATCCGGTCCAGCCGCAGCTCAAGAAGAAGCACACGCCCTCGACGGAGTACGACACACAAGACAAGGCTGCCTTGGCCGTATTCGCGATGATGGCCGGGGTGGTGGTTCCTGCCATGGTGGTGGCCGGTGTGAGCACGGCGCACATCGAGGCCGTACTGACGGCCGCGACGAGACGGCGCAGGCTGAGATTTAGGGAAGCTCGTTTTTTCATCGGGAAGGCCTCTGCTGAGCCGCGGCGAACAGTTCGATGGCGCGGTCCACATCCGCAACTCCATAAATGACCTTGGCGCGATTGATGACGATGGCCGGGAGCCGGTCCAATCGGTACTGGACGGCCAGCGTCATGCCGGAGGCCGCATTGGTGATCTGGTCCTTGTAGCGGCGGCGGATCTCGCCCTCGTGCTGACGCATGTAGGCCATGGCGTCGGCCTCGTTCTTGGGCAGCCCAGCATTGAGCTGCTGCTCAAGCTGAGCCATAGCGTCCACCCGATAGACCTTGAGCACGTAGCCAGGCTGGCGAAACGGCGGCCGCACCACCGTGGCCGAATTGGCGAAGACTTCCACGGTCGTCACCGAAGGGCCGATGGAGCCTTGGGCCAGGACGCCATGAGAGCAAACGCCCAGCACCAGGGCAGTGAGGGATGACCGCATCATGCGCGCGCCTCCTGCAGGCGTGCCGCTACGCGGTAGGCCGCTTGAACCTCGGTGCATCCATGCTCGTCCATGAGACGGCGGCGCTCAGCCTTCTCGTGGCCTTCGGTCATTGCCAGCGCAATTGGCAATGCCGGCGGCACGTTTCGGAACAGCCACTGATTGTTCGCGCTGATGAGCACACCTTCTGTGTACTTCGCCGGCTCCTTGACGGCAGACTCCATCATGTGGCGTTGCTCTGGTGTGAGCGACCTGAAGCGCGCGATCTCCTCGATCTCGTTCTTGTCCATGGTCAGCAACATCCAGAACTCGCACATGGACAGCACGCGGGACATGCTGCCGGGGAAGTCCTTCAAGTTCTGCGTGGCCAGCCAGAACCAGGCATTGAGCTTTCGCCACATCTTGGTGCCCTTGGCCACCTTCGGGCCAAGCAGCTCGTTAGTAGTAATCAAGTGCCCTTCATCAGTCAGCATGATGAGGGGGCGATCCTCATGCTGAGCGGCCTCTGCGCGCGACTGCACCGAGTCCAGCAGGCTGGTGTAGGCCACAGCGAGCGCATCCTCATAGCCGTCTTTGGTCAGTGTGCCCATTTCCACGAGGGTCACATCAGCATCGGGCCAGTCCTGGCCCAAGCGGTTGAAGAGCTTGCCGCGCAGGCCTGTCGTGAAGCTCATCATCGAATGGCCCATCTCTTCGGCGCGCGAGCGGCGGTGCTCCGACAGAGATGCGTCCTTGACCATGGCCGTCAGCTCCAGGGCAACGTCTTGTGTCAGAGGATGGGGCTTGCCTTCCTTGGATGCGCGCACTGCGGCTCGAATAATGGCCCTGGTGACCAGATAGCGGTCGGCGCGCGTCATGCGTTTTAGCTCGGCGTCTTCACCACCCGTAATCATCATGATGGCCGAGATGAGCATCTCGCCTAGGTAGTCGCGCTTTTCTTCGTCCGAGTCGTCGTCGGCGTCAGCCGGCTCCATCACTTCATTGACCGACTCCATCAGTCGCTCGGCACCGACGAGCTCAGCATCCTCTTCGGAGGGAATGTCCGCTCCAGCGCCGAAGTATTCCTCAGCTGCCTTGAAGGAATCCATGATCTCCTTGTCCTGCAGCAGCTCGCTGGCGTATACGAATGGAGGCAGTGACACATCGGTATCACCGCTCAGATTGACGCGATACACGCTCAAGCCTTTGGTGGCCATGTCCTTGACCATCAGATCGAAGGACTTGCCTGCATCCGCGATCACCAGGCGTGGGCGGTGGATGGCCATGACCAGCATGGACAGGTAATTCAACGTCGCCGACTTGCCCGCACCTGTAGGGCCGAACACCACCATATGGGCGTTCTTCTTACGGTCAATCTTGTTGAGTGGGTCGATCCACAAGGGCTCGCCGCCCCGATTCCAGAACCAAAAGCCGGGGTTGGCCGTGCCGCGTGAGCGCCCATAGACCGGCAAAATGGCGGCGATTAGGCTCGCAAACGTCAGGCGCGACCGTCGCATGCTGCGCAGATCGAACGTGGGATCAAATGCGAATGGCAATGCACGCAGGAACGCGTCATGCGGCACCAGGTCCTCTCGGGATTCGATGAAACGCATTCCGGTCGGCGTCAGCTGGGCATTGACCTCGGAAACAGCCGCATCCAGATCCGCATGGGTCTTGCCGCTCAGGTACAGCCCCATGAACATCGGATACAGCTTGTCCCCGGTGGCCATGTGCTGGAGCACTTGCTCCGACTCTCTATGGGTCTCCTGCGCCACGGCGTTTTGAGCACGGGAAGCCCTTTTGATGTCCTCGACGTGGCGCTCGACCTGGTACTGCGCAGCAATCGTCACCGTCACGGACAGCATCGAGCCAGGCGGCAGCCGGTCAAACCGTGCATAGGCTTCGTTCCCAATCCTGCTTTCTGCGGAGAAGTGCCCGATGCTAGGGTGGGCACGAAGGTTTTGCAGCGTGAGGAACTTCACCGGCTGGCCATCGAACTCGAAGCAGCCTTGTTCCTGGTTGCACGAGGGCTCCGAAAGGTTCAGCGACTCGGAAAAATCCCAGTCATAAATACCCTCTGGAGCCTCATCACCCGGATAGGGCGCGCCGCGGAACAGCTCGGCGCCCGTGCTGGCCCAGGGCACATTACGGTTGAAGAATGGAAGCATCCACTCGTAGAAGTCCTTGCCGTTGGCACGCCGCGCCGTCACGCCGGCTTCGTTCAGCGTGGCCAGCAAGGTTGTGGCCACCGCCTCCATCTGCTGCTCGGCCAGGCGACGCTCATTGACCAAGTCATCAAACTGGCGATAGATGCAGCAGCGAACACGGCGCTGCTGGCCGCGCCACGTCTGGCCCGTCACCAAGGTGTCGGTGAACAGCCCTTGCTCTCGGGAAACCTGCGACAGGTGACTGCGGAACTCTTTCAGCACGGACTGCGTGTATTCCGAGTCGATGATGGCCTGCGCGCGCTTGGCGTCCTTGTGCTGGGACAGGATGTAGTCGTGAAGGTATTGGTTCAGCCCGTCGATGTTTCGGTCATCGCTCAGGAAGAACTGGACCACCCAAGGAGAAGAGTCGACCTCGGGAATCGCCTGAATAGCCTCTTGAATCTTGCGGCAGTGCTCTTGCAGGTACTCCAGCGGCTGCGCCTCCGTAGCGACTGCGCCCAGCTCGAACAGCGCGCCCAAGGTCTTGCCGTCGCGCATCACAAAGTTGCGGTCTTTGGGGGAAAACTTGACCCAAGGCAGCAGCTCAGTGAAGGAGGGCGGACGGGCGGCCATCTGCTTGCGGTCGGCGGCTGTCATGAGCCGGCGCTTGTGCTTGCCTTTGGTGCCCCCAGACAGACCCAGCATTTCCAGCAATCCGCTCATTGGCCAGCCTCCCGCGCAGTGCGGCCGCGTGAGAATGCGGCGCGGCCTTGTTGCAGCTCTTCGGCCACCTCACCGGGCATGGCGTACTCCGTTGACTCATACATTGGGAAAACCGTGACATAGCCAGGCACGGGGTAACGACCCTTGGCCAGGTGGGGATAGACCACCATGACCAGATCCGGGTTGGGTACGCGTGCAAAGCGCTGTTGCATAGGCTCCAGGGCTGACCAGTAGCGCTGCGTCATTTCGTCGCCGCGCGCGATCGGGCGCGCACTAGACGCACGCTCCAGGCGGTCCCGCGCCGTCTCGCGAGAGGAAGCCGCTGACTGCGGAGGCTGAAACTTGCCCCGATACACATCCACCAGGGTCGGACTGCCAGCCGTAGCTTCCTTCAGCGGAGACTCGCGCGACCCAATAGCCGTGCAACCAGCCAGTAGCGCGGGAAGCACGATGGCAAGAAGAAGGGAATTATTCGAGGCCATAGCGGGCTCCAGACAGGACATTGGGGGACTGCGTGCGGTGCACGATCTTTCTTGGGTTGGCGGGCTTGTCGATTTCGATCTGGCGGTCCAGATGCACGACCAGTTGCTGGCCAGCGGGCGTGACCACCGCGTCAAACGAGCTCTTGAGGCGCTCAGTCAGCCAGCGCACCAGCTCATCGGTGGCTCCAGAACCCATGCGGCCCAGTGCAAAACTACCGGCGTTTCCGGTGATCGAGGATGTGGTGCCATTGCTGCTGGCCATGGTGCTGGTCTGGGCCTGCGCCAAGGCCTCGGCGGCCACGCCCAAGCCCTTGGCACCAATGATGTCGGTCAGGTAAGCCGGCGCATTGGTCACGAACTTGCCTTGAATACAGGGGTTGCCGTACAGATCACTGATGAATCCAAGGTCTGTGGAACCATTGGTAGCCATGGCTGTGACGCCGGCACCTGCCTGGGTCTGCGGCGCACGACGCGCCGAAACCGTATGGATCGCACCATCGTTGAACACGAAAGTCATGCTGCGGATCTTTCCCTCGGTGCACGAAAGCGCCATATCGCCTACGGCCACGCCGGTAACGATCATCCCGGCGAGGTCTTCGGGCAAATCCCAGCCGTTGGCGGCCAAGTTGTCGCGCCCGACCATGGCTTTGAATTGCATGGGGTCCGTCACACGGCCATTGACCGGCACACGGCCGATCAAACTGGTCATCGCGGTGACGCCCGCCAGCGTGGAGTTCTCCGGCAGCGTGAAATAAGCCACGGGTTGCGGCTTCGTGGCCGCCTGAGAGGCCTGAGCAGCTTGTGCGGCCTGGGCCGCGCTGACAGCACTGGGCATGGATTGCGTGCCGTCCGGGGCTACCCGCACGTAGCGCGTAACCATCTTCCCTTGAAGCTGAGTTGTCTCGGTCGTGTAGCCCATGGGCGGAACCACCTTATAGGCAGTGCTGCCACCGGACAAGCCTAGATCCTGGGAGCCACCAACGGGACGATGACCTCCGCCGGCGCCATTCGAGCCAAGCCCCGTAACAGAGTCGATGGCGTCGCCAATGGGCTTAAAGACATCGACTGGGGCTGGATCTGTGTCATTGCTGGTACCACCGACAGCACCAGCAGAAGAAGTGCCTGCAGGTGTACCTTTCTCCAAGCGCTCCAGGCGCTTGCTGAAATCCTGGTTAGCACGGAGCACGTCCTGAATATCTGCTCGCAGATCCTTGTTGGCCGCGACCACTGTGGCCAGCGTCTCGCTGGGGGTGTCCTCATCTGCGCCTGCCGTTTTGGGCAGCGGGGCCGCTGCCATTGGCGCAGCGGTCGGCACATTGTTCTGGCGCATGACCATGACCGAGCCGACGATGACGAAGGCCACGATGACAAGAACAGGGGTGAGTTTGTTGCTTTTCACTGCCATGGGTGCCTCACAGACAAGACTCGAAAGTGCGATCGCACACCAGGTACACCGCCGTGGTGTCGGTGTCTGTACCAGCAGCACCGATCCGGCCATGCTGGGCAGTGGCCGAGAGCCAGCGCCCGCGCAAGCTCTCCAAGGGCAGCTCCAGGGCAAAGCGCGAGCGGTTGGTGACGCGCACCGCAGTCACATACAGGTTTCCCGACTTCCACTGGCCTACGGGCGCAGCGTCCACGGCAGCGCCACGGAACAGTGTCGGCACGGGCTCGGTTCCTACGCCAACCTGGCTCACACCTGGCGTGCCACCAGCCAAGCGTCGAGGTGCGTAGAGCTGGCGGGCAGCATGTCGAGTGAGCTGCACCATGTCCGCAGCAACGCTCTCTTGCTGTTGAGACTGGCCACCAGACAATGCAGCTCCACCAATGGGGTTCGGCACGGTCGCGGGCTCGATCACAGAAACCTGCAGCTCGCCTTTAGCGGACTGCGTGGACACGACCTTGCCCTTGGAGTCTTTGGCGTCTGGAGCGGCTACCGCAATCAGATCCATCGGAATCTGCTGGCCGCTATCAACAAGCTCGGCAATGATTCGGATCGCCGTGAATGGCACAAGCGCAGTCACATAGATCGTGCCGGCGATCGTCTCGATACGCGCCACGCTATCCATGTCACTGGGCATGCGCAGCAACGCATCGGCTGGCAGGGTCACAAGGCGCTCCTGGCCGACCGTCAGATTCACCCGGACTGGCTCACGCGCAAACACAGCACGCTCGGCGGGGCCAGAAGTCAAAGGAGCCGGGCCAACGCGGCGAAGAGACGCTTCGGCAGCTGCGCGCCTGGCGGAACCTACGGCTGTATTCGCCAGCGGTGCGGGCACGCTAACGCCTGCCACCATGCGCCCGCCAGCTGGGGCGCGTCCTGCATTGGCTCCTGCAGCTGGTGTTGCAGCTGCTGCACCCGTTTGGCCCAGGTCAATAGGCTCATTGAACTCGGGCGTCTCGGTACTGCCCGCCAGCGATTCGACCTGCTGAGCAGCGACGCTGCCATGCAGAAGCTGCAGGGCGACCAGGAGGCAGATCGAAAGAGAACGACGTTGGATCATGTGGATCAATCGACAGAGGTGTCACGAGGCAGGCTCGAAGGGGCAATAGTTCCGGGCAGACGCGGTGCTTTCAGGTCCGCTTGAACCGGCGCGCCAGGCTTGAGCTCCGCAGGATTGAGGCGTGCGGGCTGGCTACTGCCGAAGCAATCCAAGCCCAGACGCCAAGGGTTGCGCTCACGGTCCACATCGAAGCGCACCACGCGCAGCGGGTACCGAATGAATACGTCCTTGACCGGCTGCCCTGCGAAGGTCTCCTGAACCTGCATGTCCAGCAGCACCGTCCAAGCATCCGAGCCTTCACGGATCACACGGTTTTCGCTGTACGGGAATCCGGGGATCTCGCTGATCTGGCGAGTACGGCGGCGCAACTCGCCTTTGGCATGACGCTGCTGCATATCGGTTTGCAGTTGCGCCTGGCAACGAGGCGTCAGATAGAACTGCATCGCATAAATCTGCTTGCCATAGTCTTGAGAGCCATCGCTTTGCCAGCGATTAATCTGCTGCCAGATGTAGTACGCAAAACCGTAGGCATTTGTAGACGGCACTGGAGACTGCCCATCAATAACCCGTATCGTGTCACCCGCCTTAATATCTGGCGCGACGTGCAAGTCGATATTCTTTGGAACGCGCGAAGCGAACCACATGCCAGCTACTGCCAGCCCTACTATGCCAAATATGATTTTGGTAAGCTTTGCGCTATGGCTGCGCTCGGACGCAAGTGCGTCCAGATAATCACCACTGCTCATTATTTGGTTTCCGATGATTTGGCTTCAGCCCTGATCGAATTCAAGCGATAGCTGCAACCCAATTGCATCCGGCCGTCATGGACCAGAAATTTTGGTTTGGCCAAGTTATGTGACACGAGAAAAAAATGCATCCAATGAAGGTAGTAGCCTTCAGGGCGGTTTCTCTTTACTTCTTGCAGGTACAGTGATGAATACCACAGCACTGTGAAAGGCACGATAATGCATATAACTGGAACAGTGATCCAAAGCCCGGAGATATATGCAACCACGCCTCCGACAAACAGGCTGGCAGCGAAAGACACGGCCCCAATGTACCCGGCTTCGCTTGCTGCCATGCCGTTGATAATAGGTGGCTCAGAGTTCACGCGATCGGTCAGCGGAGCCGAAGCAATGGACATGCCTTGAGGACGGGTGTCTTTCGCTGTCATGTCAGGCCAGGGTCTGAGTAGCGTAATTGACCATCAACACCACGAGACTGAGAATAATGACGCTAACAATTACGTGCTCTTTTAGATCGCCAAGCTGAATAGTGCCTTTGGTGTAGTCGCGATAGCGTTGCAGCGAAGCAATTACCACATATAAAAATGCGGCAACCGCAAGGACCAACCCCAGGATAGTAAATCCGAGTTTCAGATAAGCGCCTATGATCCCAAGAATATCGCCTTCTTGTGTGGTGCCGCCGCCGATACTTCCACCTGCAGGAGGTTGAATTGTTGGCAGAGCGCTAAAAGCAGGGCAGGTTGCAAGCAGCACAACCGGAGCCAATGCGATAGATGCGATGCCAGAGTTAATTTTTTTCAAGTGTTTCTTCATGATTTCTCCAGTCGATTAATTGATTTCTATAGGATGATTGATCCAAGCACTCCGGTCACTAATAAAACGGTAATAGCGACACCAATACATGCCCTCATGGCCTCCGATGTATCTAGCTCTCCATCCCCAAAGGCCTTCAATATCAGTGTCCCGAGCCATGCACCGACAGAAAACACCATCGCAAACACCAAGACAAAAATCAGGTACTTCAAGTTTTGAGGATTGAAGCCGGCGCCTTGTACGAATGCCGTCGCCATTTCTGAACGCATGGTTTGTTTTTCTTTTGGTTATTGCCGATAGTCACCACGCAATGGGGCGACGGGGCGAGGCTGGCGAGGCGCATCCACATGGTTCGTTACGCCCAGGCGCAGCAGCTCCAGGTCGCGCTGCAGCCAGTCGTAGCGGAATTTCACGCGCTGGCCGGTCGGCGCGGCTTTTTCCGCATCAGCAACCATCAGTTGCACCTGCTCGATCTCGCCAGCGATGCGCGCCAGGCGCTCGCGCTCCAGCTCGTCGTCGGCCACATCAGCCCAGGCCATCGCAGTGGTGGAGAGCACTCCAATCACCAAGAGGGCAAAGAACGAATGTCGTGAGCGTTTCATCAATATCTCCTTCAAAATCAATGTCATGCGTATTTCTTGAACGCGCCTACCGTTGTCGATAGGGTGAATGCCACAAGTACCGTGAACACCAGCACCATGTAGGCCGGGTTGAATCCGCCGAATGGCCAGGACAGGTACAAACCAAAGCCACCCGTAAGCGCCCAGCCCACATAGCGCTTGGCGTGGTGGTAGACGAACGAGGATTCGCGGCCACCTTGCCAACGGCGGCGGTCCCGGCGCACCAAGCCGTCGATCACCCCCATCAGGCAGGCGAGCGCAAATGCAGGGAGTGCGAAAACTGCAGTGCAGAGGCGCAGCAGAACGTCCTGCAGGACAAACATGCTGATGACCACCCATTCGCTGAGCATGTGGATGAACGACGCACCAGCCATGGCCAACCCTTTGAGTTGAGGCTGCACGCTCTGACCCAGAAAGCTAGGCAGTGCCGCATCTGTGCCAGCCTGCTGGGCGGCCAAGTTGCGCTGATACCAGCGCAGCGCGCCAAGGCGCTCGTAGGGCATACGTACCCACTTCACGATGCGCAGCGAAAAGTCCACGGTGTCTGGCACTAGCAGACTGCGTGGAGCGGCTGCGATATAGCGCAGATCCTGCTGCACCATCTCCTGTGCATGGCGGATGCCCTGGCCACGCCAGAAGAAATAGCCACCGCCGACTTCAATCACCAGACCAATGAGCCACGAGGACACTGTCACGCTGAATAGTCCAAAGCCAACCAACACGGCCACCCCCACAGGGCCGTGTGTGCTTGGCTTTCTGGCGGGCGAGTTCGGAGCCGTCATGAGTGCGGTCCCATCACGTTGCCGGCCACGGCGGACGAAGTGGCGCCTGTCATGGCGTAGCCAGGCATATCGTCATCAAAGGCAGAGGCGAGATCCGTGTCGATCAGCCCACCTGCACCAGCGCCCAAGGGCTGGGTACTGAGCCAGTCGGTTTCTGCCGCCCATGTCTCACTCGTGCGATAACGGCGCTTCATGTCCTCAGCAACCGCCTTGAGCGACGCAGGGATGAACGGGTCGTCCTTGGTATCAGCCAGAGGGATGCGAATCTTGTGACAGCGGTTGCCTTCCAGCAGCGCAAACGCTTGCCCCTGTGGCAATGAGAGAACATCAGAAGGCTCGATCAGCGGTGCCTTCGACTTGTTCGCTATGTCGTTGTTCTGGCTGGTGAAATCGACGCCATTTCCCTGTGCCGCCGTGTCCGACACGCCCGATACCGGCGTGAGCACCGTCACATTGACCTGTGGCACCTGGTCCGTCAGCAGGCTCGCAGTCGCCTTGCTGCGCACCCGCAGCATGCATAGGTGATTGAAGTTGTCGAGGATCTGGCCAGCCTTGGCCTTGTCACCAACCTTCGCCTCGATGTCAAACATCGACTGGGTGTATGCAGTGATGCGAAAGCCAGAGCCGCCCAGCTTATTGACCATGGGCACGAACTCGGGGCCTGCAATCTCATTGACTTCATCGAAATGGCAACACACAGTCGGCAGCTGCAGCTTCCCGTCGCCGTGTGGGTCGAGGCCTGTCTTGTAGAGCTTGCCGCCGGTCGAAACGAGATCGGACAGCATGGAATTACCCACGGCAGACGAAACCACGGAGTCAGACAAGGCATCCAGGCCGGCATACACGATGCCGCCCTGGCGGAACACCGTCATCCAGTCGAAGATCGGCCGCTTGTCGTTCGGGTCGAAGTAGTCGGGGCTGATGAGCTTGCCCACGGCACCCGATGTGAGCTTTTCGAGGAATGGCCCCAGGCTGGCAATGATCTTTTCGTAGAACGAACGCTCGTAGCTGAATGCTGCCGCCAGGCCGACCAGTACCTTGTCGTCCAGTCGTGCTTCCTTGATGAGCAGATACATCGCCACCTGATCGGGTGAACGATCCTGCAGGCTTCGAGGGACCGGAGCCTTCTTTGCCACGATGGCGCGCTCCAGCTCCACCAGGCGGTCCTGATAGCTGCCAAAGCGCTGGGGATGGTCAATCGCGAGCTTGCGAAACGTCATGCCCGCGTAGTCCATGAACAGCGGGTCAATGCCAGTCACGTCCTTGAGCAGCGTCTCGTAGGTCGGAATGCGGCCGAGTGCCACCTGGGCCTGAGCAACGATGTTGGTGAACCGCCAGCTGAACTCCTTGAAGGCTGCCGAGTTGCCCGAGGAGGGCAGGGCATTCGTGGCACGGCCAGCGACTTCGGTGATACGCGCGAAATTGCCAATGCCGTTGTAGCGCGCAGAAATCTCCGGGTAGCCCAGATGGAACATATAGAACTGATCCAGGCGTCCGGCGCGTCGTGCCTCAGCATGCATGCGAAGCATCAGCTCCGCGTCGCCCTTGGGGTCGATGACGATCACCACATGGCCGGCATGAATGTCTTGAGAGCACAGAAGCTCCAGGAGGCGCGTCTTGCCCACGCGAGTCGTGCCCATCACCAGCAAGTGGCCAGAGCGCGAGCCTTGGCGCAACACCACCGGCTTTTCGTTCTGCACTCCCACGCCATGAAGCACAGGGTTGCCACCCAGGTCCACGCCCGTGGCGAAGGGGTTGGCGGTACCGCCGACATCAAGCGCACGCTCCAGTACCCTGGCCAGCAGGCTGTCGGTCTTGGCCTGCGCCCACTTGCGCATCTTTTCGCCGGTCGCTGCGCGCTTGAGCTCGGTAGGCGAGGCCTTCACGAAGCGCTGAACATCTATCTCACGCGCGTCCAGCAAGCGCTGGGTGTGCAACTGCGTCCACTCAAAGCCTTCGCCCAGGTAGAGATGCTCCTTGAGATTGACAGGAAGCTTGTGAGGGGCCAAGCGCGTCATCTTGGTGAACTTCAGCCCGCGTTGATAGCTATAGACCTGGAACGCCTGGCGCGCACGCACGCAACCGAAGCCGGCAGCGATTGCGCCCGAGACGGCGCCCAGCGAGTGGGGCATCATCAGCGCCCATGGCGCGGCTGCAGCTACGCCAGCAATCCCAAAGGCTGTGGCTGCGCTCAATGCTTCGACTGGCGGCCTCAGCACGCCTTCCATGGTCCCGTCACTCACTGCATGCCCTCCAGCTGGAACATGCCGTGATGGCTTGGAACATTTTGGGACTTCGCAGCCGCAAAAGGCGTTCCAAGCTGAACCAGCCTAAAGCGCAACAGCCGAGCATTGGCACATGCTTTCATCGCGCCTTCCAATCCGATATGCACCAGGCCGAGTTCGCTCATGGAGCCACTCCAAACGTGCGCTGAGGCAGGATCTGGTAGGCGCGGCCATTGCTGTGCACCAGCACGGGAAAAACTGGCGCACCCTTGGCGATCAATGTTTCTGCAAGGAATGCCCCTGTATCAGGAGCCAATTGCAAGGGGTTGGCCACTTGCTGCAGCAGCTTGAATGCGGCTGGCGTTGCTGCCTGCACCACAATGCCGACAGCATTCAGCTGTATTAGCTTCTTGTGATTGAAGGCTACCCAGCGCAAAGACGCGTCGTCCGCGCCGATCACGAACATGGGCTGAGTCAGCCATTGGCCATTGAAGACCTGCACGCCGTCTTGCTTGAGCACACCTCCGCGCAATTGGCTGCGAAATGGGAAACGCAGCCCGTCGAGCACATTCGCCTCATCTGTGCCGCCCACGATCTGGGCCACATAGGGCGCCAACGGCACCGACTTGCCGCTGTCGTGGATCATCTCCAGCTCCACGCCGGCCAGGGCCGGCGCGCTGCAAGCGAATCCAAGGGCGAGGATGGCGAAGCGGCAGCGCATATCAGCGTTTTCCGCGGTTGGCGGGAGCTGGCGATGCGCGCTCGATGATCTGCGTGCGTGGCACGTTCAGCATGTCGGCTGCACCTACAGACGACTGCACGCGCGGCAGGCCGTCATAGTTCACCATCGGCTCGTTGGGATACAGGCGGGCCATAGCCGCCTGCATTTCACGGTCCCACAAGATGCTTCGCTCCACATCCTGGTGGAAGATCCGCGCCATGCGCTCGGCATACTGGCGGCGCTCTGCATCGTTGCGAGCATGAATGCCCAGGACCTCAAGGGGCGAGAGCTCCTTGACTGAGAAATTGGCACGAGGTCCCAGCGACAGCACCTTGGCGCGCTGCATCTCATCGGCAGTCAGACCCCACATCTGTTGCACAGCACGCGCTGTCTCGTCCAGTTGCGAGCGGCCCTGTTGAGTCGTGCTGGGCAGCGAGCTCGCTTCTGCAGTGCGGCCAGTGCGCAGCTGCGCAAGGGCGCCCGTGCTCAGCTGCAATGCGACCACGGTGGCAATAAAGGCAGTTTTTTTCATGAATCAGCCTCCATTGCTCACTGAAAGGGTCAGGCCTTGGCTGCCTGGAGCCACGAATGTGGCTGTGCGAGACACAGGATCTGCCGACTTGAGCGACAGACCATTGACCACATCACCTGGGCGCAAGACACGCACTCGGCGATCACCGGGCACGCCCGACGCGACCACGACCGAAGGCTCGCCGTTCCACATATCGACGGACACAAGCTGGGCACCCGTAGGGGCTGCCGCAGGCTTCGCAGCGACGACCTTTGCAGCCTGGCGTGGAGTCGCAGGCTTCGCCTTCACCATGACGCGCTTGGGCGCTGGGCGCGGCGACGGCTGCTCGACGGGGGCGGCCTGTGCGGCTGCCGGAGCCACTGCAGGCGCTACCGCAGGAGCGGGAGCCGATGCCGCAGAGGGCTTGCTAGCCATCGCGTTGGCCTGCTGCATAGCGGCCAACTGCTGCGACATCAGCAACATCATGTCTTCCATGCGCTTCATGCGATCGAGCATCTGGGGATCAACGCCGACTGGTGCTGCAGTCGCCACTGCCGTGGGGGCCACCGCCATAGTCGGCGCGGGTGCGGCAGTAATAGGGGCACTACCAGCCGGTGCTGCAGCAGCGGCCTCATTTCGTTGGGGGGCCAAGTTGGCCACGGCTTGCGGCACAGCGCCCGCGTCCCCCAGGCTGGCAACGCCTGCATCAGCTGCAGACTGCCGCATAACCGCCTCTGGATCGAATTCTGGTTGCACGCCCACGGGGATTGGGTCCGCATCGCCAGCTGGTGCTCCGCCGATAGGTGCCGCAGCCGCATCAGCCAAGGGCGCAAGGGGCAGCGGGGAGGTGTCAGCCAGGCGCGGATCGAACTCGGAAGCATCGAAAGCAAGCTGCGGCGTCACCAGGCCGGCCTCGGGAAGCGATGAGCCAAGCAGATCCAGTGCTGGCAGACGCTTTTGCCCATATTGAAGGTAGCCCAATGCCAAGATCCCCACGACACCCGCAATGCCGACTGCGCGCAGTACCCATGGGTTCGTCGCCTTGCGGCGAGATGGGATTTCGCTGGACTCAACACTCACAGGCACATCGGCCTTACGTGGCTTTGCTGCAACTGGTGCGCGACCAAATGCGCGGGCGAGGAATCCTGGGCGTTTTTCAGCCTCTACAGGCGCAGCAGCTGCCGCCGCAGTTGCAGTGGCAGCACTGAGTGGAGCCGCAGTCTCAAGCTCGCTCAACCAAGAATGGTCGACGGCAGAATCGTCGACACCAGTGACCTCGGGGGCCACAGAAACCGCAGGCGGCAAATCTGCCACATTGGGAGGCGGCGGCGGTGGCACGCTTGGCTCAGTCACTTGTACGTCCGCATCGACAGTGCTTTGTTCCGACATGCTCACTCCTTGGCGGACGCCTTCGGCTGAGGCGTAGTGCTAGGGCTGACGATAGGCTCCAGGCGGCGGGGCTTGGGTGCGTTGGCCAGGGTGAACCAAACGCGGCGAGTGATGTGGTCGGTGTGCCAGCGCCATGCTGTGCCCACCAGCACATTCAGAACGTCTTGAACAGAGAACGGGCCCAGCGTGCGCTGAGCCTCGGGCAGCGGCAGACCGAGAAAGCGCCGCGCATCGGAAGTCAGTGATTGGGAATCCACCAGGGCATAGCCAGTACGAAGCAGCGTGTACTCGATGGCTTCGCCAACGGTCGTCACCTGTTCGCGCGGGAATGTGAGCTGGGCCACCAGGGCCAGCGGCTCATTCAGATGCGGCTGCGGCAGGGCTTCGGCAGTGGTGTAGCGGCCCAACTGCAGGCGCTTGTTGCCGTCAACAAGCTGAGGGGTGGCCTGGGCTGAGGCCATGGCCAGCAAAGCCATGCTGGCAAAGAATCTGGGCGTGCGGGTCATGGACCGTAGGAACTCCGTAAAAAGAACCCGGACCACAACCAAGAGGAGGTGTGCGAAGAAGATCAGTGGCCCGGGGGTGTCGACGCAATGCGTCAGTCGCCGGGCCGAATGTTCTTAGAGCTGCAGCTTTGTCACCAGCGGAAACCGTACGTTACATACCTAACGGTATACGCTTGACACAAAAGACAATAAATGCTTGTCAAATATTTGCCGAGAAAGTAGTCGCCGAGCTGTATGTTCTCAGAGCGATAGCTTTATCACCAGCGGAAACCATACCTTTCATTCCGAAGCGTTTGCGCTTGACAACAAGGTAATTAAATGGTGATAAGGCCCAAAGGAAAGCGAGCGCCAGGGGCCGCTCGCATACGGGGAAAACGGCTTTACTGGGTACAGGGCCTACTCAAAGGGCGCGCATGCTCCTCAAAGCTCGGAGCATGCGCAAAGGATTTACTGGTACAGGGAAAGGGCCTTTATGGGCTAGCGGGCAGCAACTTCAGGGTCGGGGCCCCTGATGCAGCCGAAATGGAAAGGGAGGAACAAGCTAACAGACTAAGCGATGCATCTGCAGAGTCAATCAGTCCTGCCAAGCGACCCAACCTGGAGCACTCACCTCGAACTGATGCTAATATGAACAATACTGAATAGAAGTTAATTCTGAGATATTAAATCTAAAGACTATCTAATGATAAAAAATATCACTGCTATAACATGCTGGATCAGCAACCAACTAAATACTATTTTATCTTGGATGGAAAGCAAAGATAGATCTTTAGATATCAAGAACAAATTTATTGATCTCGCCCCAACTGATCAAGCTGATAAGGCCGGCGTATACTGCGAAGCAATTCATTTTGCCACGAATAATAAGAAGGTTACCAATATAGCTTTAACCGGTCCTTATGGATCAGGGAAGAGCAGCATCATTCAGTCCTTTTTAAAAACTTATCGGCGGCCAGCTCTTCACATCTCACTTGCGGCGTTCATTCCCGAAACGGACTCAAAAGGTGGAAAAATCGGTCGACAAGAGATTGAGAGAAGTATTTTGCAGCAGATGCTGTATGGTGCCGACGCCAACAGACTTCCACTTTCACGGTTCAAAAGAATTCAGTCTCCGAGCATATGGTCATTCCTTAAGTCTCTGTATATAACAGCGGGAGTTCTCTCACTTTGGTACACGTACACCATTCGAGAAAAGATATTTACTGAGAATTACTTTAAGCCACTTGTATTAAGCAACGCGATCGATTTGGCAGCGTGCATATTCGCCGTAATTTTCCTATGGGTAACGTTGCATCATTTTTACGTAGCTAGCTTTGGACTGTCACTAAAGAGCATCTCATTGAAGGACGTTGAGATAAAGCCGGCATATGACGATCAGACGTCAATACTTAATCGGCATTTGGATGAAATAATATATTTCTTCCAGTCAACGAAATATGATCTTGTAATCGTAGAGGATCTGGATAGATTTAATGAACCAGATATTTTCGTAACACTAAGAGAAATTAATAGTCTTGTAAATGAAAATTCAGGTGTAAAGCGAACCATCAGATTTTTATACGCTTTACGTGACGACATGTTTATCAGTACTGACAGAACTAAGTTCTTTGAATTTATTATACCAGTCATACCAATAATTAATTCATCGAACTCCATTGATATGGTGTTGGCTCATGGAAAAAGACTAGAGCTTGATAAACGCCTAGATCGACAATTTCTAAGAGAGGTCTCGCGCTACTTGAACGACCTCAGATTGATTCAGAATATATTTAACGAATACGCTGTCTACGTAGCTAATTTGGAAACAGACGGGGAAATCCTGCTTAACGCCAACAAACTTCTCGCAATCCTGATTTATAAGAATGTCTACCCTAGAGATTTTGAGCAATTACACCGTGGGACAGGGAATATTGCGGAACTACTGAACCGCCAAGATGAACTCATACAAAAAGGAGAAGATAGATATCGGACTGAGATAGAAATTCTAGAAAGTAGGCTAGAAATTGCTGAGCGACAGACTCCTGTCGATTTGACAGAATTGCGCAAAATATACGCCATGACTCTGCTTGAAAAAATGCCAGGGGCGACTCACCACGTTAGTTTTGATCGAGGAACATGGATTCCGATTACTGAGCTCGCCAATCATGACTCTTTCGAGATCATCATTGGGGCATCACGTCTATTCGCGCTTATTCAAAATCAGGGTCAGACTACGATCGATCTGTCAAATTGGCAATCCGACGTGGCTCCTAAAAAATCTTACTTGCAACGAAAAGAGGAAATCGAGAACAAGACCGCTGATAGCAAGAACAAGATTCTGCAGAAAATATATGACCTCAGATCAAAAATAGCAACGCTTAGGATGACTAAGCTGAATGAGTTGTTGCGTCTAAACGCTGAAAGCATCGAAGATATTTTTAAGCGATTCGATGAGAACGGTGAGCTTGCCCGCTTTCTTATTCTCGAAGGCCATCTCGACGACACCTACTATCAATACACCTCACTGTTTCACTCTGGCCGATTGTCACCAAACGACAATAAATTTCTGATTCAGATAAGAGCATTCATAACGCCTGAGCCCAATTTCCCGCTGGACAATCCTAAAGAAGTTATCGCGGCGATGCGAGATGCCGACTTCCGGCAAAGCTACGTCCTAAATGTCAAAATCGTAGATACTCTCCTGAATGAACAGAAGGCGTATTCGAATCAAGCAAGTCATTTGATAGATTTTATTTCATCTGAATTTGAGAGATGCGAAGAATTTTTTGATTCATATTACACTAGTGGGCGGGAAACTGCAGCACTGCTTTATAGATTAATAAATTCTTGGAAAGAACTGTTACCAACTGCAATTTCCAGTCCAAACAATGTCACCCACGTTACTCAATTGATCGCAAGTCTGCCAGTAATCTCTCTAGAAAATCTCGCTAAATGCCATGAAGCCTTATCTACGTTCGTTTCCGAAAACCTTCAAGAAATACTAGCGGGCTTTCCCCAAATGGCGCCTGAGCGCCTTGAATGTCTTAACTTTAAGATTAAAAACCTTGGTGCGATAAAAGACCACTCGGAAATCGTACGCACGATGTTCGAGAAGGGACTTTATGAACTCACAATTGAAAATATTGAATATATTTACCAGGATATCTTAGGGCAAAGCGACATTCATTCACTTCGTGAGAAGAATTTCACTACCATATGTGCTCTAAATAATAAGTCGCTCACAAAAAGGATAGAGAATGACATCAATCACTATCTGCACGATATTCTCTTAAAATTGGATGACAACTCTGAAGAGGATGCTTCTGCTATTCTGGAAATCCTCCGCCTAAATATTAATTCTGAAGCAAATCTACAGAGTTTCCTCGAAAGACAGAGAAATCAACTAGAGAACCTTGAAGGAGTCCCCGAGACTTTATATGAGATGCTATTCAGAACGAAGGTAATTGAAGCAAGTTGGGGAAATTGCCATGCTTTTATAAACGCTGAAGCTTTTGTGGAGGATGCACTTATCGGATACCTAGATCAAGATGATGTCCGTGCAGCTATCTTGCAGCTCCCACTACCGAACGGGCCAGAACTGCAGGAACTTGGAGAGTTTCTTATTAGCTCAATCAGTTTATCGGATGACTCCTATCGGGATTACATGCATGTCATACCGTTTAAACTTGGCACATTTCCGGAGAAGGCAGAACTATCTAAACTTCAAATTCTTGTGAGTGAACAGAAAATAGAACTAACCAAGAAAAACCTCCAATCACTCTCAAATTTTATAGAGCTCCAGGTATTGTTCGTAGCCAGCAACATCAATATGTATTTTGATGACCCCGACGCTCTTGCGCTAGATGATGAATTTCGAGAAGCTCTCCTTAGAACAAATATTAGTACCTCGGATAAGCAAAAAGTTGTTTTGCTAATGGATTTGACAGCGATAGTTAACCTGCCTGAACGAGCTGCGCTTATCGGCCCAATCATTAATTCCATCGAAGAAAAATTACCACAGATTGATGCCAATATTGCTAAGTCAGTTATTATAAACTCTCACCCCGACGAAACAAAGATATCTCTTTTCAATAGATATCACTCAGTTTTTAGTGACGATGAAGTACGTGAGTTATTAGCTGCACTGCCTGAACCTTTCTCAGAAATAAAAATAGGGTTTAACAGGCCAAGGCTAGAGAATACTCCCGTAAATATCCATTTTTTAACTTGGCTCGACTCACGTAATATTATTTCCTCATGGAGTGAGAGTTCGTTTCTCTTCGAAAACAAGTTAATTGTTAACCTCTATAGGACACGAGGGTCTTGATTCTTGTTTTTCGGTATGAGATGGCCTTTGTCTGTCTAGGCCTAAATACGATGAACCTAAACCCATCCTGACCAGAAAAGGCAGTGCTGACGGAGAGAGACTCGACGGTATTTGTGTTTATATGTTACTTCGGTAGCATATGTAGCGTGGAAATTCAAGCGAAAAGCCTCCGGTCATCACCACAGGGTTTCGCGCTGACAGGTGAGGGCGCACTAGGTACGGTTGCGCCCCATGGACGACCTCGCCCGCGCACCGCACCTACATAGTCAGCACATCCAGCAGAGAGCCAACAGTGATCCACCATTTCTAGGCAGAGATCCGCTTGATCGTGGCTGCTCGATATTCGCTATCGCAGACAGCCTGCAGCTTTTGGGCCTTGCCAGCAAAACCAATCCGCTCATGCGCTGGTTGGGAAGATTCGAGGGGCTGGAGCAGCATCTGGAAGAGGAGCTTGATCCAATTTTGAGCGTGCGCTCAATCCTGCTGCAGCTGGTTGCTGACCATCCCAAAATGCCGCATGTGCCCAAACCTCAGCAAGTTAAGAATTGGCACAGCTTTGTCATGCGAGTCGTGGCGCAGCCGTTCGTGCAAACATGCGGTGACTGGGGCCGTGACGGCATCGCGTCACGCATCAAATGGGACCCGCTGCAGCAGAGTTTCATGGACTTCCTCGCGCTGGGCCAGCCTGGGGAGGAGCTTTCTATCTGGACTCCCACCGATGGCAAGTCAGCGCGTGCCCAGCACTTCGCTCGAATCCTGCTACAAGAGGAGTGCGCGTGAAGAGTATTGCTTCAAAGTTGCTTGCCATGGTGCCCTGGAGCAAGGCCACGCCCGTGAAGTCTGCGCCTGCAGGCCCGCTGCCGCTGCCCGACGCGCCCGTATCAACGCGGCCTCAAGACCAGCCACTCAAGCCAGACGAGATCCACATCGCGGGCAGTGAGCCCGGATGGTTGCGCGTGCTCAATGCCCAACAGCTGCTGGCCACCGTCCGCGCAGAGCGGGCTATCACCCAGATCTGGAGCCAGTCGCACCAGTCCCAGGCCATTTGGGAGCGGGACCTGCTGCCGGCGATTCGGCGGTACGCCGAGTTCGTGCAGCTCATGCCAGCATCGGAAGCGCACCACCACGCCCACGCAGGGGGCCTGCTGTCGCACACCATCGAAATGCTGCTTGCGGCCATGACCTGGCGCAATGCCCATCTGCTGCCTGGCGGAAGCCAGATCGAGATCGTTGACGCCCAGCGCGATCAGTGGACCTATGTGGTGTTCTTCTGCGCTCTGTTGCATGACATCGCCAAGCCCATGACCGACCTGCGTATCGCATGGCGTCCTGTGGGCGAGGCCGATCCAATCCGTTGGGCACCTGCAGGCGGAAGCCTGTCGCAGATCGCTGGCCAACGCACTGCCGAGTACCTGGTGGACTTCGCGCCCAAGGGGCAGCGCGATTACAGCGCCCATGCCAAGCTGGCCCAGCTTCTGCTACCCCGCATTGCGCCAGAAAGTGCGCTGCGATTCCTGGCGCACACGCCCACAGCCTTGGATGCCCTGGAGCAATACCTCACCGGCCAGGACAAGGACAGTCTCGTCGCCAAGATCGTCAAGCGGGCCGACCAGCTGTCCACGCAGCGCGCCTTGCAAAAAGGCTCCAAGGCCCGATTCGCCACGGCCAAGGCCGTGCCACTCATAGAGCTGCTGATGCAATCCATGAGGACCATGCTCCAAGCTGGCACACAGCTCCCCCTGAATCGCAATGGTGCGGCAGGGTGGGTGTTTGAGGGGGCAATATGGTTCGTGGCCAAGCGCCTCGCCGATACCGTGCGAGAGCATATTCAAGCAAACGAGCCCGATGAAAGCGTGCCTGGCAACGCAAAGAACGACCGGCTGTTCGACACCTGGCAGGACTACGGAGCGATCGAGCTCAACCCGGCCAGCGGCCAGGCCGTCTGGCATGTCACAGTGCACGGTTACGCCGAGGATGGGTCAGAGCAGGGGGCCTACATGCATGACTTTGCCATGCTCAAGTTCCCTCTGGCCAAGCTGTTCAACCACGAGAGCAAGTACCCGGCCGCCATGCGCGGGCGGCTGGAGATCCGCGACCGTCGCAAGGATGGAGCAGGGCAAGACGAACATCAAGCTGCTGCAACTCTCAGTGCATCGGAATCTGCGGCAGCAATCGATGCCAACGCACCAGCAGCTGCGGCATCCTCAGCCCAACCATCCCAAGTTGCGGCAAAGCCTGCGAAGCAACGGCCCCAGGATGCTGCAGAAGCTAAAAAGCATGCCGCCATCATGCGGGAGCCCACTTTCACCAAGCCGCCGAATGCTGCGGCAAAGCCCAGGCCTGCGGCAACCACTGCGGCAGCAGCCAAGCCCACTGCACCAGAAACTCCATCCCAAACTGCGGCAGTCATGGCAGTTAGGGCGCCTACGGCGCCAGTGCAGCAGACCCAAGCTGATACAGCCTACGACGAGTTTGAAGTTGGGGCAGCATCGAGATCCGGCGTGCCCACCCCATTGAAGCTGGACTACGACAGCCTCGACAACGGCGAAGCCGCGTATTTGCTGGGCGACAGCGAGGGCAGCTACTTCCTCGATCCATCCGAATCTGCAACAGCATCGGACAGACCTGGCAAAAAGAACAAGCCGGCCAAGAACCCACAGCCAGCAGAGAAAGGCGCAGCGCCCTTGGAGCAACCATTCCAAGATGCCGCAGCGGTGCCTCCACCAGCTGCGCCTCCTCAGCCCGCCACCTTGCACCAGCCGCCCCAAGCTGCCGCAACTGCGGCCGCAAGGCCGCCTTCTGTCAAACCTGCAGCAGCTGCGCCGCCGCCCACGCCAAGCCCACCGAAGAATCCCGCCCCCGAGCCACGCCATGACCAAGTGCCGCGCTCTCAAAGCGTGAGTGCCGAGTTCAAGCGCATGGCCGCTGAGCTGGACGAGCTCGATGAACTGCCCGTACTCAAGGGACGCTCCGTCACTGCAAGTCCGCCGCCGCCGGCCGCAGCAACACCAGGGCCGGTTCTCCTACTGCAGCCGCTGCCCGACATCGACGCAAACCCCGACAAGCCGCCACCCGAGCCAAGCCCCTTGGCATTGGCTTTCATGCAGTGGGTGCAAATGGGTCTGGTCAATCGCGAGCTCAAGTTCAATGAGACCGGCGCGGCGATTCACTTCGTGGAGGAGGGCATGGCCCTGGTTTCGCCCAAGATTTTCAAGGAGTACGCACGCCATGGCGACCGTGAGGACGGCCACGAGGATCTCACCGTCGACGAGCTCAGCACCAAAACCCAGCGGGAGGTCATCAAGTGTGGCTGGCACCTGCCAGCCGCGAACCGCACAAACATCGTCCGCTATGAGATCCACAGCCGCGGCACGGTTGTGGCCCATCTGTCCTGTGTTGTCCTCACCAGCCCAGGCCGGTGGGTCCAGCCCATCCCCCCCAGCAATCCCGCATTGAAGATGGTTTGATATGAAATCCACCTGCTCAACTGATTACGAGATTGGCGACAACACCGCGCCAGACAAGCGCCTAGAGCTATGGAAATCGCGTAGCTTCTGGTTTCGGCTGCGGCACCGATGGAACGTGCTCAGTGCTTTTGCCGAGGGCAGTTTGACCTGGCACCACGCGAAGCTCGGCCTCAAGTACCCGGATCAAGTCATGTGGCTACAGCGCTGGCCACCGGGCAATGGATTGATGCCAGTCTGCCCAGCCGTCATTGCCGAGCTCGAGCACATCGATCGCACCATGATGGACTCCGACAAGCCCGCGCCACGGGCCGCTGTTTTTTCACTCCACAGCATCGGCCACGATCGCACCCAGTGCAGGAGTTGCGGCGGATCTGGCAGGGCCTTGCCCACGCAATGCCCAGGTCGCCCCATGACCAATGACGAGCGGCAGGCCGTCCTCGAGGGGCTACTCGATTACGTCGATGGCCAATGGCTTGGCCAAGTCATCAAGCAGGCCACAAAGCCGCTTGCCGAAACCTGCAAACTTGAGCCAAAAACGTCTGCCGAAACCTGCAAACTGGATTTGCCGTTTCCTGCACTCTATATACAAGGGTCTTCTATACAAAGAACTACTACTACGTCTCCAAGTGTCGTCGCGCTCGAAGTGGCACCAGCGAGCGAGGCGCAAGTCTTCTCGGAAAACGACTGGGCAGCGAAGTGCGCAGCCTTGTCGGATGCTGCCAATCGAGGCTGTGGCCTGGTGTACGAGACCTACGAGCTGCGCGTCGGAGCCAGCATTGACCTGGCGCTGCAGCAGGTCCCCGAGCTCCTGCGGCCACGTGCCATCGAGATCGCCACTGAGCACGGATACACCACGGCAGAGCAACGTGCACAGACAGAGCGGATGCTGCAGGATGACGGATGCTGCAGCCACGGTCTGGACCCGCATTGCTGTCCGATGGGCTGTGGCGACATTGACTCCGGGGGCGACGAGCTGGACGAGATCGACTTGAGTCCGTGCAAGAAGTGCGGCGACCCATTGGCCGCTCATGGAGGGCCTGGTGCTTGCGAGTTTGTAGCAATCGACTCAATGCCTGAGCCGCCAAAACATGACAGGTGAAACAAAAATGTTTGACAGTTGGCAGCGAAGTCCTTAGAGTCCGTACCGTGCGTCAACGGGAGCTATTTGTAACTCTCGCGGAATTGGTTAAGAGGAAGAGGTAAAAACGTAGTCCCATGGGTCTACTGAAAGCGTTGAAAACTGGAGCTCTAGCGCTCCTATTTTTAGAGCTTTTCTACTAGACACGATGTATATTATGTTAAATATCAAATGCTAGGCTAGTTGCAGCAGTACGCCCTTTCACTGTAAGCATCTAAAGGCTGCGAATGCGAAATGCTGGGTGATGTTTAGAGCACCTTACCCTGCACATTGCCTAGACCTCAAGCCACCCGCCATCAAGAAGTATCGGCGTGGCGGGCAAGCACCTCGCGCCGTTCATTTAGCGCTGTTTTTGGGAGTAACGATGGGGAATTTCTACCATCGACGCCATCGCTTTCAATCATGCAGCGGGCAACTACGCACTAGCCGAATCTCTGAATCGCAAAAACGCCAAGCTTATCAAGCAAATCTTGACCATGGAAAAGGAGCTTGCGAGGCATAAAACCGCATCGGCAAACGCTCCAATTCTCCAAATTGGCTAGCAACCAATGCGAAATTGTCTATCGCGAGCTTTACGTCGCTCTTCACGAATCCAATCCATGGTGTAACCGCCACCGCCAATTCGCCCCAAGGAATCCAGCCAATTCACACGTTCATCTAGAGTCTGGCACTCAGCAGCATTCGCTCTGCCTCCAGTGGGACGAGTTGCGACTGGAACTACTTGCTCAGCGGCAATTGCGTGCGCCCTATCCCGTTGCTGTCTCGCAATTGCTACTTGCTCTTCCCATGAGACATTGGTCGGGACACGCGCAATGCGATCCATAAAGCGCCCGTTAGCTGAGCATGGAGCGCTTTCCCATGTCAGGTTGCCCTGAAAGTCTTTGCAGAGATAAATCTCCCTCGAGCTTGGCCCCCCGCTTGGTTGCGCAATCTGCCGACCACCCTCGCAGGGCGTAGTGCTGTAGGTATTTCCACACCGATAAATCTGGCTTGCGGCTTCGGTACGAGGCTTTTCAGGTACCAAGACTCTTGGAGCAACGACCACGGGCTCTGGCGGAGGCCGAGATGCAGATTGTTGAGGAGCCGTCCGAGGAGGGCCAACTAAAAAGCGCAATATTTCGGACTGGTATCTGTACGCTAGTGCACAAGCCAAAAGCACTGCAACAGTAAGAATGAGCTTTGTGACAAAGCCCATTTCATGTCTCCCACTCGTGAACGGATTATCCCTTTTCCATTCTCCAGGATCGTAGTGTCCCATAACGCCCTCTTCCTCTATGGGCGCAATCATAGAGTACATAGCAAGAGCCCGCCAATCAACTGATATGTAAGTGGTGGCAATTAATGATGAAGGATCCCATTCCAGTCGCGTATTGCAACCACACAATTTCAGAAAACTAATGCGTAGGCTACAAAAATGTTGAAACGCTATACCCTTCTAGTAGGGTTGACTTAGCGAATACCTCTCTTGTTTTTACTGGTTGTGCACAATCCCTGTAATCTGGGTGCAGGCTCAGTGCTAGTTAACCCTGATTAAGGATAGATTAGTTCTGATCCAAAACAGCACCCACGTTTATATTCATCCATCAAAGGAAAGAAAGTGCAGCGTTATGCAAATCACGGCGGGGACTCTGGGGTCATCAGCTATGAAGTCGCTCCAGGGCAAATCACTGTTCAATTTAAAGACGGGACACTATACCTGTATAACTCTCTTCGACCCGGTGCAGTAGCAGTTTCAAAGATGCAGCGTCTTGCTCAGGCTGGCGTGGGTTTGAATAGCTACATTAGCCGCGAAATTCGGAAAAATTTCGCACAAAAGCTGCGCTAAACCTCTCTAGTAAGCAGACATACACCGACGGTTGTCGGCTTGCCAGAAGCGCGCCACGCGAGCTTGTACCGCGCCTTGCGAGTGGTGCCGTGATCGCGTGATTCATTTTCGGCCGGCATTGCCTGATTAACGGGTAAACATCAGGGGCGCGGCCCCGCTACCTCCGTCAATCAGCCACTGGATCGGCAGCTTTTTGAATGGCTCGTTTTCTGGCGCTGGAAGCTTGATGCGAACCGGAGTGACCAGTGCTGAAATGTCGCCGCCTTCAAACGTCATCACCTTGAGGGGGCGCGAACTTGGATTCGCAGAACTCAACTGGCCGACCGGAATGGCTTTAGCAGGTGCGTGTTTTGGCGGTCTTTGTGCAGCCTGCCACCCTACTCGGCTCGGCTGCATTGGCGAGCATGGCCACGCTCGCGACGGACATGCTGAGAATCAATGCCGGTGGCTCGGTCCACACCCCAGAAGAACTGGACCGTGTTCGCGCTCTGCTGGCGCTGGCCGAATGAGATCAGCAACACATAGTGTCGGCTAGCCAGAGCCATTCAGAAATGACCAACACCTGTCCTTTTCTTTCGTATGTGGCAAACTATGACCATGTCTAAAGCACACACACTCACCAAAGCGAAAACGGGCACGATCCCCGCAGGCGGTCGTGTGGTTACTCAATCTGCTGACAAAAGCACATCCAAAGAGGTGATCGCGCGCAGCTTTGAGAAGAAAATGGCCGCCGCGCGTAAGGCGTCCGTCAACAGCCATCTTGGCTTCGTTGTTCCCAAACTGACAGGCCATGAGGCATTGCACTTCATGCGCAGCGTTGGCGGCTTCGCCTTGTCTAGCAAAGTAAAGACTTCCAAGCCCAAGTCCTGATGGGCCAGATCCTCATTGCGTATCACGGCACCGATGCGACAGTCCGTGATGCACTGGTATCACGACGCACTAGCCCTGTACCTTCGTCCAACCCATATGATTGGCTCTATGACGGAATGTACTTTTTCGAAGGCGACTCAGCCCGCGCCTTGAAGCTTGCTACAGCCTCCAGCAAGCGGCCTCAACACAAGCTCACACGCAACCCTATAGCTACGCCAGCTGTTGTTGGGGCAATTATTGAGATTGATCGCCTGTTCGACCTGACCACGCAGAGCGGGATTGAAAACTTCACCCTCGCTGCGGAACTCATGGTCAAGGCCTATGAAGTCGATGGCAAAGAGCCGCCCAAGAATAGGCCTTCATTTCCGGGTGACACCGAAAATCTTCACCGTGCCTTCGACCGAGAAGTGTGCAAGATGGTTCATGCCTTGCGCAGACATGCAAATACCGAGGCGATCGCTCTGGCGGCTCAGTTATCTCAGTTGCTGGGGCTAAATGAGAGCGGTTCATCCTCGTTGACTGCATCGCAGCTGAAGCAACTCGGAGAAGCCACCCTGCAGATTGTCAATACAGCACCGTTTCAAGCTTCGAGGGGTGCCTTTGAACAAGGCAAGCAAGTTGACCCATCGAGCGCAATATACGATGACACACACCTCCAGCTCGCGGTGCACGATCTTTCATCCATCAAGGGCTGGTTCCTGTGCCCCGGGGACAAGCTGCTGACCCCGGATGAGTTCAGCGCTGCCGAGGATGCCTTGAATGCTGCTAAAGCACTGCGCACAGCCCAGAAACCCCGTACACGCGCCTCCTGATTACGCCATGCGTTCTCTCCTTGCTTTTGCTCTCGCCCTTTTCGTCTTCTAAGCGGCTTCAACCTCGCAGCGCGGCTGCAAGTCCACGAGCAGGCCAAATTTATCGACAAGAGCTGCCAAGCCTATGCATACGCAGCTCCGAACCTGCTGGCAAAATGGTGACCATGCGATTCCTCCACACGATGTTGCGCGTTGGCAATCTCCAGCGCTCTATTGACTTCTACACCAACGTCATCGGCATGCAACTGCTGCGCAAGTCCGAGAACCCCGAGTACAAGTACTCGTTGGCCTTTCTTGGCTTCGAAGGTGGTAACCCGGGTCAGGCGGAAATTGAGCTGACTTATAACTGGGGAACCGAGAGCTATGACATGGGCACGGCTTACGGTCATATTGCCCTGGGTGTGCCCGATGCCTATGCAGCC
Organism: Comamonas sp. AG1104; assembly: GCF_003350425.1. Taxonomy (NCBI): domain Bacteria; kingdom Pseudomonadati; phylum Pseudomonadota; class Betaproteobacteria; order Burkholderiales; family Comamonadaceae; genus Comamonas; species Comamonas sp. AG1104. The sequence goes on along the minus strand of NZ_QQAS01000001.1, from coordinate 765,778 downwards.
TGCGAGAAGATCAAGGCGGCCGGCGGTAATGTGACCCGTGAAGCAGGTCCCGTCAAAGGCGGCAGTACCGTGATTGCTTTTGTGACGGATCCCGACGGCTACAAGATTGAACTGATTCAACGCAAAGACGACCTGGGCACCGGCACCGGTCTGCGCTGATTCTTTTTCTCCAGATTCCTGGATCGAGCGGCACATGAGTGCCGCTTTTTTTGCCTGAACGACCTACCTATCGTCCAAACATGGGTTTGCAGGCATTGGCCGGCATTCCAGACTCGGTACTCCAACACCAATCAGGAGACAGGCAATGAGTGACTCGGTTCTGGAGCAGCTCCAGCAGCGTTTGCAGCATCTTGAGGATATTCAGTCGATACAGGCTTTGAAGGCTCGGTACTTGCGAGCCTGTGATCAGAAGCAGCCGAATGCCATGCGTGAGTGCTTTGTGGAGCATGGTGCAGTCATCGAAGCCGATGGTTTTCCGTCTTTTACGGATCGAGAAGAATGGGTTGAAACCTTCACCAGACTGGCAGTTGCCAATCCGTCCATCCAGGACATGCACCACGGCCACAACCCTCAGATCAGCTTTACGGGAGCTGATAGTGCAAAAGGCTTGTGGGATCTGGAGTTCTGCCAGGTCAATGTCAAGGAACGCACCATCGTCAACCTCTCAGGTCAGTACAGCGATGAGTACGAGCGCATCAACGGGTGCTGGCAGATCCGTTCCATGCGCTTTGCGCGGAGATCGTTTGTCATGCGCCAGGTCGATGCGACAGGTATTGAAAGAGTCATTGCCCTGGGCAAGCCTCCAGCAGCTGGATTCATTGAAAACAACTGATCCTTGCTCTGCTGCAAATACCAAAAAGCCCGATACAGCGAATGCCATATCGGGCTTTGTGCAAGAGAACTGGGTTTATCAGTCGGCCAGAATCACTTCCACACGGCGAGCTTCGGCATTGGAGCCGTCGGCCTGAGATTGCTCGGGCTTCTTCAGCTCGACCTTGTCTTCTGCCACGCCCAGTGCCACCAAAGCGGCCTGGACCGCTTGCGCACGCTGCTTGGCCAGCTCGGCATTGATTTCAGCACTGCCGGTTGCATCATGGAAGCCGGAGATCACGGCGCGCTTGCCTTCGGCCACGCCCCTGACCACGTCGCTCAGCGCTTCGTTGGCGCCAGCGGCCACTTCCGCCTTGCCCGAGACAAAGTAGAACTTGACCACACCGTTTTCCACGATCACGCGGGCAGCCTCTTCAACCACCACCACAGGCACGTTGGTCGCGCTGGGTGCGGACGCGGCGGCTTCAGCCTTGGGAGCATGGGAAATGCCACGCTTGTAGACGACGGTGCCGACGACGGTGGAGACAACCAGAGCGATCAGGGCAAACAGAAAACCCAGGGCAAAGCGTTGTTGGCTATCGTCGTCAGAGCTGTTGAAGGACATGAATGAAATCTCCGTATTTGCGGGTGATTATGAAAGTACGAAACCTGTATTCATGACACTTTGCGGCCCGACTACATGCTTCGGGCTGACAAAGCGACAAAACCACGCATTCTAGAGGTTTGCCGTGAAACGCCCTAACGGCTGCCTTCACGGCAATCGCAAAAAAGATTCAAATTTCAGCTGCTTCAGAGCGGGAAAGCGTTGCTTTTACGCCTTCGTGCGTGCACAGGTACACCGATGGCGCGTCCGCGCGTTATATATCAAAGTCAATTCAGCTCTGAATCCGGTTTGAGGAGTTCCCATGTCCGCCCTGCCCTTGTTGAACCATTCCATGCGCGATGCTGACCAGATGCTAGAGCGGGCTCTGGCGCAGTGGGGAGGTGACGAGGATTTGTGGATTTTTGGTTATGGCTCCCTGATCTGGCGCCCCGAATTTGACTTCAGCGAACGCCGTTCGGCCCATGTTCATGGCTGGCATCGTGCTCTCAAAATGTGGAGCACCATCAACCGTGGCACGCCCCAGGTGCCAGGCCTGGTGTTTGGCATGCTCTCGGGCGGCAGTTGCCAAGGCATGGCCTTCCGTATTCCTCGAAACCAGGGCGATACCGTCATGCGCAAGCTCTGGCTGCGTGAGATGCCCAATGCCGTCTATGACCCGCGCTGGCTGCCTTGCCGCACCCCGCATGGGGCTGTGAAGGCCCTCGCATTCACGCTCTCGCGCCAAAGCCCGCACCATACCGGCGAGCTGGCGCCGGATGAATACCGGCGCATCTTCTCTGAGGCCCAGGGCATATACGGCACGACACTGGACTACGCCCAGGCCACTTTTGACGAGCTGCAACGGCTGGGCATCGACGACAAGGCGCTCAAGCGCCTGCTGGCCTATGCGGACTTCCAGCAAGCCAAGTGCTCAGCTCTTGCTGCTATTTGAAACGTAGCTAACATCGCTCTGCTGTATTGGGCTACAAGGCAAAAATGCTTGAAATTCTGACGATCCGGGGCACAATGGCCTTTTGATTTCGGAAAGACTGCCATGCTCCCTAACCGTGTTGCCGCCCTCTTTTCGCGCCCAGCCTGGACAGGTCTGGCGCTTGCTGCAAGCCTGGCCGTGACGGCCTGCTCCACGACCAGCAACACGGCCGCGCCCTCTTCTTCGGAGACAGCCCCTACAGCAACTCCCAGCAAAGGCGTGCAATCGATTGCACGTCTGGAAGCCACCAAGGGCAGCCAGGTAACGGGCACGGTGCAGTTCTTCCCACAGCCAGATGGCAGCGTTCGAGTACAGGGCCGCGTGGAAGGACTGGCGCCGAACAGCGAGCATGGCTTTCACGTCCATGAAAAAGGCGATTGCTCCAGCGGTGACGGCTTGAGCGCCGGCGGCCACTTCAACCCTGGACAACAGGCGCATGGCAAATTCGGCGACAGCAAGGCCCATCACATCGGTGACCTGCCCAGCCTTGACGCCGATACCCAGGGCGTGGCAACTATCGATTTTGTGAGCAAGGAGTTCAAACTGGACAGAGGAGGCCACGGCATTCTGGGTCGGTCGCTGATCGTGCACAACGATCCGGATGACTACACGACCCAGCCTACCGGCAATTCAGGCGCGCGCCTGGCTTGTGCCGTAATCGAGCGCGGCGCGTAAAGCCGTCGCTCTCGCATGGAAAGAGCCGCGAACGCGCGCCAGCAAGACAAGGTCTGATGGTCGACCAAGCCTTGACCGAGACACAGCGACAAACCTGGACGAGCTCGGCAAAGTCAATGGTTGTCGAGTCCTAGCCCCTCCTTCAGGGGCTTTTTGACGACCATGAATTGCGGTCATGCCAGATCTTGCGCGCTTCCTCCAAGGCCTGCACGGTGTCCACATCGAGCACACAGCCTATGTCGTCGCAGTCCCAGCGTTGCAGACGCTGATTCTCCGCCGCATTGCGCACGATGGAGGCCGCGCCCTGATCGCCGCTCAGCAGGGCGAGTGCCTGAGCTGCCGCCCGGCTAAAAGCCACTGGATGGCCCTTCCGCCCCTGGTAGAAGGGTTGAATCACATGCAGCTCACGGCTATCCAGCCGCGTTAGCTGCAAGGCCAACTCGTGTAGCGTAGCGGCCTGAACCAAAGGCAAATCTGCTGGCAGGATCAGCCAGCCTTTGGCGCCGGCTGTGGCCTTGACGGCAGCCGCAATGCTGTCGCCCATGCCGGGATGCGGCCCGCATTCCAGATGCCATGGAAGGCCAGAGGCCTGCACTGCAGCCAGAGTAGTTTGCAAAACGGTTTGCTGGCCCAGCATGGCCTGGAGCTTGTGGCTGGAGCCGCCCGATGCGAGAAAGCGCTCTCCCCTGCCCGCAGCGAGAACCAGCACACAAGGCCGGTCCGGATCGACCATGGGAACGGGCAAAACTTCTTGATTCATATTGCTGTCGAGCATAACGCCGGCTTTGGCTGCGCGGCACAATGTGAACATGAGCAGCCTATCTTCATCCATTGCCGATCTGCGCAAAAGCTATGAACGCGCAGAGCTGAGCGAATCCGCTTCCAACCAGAATCCCCTGCAGCAGTTCGACCAATGGCTGCAGGAAGCCGTGAGAGCCCAGGTACCCGAGCCCAATGCCATGACTGTGGCGACCGTGAGCGGCGACCTGCGACCCAGCACGCGCATCGTGCTGATCAAAGGCTATGACGAGCGTGGCATCGTCTGGTACACCAACTACGAGAGCCGAAAGGGTCAGCAACTGGCGGGCAATCCATTCGCTGCCCTGCAATTTCACTGGGTGGAGCTGGAGCGTGTGGTGCGCATCGAAGGCCGTGTGGAAAAAGTCAGCGCCGAGGAAAGCGATGCCTATTTTGCCAGCCGCCCGCTGGATTCCAGGATCGGGGCATGGGCCAGCCCACAAAGCCAGGTCATCAGCGGTCGCAGCGTGCTGGTGGCCAATGCCGCCAAATACAGTGCGCAGTTTTTGCTCAATCCTCCCCGGCCTCCCCACTGGGGCGGTTTTCGTCTGGTGCCCGAGCGCTGGGAATTCTGGCAGGGGCGCAAGAGCCGGCTGCATGACCGCCTGAGCTACCGCCAGGAAGGTCAGCACTGGATTCGTGAGCGACTGGCGCCCTGAGTTTTGATGGGTCCTTCATGAGAATGTGAGGGCGCTGCGACAGAAAGCGCCCTCTTCGCTGTTTACTTCAGGCTTGTGGTTAAGTGAATATATTTTTGTGGGTAGCAATAACCAATTCATGTAAGTTACATTAAACTCATCACATGCAAGACAGAAACATTCCGGATCAGCAGCCTCCAGATCCATCCACACTGCCAACCGGAAGCCAGCTGTTTCGCGACTGGCTCGAGCATGAGGGCAGCAAGAGCTGGGATGCGCTGGACACCTCTCCAGACGGTAACTATGAAAAGGTCTGGCAGGCCTGGTTGATGCATCTGTCCGGACAGGTTGCTATCGTCGACAAAAAGCGCCCTGCCCGCAGGCCGCGTTCTTCAAAGTCCTGGCATCAGGCAACCGAGCTGGATGTGCAGAGCTTCTTGCAGATACGCGACGGCCAACGTGCGCACCACCACCCCGAGCGCAAGATCAGTCCGGTCACCCGCCGCCGCTACTGGCGGCTGCTGGAGCGTATCTACGACCATGCGATGGAGCACGGCTGGATCAGCGCCAACCCCGCAACCGGTCTTGAACCAGCCGAACGCCCCCCCTCGGAAGACGGCAAGGGCCATTGCCTGCCTCCCCTGCTCTGGCAGTCACTGCCAAGGCACTTTCCCAGCGCCGACGGTTATCAGGACGCACGCGACCGCGCCATTGTGCTGCTGCTCTACGAGCTGGCTCTGGCCCCCGAAGAGGTGCGCTGCCTGCTATGGAAGAACCTGCTTTCAAACGCAAATCAGGTCTGGGTTGGCAGCTCGGAGAGCATTGCGAATGGAGAGTCACCCCTGCCCCGCTATCTGCAGATAGAAGGCGGCAGAAATGCTCAGCAAAGGCTGCTTGAGCTGCCCGACTCTGTGGCCCAGGCCTTGCAAAGCTGGAGAAGATTCAGCGCCGCACAGCGCGGGCCGTCGGTGATCGACGGCAACCATATCGTTTTCTATTCGCGCCGTGGCGGCGAGTTGTCGGTACGCATGCTGTTCCATGTGGCCTCGCAGATCATTCAGCGCGCTCACAATGCCCAGCCCGAGGACAGCCAGAAATTTCCGCTGCAGCGCGTGGGGCCGCAGGTCTTGCGCAACACGGCCATCGTGCAATGGCTGCGCGCCGGCGTGCCCGAATCGGAAGTGATTGCAAGGATAGGCGTGGACAGCACTCGTTCCCTGCGCCATCTGCAGCACTATCTATAGCCATGGCATCCAGCCCAGGGCAAACCTGGGCTGGATGTCATTTAGCTCACAAAGAGCTGCTTCAGAAGTCCATTCTCAGACCGACCACCAGATTACGACCCGTCAAAGGTGCAGCACTCTTGATGAACGAGGTTGCAGCGTAGGCCAGACGGTTGGTGAGGTTCTGGCCCTTGACATAGAACTGCCACTGGTTGCCACCACTTTTCCAGAGGTAGCTGGCGCCCAGGTTCAGCATGCCATAGCCCGGCGTCTGGGTTTCGTACTGGGCCGTGCGATTCTGGCGCAGCACCTGGGTCCATTCAGCCATGGTGTCCCAGCCGGCCAGACGCGCGTTCACACGCAAGCCGGCACGCAATGCCGGAATGCGTGGCAGCGCAGAGCCGTCTTCCAGACGCGCACGCACGCCGTCGCCAAACACACTCAGGCTCAACTCGCGACTCAGGCGCTGGCTCAGTTGGGCCTCCCAGCCCGTAAAGCGCGCATTGCCCTGGGTGTATTGCAGCAGCTGCAGCCCTTCGTGGGCATCCAGCGTGGCGCCGTAGATATAGCCCTTGATGCGGTAGTGATAGGCATTGAGCTTCCAGGTCGTATCACCGGCCGTCTTGGCCATGCCCAGGTCCAGCGCCTGCGAGCGCTCGCGGGACAGATTGGGATTGCCGATCTCGTAGGTTGCCGTGGCCATGTGCAGACCGTTGGCAAACAGCTCTTCGGCCGTCGGCATGCGGCTGCCGCTGGTGAACGAAGCCGATGCACTGTAGCCGGGCTGGAACTTCCAGACCGTGCCCAGCGACGCCGAAGTGGCACTATGGCTGCGACGCTCGTTGCTCAACTCTGCCTCCACACGCTGGCGGTCGTGACGCAAGGCCCCTTGAAAGCTCCAATCCTGCCAGCGGTATTCCTCCAGCAGATAGAGGCTGTGGCGCTGGGTATCCGTGGGCTGCACATAGGCCTCTTCGCCCGTGGCGCTGAAGCGGCGCTTGAGGGTCTGCAGACCCAGCGTGCCACGCCAGCCGGCGATGGGTTCATGCTCCATCTCCAGGCGCAGGTCATGGGCCTTGTTTCTGAACTGGGTAGCCACGCTGCCGTCCTCGATCTCGTCGTGACGGTAATTGGTCAGGCCACCGCGCAGACGCAGCGCGGCAATGCCGGCGGTGGGCTTGCGCCACTCGCCACGCAGATCCCAGCGCTCGCTGGTCAGATCGACCACGGGCACGCTGCCGCCTTCCTCGTGATCATGGTCGTGGTCGTGCCCGTCATGGGAGCCGCAGTGCAGGTGATCACCATGTGCGTGGCAGCCTTCGAAGCTGTGCTGATGGCCGGGCAAGCCGTATTTGGCCTGCTGGCGCGTGTAGGCCAGGCCCAGATAGCCCTGATTGCCAACCCAGGAAAGACCCACGCTGCCCGTGTTGCCGCGGCTGAAGCTGCCCGGAACCTTGCTCTGGCCCCAGCCGCTGCCTACGCGATAGTCTCCCGCGTTGCGCGCCACTCCTTCGGCATGCAGCACCAACTGGCCGTTATCGTTCTTCAGCGGTGTGGCCGTGGTCAGGGAGAACGCACCTGCCGACATGCCTGCAGCTGTGCCAGCCTGCACCTCGGCCGAACCTTCCAGGCCCTTCTCGGGCGCCTGGGTCGGAATCTTGCCGTCCAGCACATTCACCACGCCACCCATGGCGCCAGGGCTGTAAAGCAAGGCCGAAGGGCCGCGCAGCACTTCGATCTGCCGGGCCAGCAAAGGCTCGGTGGTCACCGCATGGTCGGGGCTGACGGTCGATGCGTCGAGCAACTCCGAGCCATCGCTGAGCACGGAGACCCGCGCACCATCCATACCGCGAATCACCGGGCGGCTGGCTCCCGCACCGAAATGGCTGGCATTGATGCCGGGCTCGGCCGCCAGGGTCTCGCCCAGGGTTGCAGCGCGGCGCAGGCGCAGCTCCTCTTCGCCGAGCACCTGAACGGGCGTAGCCATATCGCCGGCGGCCATGCCGGTCGCCGAAACGGTCACCTCAGCCAGGCTGGACTCCTGCTTGGCCGCATCGGACTGCGCAAAGGCCAGGGGTGAACAGGCCAGCAGGCCCAGGCCTGTGCCCAGGGCCAGTCCGCGCCCTGCCGGCTGCAGCGCCTCGATGGCGCGGGCCAGAGCCGACTTGGGAGAGCGGCGCAAGGAATGGGCTGAAGAATTCGAAAAACGTTGAGACATCTCAGTTCCACAAACAACCGTGCGCACGCAGACGATCAAAGAAAGTACGCACGGATATTCAATAAAAACAGCCTTAATCGCTTATCTATAAAGCGCTTATAGCTATCAATTCTGAAGTTTCTGGCCTGGGCGGCAAGCCATGCCGCAGTATGGCTCTTACCTAGGCCAGGGAGCTGAGAGACAGAGGGGGCGCGCGTGCAGCCAGCGGCGCTGCAATAAAGACGGATCTGGGCGCGGGAGCAAAAGGCCGGGGGATGAAGCTGTCGGGTGGCGGCGCACTGAAAGCAAGCACGGCCACAGGTCCGGCATAGCCGTGATTGGCCTGGTCCAGCAGCTGGCATTCTGCCGGTCCATGACCGGCAAACAGCGCATGCACCCAGGACAGGTCCGAGGCGCAGTTGCTGCGGTCGGCCTGGCAATCTCCCGCCACTTCGGCAGAGGCTGCCGATAGCGTGGGTGCCGCATGGCTGTGCGCCGCATAGATCTTGCCCCCGGGCGAGCTGCCCAGGTGAACAGCACGGTGCATCTGGCCCAGCGTCGGCCCCAGCACCATGGCCAGGGCCAGCAGGCCCATCAGCCAGCGCATCACCCAGATTTCGCGCAGACACAGACGACCGTCAGCACGGGCTGAGCGGGTGGGTCGACGCAGATGGGAGTGAAGTGACACGTTATGGAGCTAGTTCGGCCTCGGACGGTGCGAAAGCGGCCAAGGGTTGCAGAGTGTATCTGCACTCCGGGCCATACGCTGACAGACTGGCTTATTCCTTGAGCCAGCGTGAAAACGCTTTCTGGAACTTCTGCACCTTGGGGCCCACCACGAAAGCGCAGTACCCCTGGCCGGGGTGCTGCAGAAAATAGTCCTGGTGATAGTCTTCGGCAGGCCAGTAATTGGTCAGGGGCTCGATCTGAGTGACCATGGGCGCATCAAATGCTTTTTCGTTCTGCATTTCCTGCAGCAATGCCTGTGCCTCGGCCGTTTGCTGCGCGTCGGTGGTGAAGATCGCGCTGCGGTACTGCGTGCCCACGTCGTTGCCCTGGCGGTTCAGTGTGGTCGGATCATGGGTGCCGAAGAAGATCAGCAACACATCGCGCAGGCTGATGACCGCAGGGTCGAACTCAAGCTTGACCACCTCGGCATGGCCGGTCTGTCCGGTACAGATATCGTCGTAGCTGGGATGATCCAGGTGGCCATTGGCATAGCCGCTCTGCACATCGACAATGCCGCGCACACGGTCGAATACGGCTTCAGTGCACCAAAAGCAACCTCCGCCGAGGTAGATGGTTTGTTGACTTAAGTTATTGATTTCATTCATAATGCTTTTAAATTCCTTTCTGAAATTTCACAACTTTTATGCAAATTTCACAACTCTACAAACTTCCAAAGGGTGTTCAAAAGCTCACACGAACGACCAAAGAAGGCATCGTCGTCACATCGTACAGAGTGCAGATGAACCGTAAGGGCTTGCAGGTCAACAAGCTCTTTGCAGACCTTGAGACAGCCACAATCTTCCTCAATGAACAGAGGAAAAAACTAGGTTTAAAACCTATCCCACTTATATTTGATGTAAACAAATCGCTGGAGAGTTACGAAGGAAAACTAATTCTTCAGCGAATTTTAGGCACTGTAGAGCCTCTATTCTCAGATTATGTAGACCAGTACCTTAAGACATACATAGAGCCTAAATTCCCCAGCATCTGCCCCTTAATCAATGAAGAACAAAAAAGAAGGGCAATAAACAGGATTAGCTCCAAGCGATATTCACAATTATTTAAAACAGCAGACGATAAAAAACTTTATCGCCAGTATTACAACATCGTAAAATTCTTTGAAATCATCGGAAATCAATTCATTTTATTGGGAACTGATAAAGGTATTGGGGCTTTTCATAAAGTTAATACTGAAAAAAAGCGTTTAAACGATTGCACAATAGAAGAAATAACCCCTAATGTCCTGAATTCTTATATCGTTAACCGCACGGCAATGCAAAAACGGCGTGGAACGATTGAGCGAGAATTAACCTTTATCAGCAATATATTCAGAAATCTTAAATATTTTAATGAAAAATACATCTTACACGACAACCCTGTATTGAGGATTGATAAAAAATTATTGGGTTTTTCACAGAAGCCCAAGAAAAAATTCTTTAGGTTTGAAGAAGCGCAATTAGAACAATATCTAAGCGTTATTGACTCATACAGCAATAAAGATATGAGCCATATCATCAAGCTCATGCTATTCACTGGAATGAGGCGTAGCGAAGTAGTTCTACTTAGATGGTCTCAAATACACGAAAGCTATATTGAGCTAGAAACCACCAAAACAGACCCTCGAACAGTATTTCTCACAAAGAAAGCCAAAGACGTTCTAGCTCAAATAACAAAAAACCCAAAACAAGATAGATTATTTAAATACACTGTATCCGGCTTCGAAGGCTCATATACGAAGCTATTAAAAGCAAATGGAATGGAAGATATTACAGCTCATAAACTAAGAAAAGAAGCGGTTTCTAACTTCATTGAGCAAATTGGTGGACAGAACTCATTGCTAATCGCGGAAATTCTGGGAATTTCAAACATAAGACACTTGGAAAAGACTATTAAAGAAGTAGAAAAAGACCGCCCTAATCTTGAAACGCAAGAAGGCGTTTTGAAATCTATAGGACACAAAAACCCCAATGTAACTAGCAAGCACTATTTCTCACTCAAGAAAAGCACATAAAAAAGGAACCGAAAGGTTCCTTTTCAAATTCATATTTGACTTTTCAGAAAAATCTTATATAAATTTAATTAACAGTTTGGTCGCTGTAGTAGAAATATAATAAAAAAGATTTTATGAAAAGTCAAGTATTCATCTACACCCACAGCGAAACTGAAGGGTGTTTTTTTATGCGTCATTTAATTATCACGATTCGAAAAATACTCAGAAAACATTACAGCAGAATAGATTTTAAGCGTAGGCTAACTGGACTAGCCATGTCGTAAGACTAAAGCATCTTATGCAGTTAAACCTGTAACCTTGAAATACGCATTAAATACCTATTCTGTATAACTTATGGATTAGGTTCAGTATTGTTTAAAGACGGCGAGAATGGGAATTAAGCAAAGCCGTTAGGGAAGACTCAGAGCAGACCCCGCTTAAGTAGTTTAAGCACTACGAACTGCAAAACTGATACAGCTTAATAGTTATCAGTCCTAAACGACGGCGATATGCATAAGTGCATTTACACAAGTGCTTTTATACATATCGAGCCAGAGCAAGGAAAGTCAACAGCACAAAATAAAATCATTTTTCGATTGTTATATTTTGGGCTTTGGGTAGACTTTGCCTTCTCTGGCTCAATCATAATCTAATAATAAATTAGATTATGTATATCTATTGACATATAAGCATTATTAGCATTCCATTTATTATTTCTACTACGATTTAGTATATATATCTTTGGAGAGTGTCAATATTTTTACGCAACAATAAACAAGAATAAATAAAATTCACAAGAGCACCTTTATGGTGCTCTTTTTTATTTATAAGTACCCCACCCATCAGGGGCCATCTAATCTTGGTATTCTGGTATTTGATTTTTGCCAAAAAATCGTTATTCTTATAATATGTATATGCGTAAGGTATACACCCACTATACCTTCTGCGAAGGTGCGGGGTCCTGCGGACGCAAAATACCCTAACGCGCTATGCTTGTTAGGTCATTCATTTTGAGCGTTACTCTTACAAAATAAATAACCCTATAAAAATAATAACAGGAGTTTATTTATGAATTTTGCGTCATTAAGAATACAGAAGATTGACCAGGGCACCGAGACTGCCGCCCATAATCACAACTTGCGAGCAAGTGGAAGCAAGACAGAGCCGAACGTAAACCATTCTCGCAGCAGCGATAACGAGCTACTTCTCGGCAGTCGTGACACTGTTAAAACTCTCAATCAAATCATTGATGATTTAGATTTAAAAACAGCAGTTCGTAAAGACGCGAATCGCGCAATAGAGATTGTGCTTTCAGCTTCACCGGAATATTTTTACGATTTTGAAAAAGCCAGTATTACAAGAGAGCAGTGGGATGAGTTAATACCTGCAAACTATAAAGACCGAATGGATGTTTATTGGCAGAAACTCGCAAGAGTTCAAAAACATTTGAAAAAAGATAATTTTGAAAAGTGGAAAACTGATACTGTCGCTTGGGTACAAAATGAATTTGGTAAAAACGTTGTTAATCTTATCCTTCATATGGATGAGAAGACACCCCATATGCATTTACTTGTTGTCCCTGTTGTAAATGGAAAACTCACTGCAAAGCAGTTTTTTACCCCAGTTACTTCCACTAAATGGCAAGACAACTACAGCAAAGCAACGGGTCTAAGACGTGGCATCAGCAGTGAGAAAAAGCACGACGACAAGCTTGCCAATGCAATTAAGCAAGCAGAGAAAAAAGGCTATCGTCGAGGTTTAAAAGCTGGTAAAGCTCAGGCACTTAAAGAAGCTCAAAAACCATTAGTAAAGCTAGGAAATATGGCAAAAACCATTAAAACCGGCCTTTTTACTGGTTGGAATCAACTTACCCCAGCAGAGCAAGACGCACAGCGTGCCCTTAAAGAATATGACAAAAAATTGGAAGCCGAGAAATTAAAAAACCGACGAGAACAAGAAAGGCTACACAAAAAATATGAGGCTAGCCTTATACAAGAGCAGGAGCAAAGGAAGAAGGCTCAAGAAGCTTTTGATTATGTTCTAAAGGTTGGCGGTAGTCCTTTGAAAAAGAAACTAGATAAAGCCAATGAAACACCAGAACCCACACGCCTTAGCGTGCAAGAGCGTCAGCAAGTTCCAGAGGAACTAGCTCCCCCTTCTATCTTGAGAGAAAACATGCCTCTGGCATTCAAGAAATAATATAGCAGATGGATACTCTTATTATTTTTTTGCTTCTTTTTTAGAATACTCTTTTTTGACAATTTCAAATACCTTTGATACAGCATCTTCATGTTTGTCAAAATTTTCTTTATAGAAATAGAAAAATGCAACCCCAAAAACCGCTAACTCAATAAATATAAAATTATTACTAGAATGGAAGAAATGAAAGTTTTCATTTTTAGTATGGAGTACGCATAACGAGTTTAATCTTGGTACTTTTGATTTAACGCCCAGTACTTTTAGGGCAGAGCGCAAGTTAGAAAAAACTTTTGCTGGACTTGTATCCAATGGCCCTTGAAACATTGAAATTGGCATCTTCCCAATATATGGAATATATTCGCCACCCTTGACCCTATTCAATTTCCTGCGCAAATCAAGCACTTGAAATTTATACTCCAAACTTTCGAGCCAAATAATAATTAACTCTAGATTCTCTGAAGTAAATCCTTTTTCTTTGAAATCAGCTTTCTCAAATTCATGTTTAATATGTCTTTCAAGCGCACCTAAAAGATTGGTGTTGCAGTCACTGCAAGCAGGGACTGTTGTTTTATTGTAGGTTTGCTCGCTACCATTTGTTGTTGTTATAAAAAATCTTTCAGGGCAATGACTGTAGACCCATTGCGGAATTACATGCTCCTTGGTAAGGTTGTCGTCCGTACCACAAAATATGCAAATGTTTGCAGAATGGTCTTTTATTATTGTCTCGATAATTCTTTTCTGATTTATTCTAATTTTTTTTCGAAACTTAACAAGCTTTGCAAATAAACTCATTCCAGCGTTCCAATCCTCTAAGACCTGAAAAATAGCTTCGACTTTACCTAGTTTCTTGCAAGCCAAAAATCCCAAAAAATCACAAATAATTTCTTATTCAGCCTCTATTAAATTCGCTTGATAAATTTCTCAAAGGACCTCTTTAACTGCCTGCAAGATAAATCCTAAAGCGACTATAAGCATACCGAACCTAAAGTATTTATATGCTATTTTTTCACTCTTTCTTTGCAATGCACCTCCATCCATATATAAACCATAAAATGGAGGTTTTAGTGTCGCAACTGTTGCCCCAACGGAGTTGAGAAACAACCCAGCAACTGATAATATTTTAGGAAAAATATCACCTTGATTTATGTAAAAAAATGCAGGCCAAATAAAAAACGACAACAAAATCATTGATATGTGAGTTTTACTCCATTCAACCTCAATTTCTTTTGGGTACTCTGGTATCTCATCTTCCATAAATATTCTCACACCTTAGTCAAAGGAATTTAAATCTCATTCAACAGTTTAGCCCTCTCGGCAGGGTGGTCACCTGGCCTCACCTCCGGCAAGCCCATGCGACCTAAAATTAGTAGCAAAGCAAAAAATTCAAGTTATTTATTTGTGATAGCGACTGGTGAAAAAGACTGGAATTTCACAAATTATCACTTTACAAATTTCACAAACAATTGATTTTATTGAGTTTTTTATTTAAAAACAGATTCACTGCACCAGAAGCAACCTCCGCCCAGATAAATGGTTTCCGCTGCCATCACCGGCTCCTTGTTTTTAAGACGCGTCAAGCGTAGCTCAAATCAACTACCCATTTTCACCAATGACAGCGATTGCCGCCCCGCTATGCTGCAGGGCGCCCACTACACTGCTTGCTGCTTTGCAATACAAGCCGTTTACGGCGCACCTACCATGTGGCGCATAGAACAGAAAAACCTGCCTCAGAGGGATACACACCATGAAGCGTTCCGGCCGTTGGGCCTTGAGTCTGGCCCTCATCGGCTTGCTGGTCGTCATAGGCTGGCGCGCAGTCGTCAATCTGCAGCATAAAAAACAGGCCGCGAACCATGCTGCGGCTCCGCAGGAGCTGCCCATACAACTGGCTGCCCAGGAGGTTCTGACGGCCCAGCCCCTTCAGCTTGCTTTGAGCGTTCCGCTCAACGGTGTGGTTCAGGCGGTGAACTCGGCCGTGGTCAAGGCTTATGTCGCGGGCGAGCTGCGCGGCCTGACGGTGCGCGAAGGCGATAGCGTTCGCAAGGGCGAGCAGCTGGCGCGCGTCGATGCCACGGAGGCCGAGGCACGCTGGCGCCAGGCCCAGCAGCAGGCCGACGCTTCCAGAGCCCAGCTGGCGATTGCCCAGCGCAATCAGGACAACAATGCAGCCTTGGTACAAAAAGGCTTTATCTCCACCACGGCGCTACTGACCTCTCAGGCCAACCTGGATTCGGCCCGCGCCAATCTGGCCGCCGCCCAGGCCGCCGCCGATGCGGCCCGCAAGTCCGTCACCGACGCCGTCATCACCAGCCCCATGAACGGACAGATCGCCCAGCGCTTTGTCCAGAACGGCGAGCGCGTCGGTGTGGAAGCGCGCATTGTCGAAGTCGTCGACCCAGCCAAGCTGGAAATCATGGCCCAGCTCGCACCCGCAGATTCGGTACAGGTCCAGGTCGGCCAGATGGCCGAGCTGCAAGTACCCGGTGCCCCCCAGGATATGACCGCCATCAGCGCCAAGGTGGCGCGCATCAATCCCAGCGCCCAGACCGGCTCGCGCACCGTGGCCGCCTATCTGGCGGTACAAGAGAATGAGGCCGCCAAGAACAATAACAGCCAGCGCGCGCCCCAGTTGCGCCCCGGCCTCTTCTTGCAGGGAAGCATAACGACCGGCAAGGACAACCAACTGGCCGTGCCTCTGGCCGCCGTGCGCACCGACAAACCCCTGCCCTATGTGCAAGTGCTGCAAGCCGGCAAGCCGGCCGTGGCCGCAGTCGCACCGGAGCGTGCCCAGGAGATGGCCGGCCGCACAGAGCTTCGCGTGGTTCACAGGACCGTGGAACTGGGGCGCCAGTCCGCCCATGAAGGCGCAACCTGGGTGCAGATACTCAAGGGCCTGAATGCGGGCGACCGAGTACTGGCCGGCAGCACCGGCGGTCTGCGCGAAGGCACGCTGGTTGAAGCGTCAAGCCCGGCTGCGGTTGCTGCCCAAGGCGCCAAGGCGGCGGATGCAGATCGCCCCGGGAGCCCATAAATGTGGTTCACGCGCATCAGTCTGAAAAACCCGGTGCTGGCCACCATGCTCATGCTGGCCTTTGTGGTGCTGGGCGTTTTTTCCTACCAGCGGCTCAAGGTCGACCAGTTCCCGAACATCGAATTTCCCGTGGTAGTGGTGACGGTCGAGTATCCGGGAGCCTCGCCCGAGATCGTGGAGAGCGAGGTCACCAAGAAGATCGAGGAGGCCGTCAACTCGGTCGCCGGCATCAATGCCCTGACCTCACGCAGCTATGAAGGCACCAGCGTCGTCATCATCGAGTTCCAGCTGCATATAGACGGGCGCCGCGCTGCCGACGATGTGCGCGAGAAGGTCGCCTCGGTGCGCCCCACTCTGCGTGACGAGGTCAAGGAGCCGCGTGTCATCCGTTTCGACCCGGCCAGCACGGCTGTCTGGTCGCTGGCCGTGCTGCCAGACCCCCATGCCCTGCACGGCGAGACCGCCCCCGATGGCCAGAGCGTGACACCGCCCGATGCGATTGCACTGACCAGCTGGGCCGACCAGGTGTTGAAAAAGCGGCTGGAGAACGTGCGCGGCGTGGGCGCCGTGAACATGGTGGGAGCCACCAAGCGGGAAATCAATGTCTATCTAGACCCGCAGGCGCTTGAGGCCTACTCCATCACCCCCGAGCAGGTTGCCCAGGCGGTGCGGGCCGAGAACCAGGATCTGCCTGTGGGGGCGATCCGCTCCAAGGCCCAGGAACGCGTGGTGCAGATCGATGCCCGCATTCAGCGCCCCGAGGAATTCGCCCGCATCATCGTGGCCCACCGCAATGGCGCTCCGATCCGCGTCGGCCAGCTGGCCCGCGTGCAGGACGATGCGCAGGAGCTGCAGACCCTGGCGCTGTACAACGGCAGCCGTACCCTGCTGATGTCCGTTCAAAAAGCCCAGGACGAAAACACCATCGAGGTGGTCGACGGCCTGAATGCAGCGATCAAGGCCATCGCCCCCGAGCTGCCGCCCGGCGTGCGCCTGCAGGCAATTGCCGACAACTCGCGCGCCATCCGCGTGGGCGTGGACAACGTGCGCCAGACACTGATCGAGGGTGCCTTGCTCACGGTGCTCATCGTGTTTCTGTTCCTGAACTCCTGGCGCTCCACGGTGATCACGGGACTGACACTGCCCATCGCGCTGATCGGCACCTTCCTTTTCATGTACTGGTTCGGCTTTTCCATCAATATGGTCACGCTGATGGCGCTCTCGCTGTGCGTGGGCCTGCTGATCGACGATGCCATCGTGGTGCGCGAGAACATCGTGCGCCATGTGCAGATGGGCAAGAACGCCTACCAGGCAGCCATGGAAGGCACGCAGGAGATCGGGCTGGCCGTGCTCGCCACCACGCTTTCCATCGTTGCCGTATTTCTGCCCATAGGCTTTATGGGCGGCATCATCGGGCAGTTCTTCCATGAGTTCGGCATCACCATCGTGGCAGCCGTGCTGATCTCCATGTTTGTCAGCTTCACGCTGGACCCCATGCTTTCCAGCGTCTGGCATGACCCGGCGATTCACGCCCATGGCGAGCATGGCAGCAAAAGCCTGTACGACCGCACGCTGGGGCGCGTGACGGCCTGGGTGGAGCGCATGAGCGATCGGCTCTCGGACTTCTACCAGGGCATACTGCGCTGGTCGCTGGCCCACAAGCTGCTCACCCTGGCGCTGGCATTCATTATTTTCATAGCAAGCATCGCTCTTGTACCCTTGCTTGGTACCGAATTTGTACCCAAGGCGGACTTCTCGGAAACCTCGATCAGCTTCAACACCCCCGAAGGCTCCTCGATAGAAGCCACCGAAGCCAAGGCCAGACAGGTGACGGACATATTGCGCGCCTTGCCCGAGGTGCGCTACACGCTGACCACCATCAACACCGGCAATGCCAACGGCAAGAACTACGCCAATATCTATGTGCGCCTGGTTGACCGCCACCAGCGCAGCCGCAATGTGGACGAGATTTCTGCCTATCTGCGCCCCAGGCTGCAGGCGATTGCAGGCATCAAGCTCACCCACGTGGGCCTGCGCGAGGCCGTGGGCGGGCAAAAGCAGGTCGAGTTCTCGCTCATGGGCCCGGATCTGGACGAGCTGGCCCGCCTGAGCCAGATCGTGCAGGAGCGCATAGCCGACATTCCGGGCCTGGTCGATCTGGACTCCAGCCTCAAGCCCAACAAGCCCATGGTCAGTATCGCGGTCCATCGCGATGCCGCGGCAGATCTGGGCCTGTCGATAGGCAATATGGCCGGCGCGCTGCGCACCTGGGTGGCCGGCCAGACCGTGGGCAACTGGCGGGCCAGCGACGACCAGACCTATGACGTGAATGTGCGGCTCGAGCCCGAGGCGCGCACCACGCCGCAGGACCTGGAGCGGCTGCCGTTTGCACTGGCCACCGGAGATGGCGGCATGCGCATCGTGCGCCTCAACCAGGTTGCCAGCGTGGTGGACAGCACCGGCCCCAGCCAGATCAACCGCCGCAATCTCAACCGCGAGGTCGCCATCAACGCCAATGTCTATCTGCGCAGCACAGGCGAGGTCACGGCCGATATCAAGCAGGCGCTGGCCACCATTCCCATGCCGCCCGGCTACAGCTACCAGTTCAGCGGCGCGGCCAAGAACATGGCCGAATCCTTTGGCTACGCGATTTCCGCGCTGATGCTGGCGATCATCTTCATCTACATGATTCTGGCCAGCCAGTTCAAGAGCTTTCTCCAGCCCCTGGCTCTCATGACCTCGCTGCCCCTGACACTGATAGGCGTGGTGCTGGCCCTGATGATGTTCGGCTCGGCCCTGTCCATGTTCTCCATCATCGGCGTGGTCATGCTCATGGGGCTGGTGACCAAGAATGCCATTTTGCTGGTGGACTTTGCCATCCGCGCCCGCGAACCCCGCGTCAACGAGGTCAGCGGCCAGACCGAGCCGGGCCTGCCGCGCAACGAAGCGCTGCTGCTGGCGGCCCGCGTGCGCCTGCGCCCGATCCTGATGACCACGCTGGCCATGATCTTCGGCATGGTGCCGCTGGCGTTTGCCGTCACCGAAGGCTCCGAGCAGCGCGCCCCCATGGGCCAGGCCGTGATCGGCGGCGTCATCACTTCCTCGCTGCTGACTCTGGTCGTGGTGCCCGTGGTGTACTGCTATCTCGATGATTTTGCCAACTGGATACGCCGTAAATGGTCTGGCGCCCCCTCAAAAAGCGCTGAGCCGCCGCACGAAGCCTCCGAGGCTCGTAGAATCGATGGTTTGTCCTGATAAGTCTTTCCCCGGAGATACCATGGCCCTGCCAATGAATGCCCAAGTGGACCCGCGCGATGTGCACGCGCAGGCTCGTTTCAACATGATCGAACAGCAAATCCGTCCCTGGAATGTGCTGGACGAGTCCGTGCTGGAGCTGATGGGCAAGGTCCACCGTGAAGACTATGTGTCGCCCGAATACGCGAACATGGCCTATATGGACATTGAAGTCCCCCTGAAGGGCACTGCCGAAGAAGCTGCCGCCAAAGGCTGGCACATGCTGGCCCCCAGGATCGAAGCGCGCATGCTGCAAGACGTGAAGATCAAGCCCACCGACCGCGTGCTCGAGATCGGCACCGGCTCCGGCTACATGGCAGCCCTGCTGGCCGCCCAGGCCAAGGAAGTCGTGACGCTGGAGATCGACCCCGAGCTGGCCGAAATGGCCCGTGAGAATCTGCTCAGCGCCGGCGTCAAGAATGTCGAAGTCAAGCTGGCCAACGGTGCCACAGCTTCCCTGGCTCAGGGTGCGTTTGACGTGATCGTGCTCAGCGGCTCGGTGGCTCAGGTCCCCGACGCCCTTTACGCCCAGCTCAACGAAGGCGGCCGCATTGCCGCCATCGTCGGTCACATGCCCGTGATGCGCTTCACACTGGTGACCAAGAACGGCAACAACTTCGAAGTCCAGCAACCCTGGGATACCGCTGCCACACGCCTCGTGGGCTTTGAAGAGCCTTCGCGCTTCTCGTTCTAAACGCTTGTTGCGTTCGCCCTGCTTTATGCAACCGTCACTTCGGTGCATCCGGCAGGGCCTGTCTTTCAGTGTCAGGGCCGGCCCGCAGATTCGACGGCCGGCCGCCAGGAGTTTTTATGTTGACCCAGGTCTTGCCCGCCCAGTTCCAGCAATGGCTGGCCTCTCATGCCGCGAACGGCGTCAAGCCCGTTGTGCTGGATGTGCGCGAACCCTGGGAAGTCACCCTGGCCAGCATTCAGCCCGGTGAAGGCTTCGAGCTGCGTTGCATTCCCATGCACGATATCCCCGGCCGCCTGCAGGAGCTGGACCCCGACCACCCCGTCGCCTGCCTATGCCACCATGGCGCACGCAGCATGAGCGTGGCCGCGTTTCTGCTCAACAACGGCTTTGAGGACGTCAGCAACATCACCGGCGGCATTGACGCCTGGTCGCTCAGCGCCGACCCGGGCGTTCCCCGTTATTGAAAGATTGCCGGGCCTATTGCTCGGACAATCCAGAGCTTTGTTGAGTTTTCCGTTGTGATCGAGACCGCCCAACCCTGACATCTATGACCAAGCTGCCCAGGCCCCTGCAAGCCCCCTCCGCCCACGCTCTGCGTGCCATTTCCTTGGGAGTTTTGCTGGCATGGGCCGGCGCTCAGACACAGGCGCAGACCTTGTCCGAGCTGGTAGCCCAGGCCCGCGGCTATGACGCTTCATGGCAGGCCCAGCAAGCCGATGCGAGGGCTGCGGCCAGCCGCGCCGATCAAGCCCTGTCCGGGCTGCTGCCCAACGTGGGTCTGTCGGCGGGTGCCAACCGCACCCATGTGGACATCCATACCTCCGTGCCCCTACCCGGCATGGCCAGCAGCTTCAACAACACGCAACAGAACGTGCAGCTCAGCGCCCAGCAGCCGCTGTACCGTCCTGCCAACAAGATTGCCTACGAGCAGGGGCAGCGCGGCGTGGATGTGGCCCAGGCTCAGCTGGACGCCGCAGCTCAAAGCCTGATCGTTCGAGTCTCTCAGGCCTACTTCGATGTACTGGCCGCACAGGACAGCGTGCAGGTGGCCCAATCGCAAAAGCAGGCCATCAGCACCCAGCTCGAGATGGCCAAGCGCAATTTCGAAGTCGGCACGGCCACCATCACCGATTCACGCGAAGCCCAGTCACGCTTCGATCTGGTCACGGCCCAGGAAATCGCTGCGCAAAATGACCTGCAGGTCAAGCGCGTGGCCCTGGATCAGCTCGTGGGCCGAGTCGGCATTCAGCCCACGCCGCTGGCTGCGCCGCTGACCTTGCCAAGGGTGGAGCCCGACAATATGCAAGACTGGGTGGACAAGGCCCTGGCCGCCCAGCCCCAGTTGCGCCAGGCCCAACTGGCCCTGGACATCGCCCGACTGGACACGCAGAAGGCCGAGGCCGGCCACAAGCCCACCGTGGACCTGCAGGCCGGCTATGTGGTCAACCGTTATCCCAACGGCTCCATGACTCCATCCATTCCCCTGAGCTATCGCACCAACGCGGCCCAGATCGGCGTGGTCATGAACATGCCGCTGTTTGCGGGCTTTGCGGTGCAGAACCGCATCCGGGAAACCGTGGCGCTGGAGGAAAAAGCCCGCGCTCAGCTCGACGATGCCCGCCGCAGCGTGGAGCAGGCCACGCGCACCGCCTTCCTCGGCGTGCAGTCCGGCCAGGCCCAGGTCAAGGCGCTGGAAGCCGCGCTCGCTTCCAGCCAGAGTGCGCTGGAAGCCAACAAGATGGGTTATGAGGTTGGCGTGCGCATCAATATCGATGTGCTCAACGCCCAGAGTCAGGTCTACCAGACCGAGCGCGATCTGGCCAATGCGCGCTATCAGGTGCTGCTGGGCCAGCTCAAGCTCAGGCAGGCTGCGGGCGTGCTGACAGATGATGATCTTCGCAGCATTGACAGCCTGACTTTGCCAGCGCCGGTCGTTCAAAAAACCACGCCCCAAACACCCGCAGTACCTGCCCAACCTGTAGCGCACCAGCGTAAAGCACGTTAAGTAGCGAAACCGCCAGCTGGAACAACGGTGAAGCAATCGCTACTGAAACAATAGCTGTTAGCGCTTTATACAAACCATAATTTTGCTGTTTCTTATCTGAAATACTTGCTGAATCAGCGCAAGCAGCTCTTATTTCACTAGTTCATCAGCCGCACAATCGCATCCGCCGTAGCACCGGCTGCGCCGCGATGTTGCGTCATGAAGTCATGTGCTTTGGCGCGGGCGGCTTCCAGGTCGGCACCGTTCTGAACCCAGGCCAGCGCATCCTGCACGGCCTGGGCCATATCGGCACTGCGAATGGCTGCACCGGCCTGCACGGCCAGCTCAGACGCCTGGCTGAAATTAAAGGTATGCGGCCCCAGAATCACGGGCGTGCCACAGGCCAGCGACTCAATCAGGTTCTGCCCGCCCAGAGGCTCAAAACTGCCACCCATCAACGCCAGATGCGACATGGCGTAGTACAGCGGCATCTCGCCCAAGGAATCACCCAGCCAGATAGCGTTGGCCAGCGCGGGTGGCTGCGCTGGCCACTGGCTGCGCCTTGATACCGCAAAGCCCGCATCCGCAATCTGCTGCGCCACTGCCTCAAAGCGCTGCGGATGGCGCGGCACGATCAGCCATTGCACAGCCTGCATTGCTTCCGGCTGGCTTTTAAGCTGCTCCAGCAGCTGGGCTTCTTCGCCCTCGCGGCTACTGGCAAAGAGCACGACGGGCTTGCTCAAGCGCTGCTTCCAGCTCGCAGCCAGACTCAGCAAATGCTCGTCGGGCTGCACATCAAATTTCAGATTGCCCAGCACGGCGCTGACCTGCGCGCCCACATTACGCAGGCGGCGCGCATCTTCCTCGCTCTGTGCCCAGACGGCTGCCAGTGCACCATAGGTCGGGCGCGAAATCGCCCCCATCTTGAGCGCCCCCGCTTCGGACTTGGCATTGAGCCGCGCATTGGCCAGCACCAGGGGAATGCCTGCGTTGGCACAGCCTGCAATCAGATTGGGCCAGATCTCGGTTTCCATCAGCACACCCACGGCGGGGTGAAACTGCGCAATAAAGCGCTGCGTTGCGCCCAACGTGTCCCAAGGCAGCCAGACTTGAACATCGCCTGATTGGAGAAGCTTTGCGCCCTCTTCTCGCCCCGTCGCAGTGCTGTGCGTCAGCAGCAGACGCATAGACGGCATGCGCTCGCGCAAGGCCTTGATCAGAATGGCGGCAGCTCGGGTCTCGCCCAGCGACACCGAATGAATCCACACCCATCGGCCGCGTCCATCGCGCCCCAGATCTGCAGGCTGGTAATGGCCGAAGCGTTCAGGCACGGCCACGCCGTAGCCTGGCTCAGCCAGCGCTCTGCGACGCAGCTTGCGCCGCAGCAGCGGCTGCACTGCCCAGGCCAACGCACTGAACAGCGCACGGGCAAAGCTCATGGGAGCCGGTTTGGCCATGCTTGAGGCTGCTTCGATCAGTGCGCAGAAGCGCCCACCTGGGCGTCAGGCTTGACGCGCTTGAGCAAAGCCAGCATCTGCGCTTCTATGCGCTGCAAGGCTTGCTGTGTATGGCCTTCAAAGCGCAGCACCAGCACCGGCGTGGTATTGCTGGCACGGATCAGACCAAAACCGTCGGCCCAGTCCACGCGCAGGCCGTCAATGGTGCTGACCCGGGCAGGTTCAGCAAACTCCGTGGCAGCGAGCGCCTGCAGCTCGGCCGCCAGACGATGGGGCTCGCCTTCGGCACAGGCCACATTGAGCTCTGGTGTAGAGAAGCTGGTGGGCAATGCGTTGAGCAGTGCGCTGGGGTCGGTTTCGCGGCTGACGATTTCGAGCAGACGGCAGCCGGCATAAGTGCCATCGTCAAAGCCGAACCAGCGCTCCTTGAAGAAGATATGGCCGCTCATCTCGCCACCCAGCGGCGCGCCCAGCTCCTTCATGCGAGCCTTGACCAGCGAATGGCCGGTCTTGTACATCACGGCCTTGCCGCCGGCAGCTTCGATCTCGGGGGCCAGACGCTGGGTGCACTTGACGTCGAACACGATGGAGCCGCCAGGCACGCGTGAAAGCACATCCTTGGCGAACAGCATCATCTGACGGTCGGGGAAGATGTTCTGGCCGTCCTTGGTCACAATGCCCAGGCGGTCGCCGTCACCGTCAAAGGCCAGACCCAGCTCGGCATCGCTTGTCTGCAGGGCCTGGATCACATCGCGCAGGTTCTCGGGCTTGCTGGGATCGGGATGATGATTGGGGAAGTTGCCGTCGACTTCGGAGAACAGCTCGATCACCTCGCAGCCCAGCTGACGGAAGATGGCGGGAGCCGATGCACCGGCCACGCCGTTGCCGCAGTCCACCACAATCTTCATGGGCCGCGCCAGCTTCACATCGCCCACGATGCGGGCGGTGTAATCGGCCAGCACATCGGCGCGGCTGATCTGTCCGGCACCGGTAATCGTCCAGTCCTCGGACTCCATGCGCGCGCGCAAGGCCTGGATTTCCTCGCCATAAATGGCTCGGCCTGCCAGCACCATCTTGAAGCCGTTGTAATCCTTGGGGTTGTGACTGCCCGTCACCTGAATGCCGCTGGTGCACAAGGTGGCGGCGGCAAAGTACAGCATGGGCGTGGTGGCCAGGCCGATGTCGATCACA
The DNA here is from genome assembly GCF_003350425.1 of Comamonas sp. AG1104. NCBI lineage: Bacteria > Pseudomonadati > Pseudomonadota > Betaproteobacteria > Burkholderiales > Comamonadaceae > Comamonas > Comamonas sp. AG1104. The sequence goes on along the minus strand of NZ_QQAS01000001.1, from coordinate 741,273 downwards.
TTCACACCCACCTCGGTCAGGCCCTGCATCAACGCAGCCGACAACGCGGGACCCGACAGACGACCATCACGACCCACCGCCACGGCTTTTTCACCGGCAACCAGCGCTGCCATGCCGAATGCGCGGCCGATGCCACGGGCGACTTCTTCAGTCAGTGTCGACGGCACGATGCCGCGAATGTCGTAAGCCTTGAAGATGGAGGATGCAACTTGCACGACAGCTCTTTCTCGAAGTTTTTCTATTTCATAGCGCCAGGCAACGGACCGCGTGGCGTGATCGGGCGATTTTAGGCTGCAAACAGCAAGGCCTGCGCCTTGATGGTCGCAGGCCTTGAACTATCGATTCGCCGCAATCCCGACACGCCGCCCCTGCGGCGCTAGCTGCGGGAGTGAAGCTGCGCAACAACCGTTGCGGAAGTTACAGCCGCTGTTGCACCTGGGCCAGGGCCGCCGGATCTTCCATGGTGCTCAGGTCACCGGGATCACGACCTTCGGCCACGGCCTGCAAGGCCCGGCGCAGCAGCTTGCCGCTGCGTGTCTTGGGCAGAGCCGTGACGAAAATCACACGAGACGGACGCGCAACCGCACCCAGACGCGAATCGACCAGCTTCATCACATCGGCTTCGAGGGCCTTGCTGGAGACCTCGTCTGCCACCAAGGCCGCATCGCGTACCACGGCAAAGGCCAGTGCAGCCTGGCCCTTGAGATTGTCGGCAACGCCAACCACGGCCACTTCGGCAATCTGGGCATGGGCAGAGATGCTCTCCTCGATCTCCCGCGTGCCCAGGCGATGACCCGCCACATTGATCACATCGTCGGTACGGCCGAGGATGAAGTAGTAGCCATCCTCATCGCGGATACCCCAGTCGAAGGTGCTGTAGATCAGCCGACCCGGAATGCTCTTCCAGTAGGTGTTGACAAAGCGGTTGTCGTCACGCCAGACCGTCTGCATGCAACCGGGCGGCAGCGGACCTTCGATCGCCAGCACGCCCTTCTGATTCGCCTGGGTCAACTCCTCGCCGCTGGCGTCATCGATGAGCTTGACGTTGTAGCCATAGACCGCCCGTCCCGGGCTGCCAAAACGCGTGGCCTGCTTTTGCACGCCGTTGCACAGCGTCATGATGGGCCAGCCGGTCTCGGTCTGCCAGTAGTTGTCGATGATGGGCTTGCTGATGGCCTGGCTGATCCAGGTCGCCGTGGGCTCGTCCAGCGGCTCGCCAGCCAGCCACAGGGCCTTGAGGCTGGAGATGTCGTAGCGCTTGAGGTAATCCGCATCATGCTTTTTGAGCACGCGAATCGCCGTCGGCGCCGAGAACATGTGCGTGACCTTGTATTTCTCGACAATGCTCCACCAGATGCCGGCATCGGGGTTGACCGGCAGACCCTCGTACATCACCGTGGCCATGCCCGCAATCAGCGGTGCATAGATGATGTAGCTATGACCCACGACCCAGCCGATATCGCTGGTGCAGAAGAAGGTCTGCCCGGCCTGGGCATCGAAGATGTGCGGCATGCTGGCCGCCAGCGCCACGGTATAGCCGCCCGTATCGCGCTGCACGCCCTTGGGCTTGCCCGTGGTGCCGCTGGTATAGAGGGTGTAGCTGGGATGGGTTGATTCCACCCAGACGCAATCCACCTGCGCATCCATGTGTCGGGCACGCAAGGCCGACCAGTCATGGTCGCGGCCCGCCTTCATGGGCATTTCGGCCAGTCCGCGGTTGACCATCAGCACGGCAGCGGGCTGGTGACTGGAATGCCTGAGCGCTTCATCCAGCAAAGGCTTGTAGGCCACGACGCGGCCGCCGCGCGAGCCCGCATCGGCACTGATGATGACCTTGGGTTCGGCATCATCGATGCGCGACGCCAGCGCGCCCGAGGCAAAGCCGCCGAACACCACGGAGTGAACGGCACCCAGACGCACGCAGGCCAGCATGGCAAAGCAGGCCTCGGCAACCATGGGCATATAGATCTGCACGCGGTCGCCTTTTTGCACACCCAGCGACTGCAGCACGGCAGCCATGCGATTGACCTCCGCATGCAGCTCGCGATAGCTATAGACCTTTTCGGTGCGGGTTTCGGTGGAAATGGCGATCAACGCATTCTGATCGCCGCGCGCTGCCAGATGGCGGTCAATGGCGTTATGGCAAAGATTCGTTGTGCCGCCCACAAACCATTTGGCAAATGGCGGGTTGCTGTAGTCACAGATCTGCTGCGGCTTCTGCTGCCAATCGATCAGACCGGCCTGCTCTGCCCAGAAGCCCTCGCGGTCATCAATGGAACGCTGATAAAAATCTTCGAAACGCGTGGTCATGAATATGTCTCCTTGACTCTCCGTCTTTTGCAGAGAGCTTTCTGAATTCATAATTATTCATAACGCGCTTGCCGAAAACTGACAGCACTTGACTATCGCACCAACGCCGCACCCGCGCCGCGTCAGAGCATAGGCCCCGAGCACGCTCAGTTCCTCGGTCCTCCTTGAAGCCCTCTTCCCGGATGTCGTGTCCGCCCCGCCATGGTGTAGAGCGTATGGCTCCTGACTCCTCGGTGGACATCCCATGAAGACGGAGTGCCAAGCCGGGCCGCAACTCCTGGGACCTGAGTGCCACAAGCCGAAAATGTGACGGTCGATGCGCAGCCCAAAGAAAAAGCGCCCAGAAGGCGCTTATTTCCTGAATGGCCGCCAGCAATTACTTGACCAGAGCCAGCATCTCCTTGAAAGCAGGGTCTTCGCAGGTGCGCAGCCACTCGAACATCACCATCTCGGTGGTCACCAGCTCGGCGCCGGCACCTGCCAGACGGTCAAATGCTGCATCCCGGTTACGCTCGGTTCGCGAGCCGCAGGCATCCGTCACCACCCACACATCGAACTCGTCTTCCAGCAGCTCCAGCGCCGTCTGCAACAGGCAGACATGGGTTTCACAGCCGGCAATCACCACCATATTGCGCTCGGGCGCCTGCTGCTGGGGCTTTTGCAGATGCTTGGGCAGGCTGCGCGCATTGCCGCCCTGGGGCTTGGCGGGAGGACGCAGCAATTCACCCAGACCCTCAGGAACGGCGCTGAAGTACAGTTTCTCCAGCGTCTTCTGGCACAGAGCCTTGAGCTCCGCATTGTTGGCGCCAAGACGCGAAGGGTTCTGCTCCGTTCCCCAGACAGGCACCTCCAGCAACTGCGCCATCTTGGCCAGCTTGACGGCATTGGCCAGCGCTTGCGCGCCTTCATGAATGACGGGCATCAGCTTGTCCTGGTAGTCCACCAGAACCAGTTGCGACTCGGAAGCTTCTAACAACATGGCAAATCTTTCTTAAAACTGTGTCAAGCCTGACGCAAAAAAAGGCGCAGCGCTTGCGCAAGACCGTCGTGCGATGGGCTGAGGAAGCCCGTCGCATCGGCTGTAATCGATGGCGCTATTGTCGCTGCAAGCGCATGCCAGGGCAGAAAGTCCGTCAATGCAACGCCTTTCGCATGTCAATACCATGAATTGGCGCATTCCCGACCCGCATTCACCAGAATGGGGAAATTACGTACTGCAATACGCTGCAAATTTGAGAGCAGCTCACGCAATAAGCTTATGCCCGCAGCTCACTTGCTGTGCCGCATCAAAAACCAAGAGAAAAAATTGGAAATAGAGCCCCCATCCTACAAATGAACGTGTTACCCTCACGCCCCATGTCCCGATGGCTTATTGCACTTCTATTTGTCGGCGTTACCTCAGCGCACGCGGCGCCTAGCGAGCAGCGTGACGACGACATGGCCCAGTTGCTGGTCAACCGCGGCCTCATCACCCAGTTGCGTGAAGCTCGCCACTCCGTGGCCGAGAAGACGACTGACTTCGTGCGCGAAGCACGTCAGAACGTGGCCGAAAAAACCTCCGATCTGGTGGTGACGGCCATGGGCTTCCTTGGCGTTCCCTATCGCCTGGGTGGGACCAACGCCGAAACCGGCTTCGACTGCAGCGGTTTCGTGCGCGCCATCTACTCCCAGACCATGGGCAAGGTTCTGCCTCGCGTCTCTGCCGAACAGGCCAATGCCACCCAGCAGATCGACCGCAGCGACCTCAAGCCTGGTGATCTGGTGTTCTTCAACACCATGCGCCGCACATTCAGCCATGTGGGCATCTACGTGGGTGACGGCAAATTCATCCACGCACCGCGCACCGGTGCCAGCGTGCGCGTGGAAAGCATGCAGACCTCCTACTGGGCGCGCCGCTTCGACGGCGCCCGCCGCGTCGAAGGCGCTGACGCCTCGGCAACCACGGCTGCTGCATATAGCGCCCTGGGCCCATTGCAGCCCTGATTCCGAATCGGGGCTTGACCAAAACGCCTGCTTTCTGCAGGCGTTTTTGTTTCGCCCTTGGGTCCCGATGTAGCACATGCCTCTGTGTGTTTTCACGCAAGAATCGCGCTCGCGCCTACATTCAGAATCGTCCGACAGAGTCGAACCGTCGGGCCGCGTAGAGTCACTTTCGTCAAAGCACCAACAGGGAACAGAATATGTCCATCATCGGAACCATCATCGTCGGCCTTATCGTCGGTTTGATTGCTCGGGCCATCAAGCCCGGCAATGACAGCATGGGCTGGATCATGACGATTCTTCTCGGTATCGTCGGCTCGTTTGTAGCTACCTATCTCGGCTCGGCCATGGGCTGGTACCAGCCCGGACAAGCCGCAGGCTGGATTGCATCGGTCATTGGGGCCGTGATTCTTTTGTTTATTTATGGCATGGTGCGCGGTAAGGCCAACTGAATCTGAATTCCGACCAAAAGGGGCCGACAAGCCCCTTTTTCTATTTCCGTCATCTCCTTATCGAATATGTGGAAAAAAGACCCGAGCTTCAGAAACCTTAGTGCGACCAGAGCGGAGCGCAAAGACATTGCCCAAGCCGCTGAACGGGCCCGCAAACTACTGAGAAGACGGGCACTCGTCAGCGCTGCCGCCAGTGCCATCCCCATACCCGGTCTGGACTGGGCTGCAGATGCTGCCCTGCTCGCCCAGCTCTATCCGCGCATCAACCAGGAGTTCGGGTTGACGCCGGAGCAACTCGACCAACTCACGCCAGGAAAGCGCGAGCAAGTCCAGAAAGCCATCGCCATGGTTGGCTCCGTGCTGATCGGCAAGTTCATCACCCGCGACATGGTGCTGCGCCTCGGCAAAGCCATGGGTTTGCGCATGAGCACCAGGCAGGCCGCCAAATATGTGCCGCTACTGGGCCAGCTCGCAGCTGCGTCCATAGGCTACGCGACGCTGCGCTATCTGGGCGAGCGCCATATTCAGGACTGTATTCGGGTGGTGGAAGAAGCCGAGTTGGACATTCCAGGCCGCTGGCTGGACACCCGAAATCTGCTGCAACGCAATAGCGATCTGGTGCGCAATTGGCAGCAAGACCGCGGTCCCTGGCAGCGCGACCGTGAAGACTGAGACAGCAACCTCCTCACAGACAATGCACCTATGAACGACAGCAGCCCCCAAGCCCATCGTTACTGGCTCATGAAGAACGAGCCCGACGAGTACTCCATCGACCATGCTCTGGCATCCCCCGAGCAGACCATTGCCTGGAATGGCGTGCGCAATTACCAGGCACGCAATTTCATGCGTGACGATATGCAGGTGGGTGACGGCGTGCTGTATTGGCATTCCAGTTGCGCCGAACCCGGGATTTACGGCATTGCCCGCATTGCCGGCAATCTGCGCGTGGACCCTTCCCAGTTCGACCCTGCGGACCCCTATTACGACCCAAAGTCCCAGACAGACAAACCGCGCTGGCTTATGCTGGATGTGCAGGCGCTGAAAAAGATCCGCCCACTGCTGATGCCGGAGCTACGCGAGCAACCTCAACTGGCGCAGATGCGCGTGCTGCAAAAAGGCAATCGTCTCTCCATTACCCCCGTGACCGAAGCCGAATGGCAATGCATTCAGTCTCTGCTGCAAGGGAGTTGAGGCTGAGCATGTGCATGCTCTTCCAGTCATAGCAAGCTGTGCTGATACCGGCGTGAAATTAATGTGATTTTCATCATAAGCAATCTCGGGAGTAACAAAATCCGATAATGCCGGCTTTTCGTTGCTGCCCGACCCAAGGCTCAGCGGAACCCAAGAACGGCGCCCTGCTTCAGGGTATGTCCAAACCATTGATAACACAGTGGCAAACAAGCTGAGACTCATCTCTGCGGCGCATTGCCACGCGCAGGCCGGTGCGGGTTTTGTGCCGGCTCTCTTGTTCTTGTAGAAGATGACTGCACTGACTGATCGCCCTCCCTTGGCAGCCTCGACCACCTCCCCCGCTCGCCTGCAAAAGACTCTGCTGCTATGGCATGTGGTCATCATCGGCCTGGCCTATATCCAGCCGATGACATTGCTGGACACTTTCGGCATGGTCTCGCGCGATTCGCTGCAGCATGTGCCCACCTCCTACTTCGTTGCCTTGCTGGCAGTGCTGCTGACCTCGCTCAGCTACGGCCACATGATCCGGCGCTACCCCTCCTCGGGCTCGGCCTACACCTATGCGCAAAAGGCCATTCACCCCAATGTGGGCTTCATGGTGGGCTGGTCGTCGTTGCTGGACTACCTGCTCTCGCCCATGGTCAATATCTTGCTGGCAAGGATCTATCTGACCTCCATGTTCCCCGAGGTCAACCACTGGGTCTGGATCTTCGGCCTGACCGCGCTGATGGTCTGCGTGAATCTGCGCGGCATTCGCTTTGTCGCCCATTTCAACGGCTTGATCGTCTTCTTCCAACTGCTCATCATCGCCATCTTCACCTGCATGGTCTGGCGCGATCTGCATGCAGGCCGCAATGCCCTGGGCGCGATTGCCGAACATGGCGGCCAGGGCCTGTGGACGCTGTCGCCCTTCTGGAGCTCCCAGGCCGAAATCGGCGCACTGATTACGGGAGCCACCATTCTCTGTTTTTCGTTCACGGGCTTTGACTCGCTGAGTTCACTGGCCGAAGAGACCCACGACACCCGAAACACCTTGCCCAAGGCCATTTTTCTGACGGCGCTGATTTCCGGCCTGATCTTCATCGCGGCCACTTATTTTCTGCAGCTCTATTTCCCCGGCAACCCGAAACAGTACTTCGAGGCTGTGGACGAAACCCAACCCGAGATCCTCTACCTGGTGGGCGGAGCACTGTTCAAGTCGGTGGTGCTGTCCTTTGCCATCGTCACCGTCATGGCCTCGGGCATCGCGGCTCACGCGGGTGTATCGCGCCTGATGTATGTGATGGGCCGCGACGGCGTGATCCACAAGCGCTTCTTCGGCCATATCAGCCCCAAGTCCTTCACGCCCTCCTACAACATTGTGCTGGTGGGCGCGGTGGCACTGACCGCTGGCTTTCTGAGCCTGGAATATGTGGTCGCCCTGATCAGCTTCGGCGCGCTGACGGCTTTCAGTTTTGTCAATCTGTCGGTGCTGGCTGAATACATGTGGCGCCAGGGCCGCTGGCACAGTCCAGGCGACCTGCTGCGCTATCTTGTCACCCCGGTGCTGGGCTTCATGAGCGTAGGCGCCATGTGGCTGGAGGTGGAGCCCCGCTCGCTGAGTTCGGGCCTTATCTGGGGCAGCATCGGCCTTGTCTATCTGGCCATCATCACCAGTGGCTTTCGCAAGACCCCACCCCAGTACGACGACTCGGCGGACTGATCCGCCGGCCTGCATTTTCGGATGGCGTGGCGTATTTCCCACAGGGCAATCTCGCCGCGCCCTCTAACATCCTTGAATCGGAGTCTGATCGACCGCCATGCCAAGGAGTTTGAGATTGCGCTGGAGCACCCCGTTCATGCTGGCCTGGCGTCGTGCCAAGACCACTTTTCCATCGCGGGCCAGGCTGGCCCTGCGTGATGCGATTGCTGCAGCACTGGCCAGCATGCTGGCCTGGGTCATCGCCCAGCAGCTTTGGGGCCATCCCAAGCCTGCCTTCGCCGTGGTCACCGCCGTGATCTGCCTCGCCCCGGGACTGCCCAGCCATCTGAAACAGGCGCGTAGTCTGCTCATAGGCTGCACATTGGGCATCGTGATCGGCGATCTGCTGTGGCAGTTGCCCGAGCAGCATCTGTTGCTGCGCATGAGTCTTGGCGCATTCCTCTCCATCCTGCTCGGCGCCATCATCGGCCCCGCACCCGTGGTGCCTATTCAAGCCGGGGTCTCGGTGATTCTGGTGCTGGTGCTCGGCCCGAGCATGGCGGGCGGAGCGCGTCTGTTGGACGTCACGGTCGGTGCTGCGGTCGGGCTTATCTTCAGCCAGGTGTTGCTGACCTCCAATCCCATCAAGGATATGGGCCGGGCCGCCTCGATCTTTCTCAAGCAGCTTGCCAACGGTCTGGATCTGATTCTCAAGGCCTGCCAGCAGCAAAAAGCCGATGCGGCCGAAACCGCCCTCGGCCAGCTATCACTGGCCCATGAATCGCTGGCAGCCCTGCGCGCCGCCGTAGGCCAGGCCCATTCCTCGCGCCGCTGGTCCCTGCGCGGACGACTCAATGCAGAGCGACTGGCTTTTGTCACCCGCCGCTATGACCGCCATGCCGTGCGCGTCTATGCCACGGCTCTGCTGCTGGCCGAAAGTCTGAACCGTGCCACCGCCCACACCGGGAAGCCGCCGCCTGCGGCGATGGCCGACTACTGCCGCTGGCTGACGCATGCCTGTCTCGATCTGGCCAACCAGCCAACCGTGGTCGCGCTCAAGGCCGATGATCCACTGGCGATCATGGATAGCTGCCCTGCATCAACTGCACCGATGGAAGTACTTCAGCCCGAATGGCTGCTGGTGCATGAAAACGCCCAGCAACTGGAGCGTGCATTGCGCGCCCTTATCGGCTCGCGCGATGCGTGAAAAAACATTCACCCAAACGAACACCTATCAATCGCAAGCAGCCCTCAAATCAGAAGTTTGCCCCGTCGCGCTTGTAAACCGTGCGCCCTTCCTTGATGGTCTCCAGCACCTGGAGACTGGCAAGCTGATGAGACTCCACGGTCAGCGGGTTGTCCGAAAGCACGACCAGATCAGCCAGCTTGCCGACTTCGATGGAACCCTTGCGGTCTTCCTCGAAATGCTGGTAGGCCGACCAGATGGTCTGCGCCTTGAGCGCCACCCAGGGCGAGACGCGATGCTCAGGCCCCAGCACGCGGCCCGAACGCGTGGTGCGATTGACGGTGGCATCGAGCACACGCATCGATGACGGCAGAGCAACAGGTGCATCGTGGTGAGAAGTGAACACCATGCCCTCGCCCAGCACCCAGCCTGTCGGCGAAATGTTCTGCGCGCGCGGATCGCCGAGCACCGAATCATGGTGCCAATCGCCCCAGTAAAAGGTATGCATGGGAAACAGCGATGGGAAAATGCCCAGCTCCTTGAGCTGGCTCACCTGGTCCCGCCGCAGCGTCTGTCCGTGGATCAGCACAGGGCGAACGGCACGCGCCTGCTCCACCGGGCCGCTGGCACGTACAGCTGCGATGAACTGATCGATCGCCGCGTCACCGTTGCCATGCACCAGAATCTGCCAGCCATTGTGAATGGCCTTGGCCACCTGCTCATTGGCCCTGACATCGCTGAGCACTCCGTAGCCACGATAGCCGGGCTGCTGGCCATCGGGCGGCACCAGATAGGGCTCGGTCAGCCAGGCGGTCTTGCCCTGGGGCGAGCCATCAAGCGTGAGCTTGACACCGCCAATGCGGAAGCGATTGGTATAGCTGCGACTGAACTTGAGCTTGTTGGCCAGCGCGCCGTCGCCCAGTTGCAGTATGTCGGGATAGGACACCACGTCGATGACCAGCCGACGCGACTCGGCAGCCGCCATGGCCGAGGCAATGGCGCCTGCGTCGGAGCGACCGTCCTGCACCGTGGTATAGCCGAACTCCAGATAGAGCTGCTGGGCTTTTTCCAGCCAGTCCATGGATTGCTCCAGCGTGAGCTTGGGCATGATCCTGCCCAGGCTGTGGAAGAAGGCGTTCTCCTCCAGCACCCCGTTGGGCACCGGGCTGCCGGCACGGCGGCGGATCACGCCGCCCTCTGGATTGGGAGTGCCGGGACCGATGCCGGCACGGGCCAGGGCCGCGGAATTGAGTGCACCGAAGTGCCCGGACTGGTGAATCACGGCAATCGGCAAATCACGCGAAACGGCATCAAGGTCGTCGCGTGTGGGATGGCGTCGCTCCTGAAGCTGGGAATCGTCATAACCAAAGCCGAGCACGATGCCCAGCTGTTTGACCTCGGGCGAAGTCTGGATGTATTCACGCAGCGTCTGCTGCAAGTCGGCGATAGAGGCGTTGCCGCCGTCGGGCGGGGGCAGCAGATTGGCAGAAATTGCCTGCAGCCCCACGCCGCCGATATGGCTGTGCGGGTCCACAAAACCCGGAATCAGCGTGCGCCCCTGCAAGTCCACCATGCGCGTGGCAGCGCCGCGCAAGGCCTCCAGCTCCTGAGCCGAGCCAATTGCAGTAATCATCCCGGCGCTAACGGCCACGGCCTCCACCTGAGGCTGTGCGTCATTCATGGTGAGAATCGGGCCGCCGTAATAGATCAGCTCGGCCGGCTTGACCGCCGTCTTGGTACGACGCGAGGCACAGCCCGCGAGCCAGGGCGTTGATGACAATGCCGTCAGCGAAGCTGCGGTGGCGAGAAACTGGCGCTTTTGCATCATGGACCTCCACAAGACTGCAGCGTAACCGCAGTTCAGACTCGAATCATGCTTGAGCTGGCAATTGAGTCCTGTGCGCCAACTCAAAACGATGCATCAAATCGGGCTACCGCACCTATCCGGCAAGAACTGAAAGCTCACAAATACAGAGCATCATTCCCTGGTCTCAGGGCCTGAGGCGGCTCCAGCAACGGCCCACTCCCAGCGCCAGCAACCAGCCCAGCACGCACATGCTGCCCGTCACCATCCAGGTGAACTGCCAGCCGCCCATCTGCATGGCCACGGCCGCCACCAGCGGCGGACCTGCGAACTGCCCCACGCAAGACCATTGCTGCATGAAACCCACGGTGGTGGACACCGTGGCCTGGCTGGGCGCCAGATGCATGGCCGTTGTGAACAAGGTCGCCGGTATCAGGCCGCCCGTCGCCGAGAACAGCGCCACGGCCACAAAGCGCAGCCACAGAGGAGCCAGCGACTCGCCCCCGACCTGCGCATAGGCCAGCAGCGCCGTCAGGCCCATCAGCACATAGCCGGTCTGCAGGCAGCGCGCAGGACTCCAGCCGCGGTGCAACAACCGGCCTGCCGCCACATTGCCCAGCATATTGCTGGCAGCGACCACGGCCGTCAGCAGGCCTGCCAGCTTGGCACTGAGCCCTGCTTCCGAATAAAGCGTGGGCAGAAAGCCGACAATGCCCATCCACTGACCTGAATACACCATGAAGCCCAGTGAAACCAGCCAGGGGCCGGGGCTGCGCAATGTGAGCGCCAGACGCGGGCGCCATCCCTCATCGACAATGGCTGCGACGGCTGCAGTTGCAGCAGCATCCGCAGGCACCATGCGCCAGACGGCATAGGCCGCCAAGGCGGAGGTACAGCCCAGTGCAAGCCACCAGGTCTGCCAACTGGTCGCCTGCAGCACCCAAGGCCCAAGCAGCAAGCCCATGGCGCTGCCAATGGGCATATAAGAGCCCCACCAGCCCATGCGCGCCCCCAGCTCTGACGGCTTGACGCTGCGACGAATCAGCCCTGGAGCAGGCATGGCGACCAGCAAGAATCCCAGGCCTTCAAACGCGCGCAGCGCCAGCAGCCAGGCAAAGCCCGTGGCCGCAGCGCCCACCGCGCTGGACAGAGCCATCAGCACCAGCCCGGTCAGCAGGCTGCGACGCAGACCCCATTTGTCGGCGCCCAGGCCCACCACCAGGCCCAGCACCATGCCCGCCACCTGGACGGTGGAAAGCAAGAATCCCGCCTGCACCAGGGACACGCCCAGTTGCTGCTGCAGCAGGGGCACGGCGGGCGGCAGCTTGCCCACATGCAGCGAGGCACTGACGCCCGCAGCGACGATGATCCATGAGGGGTTCAGACCCCGGCTAGTCACAGGCTCCACCACGTTGTCTCTTTTTCTCAGCTAGGTGATATGTCAACTATCTAGCATATGACAAAACATGAGGCCGATCGACAAGCGGGCTCGCAAGTAATGTCAACGCAGGCAGCGCTTAGCCCGGATCGCGCCAGAACACGGCCGAGCATGGGGGAGCCGGAGGGATCTGCAAAGCTGTCGAAGGTCAGAGTGCTGGTGGCCGTAGCGACGCAGACGCCAGCGACCCGGGAGCAGGAATGGGAGCGACGGGCATTGGTCTGGGAGCCGGACCGGGTTCTGTTCTGAATGCCGGCACGTGTAGGGGCGCCGTCAGTAACGCCACTCGACTGACGCTGGCGCCCTCCTTGCTCAGAGAATGTCCAGCGGCTGCTTGAAGCGCGGCGGGGGCGATGCAGCATCTATCAGTGCCAGCTCCTCGGCACTGAGCCTGAGCTGCAGTGCGCAGACGTTGTCTCGGATATGGTCTGCCGAGCCGCTCTCGGGAATTGGCAGCACATGGCCGCTGCGCAACGCCCAGGCCAGAGCCACCACACTGGCACTGACACCATGGCGACCACCGATTTCGGCCAGCAAACTTTGCTCGATCAGCTCACCATGTCCAAGCGGGCAATACGCCATCACGGTCACGCCGTTGTTCTGGCACCAGGGCAGCAAGTCATATTCGATGCCGCGGCTGAAAACGTTGTAGAGCACCTGATTGACCACGCAGTTGCTTCCGCCCGGAACTTGCCACAGCTCCTGCATATCGTCGGTGTCGAAATTGGAGACTCCCCAATGGCGAATCTTGCCCTGCGCCTTCAGGTCCTCAAATGCGGCTACCGTCTCGGCCAGCGGCGTATTTCCGCGCCAGTGCAGCAAATAAAGGTCGATACAGTCCACTCCCAGCTTGTAGGCACTCGCCTCAAACGCGCGCATCACTCCCTTGCGGCTGGCATGCATGGGTAGCACCTTGCTGACCAGAAAGGGCCGGGGCTTGGCGGATGGCCACTCACGCAGCACATCGCCAATCAGTTCCTCGGATAGGCCATCGCCATACATCTCGGCGGTGTCGATCACGCTCAGGCCGAGCTGCGCCCCCGTGAGCAAGGCCGCTTTCTCCTCGTCCCGGCTGCGCCGCCCCTGGCCAAGATGCCAGCTGCCCATGCCCAGACCGGCATGTTCCTGCAAGAAAGCTATGGCACTGTGCATATGACCGATCTCCATGAAAAATCTTTAAAACATGCTTTTTGTCCGATATTACTGACGCTTTACGCTATCAATCCTGCTAATTTTGTCAGCTCAGTTTGAGCCGCGTTATGCTTCGCGTGCGAATCAACGACGATGATTCGAATGCGAATCTGAAACCAAGTTCGCTATTACCAATAGCAATCCTCAATAAATTCATAACACGGGAGTTCATTGAATGTTCAAGTCCATCGCGGCCGGCGTTCTCGGTCTGTCACTTTCTCTAGGCGTCTGGGCCAAGACGGAAGCCACTCAGGAGTTACCCCCTGAAATCAAAGCCCTGCACTGGCAGGAAAGCGGCAAGGGAGAAATCGCTGACAAGGCCAGCGTCAAGATTCCATCGGGCTATGCATTTCTCGGCGAGGCCGACACCTCCAAGCTGTTGCAGGCATTTGGCAACCCGCCCAGCAGTGATCACTTTCTGATAGCCCCCAAATCGCTGGACTGGTTTGCAGTGTTCTCCTATGACGAAACTGGTTACGTGAAGGATGACGAGAAGATCGATGCCGATGACTTGCTCAAATCCATGCAATCAGGCGACAAGGCCGGCAACGAGCAACGCAAGAAGCTGGGTCTTGAAGCGCTGTACACCGATGGCTGGCAGGTTCCCCCCCATTACGACACTGCCACCAAGCGACTGGAGTGGGGCCTGCGTCTGCGCGGAGAATCAGGCGAGAAAAATGTCAACTACACCTCGCGCATTCTGGGCCGCAGCGGCGTGATGACAGCCACCCTGGTATCCGACACCGCGACACTGGCCCAGAACACCGATGAGTTCAAAAAGGTACTTGCCGGCTTCGACTACAACAGCGGCCAGACCTATGCCGAGTTCAAGAACGGTGACAAGGTCGCCGCAATCGGCCTGGGTGCACTAGTACTCGGCGGCGCTGCCGCAGTGGCCACCAAGAAAGGCCTGTGGGGTGCGATTGCAGGCTTTCTGGCTGCAGGCTGGAAGATCATCGCCGCCGCAGCGGTCGCGCTGTTCGCTGGCATAGGCAAATTGCTTGGCCGCAAGAAAGCCGCTGAATAAAGCATTAGGTCGGCCGCAGATTCACCCCCTCTAACCCCACCCCGCGCATCGCTAAGATCGCGGGGTTTGTCTTGTCCCGAAAGCCGTCTTGTACTTCACGATCTCCACGCAGTTGCAGGTAGTTCTGGCCATCGTACTGTTCTATCTATATGACACGGCCTTGCTGCTCAAGCCAGAAGAGGGTTTGCTGCGCCCGCTAAGGTCGGGATGGCGGGCACAGCTGGCCAGCCGAGGCTTCGAGCTGCGCCAGAACCGCCTGCTATGGCTGCCTGTCTTTGCACTGCACCGGCCCGTCTACCGTCAGCACTGGAGCACCACCCGGATTCATCTGCCCGGTGACGCGGCATTTTCAAAGGCGGTGGAGGCACATGCCCGCAGCTTCAAAGCGTTTGCGCTGCCGCTGTATCTGCTGGCCGCGCTGCTGTTTCTCGGTCTTCCCGCCGCCTTGCTGGTGCTGCATTCCGAACTGCTGCAGTTGATCGCACTCGCGCTGATCTATCTGAGCACCGCCTGCCTGAGCTGGCTGGCCCTGCGCCACGGCAAGCAGGGCCACAGCAATCGTTCCTTCGCGCGCTCCACTGCGTTTCAGATTCTGCTGTGCCCCCCATTTGCCCTCAATGTGGTGCGCAAGCTCTCTCTGTCATATGAAATACAAGCCGACTTGCTGCAGACGGCCCAGGCCCTCATGAGCGTCTCTCAGTGGCAGGACCTGGCAGCACAGGTGCAACAGCTGATGCTGCGCGAAATGGAGGAAATTGCCGAGTTGCCCGAATATGCACCAACGCTTGCGCAGATGCAGCAGGCACTGCGGGTGCTGGAGCAAAACAAGGCCCGAAACTGAACAGGCCATCAGGCTGCCCCACAATAGCGGCTTCCATCACAGCGACCATCGCGAGCACACCATGGCCTTTGCCGACAACCTCAAGCAACTTCCCTCCATCGCCCATATCGCCGAGCTGCAGCTGATCGACTCCGACGGCAAGCTGGCCGCAAGCATTCCGAATGCGCCTGGCAAGGCCGGCTCGGTCACGGTCTACAACGCACTCTACGCAAAACATGGCAGCATCGATGTCGCCGCTGCCGAAGAAGGCCTGCAGCTGTTTGCCGAGCACACCGAAGACGCCAAGGCACGCCCCGGTGCCCATCCCAATATCGATCGCCTTCTGGACGTGATTGCCAGCGACAAGGGCTATGCCGTGACGGTGATTGCAGCCTGACAGCCCTCAGGCCCTTTCCCGGTTAGAAAGGCTTGATCTTCTTGCCTTGCTTTCTGGCGCCCGAGGCACAAAGTATTCGGGGTCCGCACGCTGAACGCGGTTGCGCCCCGCGCTCTTGCCCCGATAAAGAGCGACATCGGCCTGCTGCAGCGTGATGTCAAATGCCTGAGTAGAGATGAACGGATTGGAAATGCCAATCGTCGCCGTGCAAGTGACAGAGCCGTGCAGGCTGATGCCAGGTAGCGCGATTGCCGCAATCGCTGCACGTATTCTTTCGGCCAGTTGCAGAACTTCATCGCCCTTCAGGCCAGGGCAAAGGACCAGAAACTCCTCGCCGCCCAGACGACATTTCAGATCACTTCTGCGCGTGCTTTGCTGAATCGCTTCTGCCACGCGACACAGCACATTGTCGCCAAACTGGTGCCCATAGTTGTCGTTGATGCGCTTGAAATGGTCAATGTCCACGATCAAGAGGTGGACAGGTTCGACTTTCCTGGCAGCGAAATGCGCCTCCAGTCCATCCAGCAAACCACGACGATTGAGCAGTTTGGTCAGCGGGTCCTGCGCTGCCATGCTGCCGAGTTCGTCGGTCAGGCGGCGCAACGCCAACCAGACAGCACCTGGCGGAATCACCGTGCCCAGGAAGGACATATAAATATAGAACACCATCTGGAAACGGCTGTTCATGTCCAAAGCCTGCAAGCCGCCCTGTAGGATCAGCACGAACTTCATGACATTGAGAATGCAGATGCCGCAGATCAGAATGGCAAACACCATCATCTCCACGGCCATATTCCTGGCAAAGCTGCGCGCTCCCCAGAGCAAAGTGATCGTCATGCAGAGAAACAGCAAAGCGCATACTGCAGCCAACATGGCATGACGCGCCTCCGGACCCAGCGTAGACTGCACCAGCATCTGAGCCGCGCTGTAGGCCAGCGCCAGAACCAGCAACGGACGCCATACCGGCGTCGGCCGATTGAAAAACCGCATCGCGCCCAGCACATACACTACCGGCGCACACAGCGACAGCGTGTGATTGACGAGGCTCATCACACTCCAGCCAGGCTTGCCGCCCAGCAGCTGCAATATATACGCGCAGCCAAGCAGCAGATTGCCCAGAGCAAAGACTTCCATGCCCATTTTTCTGCGGGGCAGCCTGCGACTGATCAGCATGAACAGCACGCAAAAACACAACAGATGTACGCAGAGCATGCCAAGGATAACGGTCGCAACCATGAAATCGCTCATTTCCGATAAAGGTAGGCGCCGCTTGGCTCAGGCAATGAAAAAGCCGGACCTGCGGGTCAAAGCAGGACTGGCACAGGCTTTACTCAAGCCTTATCAACCCGCACTCTTAATTAAGTGTTGGCAACTCTAATGCCTTGCGCCGAGCCGATAATGTCAACGCCAATCAGGGCCTGCCGGCGAATCTGAGCGAAGCCTGGCGTACCACCTCCGGCAACTGCTGCACCCGGGCATAGCTCTCGCGCAGCCAGCTCGCATCGTTGCCGCCCTGCAGCACCTGGGCCAGCTCCCGCAAAGCGCTCTTGCCTGATGCCGGCGCATGGCTGGTGATGCGTTCCAGCGTTTGTTCAATATGCTCGCGCAGCGGCAGTTGCTCGCTGGTGGCGGGGTCCACATAAGTGCCGTCCAAGCCGAAGCGACAGGCCTGGAAGCGGTTATAGGTATAGACCAGATAGTCGTCCTCGCTGGGCACGAAGGGCTGCTCGCTGAGGAACCAGGCGCCCAGCGCCTGAACATAGGCCGCCAGTTGCGCCGCGCGGTGGATGGACAGCGGCGTATCGAAGACACGTACTTCCACAGTGCCGAACTCCGGCTTGGGACGGATATCCCAGTAAAAATCCTTCATGCTGTGAATCACGCCCGTGGCCGCCATCTTGGCGAAGTAGCGCTCGAAGTCTTCCCAGTGCAGAGCAAACGGCGCACGACCCGAGAGCGGAAATGCGAACACCGAGTTCAGGCGCGCAGAGTCAAACGCCGTATCCTGCCCCTGCACAAAGGGGCTTGATGCCGACAGCGCGATGAAATGAGGGATATAGCGTGAAAGCCGGTGAAGCATCATCAACGCATCGTCGGCACTGGGACAGCCCACATGCACATGCTGACCAAAGATGGTGAACTGCTTGGTCAGATAGCCGTACAGCGCCGTCAGCTCCTTGAAGCGCGGCTTGTCGTAGATGCGCTGCTGGTGCCATTGCTGGAACGGGTGCGTGCCGCCACCGGCCAGCGCAATATTGAGTCGGTCGGCCGCCTTGACCAAGGCATCGCGCGTAACAGCCAGCTGCTCATAGGCGTCCTGTGCATCCTGACAGATGCCGGTCGAGATCTCGATCATGCTGGAGGTCACCTCCGGCACGATGGAGCCCGGCACCTTGGCATTCTTGAGCAAAGCCAGCATATCGGGCGCATATGGCGTCATATCGTAGTGATGGGTGTTGAGCAGCTGCAACTCCAGCTCCACGCCCAGCGTCAAGGCCTGTGATGGCGCGAATTCGCCCAGACCGCCGACCTCCGCCGCAGCCGGCTGACTTTGTTCTATCTCATGCGTCATGGCGCTTCCCCCCTCTTTGCAAGGCCGCTCGGCCCACACCGCGATGGGCATCGCCGCTGCGCCAGAGTGCGGTAGCAGCCAGCAACACGCCCAATACCTCGCACACTACAATCACCGGCAGGGCAATGGCAGCCACCTGCTGGGCCACGCTGGCGTTGAAGGCGGTCCATTGCAGCGCGATACCGGACAGCATCAGCAGAGCCAGACCCGACAAAGCCAATTGCCCGCAAGCCACAGGCCACTGCCTGCGCCAGCCTATCCCGGTCCCCAGGCCCAGCAGCAAGATGGAGCCGAACTTCCCCAGAATCCTCGCCAGGACGACGCTGGCGACCACCGAAACCATGGCCCAAGACAGGTTCACCTGAGAGGCCATGCTGGCCACCAGCACGAACATCAGCAGATTGAGCATGGCATGGGCAGCCTGAAAGGCCTGGGGCCAGACCAGGGGCATGGGGCTGAAATTGCGCAACATCAGCCCAGCAACCACGAAGCCGAGTGCAGCCGAGCCTCCCCATTGTTCGGCCAGCAGACAGACCGCAGCCATGGCCGCCAGCAGATACAGAGCCGTGGTGTCGCTGCGCGATGACTGCCAGCGCAGCACCGGCCAGAAGGCAACCGTGACCAGCAAGGCCCAGAACAGAGTCAGAAGCAAGCTCAGCAGCAAGCGTCCAAGGCCCGCCGTCGAGAATTGCAAGCCACCGCCCGCCGCTTCGGCGACCGGCACAAACACTACCGTCAGCACCAGCGCCCCCAGCAGCGCCAGCAAGGTACTGATAGTGGCAAGAAGCAGGCTGCGATCGGTCACCGCACCGCTGGCACGCAGATCATCGGCAATACGCAGCAGCACGGCCGGCGAGGCCGCCATGGAAATCACACCAACAGCCAGCGCCACAGCCCAGCCCCACCCCAGCGCCAGCAAGGTCGCAGCGACCACGGCTAGCGTGACCAGGGACTCGCCAAGGCTTTGCAGCAGCAACCAGGGCTGGCGCAGCAGCCAGGGCAAGGAGACCTGGGAGGCCGCCAGCAGCAGGCTGGCGCCCACGGCCACCTCCAGCAGCAAGGCCGTGCTGCCCTGCAACGGCCAGGGAAGATCGCCAAATCCCACCCAGCCGGCCACGAGGCCGACCAGGGTGTAGCCCAGCATGCGCGGATAGCCGGAAAAACGGTGAACCATATGGCCAAGCAAGGCTGCGGCCGCTACCAGCACGCACCAGCTCAGCAGCGGCGGAAAACCGGCAGGCCAGATGCCCGCCTCCAATTTGCCAAACGGCATAAAGCGCCCTCCTGTATCAAGACCCGTACAGTGCGACAAAGTCACGGCACCAGGGTTGGTGCAGGCAGCGTTGCGAGAGATGCGGTTAGCGCCGCTTGAAAGCCCGGACATGCGCCGGAATGCAACACCTGCTATTGCGCGACCTGCTCTTCTCCAGAGGATCAAGGCGGTCGCCACGCACGCTCCGTGGCCTGCTTGGAACACAACAGGCACTATCGAGGAGCGCTACAAACATCATAGGGGCGCCGGATCGAATGGCGTTACAGGGTGTCAGCCTTCCGACATTTCTGTGTCCGAATGCATTGCATGTTAGAGTTTTGCAAATTGTCCGGGCATAAAAAATGCCGGGCTCAACCTTGCGTTGCCCCGGCATTGATTCATGTAAAAAAGCCCTTCTGTCAGGCCGGCAGCTTGCCGCCCTTCAGCAGCGCGCCCACCAGTTCCACCCAGTAACGCATGCCCAGCGGCAGATTGGCGTCATTGAAGTCGTACTTGGGGTTGTGCAGGGAAGCGCTGTCCTCGCCATTTCCCAGCCAGATATAGACACCCGGGCACTCCTGCGCCATGAAGGCAAAGTCTTCCGAGGCCATGCTGGGCACCATGTCCCGGCGGACCTTGCCTTCGCCCAGCACGCCGGTCAGCACTTCGGCGCAGACTTCGGCATGCTGGGGATTATTGATGGTTGCAGGGTAGCTGACGCGGTAGTCGAGATGGGCCTCCAGGCCGTGCAACGCGCAGGTCGCGGCAATCGCATCGCGAAAGCGTTGCTCGATGCGCGCGCGCTGAGGCATGTCGAAGCAGCGCACAGTGCCGCGCAGCTTGATGGCTTCGGGCATCACGTTATAGGTATCGCCGGCGTTGAAGCTGGTCACGCTCAGCACGGCCGGCTTGTGCACCTCCTGCTCACGCGCAATCAACGCGGGCAGCTGCGTCACCAGCTGGCAGGCCGCCAGCAGTGCGTCTTTGCCCAGATGCGGCATGGCGGCATGGCAGCCCTTGCCGGTCAGCGTCAGATCGAAGATGTCAAAGGCCGCCATCACGGCCGTGGAATGCACTGCCGCCGTACCTATGGGCAGGCCCGGCCAGTTGTGCATGCTGTATACCGCGTCCATGGGGAAGCGCTTGAACAGCCCTTCCTCGATCATGGCGCGCGCGCCACCTTCGTTTTCCTCGGCAGGCTGGAAGATGAAATGCACGATACCGGCAAAGTCGGGGGCCGAGGCCAAAGCCTGGGCCGCCCCCAGCAGCATGCTGGTATGGCCGTCATGGCCGCAGGCGTGCATACGGCCAGCGTGCGTGGACGCATGCTCGCACTGGTTGAGCTCCGTCACATTCAGCGCATCCATATCGGCGCGCAGGCCGATGGAGGGACCCGCGCCCAGATTACCCTTGAGCACGGCAACCACGCCCGTACCGGCCTGGCCGGTGTGCACTTCCAGACCGAAGCTCTTGAGCAGCTCGGCCACGCGCGCGCTGGTTCGGTGCTCCTGAAACGCAGTTTCCGGGTGACGATGAAAGTCATGGCGCCAGGCTTGCAGCTCCTGCTGACCGGGCCATTTGATGGTGTTCATCATGGTCTTGCTCCGTTTTTACAGCGTGTGGACAAAGGTCTGGGCGATCAGCGTCGCGGCCAGGAACACACCGGCATTGGCCAGCAGCGAAACCACAACGATGCGCCAGCCCAGACGGCGGAAGGCCGGGATGTCCTTGGCCAGTGACAGGCCCGCAAACGTCAGCATGGGCGTGATCATGGCCAGGAAGTTGACCTTGCCGGTCAAAGCTGCCACTTCGGCGGAATAAGGCGTGAGCGGGAAGGTCATGGCCATGGCGATGAACGAAATCCAGCACACGGCGGGCAGCATGCGGCGCGTGCCGACATAAATCAGGTCGCCGACAAACACGGCGGCAATGATGAGCAGCACGCCGGGCAGCGCATCCATCACGGGAACGCCATGGCCGATGCGGTTGCCGATCAGCACCATGGCGCCGACCAAAACCCAGGAAGCGAAGCGCATGCCCAGACCCAGCGCCGGAACCTGCGCCTGTTCCTCATCCTTGGCGGCAGAAAGGTCTACGGCCTGCTCCACGACGGCCTGCTTGCGCTTGCGGCCCAGAATCGGCTCCAGCCATTGATAGGCACGCAAGGCCAGGGGCAGCGAGATGAACAGCGTCAGATAAGTGCCCACCGTCGTCGCAATCAGATTGGCGGCAGCAGCAAAGGTGGCAATCTGGTCGCTCATCTCGGGATGCTGGGCGGCAATCGCGCCCACGGCGGCTGCCGTCATGCTGCCCGAGCCCACACCGGCGCCCATGCCCAGGGCCAGCGGGTGGAAGATATTGAGGCTGGAGACAAAGCCTGCCAGCAGCGAGATGAAGATGGCACCGATCAGCGTACCGGTAATGTACTCGGCCAGCACGCCGCGACCTTCGGGCGAATCCATGCCGAAGCGCTCGCCGATGATGGCCAGACCCGGTTCACGACCGATGGAGAACGTCGCGCCAATCGCTTCGCGCTTGATGCCCAGCAGCAGCGCCACCGGCATGCCCAGGGCCACGCAACCGACCAGATTGCCCAACTCCTGCAGCACCAGCCCCCAGCCGACCTCCGCCAGCTTCGGCAGCGAGCCACCGACCAGCAGACCCAGCTTGGCAATGAACAGAAACAGCGCGCAAGACAACACGGCAGCGGCCAGATTCTGGCTGTACAGGCTCAGTTGCAGCGGGCCGGGCATGCGCTTGCGCAGCAGACCCAGCACCAGGCCAATGAGCAGCGCCCAGATCATGGGCAGCAGCACCACCTTGCCCACGCCCAGCGCAATGGGCAGCGGCCCCAGCCACTCGGACAATGCCGCAATCACCAGCGCCAGCGCAAATACCTGCACCACGCTGCCCACATTCAACGCGGCCTTGGCCGGCTGCACCTCTGTACGCATCAACTTTCCTTGCGCACGACGGCCGCTGCCGACGCGCTGAAATAGCTTTGAACCCTGAAAATGGGCACGGCCAGCCCAAGCTGGCGCTCACCCATGCGGGCGCTGAATATAACAATGCATTTATTGCATACGCATTCTTTTTCTGTTCTAAAAAAGTGAACATACGTATGAATACAGATGCAATTTGGCGACGACAATCACAGCATGCCCGCCTTTCAAGACTCCCGCGCCCGCTATCTGTTTGAAGCCGTCTACTGCGGCTCTGTCCGTGCCGCAGCCGAAAAACTGGGCATCGTGCCCTCGGCCGTCAGCCGCCAGATCAGCCTGCTCGAAGAGGAACTGGGCGTTGCCCTGCTGGAGCGCCACCGCAGCGGCGTGGTGCCCACCGAAGCCGGCCAGCTGCTGCTGGACTATCACCGCGAACACACGGCCCACCGCCACGACATGCTGGCCAAGGTCGATGCGCTGCGCGGGCTGCACAGCGGCAGTGTCAGCGTGGTCAGCGGCGAGGGCTTTGCGCAGGAGCTGATCGACGGACCCATTCGCAATTTTCGCCAGCAATATCCGGGCGTCAGCATCTCGCTGGAAATCTACGGCACGACCGAGATCATGCGCCGCATTCGCGAGGATGCTGCAGAGATCGGCCTGGTCTACTACCCGCCAGCCGACAGCCATATCACCGCGCGCGGTGCGGCGCGCCAGCCCATGCATGCCATCGTGCATGCACAGCACCCGCTGGCCAGCGCTGAGCAAACCTCGCTGCAGGAGCTCAGCCAATGGCCTGTTGCCATGCTTCAAGGCGTGTATGGCATTCGCCAGCTCGTGGAGTATGCAGAACACAAGGACAAGATCCACCTCAGCCCTGCTCTGACCAGCAATCTCATCAGCGTGCTGCTGGCCTTTGTCACCAGCGGCCAGGGCGTGACCTTGCTGCCGCCCTGCTCCGTCACGGCCGAGCTGGCAAGCGGGCGCCTGCGCGCCATTCCCATTCACAACCCTGCATTTCAGGACGCGGAGATGCAGCTCATCACCCGCACCGGCCGCCATCTATCCCCGGCCGCCAATCGCTTTCTGCTCTACTGCATGCAAGGCATGCAGGCGTTTCAGGAGCCATGAGCGACTTGCCGTCCATAAGGCCAAGACTCTGAGTCATGGCCGCCTGCGCACACTCAGAACACCGCTGCACTTGCCTTAGACTGCAGGCAGCATGCAAACCAGTCTGGCTCTCACTCCTTCGCAACTGAGCGAATTCCTTCTCAACGTCGCCACCGTGCGCCCCGTGTTCATCTGGGGTCCACCCGGTATTGGCAAATCGGCACTGGTACAGAACTTTGCGCAAAGCGTGGGGCTTGATTGCGTGTCCCTGCTAGGCAGCCAGCTCGCACCAGAGGATCTGCTGGGCGTGCCGCAGATCATTGACGGCGTGACTCGCTTTTGCCCGCCCGCAATGATTGCGCGCGAGCAACCTTATTGCCTGTTCCTGGACGAGCTCAATGCCTGCAGCCAGGATGTGCAAAAAGCTTTCTACAGCCTGATCCTGGAGCGCCGCGTGGGCGAGTATGTGATGCCCGAGGGCTCCATCGTGATCGCGGCTGGCAACCGGGCTCAGGATTCCGCGATTGTGCGCACCATGTCCTCGGCCCTGGTCAACCGCATGATTCATGTGCAGCTCAAGGTCAGCGCCAGCGAGTGGCTGCAATGGGCGCAGCAGGCCCAGCTGCATACGCTGGTACTCGAATACCTGGCTCAGCGTCCCGACCATCTGTGGAGCCAGCCGCCCAAGCATGAAGAGGCGTTTTCCACGCCGCGCTCCTGGCATATGCTGAGCGACGCCTTGCAGTCCTATGGCGATGCGCTGAACCTGCATACGCTCGAAGCCCTTGGCAGCGGCTGCCTCACGCCCCAGCATGCTGCGCAGTTCAAAGCCTTCTACAAGCTGGCCGAAGACCGCCACCGTCTGGACGCCATTTTCAAGGGCGACGCCAACTGGCCTCATGCGCCGCAGGACAGAGATGTGCTGTATTTCCTGGCCCAGGCCTTCCGCGCGCGTCTGCTCAAGATCCTGCCCGCCGACAAGCAGCAAAGCGGCGGCGAGTTGCAGCAAACCGTGCACCGCTCCAAGGCCATGCTCAAGGAGCTGGCCCAGATCAGCCTGGAAATGGCCCAGATCGTCACCGCCGAAAGCGACGGCCAGACCCTGCCCGCCTGGTATATGGTGGAAATCGTGCGTGACCTGCCACGCCTGGTGGAAGCGCGCGAAGCGGCCAGAGCCTGATGGCCAAAGCCCCAACGCGCGAAACGCCGGCCACCCTGGCCTATACGCAGGGCCTGGCCATGCTGCAGGCACACCCCATCTTTAGCGAACTCAGCCGCAGCCTGGGCTTTGTGCGCGGCGCCCAGTCAGGCTGCCCGACCCATGGCTGGGCGCAGGCCAGCCTCAACCACCAGCGCTTTACCGGCCAGATCGACATCCACCCCAAGCGCATGGCCAGTCCCGAGGAATGGGCGTATTGCCTGGGGCGGGCCTCGCTCAGCTACGCGCTGGAGCTGTTTCAGCGCGACCGCAGTCATTGGGCCCAATGGAGCGCGGCCTGCGATGTGGTCACGGCCCGCTTCATCCAGACCATCAAGCTCGGCCGTCCGCCCGAAGGCATGGAACTGCCCGACGGACTGCCCCAGCGCGACGAGGCCCAGTGGTATGTGCAGTTCTGCGAACAAGGCATACCCGCCTGGGCACAGTCGCTGAGCCTGGCCGGTCCTTGCCATGGCGGCACTCACCCCAGCCTGGCCCTGCCGGAGCAATGGCCAGAGCCAGCCTCATCCACCAGCAAGCCGCAGCCGTATTGGCGCAGATACGGCAACTGGCCCGAAATGTTTGCCGCGGGCCTGGCCCGCTCCGTGACCCAGTCCGTGGAAATAGCGGCAGGCGTGCGCCGCGAGTTTGGCCAGAGCCGCCCTGCCAGCAGCGCGCTGGACCGCGCACGCCACTGGTTCATGGACAGCTTTCCGCTGCTGGGCAGCATGGTCGCGGCGTTTGACATGATTGAGGACGCCAGCATCTGCGAGCGCGAGGACATCTCCGTCGCTGCCGTCGACGAAGTGCTGCGCACCATCTACATCAACCCCGGACCGCGCCTGTCCGAGCTTGAGCTGCGTTTCGTCATCGCCCACGAAGTTCTGCACGTCGCCCTGCGCCATCTGCCGCGCCGGCGCGGGCGCGAGCCGTTTCTGTGGAATGTGGCCTGCGACTTTGTCATCAACGACTGGCTGATCCAGATGGACGTGGGTCAACCGCCGGGCATTGGCCTGCTCTACGACCCGGAGCTGCGCGGGCTGGCAGCTGAAGAGGTCTACGACCGCATCGCGAGCGATCTGCGCCGCATGCGCAAGCTGCGCACCCTGGCCGGTGGCCAAGGCGACATGCTGGAGCGCAATGTGCGAGGTCAGCGCAACGCGGGCGACTACACCGATATCGACGAGTTCTGCCGCACCCAACTGGGCAAAGGCCTGCTGCGCCACGAGCAAAGCGCACGCGGGCTGCTGCCCGCGGGATTGATCGAGGAAATCCGCGCTCTGCTGCAGCCGCCGATTGACTGGCAGGTGGAACTGGCACGCTGGTTCGATCACCACTTTCCGCCCATAGAGACGCGGCACAGCTATGCCCGCATCAGCCGCCGTCAGAGCGCCACGCCTGATATACCCAGGCCCCGCATTCAGGCCGACAGCCGCTGGCTGGAAGGTCGCACCTTCGGCGTGGTGCTGGACACCTCGGGCTCCATGGAGCGCCATGTGCTGGCCAAAGCACTGGGTGCCATCGCCAGCTATGCCGAGGCCAAGGATGTGCCCGCTGCGCGCCTGATCTGCTGCGACGCTGCCGCCTACGACCTGGGTTATCTTCCAGTCACCGACATTGCTCAGCGCATTGCCCTCAAAGGTCGTGGCGGCACCGTGCTGCAACCGGGCGTGGATCTGCTGCTTGAGGCCGACGACTTTCCCAACGACGGCCCCATCCTCATCATCACCGATGGCCAGTGTGACCCACTGCGCGTGCCACGCGAGCATGCCTATCTGCTGCCTGCGGGACGCAGGCTGCCGTTTCGCACAGCTGCGCCCATCTTTGCGATGGGCTGAGATTCAAGATCAAGCAATAGCTGTCTCGTGCAGCGCATGCCACAGCACGCCGCCAGCTGCGACTTCCAGAATGGCCGTGGAATAGCGCGCATGGCTATGGCCGGCCAGCATATGTGCTTCGCGGTAGCGCAGCGCGATATGTGAGCCCGCCTGCCAGATGGTTGTCAGCTCATCCACCGCCATCTGCAAACCGGGCCTGCCGCCAGCAGCGCTCTCAAACATCTGCTGTACCTGGGCACGCGTCACGATCCGGCCGCCTGTGGTGACCATGCTGAAGCCTTCGGCAAACACCTGCATCAGCGCCTTGGTAGCGGCCTGGGCGGCATCGCCATTTTGAGTAAAAACGGTCTGGATCAGCGCATGCACATCGTTAATGCTTTGTGCGGCGGCTTTGAGGTTCTGGTCGTTCATTCCTGGCTCTTGCTCAATGTGTGTAAACAGGTCAGCGGCAGCAGCCCAACCAGGGCGGCAACGGCAAAGCTTGCGTGATAGGCCGACAGCGCACCGGTATGCGGCTGCAGCAGGTTGAAGATCATCAAAAACAGGGCCGCGCCCACGCTGAATGCCATCTGGCGGTTGATGTTCCAGACCACGCTGGCCTGGGGCAGTTCCGAGCCGTGAAAATCCATCAGCGCCGTGGTTTGTGCGGCATTGGCAGCCAGACCGCCGCCCAGGCCCATCAGGGCATAGGCGAGCACCAGGGTTAGCAGATCGCCCGCGCTGTTCACCGCCATCAGGCAGGCAATACCCTGGCTGTGCAGCAGCAGACTGACCACAAACAGCGGCCTCGCCCCCACGCGGTTGTAGATTCGGCCGCACATCAGCATGGCCAGCAGCGCGCCGCCGGCATAGACCAGCATGAACATGCCCGAGCGCTGGGCGCTCAGTGCCAGCAGGTCCTGCAGAAAAAACAGGCTCAGTAGATTGACGCCGGTAAACACGCCGGGCACGGCGTAGTACACGGCCATGGACACCCGCAGGCGTTGGCTGCGCAGCAGGCGCAGCTCGACCACTGGGTCTGCCGCGTTGCGCCAGTGGCGCAGATAGAGCGCGCTGGCGGCCAGACCCAGCGCAAGACACAGCAGCGCCCCAACCCGACCACGGCCTGCACCGTACAGCGACATGCCCATGAGCACAGCAGTCAGTGCCGTGCTGATCAGCAGCAGTCCGGTCATATCCGGCTTGGCTGCAACCGACGGCTCGAATGACTCTGCCGAATCGCGCACCCAGCACCAAGCCAGCAGCGCGGCTGCCAGAGCCAACGGAATATTGGCAAAAAACACCCAGCGCCAGGAACTGCTGTCCACAATCAGCCCACCCAGTCCCGGTGACAAAGCCGGTGCAATCAGGGCCACGGCCATGACCAGGGTGGAGATGCGTGCACGCTCCGCCCCCTGAAACAAGGCAAAGGCCATGGCCTGCCCGACGGGAATCAACAGCCCGCCGGCCATCCCCTGCACGAAGCGCCAAACCACCACGGCCGTAAAGCTGCCCGCCATGCCGCAAGCGGCCACAGCCAGTGCAAACACCAGCATGGAAGCTGCCAGCAAACGCCGCGCGCCCCAGCGGCCGGCCAGCCAAGTGCTGATGGGAATCACCAAGGTCAGGCCCAGGATGTAGGCATTGCCCACCCAGGCGGTGTCCAGGCTGGCTGTCTCGAACTCGGCAGCCAGGCGTGGCAAGGCGACTGTAGGCATGAAGATATTGATGCAGTCGATAAAAAATCCGGTCAAAAACACCAGGGCAATGCGGTAACGGTAGCTCATGTCTGTCCTTTGAGCTGCGCATGATAGGCAGCGCAGTTGCCCGCGTCGATACCGCTATGCTTGATACTTTGTTTGACCAAACTGAACAATGGCCGCCACCACAAGCACTGCCATCCACACCCAGCTTCACCGCGTGCAGACTTTTCTGGCCGTGGTGGAACTGAGCAGCTACACCAAGGCCGCCGACTACCTGAACATCAGCAAAGCCATGGCCAGCCTGCATGTAAAGGCGCTGGAAGAAGCCCTGTCCATTACCTTGCTGGTGCGCAGCACGCGGTCGGTGGCGTTGACGGAAAGCGGCCAGCAGTTCTATGACGAGTTCAAGCAGATCTTCGGCCATATCGAAACTGCCTTTGACAATGCCCAGCACGGCAGCCGCCGCCTGCGCGGACAGTTACGCATCAGCACCACGGCCGAGTTCGGCGAGCGCTATGTGCTGCCGCTGATCCCGCAGTTTGTGCAGCGCTACCCAGGCATTGCCATCAGCCACGATGCCAATTCCTCGCTCAGTGATCTGGTGGCCGAAAAGCTCGACCTGGTTGTGCGCCTGGGCAGCCTGGCCGATTCCAGCCTCAAAAGCCGCAAGCTGGCAGATTATGAAATCTGGCTGGTCGCATCGCCCCGGTTGACTGGTCTGCAAGCCGTGCAGCAGCCGCAAGACCTGGCCGATCTGCCCTGGATTGCCAACAGCAATCTGGACAGCCCCACGCACTGGGTGCTGGAAAGCGCCCAGGGCCAGCAAACCGAGGTGCAGGGCCGCGCCGCCCACCAGTCCAATTCATCGAGCGCGATTCGTGCGCTGGCGCTGGCGGGCCTGGGTGTAGCCGTGCTGCCCGACTGGCTGGTGCAGGGCGATGTGCGCAGCGGCCAGCTGCAGCGCGTGCTGCCCGAGTACGCCCTGCCCAACCAGCCGATTCATCTGGTCTTCCACGGCAGCCGCCACCTGCCGCGCAAGACACGGGTGTTCATCGACTTTCTGGCCGAGCATCTGGTGCGTTGATTTCCCACAAAAAAAACTCAAGACAAAACAAGCTCTGGCGCTTACCCAGAAAGCGCCAGCAGCTATCAAAAACATAAAATTCATGCCATGCGGCTGCGCCCTAGCCTCGGGCATGGCCGTCTTGCAATCCGCACCAATCCGGGACACTACTGTTTAGCAGCTAGGCTTGGTTCTTACTCTTTGAACGGAAGCGAATCCTTGAGCACAGCCACCCTCCCCTCTTGCCCCCAATGCGGTCTGGACAACACCTATCCCGATGGCGATCTGCTGATCTGCCCCGATTGCGCCCATGAATGGTCGGCCCATGCAGAAACCATTGCCGATGAAGACAACGGCCCCCGCATCATCAAGGATGCCAACGGCACGCCACTGGCCGACGGCGACAGCGTGCTGCTGGTCAAGGACCTGAAGGTCAAGGGTTCCTCTACCGTCATCAAAAAAGGCACCAAGATCAAAGGCATTCGCCTGGTCTATGACAACGGCGACCATGACGTGGACTGCAAGACGGATCAGGGTCCATTCATTCTCAAATCCGAGTTTCTGAAAAAGGCCTGACGCAGCCCTCCCCATCGCTGCCCACCGCGATGCACCCAACGCCCGGAGCCATGCCGGGCGTTCCTTCAAGCACCATGTGGCGGCTCAACAGTTCTGGCAGCCCGCTGGTACAAACAGAAGCCCAACCGGTCCCTGCCCTGATATTCAAAGCGCTGGCCGTTATCAAAAAACAGACTCAGCCACATCAGCCATCCGCAAATGAAACGGCTGCCTGTCTCCGCGCAAGTACAAGCTCAGGGCAACATGGCTCTCGATGGCACACGCCATCGCCGCGCAAAACTGCCGCTTCTTCCACCGCCTCGCTGCGGCAAGGCCGACCCTAAGGCTTACCCTCGGATGTCATGATCTGGCAATTAAATTGCGGCATGCGTTAAGTCCATTCAGGGCACCGGCCCTACATTGCCCCTCGAACTCCTTGATTTCTGCCCCTGCAGAGGTCAGGACAGGCTGATGCATACCTCGTGCGCAGCCAGGTCCAGGCCATGAAGGGCAATAGCAGGAAATGAACCGGGAACTCGAAGGCAAGCAACCCAATCACTGGTCACAGTCACCGCACTGGCCTGGAGAGGTCCTGGCACAAAGACTTGGCAGCCTATGCCTCACAGACTTGACGCTCTGGGCCTGCGCAGTTCCCCCCTGCATCAAGACAACAACTAAAAGCCCTGCCTAGCCCTAGCACTGCGGCTTGCAGCGTCTACGTCGTGATGCTTGCAACTCGTGCAGCAGGGATCCGCCCATCGCCCCATACCAACTTCCAAGAGACAAGCATGACCCCAAGCGCGACGACCATTTCGGGTGCAACGCCCAGGCAGGACACCAGCCATGACATCGATGCAGACAACGCGCTGTATGCCAAGGTCAGCTGGCGGCTGCTGCCCCTGCTGCTGATCTGCTATATGGTCGCCTACCTGGACCGCATCAACATCGGCTACGCCCAGATCCAGATGAAGCAGACGCTGGATTTCGGCGACGCCGCCTACGGCTTTGGCGCGGGTCTGTTCTTCATCGGCTACTTTCTGTTCGAAGTGCCCAGCAATCTGCTGCTGGAGAAGATAGGCACGCGCAAGACGCTGATGCGCATCATGCTGGTCTGGGGCGTCATCGCCACGGCCATGGCCTGGGTCTCCACTCCCATGCAGTTCTATGTGGCGCGTTTTCTGCTGGGCGCCTTCGAAGCCGGCTTCTTTCCCGGCGTCATTCTCTACTTCACCTACTGGTACCCCTCGGCCCGCCGTGGCCGTGTGATCTCCATCTTTCTCTCAGCCGTCATGGCCATGGCCATCGTGGCCGGACCGCTGTGCGGCGCCATCCTCAAATATATGGATGGCATCGACGGCCTGCATGGCTGGCAATGGCTGTTTCTCATCCAGGGCCCTCCCGCCTGCATGCTGGGCCTGATCCTCTACTTCTATCTCCAGGACAGGCCAGCCGACGCAAAATGGCTGACAGACGCCGAAAAAGCGCGCCTGCAACACAACATCGCCAACGACGGCGGCCAAGTTGCTCATCATGGCGGCCACGGGCACAAGGCGGCCCACAGCAGCGCCACTCTGGGCCAGCTGCTGCGCGACCCCAAGGTCTATGCCCTGTCACTGGTGTATTTCATGATGCACGGTGCCACCTATCTGTTTGTCTTCTGGATGCCTACCGTGATTCAGGGCCTGGGCGTGCAGGACGTGCTGCATGTCGGCATCTACTCGGCCATTCCCTTTGTCGCAGGCTTCTTCGGCATGATTGCCTTCGGTGCCAGCTCCGACCGGTTCCGCGACCGCCGCTGGCATCTGTTCATCGCCACCGGCATGGCCATTGCTGGCCTGATCGTCACCCTGCAGATGCACGGCCATCTCGAAGGCTCGCTGATTGCACTGGCCTTCACGCTGATCGGCCTTGCGGCCCTTCCCCCGCTGTTCTTTGCCCTGGTCAGCGACTATCTGTCACCTGCCGTGGCCGCCGGCGGCATAGCGCTCATCAGCAGCCTGGGCAACTTGGGCTCGGCCGCCAGCCCCACGCTGGCCGGCCTGCTGACCCAGTACACAGGCAACAAGCACTACAGCATCTATCTGGTGCTGGTCATGCTGGTCCTCTCGGCACTGGTGCTGATGGTGGCAGTGCGCAGCGCCAAGACCAGGCGCGCCTGACCCATGCCGGGCGCGCTTGCCGGGCTGCGCCCCGCCTGTACCTCCCGCCAGTCTATCTGGCTGGCTGTTTCGATGCGGAACGCAGAAAATTTCATTAAAAACGACCGCTAACGCTTTCCTGCAAATCGTTAGTAGCTATCAAAATCATTCTTCCAGCTGCACTTCGGCCAAGGGATTCGCCTTGTAACTCAGCCAGCCTGCCGCCACAGACTTGCCTCCAGAAGCGCCTGCGCGGCGGTCATTGGGATGCGAGCGTCCCTCGCTCACCACCACTTCGGCAAAGTCAAACGGGCTCATGCCTTCAATACAAGCCACATTCACTCCGTACTGATGCGGCGACGAGCGCCGCTGGTGAAAGGTATAGATGCCGCAGTGCTTGCAGAAGAAGTGCCTGGCCTGCCCGGTGTTGAACTGGTAGAGCGTCAGCGCGTCCTGCCCTTGCAGCACCTCGATTCCGCTCAAATCAGCCGACACCGCCACGGCCCCGCGCATGCGGCAAAACGAGCAATTGCAGCGCCGCGCGGTGTTCAGTCCGTCGCTTAGCAGAACGGTAAAACGCACTGCACCGCAGTGGCAGGCAGCTTGGAGCGGACGGGAAAAATCAAGGCTGGTACTGAGCATGGTTGTCTCCATCAAGTGGCAGTTTTGTGGCGAGCACTGAAATCAATGGCATCCAATATCGGCCAAATCAGACTCAAGCGCTTATTTATCAGGCGCAAGCAGCTATGAAGTTTTTAAATTTCCCGATCAGGAATTTTTCGACTTGTTGCAGCTGATCTAAATACATATTTCCCGTTCGGGAAATTTAATTGATATCGCCGCTTTCCGTTTTAGAGTGAAATCACCCGCGCGTTCAGACCAAACGCCGCAGCGTCAAGGTGCAGCGCTGCTCAATCAATTGCACGATCTGCTCCACCACGGCATTGCCAGCAAAGCCATGCTGTGGCGCGGCCTGCTGCTTGCCCGCGGCAGCGGGTAGATCGTTCGCCAACTGCTGCAAACGCTTGCGCGTCGCAGCCTTGGCCAGGCCTGATTCTTCGGCAAACGGCTCCCAGTGCCAGGCCTCCAGCTCGCGGAACTTGTATTTGCTGCCCATCTTCATGGCGATCTTGGGCGTCAGCTGGGGATAAATCGCTGTCGCCAACAGATCGTAGAACGGTGCCAGCACAGAACTCCTACCCCGTACAGCAGCGAAAGACTCTTGCCATGCACATCATGGTTGCCAATCAGCGCATTGAAGCTCAGCAGGCATAGATAAATATAAAAATCAGATATGCCTCCAGCGCTTGCCAATTCAGCGCAAGCAGCCATCAAAGTAAAAAAGGCAGCCCGAAGGCTGCCTTTGTTTTGATCAAGCGATAACGCTTGATCGCTGCGCTTACTTACGCACTGGTGGCACGTCCGTGCAGGAACCATGCGCCACTTCCGCAGCCATGCCGATGCTTTCGCCCAGCGTGGGATGGGGGTGGATGGTCTTGCCGATATCCACGGTATCCGCGCCCATTTCGATGGCCAGGGCGATCTCACCGATCATGTCGCCGGCGTGCGTGCCGACCATGCCGCCGCCCAGGATGCGGCCATGGCCGTGGGCTTCAGGGGAGTCGTCAAACAACAGCTTGGTGAAGCCTTCGTCGCGGCCGTTGGCGATTGCGCGGCCGGAGGCGGCCCAGGGGAACAGGCCCTTCTTGACCTTGATGCCTTGTGCCTTGGCCTGGTCTTCGGTCAGACCCACCCACGCCACTTCGGGGTCGGTATAGGCGACCGAAGGAATCACGCGGGCGTTGAATGCAGCGGAAGCCAGTTCCTTGTTGCCTTGCAACTCGCCTGCGATGACTTCAGCGGCCACGTGCGCTTCGTGCACGGCCTTGTGCGCCAGCATGGGCTGACCCACGATGTCGCCGATCGCGAAGATGTTGGGCACGTTGGTGCGCATCTGGATGTCGACGTCGATAAAGCCGCGGTCTGTCACGGCCACGCCAGCTTTTTCGGCGCTGATCTTCTTGCCATTGGGCGTGCGGCCCACGGCTTGCAGAACCAGGTCATAGGTCTGGGGTTCAGGCACGGTGACGCCGTCCTTGGCAGGAGCAAACGTGACTTTGATGCCTTCGGGCGTGGCTTCGGCACCCACGGTCTTGGTGTTGACCATGATGTTGTCGAAGCGTGGCGCGTTCATCTTTTGCCAGACCTTGACCAGATCGCGGTCGGCGCCCTGCATCAGGCCGTCCATCATTTCCACCACGTCCAGGCGCGCGCCCAGGGTGGAGTAAACGGTGCCCATTTCCAGGCCGATGATGCCGCCGCCCAGAATCAGCATGCGCTTGGGCACTTCCTTCAGGTCCAGGGCGCCGGTGGAATCGACCACGCGGGGGTCCTTGGGCATGAAGGGCAGATGCACGGCTTGCGAGCCTGCAGCGATGATGGCGTTCTTGAACTGAACGATCTTCTTGCTGCCTGTCTTCTCTTGGCCAGAACCAGTGGTTTCTTCCACTTCGATGTGGTTGGCCGACACGAAGTTGCCGTAGCCGCGCACGACGGTGACCTTGCGCATCTTGGCCATCTGGCCCAGACCGCCGGTCAGCTTGCCGATGACCTTTTCCTTGTGGCCGCGCAGCTGGTCGATGTTCACTTCAGGAGCGGCAAACTTCACGCCGGCCACTTCCAGGTGCTTGACTTCGTCCATCACGGCAGCCACATGCAGCAGCGCCTTGGAAGGAATGCAACCCACGTTCAGGCAGACGCCGCCCAGGGTGGCGTAGCGCTCGACCAGCACGACCTTCAGACCCAGGTCGGCAGCACGGAAGGCTGCGGAGTAGCCGCCAGGTCCACCGCCGATAACGACGACGTCGCAGTCCATGTCCACGGTGCCGGCAAAGTTGCTGGCCACAGGAGCTGGAGCGGCAGCCACGGGGGCTGCCACAGGTGCTGGAGCGGCTGCGGCGGGCGCAGGCGCTGCGGCCTGTGCAGGAGCTGCAGCGGCTGCTGCGGCTTCCAGTGTCAGCACCAGCGAGCCTTCGGCAACCTTGTCGCCGACCTTGACCTTGATTTCCTTCACGACGCCGGCGTGGCTGGAAGGAATCTCCATGGAGGCCTTGTCGCTCTCCACTGTGATGAGGGACTGGTCCACGGCCACGGTATCACCGGGGTTGACCAGCAGTTCGATCACGCCCACTTCGGCGAAGTCGCCGATATTGGGTACCTTGATATCGATGAGGCTCATATGCGCTCCTATCTTGGTTTTTGTCTCTGTGCCGCCTGATCGCTCAGGCCGCTCAAACGGTTTATTCGGTCTTTGAAACTGAGCCTTCAGCTCCAGTCAAAGGTCTGCAGCACGGTGCGGCTTTGGGGCTCGTAGAACAGCAGAATTTCGCAGTCGCTACCGGTGAATTCACTGGCATAGGTGCTGGAAATGAATTCAAAGGGCGCGCCGGTTTCCGGGTGGATGGGGTGAATGCCATCGTCGGTGCCGGTGTCGCTGAGCAGCTCGTTGGTGAGGTTGCTCCAGTTACCGCCCCACGCGGGCCCGCCCAGTACGCCGAGCAGATAACGGCCACTCATCGAGTCATAGCAGTCTGTGCCCGGCTCGTACAAAGGCAGCTTGGCGACCTCAGCAGCGTCGTCCCAGGGCTTGGCTGCATTCCAGCCGTGGGTCAGAAAGTCTTGCTTGGCCTGCTCATAGATCGCATGCTGAAGCGCGTAATGCAACTCCATGACGTCGTTCCACGAGTATTTGGCTTCGTGATGCAGCTCAAACGGGGGCTGTGCGCCCAGTTTGACCAGCTCACGGTGCATGTCCCGAACCTCGCGCCAACTGGAATTTTTTTCCGCCCACTCCGCACGGTGTTGCTCGAGCATGAAGTAGCGCCAATCGCCCAGCAGCTCGTACTTGCCTGCGTCGTTCAGCCTGAAGGCCAGCCAGTCGGGCTTGAGCAGCGCATTTCCAAACTCCTCACCTCCCCACTCCCCCACGCGCCCGTCATAGGGCTCACAAGGTGCCAGAAGATGAATCGGCCCACTCCAGCTATCGTCAAGCAGCGCCAGATCGATGGTGACGAGCGGCAGAAGGTGCCGCGCGTATTTCTCGACCGGCTCTGCGAAGACGTCAGCAGCTTCCGGAAAAGGCCGGATGCCGGGGATGACGCCACGCAGATGCTCAATGGGGTACTGTCGAAGGTTCTTCATCTCACTCATGTCACTCACAGACTGGCAAGGTGGGCTCGCAAGGTGAAGCGCAAGAGCATCAAAAAAGATAGCTTCTCGCGCAATTCAGATAAGCGCTGCAGGCCGATTTCATTCAAAACCGGCCTGCCCTGTGACTACCTTACAGCAGGATGCGACGGTAGTCGGCCAGCACGGCACCCAGATAGGCGTTGAAACGCGCGGCGGCTGCGCCGTCAATGACACGGTGGTCGTACGACAGGCTCAGAGGCAGCATCAGGCGCGGCACGAACTGCTTGCCGTCCCACACAGGCTTCATGGCGCCCTTGGACAGACCCAGGATGGCGACTTCAGGCGCATTGATGATGGGCGTGAAGTTGGTGCCGCCGATACCGCCCAGAGACGAAATCGAGAAGCAGCCGCCTTGCATGTCTGCAGCGCCCAGCTTTCCGTCACGGGCCTTCTTGGCCAACTCGCCCATTTCCTGGCTGATCTGCAGAATGCCCTTCTTGTCGGCGTCCTTGAGCACGGGAACGACCAGGCCGTTCGGCGTGTCGGCGGCAAAACCGATGTTGAAGTACTGCTTGTAGACCAGAGTGTCGCCGTCCAGAGAGGCATTGAACTCGGGGAACTTCTTCAGCGCAGCCACCACGGCCTTGATCACGAAAGCCAGCATCGTCACCTTGACATCACTCTTGGCCTTGGCGCTTTCGGCATTGGTCGAAACGCGGAAGGCTTCCAGCTCGGTGATGTCGGCCTCGTCATTGTTGGTGACGTGAGGGATGACCACCCAGTTGCGGTGCAGGTTGGCGCCTGAGATCTTCTTGATGCGCGACAGTTCCTTGCGCTCGACAGCGCCAAACTTGGCGAAGTCGACCTTGGGCCAGGCCAGCACTTCCAGACCGCCGACGTTGCCGCCGGAAGACTTGGGAGCCACAGCCTGCTGAGCCAGGGTCTGCACGGCGCCAGCCATCACCGACTTGGTGAAGGACTGGATGTCTTCTGCCGTGATGCGGCCCTTGTTGCCTGAACCCTTGACTTCTGCCAGAGGCACGCCCAGTTCACGAGCGAACTTGCGCACCGAAGGTGATGCGTGGGGCAGTTGACCCGAGGGAGCCACGGTGGGATTGTGCGCCGGAGCAGCCACAGAAGCCGATGCCACGGGGGCGGAGGCAACAGGAGCAGCTGCCACAGGTGCAGCGGCCTGAGCGGGTGCAGCCACGGGGGCGGCAGCTTGCACAGGAGCGGCAGCGGGCGCAGCGCCCTGCACCGTGATCTGACCGACCACGTCACCGATGTTGACGGTGTCGCCGAGCTTGATGCTCAGCGCGGTGATGGTGCCGGCTGAGGGCGATGGAATTTCCATCGAAGCCTTGTCGGACTCGACAGTGAACAGCGATTGCTCAACGGCCACGGTGTCGCCCACCTTGACCAGCATTTCAATCACAGCCACGTCCTTGAAGTCACCGATATCGGGGATCTTCAGGTCCACGGTCGACGAGGCAGCAGGCGCGGATGCAACAGAAGCAACCGGTGCAGCAGCCACAGGAGCGGCGGCCACGGGCGCAGGTGCTGCAGCCACGGGAGCTGGAGCAGCCGCTGCCGGTGCGGGGGCCGCGTCAGCGGTTTCCAGCACCACGATCACGGAGCCTTCCTTGACCTTGTCGCCCAGAGCGACCTTGATCTCTTTGACCACGCCAGCGTGGCTGGAAGGGATCTCCATGGAAGCCTTGTCGGACTCCACGGTCAGCAGGGACTGCTCGACCTTGATGGTGTCACCCACCTGGACCAGCACTTCGATCACGCCAACTTCGGAGAAGTCGCCGATGTCGGGGACTTTGATGTCTGTCAATGCCATGTTCGATATCTCCCGTTCTTAGGCGTACAGCGGGTTGATCTTGTCGGTGTTGATACCGTACTTCTTGATCGCTTCGGCCACTGTCGTGGCGTTGATCTTGCCTTCATCAGCCAGACCGCGCAGTGCAGCCACGACGATGTAGTGACGGTTGACTTCGAAGTGCTCGCGCAGCTTGGAGCGGAAGTCCGAACGGCCGAAGCCGTCGGTACCCAGCACCTTGTAGGTACGGCCCTTGGGCATGAAAGGACGGATCTGCTCGGCGTAGGCCTTCATGTAGTCGGTCGATGCGACCACCGGACCTGCATGACCAGCCAGCTGTTGCGTCACGAAAGGAACCTTGGCGGCTTCCAGGGGGTGCAGCATGTTGAAGCGCTCCACGTCCTGTCCTTCGCGGGTCAGTTCGTTGAACGATGGGCAGCTCCAGACGTCGGCAGCAACGCCCCAGTCCTGCTCCAGCAGCTCTTGCGCCGCAAACGATTCGCGCAGGATGGTGCCCGAACCCAGCAGTTGCACGCGCAGACCGCTCTCGGGAACCTTCTGACCAGGCTTGACCATGTACATGCCCTTGAGAATCTGCTCTTCCGTGCCGGCTTCCAGACCAGGCATGGGATAGTTCTCGTTCAGCAGGGTGATGTAGTAGAAGATGTTTTCCTGGTTCTGCACCATGCGGCGCAGGCCGTCTTGCATGATGACTGCCACTTCGTGAGCGAAGGTGGGGTCATAGGACACGCAGTTGGGGATGGTGTTGGCCAGGATGTGGCTGTGACCGTCTTCGTGCTGCAGACCTTCGCCGTTCAGCGTGGTACGACCGGAAGTGCCGCCCAGCAGGAAGCCGCGCGCTTGCAGGTCGCCCGCTGCCCAGGCCAGATCGCCAATGCGCTGGAAGCCGAACATCGAGTAGTACACATAGAACGGGATCATGACCCGGTTGCTATGGCTGTAGCTGGTGGCGGCAGCGATCCAGCTGGACATGCCGCCGGCTTCGTTGATGCCTTCCTGCAGGATCTGACCGGCCTTGTCTTCGCGGTAGTACATCACCTGGTCCTTGTCGACCGGCGTGTATTGCTGACCAGCGGGGTTGTAGATACCGATCTGACGGAACAGGCCTTCCATACCGAAGGTACGGGCTTCGTCCACCAGGATTGGCACCACGCGGGGGCCGATGTTCTTGTCGCGCAGCAGCTGCGTCAGGAAACGCACATAAGCCTGGGTCGTGGAGATTTCACGGCCTTCGGGTGTGGGCTCCAGAATCGCCTTGAAGGTGTCCAGCGAAGGAGCAGTGAACTTCTCGTCGGCTTCCTGACGGCGGTGTGGCAGGTAGCCCCCCAGAGCCTTGCGGCGCTCGTGCAGGTACTTCATTTCCGGCGTATCGTCGGCCGGCTTGTAGAAGGGGATGTCAGCGATCTGGCTGTCAGGAATTGGGATGTTGAAACGGTCGCGGAAGGCCTTGATGTCCTCGTCGCTCAGCTTCTTGGTCTGGTGAACGTTGTTCTTGCCTTCACCAATCTTGCCCATGCCAAAGCCCTTGACGGTCTTGACCAGCAGCACGGTAGGCTGACCTTGGGCAGTGTTGGCAGCGGCGAAAGCAGCGTAGACCTTCTGGGAATCGTGGCCACCGCGGCGCAGATTCCAGATTTCGTCGTCGCTCATGTGCTCGACCAGCTTCAGAGCGCGGGGATCGCGGCCGAAGAAATGCTTGCGCACGTAGGCACCATCGTTGGCCTTCATGGCCTGATAGTCGCCGTCGTTGCACTCCATCATGATCTTCTTGAGCACGCCGTCCTTGTCCTTGGCCAGCAGCTCGTCCCAGCCCTTGCCCCAGATCAGCTTGATCACGTTCCAGCCGGAACCGCGGAATTCGCCTTCCAGTTCCTGGATGATCTTGCCGTTGCCGCGCACCGGGCCGTCCAGGCGCTGCAGATTGCAGTTGATGACGAAGACCAGGTTGTCCAGCTTTTCACGAGCGGCCAGACCGATCGCACCCAGCGATTCAACTTCGTCCATTTCACCGTCGCCGCAGAACACCCAGACCTTGCGGTTTTCGGTGTTGGCAATGCCGCGGGCGTGCAGATACTTCAGGAAGCGAGCCTGGTAGATGGCCATCAGTGGGCCCAGGCCCATGGACACCGTAGGGAACTGCCAGAAGTCGGGCATCAACTTGGGGTGAGGGTAGCTCGACAGGCCCTTGCCGTCCACTTCCTGGCGGAAGTTCAGCAGCTGCTCTTCGGAGATACGACCTTCCAGGTAAGCGCGGGCGTAGATGCCGGGCGAGACGTGACCCTGGATGTACAGGCAGTCACCACCGTGGTTTTCATTCTCGGCGTGCCAGAAATGGTTGAAGCCGGCCGCAAACATATTGGCCAGCGATGCGAAGGAGCCGATGTGACCACCCAGGTCGCCACCGTCAGCGGGGTGCAGGCGGTTGGCCTTGACCACCATCGCCATGGCGTTCCAGCGCATGTAGGCGCGCAGACGGCCTTCGATTTCGAGGTTGCCAGGGCACTTGGCTTCCTGGTCAGCCTCGATGGTGTTCACATAGCCGGTATTGGCCGAGAAAGGCATGTCCACGCTGTTCTGGCGAGCGTGTTCAAGCAGATCCTCAATCAGCTTGTGGGCATAGTCCGCACCTTCGCGGTCGATCACCGCAGAGAGGGCGTCCATCCACTCGCGCGATTCTTGTTGGTCCAGGCCGGCAGGCAAGCCAGCGCCTTTGGGATCAGTCTGAGCTGTCATTGTGAGTGTCTCCTTCGAGAGGGGGTAGCTTTATCACGAAGCAGTGAGTGCAGCGTCAACCGGGTGCGGCAAGCGCCACACCGCATGGCACAGCACCTTCGGGTGCTCCCCGGATTAAACCGATTCACTGTGTCGATCGCTGGCAAGTTTCGCACATTTTTTTTGAATTTCAAATTGTGCTTTGTGATTTCACTATATAAAAAAATGCTGCAAATGCACATACAGTGAAGCCTCTATAGATTGTCTTTTACGCGACAGAAATAGTCGCAGATTCCACTGGGTCTCTCCCCTACACTGGAGGCATGCAAACAAGCAATCACGAACGAGAAAAAGAGGATGCAAAAAGCGCGCAATCCGTTGCATCCCCTGTGCGCTGGTGGCGTAGCTGGTGGCGTAGCCTGTCGCCAACCCGTCAGGACCGTTACGCAGCTCTTGCGCCGCTGGCATCCGTGCTTATGTTCATGGCTGCAATCATTGCGTCGTTCTGGTATTTGCGCACGGAAGAAGTGGATCGCGAGCAGGAGGCGCTGCGCCGCGATGTGGAATACGCCCAGCAGCGCGTTCGGCTGCGACTGCTGGAGCGCCAGGAGCAGCTGATGCGCATGGCCCGCGACATCGGCACCCGCGAAATGCGCAAGGCCGACTTCGACGGCCGCACCGAAGCGCTGATCAGCCAGTACCCCGAGCTGCAATCCATCACCTGGATCAACGACAAGCGTCAGGTTTTGTACAGCCAGTCCGCCCCGACAGTGGCCACAGACCAGTTGCGTGCCGTTGGCGAAGGCCTGCATCAGGGCGAAACCCTGCAAGCCTATGAGCAGGCCCGCGAAATGCTGCAGCCCATTTACGTGCAAGAAAGAGCCCAGCCCAACGAGTTGCCGCCACTGCTGCAGCTGCATGTCCCCATCAGCTCCAACAGCCGCTACCAGGGCGAGTTGCTGGCCGAATTTTCGGTGGACAGTCTGCTGCGCTATGGCACGCCCACGGAAGTGATGGCGCGTTACGCCATCACCATGCGCGACGCCGACAACCATGTGCTGGCCGGCACTCCGCTGGCACCGCGCAAGACGCCTACCGAGCTGCTGCACTGGCGTGCCATTGCGAATGAATACGAAGTGCCAGTCTCCCCTGTGGGCACGGCGCTGATGATGCGCGCCCAGGCCTATCAGACCTCGCTGGGCGTAGTCGGCAGCGGCCTGTTCTGGCTGGTGGGCACCTTGTCGGCCATGACGGCCTGGCTGCTGCTGGCCACATGGCGCCACACGCGCCGCCGTCAGCGTGCCCAGGAGGCCCTGGTGGCCGAGACCAACTTCCGCCGTGCCATGGAAAACTCCGTGTTGACCGGCATGCGAGCACTGGATCTGCACGGCCGCATCACCTATGTGAACGCGGCCTTCTGCCAGATGACGGGCTGGAGCGAGAAGGATCTGGTCGGCCAGGTTCCGCCCTATTCCTACTGGCCCGATAACGACTACGACAATCTGCATTCGCAGCTGCGCGAAGAGCTGTCGGGCAAGACCATCGTT
Organism: Comamonas sp. AG1104; assembly: GCF_003350425.1. NCBI lineage: Bacteria > Pseudomonadati > Pseudomonadota > Betaproteobacteria > Burkholderiales > Comamonadaceae > Comamonas > Comamonas sp. AG1104. The sequence continues at coordinate 699,156 of NZ_QQAS01000001.1, read as the reverse complement.
GGCGGTTTCCAGGTACGTGTGAAGCGCAAGAACGGCAGCCTGTTCGACGCGCGCCTGTATGTATCGCCGCTGATTGATGCCCATGGCCAGCATACGGGGTGGATGTCGTCCATGACGGACATTACCGAGCCCAACCGGATTCGCGAACAGCTTTCTGCCTCGTACGAGCGCTTCACCATCGTGCTGGAAGCGCTGGATGCCTCCGTTTCCGTGGCACCGCTTGGCAGTGCCGAGCTGCTGTTTGCCAACAAGCTGTACCGCCAGTGGTTTGGTTCGCACACCGAAGGGCATCTGCAGCTGGTCGCCCAGGCCGGCAAACTGCCGATTCGCCACCAGCCCGAAGCCGAGAACGAGGACGGCCTCATGGGCTTGCCCACGGATACGCTGACTGCCGCACGCAGCGAGAATGCCGAGATCTTCGTGCCTAGCCTTGGCAAATGGCTGGAAGTCCGTTCGCGCTATCTGAGCTGGGTGGACGGCCGTCTGGCCCAGATGGTGATTGCCACCGACATCACCCAGCGCCGCCTGGCCGAGGAACAGGCTGCGGCCCAGGCCGAAAAGGCCCAGACCGCCAGCCGCCTCATCACCATGGGCGAGATGGCATCCAGCGTGGCCCACGAGCTCAACCAGCCCCTGACCGCCATCAGCAATTACAGCTCCGGCATGCTGACACGCCTCGAAAACGGCACGCTTACACCCGAGCAGATGAAGTTCGCACTGGAAAAGACGGCACACCAGGCCCAGCGCGCCGGACAGATCATTCAGCGCATCCGCTCCTTCGTGAAAAAGAGCGAGCCCAATCGCATGCTGGCCCAGGTAGGCGAGATGGTGAGCGAGGCGCTGGAGCTGGCCGGTATCGAGTTGCGCCGCCGCAATGTGCAGCTGACCTCGCATATTGCCGAACGCATGCCGCCGGTAATGGCCGATGCCATCCTCATCGAGCAGGTTCTCATCAATTTGATGAAAAACAGTGCTGAGTCAATTGATATGTCCGACCGCCCGCTGGGTCAGCGCAATGTGGAATTGCGCGTGCGCCCCCAGGTCTTTGAAAGCCTGCCGGGGGTGGAGTTCACCGTGGAAGACACGGGCAAGGGCCTGCCGCCGGAAGTGTTGGAACACTTGTTCGAAGCCTTCTTCTCCACCAAGAGCGAAGGCATGGGCATAGGCCTGAACCTTTGCCGCTCGATTGTCGAATCACATCAGGGCCGAATGCATGCCGAGAACCTCTACAATGGAAGCGAAGTCACTGGTTGCCGGTTCTCATTCTGGCTACCGTTGGCAACGGGTGTGGAGACGACAACACTCACCACGACAAGCGAACCCATAAAGAGGACGATTGCATGAGTTTGATTCCCAAAAAAGGCACTGTTTACGTAGTTGACGACGACGAAGCAGTCCGTGATTCGCTGCAATGGCTGCTGGAAGGCAAGGACTACCGCGTACGTTGCTTTGACTCAGCCGAGACCTTTTTGTCGCGCTATGACCCGCGTGAAGTGGCCTGCCTGATCGTCGACATCCGCATGGGCGGCATGACCGGCCTGGAACTGCAGGACCGACTGATCGAGCGCAAGTCTCCTCTACCCATCGTCTTCATCACCGGTCATGGTGATGTGCCCATGGCTGTGAACACCATGAAGAAAGGCGCACTGGACTTCATCCAGAAGCCTTTCAACGAGGAAGAACTGCTGGGTCTGGTCGAGCGCATGCTGGATCACGCCCGCGAAGCCTTTACCGGCCACCAGCAGGCCGCCAGCCGCGATGCGTTGCTGGCCAAGCTCACGGGCCGCGAAGCCCAGGTGCTCGAGCGCATCGTCGCCGGCCGCCTGAACAAGCAGATCGCCGACGATCTGGGCATCTCCATCAAGACCGTGGAGGCCCACCGCGCGAACATCATGGAAAAGCTCAACGCCAACACTGTGGCCGATCTGCTCAAGATTGCACTGGGCCAGGGCCAGACCAGCGCTGCGGCCAAGGCGGCAGCTGCCGTCAATTAAGTGCTCCCCGCGAAATTGGAAGCCATTCCAATCGCGAGATAATCCTAGGAGCACTGGCCAAGCCTCGCGCTTTAGCCAACTCCTATTCTGATAGCTGCTAGTGCTTGTACATCAAGGGCTAGCAGCATTTTTTATTGGTACTCCAGCAATGACAGCCCAACTCATCGACGGCAAAGCACTCTCCGAACAACTGCGCAAGGACGTCGCCACACGCGCGGCAGCACTCAAGGCCAAGGGCATCACGCCCGGTCTGGCCGTAGTTCTGGTGGGCGACAACCAGGCCTCCCAGGTCTATGTGCGCAACAAGGTCAAGGCCTGCGAAGACGTGGGCTTCCACTCGGTGCTGGAAAAGTACGATGCCTCCATGACCGAAGCCGAACTGCTGGCACGTGTCGAAGCGCTGAACAACGACCCCAGCATTCACGGCATTCTGGTGCAGTTGCCCCTGCCCAAGCACATCGACGACCACAAGGTCATCGAAACCATCTCCCCAGCCAAGGATGTGGATGGCTTCCACGTGGCCAGCGCCGGCGCGCTGATGGTCGGCGAAGTCGGCTTCAAGGCCTGCACGCCCTATGGCTGCATGAAGATGCTCGAATCCATCGGTATGAAGGATCTGCGCGGCAAGCACGCCGTGGTCATCGGCCGCTCCAACATCGTGGGCAAGCCCATGGCCATGATGCTGCTGGCCGCCAACGCCACGGTCACCGTCACCCATAGCGGCACCGCCGATCTGGCTGCCATGACTCGCCAGGCCGACATCATCGTCGCGGCCGTGGGCAAGGTCGACGTGCTGACCGCCGACATGGTCAAGCCCGGTGCCGTGGTCATCGACGTGGGCATGAACCGCAACGCCGAAGGCAAGCTCTGCGGCGATGTTGACTTCAACGGCGTCAAGGAAGTTGCCGGCTACATCACCCCTGTGCCCGGTGGTGTCGGCCCCATGACGATTACCATGCTGCTGGTCAACACCATGGAATCTGCGGAACGCGCTACGCGCTGACACCCCCTGAGGCGCTTTCGCGCCTTCCCCCTCTCTATTCGGGAGGGGGACGACAGCATCGCTGCGGGGCGGCCCTTGCTTGCTGTCTCTGGCTTAAAACCAGCACAGCGCGCTTCTGACCAATGGCTGACGCTATGACTGCCATAGCAAATATTGCCGTGGCAGTGCTTGATTTTCCCGACCTTGCCGGCACCTAATACAGCATGAGCAATCCACTTCTCGAATCCTCCTCCCTGCCCTTGTTTGACCGCATTCAGCCTGCGGATGTGGCACCCGCCATCGACACTTTGCTGGCACGTGCCAGCGAGGCGCTGGAGACCGTGGTTGCACCGGACTTCCCCGCACAGTGGGAAGCCATCTCTGCCGTGCTGGACGTGGCGACCGAAAAGCTTGGCACCGCCTGGTCGGCCATCAACCATCTCAACAGCGTGGCCGACACCCCCGAGTTGCGCGCAGCCTATAACGAAGCCCTGCCAAAAGTCACCGAGTTCTGGACCAATCTGGGCGCCGATGAGCGCCTGTATGCCAAGTACAAGGCCATTGACCCGGCCAGCCTCAACAAGGAACAGCGCGCCGCCTGGGACCATGCCATGCGCGGCTTTGTGCTCTCCGGTGCCGAACTGCAGGGCGCTGCCAAGGAACGCTTTGCGCAGATTCAGGCACGCTCTGCCGAGCTGGCCCAGAAATTCAGCGAGAACGCGCTCGACGCCACCGATGCCTTTGCCTACTACGCCAGGCTCGACGAGCTGGACGGCGTTCCGGCCGATGTGATCGCCGCGGCCAAGGCTGGCGCCGAGGCCGATGGCAAGGAAGGCTACAAGCTGACGCTTAAGATGCCCAGCTATCTGCCGGTGATGCAGTTTGCCAAGAGCAGCGCACTGCGCGAGAAAATTTATCAGGCATATGTGACCCGAGCTTCTGATCAGGCCGAGGGCGATGGCAAACGCTTTGACAACACTGCCGTGATGAAGGAAATCCTCGCGCTGCGCCTAGAAGAATCCCAGTTGCTGGGTTACAGGAACTTCGGCGAAGTCTCGATCGTGCCCAAGATGGCCGATTCGCCCCAGCAGGTCATTGACTTTCTGCGCGATCTGGCGAAACGTGCCCGTCCCTATGCCGAAAAGGATGCAGCCGATCTGCGTGCCTTTGCCAAGGCTGAACTCGGCATTGCCGACCCGCAGCCCTGGGACTGGGCCTTCATCGGCGAAAAGCTCAAGGAAGCCCGCTACTCCTTCAGCGAACAGGAGCTCAAGCAGTACTTTCCGGCCCCCAAGGTGCTGGCCGGCCTGTTCAAGATTGTCGAAACCCTGTTCGAAGTCTCCATCCGCCGCGATGAAGCTCCGGTCTGGAACCCCTGCGTGGAGTTCTACCGGATCGAGCGCTCCACCGCACAAGGCCCTCAGCTGGTCGGCCAGTTCTATCTGGACCCTCAGGCGCGCAAGGGCAAGCGCGGCGGCGCCTGGATGGATGATGTGCGCACGCGCTGGCTGCGCCCCGACACCCATAAGCTGCAAACACCTGTGGCCCATCTGGTCTGCAATTTCGCGTCCGGCGTGGACGGCAAGCCCGCGCTGCTCACGCACGATGACGTGATCACCCTATTCCACGAAACCGGCCACGGACTGCACCACATGCTCACGCAGGTCAACGAACGCGATGTCTCGGGCATTGCTGGCGTGGAATGGGATGCGGTCGAACTGCCCAGCCAGTTCATGGAAAACTTTTGCTGGGAATGGGATGTGCTCAAGCACATGACCGCCCATGTGGACACGGGCGAGGCCCTGCCCCGCACGCTGTACGACAAGATGATTGCCGCCAAGAACTTCCAGTCCGGCATGCAGACCCTGCGCCAGATCGAGTTCGCGCTGTTCGACATGTTGCTGCACACCGAGCACAACCCGGCAGACGACTTCATGGCGCTGCTGAACCAGGTGCGCGCCGAGGTGTCCGTGCTGCAATCGCCAGCCTACAACCGCATGGCCCACACCTTCAGCCATATCTTTGCCGGTGGCTATGCCGCCGGTTATTACAGCTACAAATGGGCCGAGGTGCTGAGCGCGGACGCCTATGCGGCTTTCGAAGAAACCATGCTGGCCGATGGCTCGCCCAACCCCGAGACCGGCCGCAAGTACCGCGAGTCGATCCTGGAGGCCGGCGGCAGCCGCCCTGCCATGGAATCCTTCAAGGCTTTCCGTGGTCGCGAACCACAGATTGACGCCCTGCTGCGCCACCAAGGCATGAGCCAGGCCGCCTAAGTTCTTGTGCGGCCTCTCAAAAAAGCGCCCCTCCAGGGCGCTTTTTCATGCCCGCGACTGCGAGCAGAAGGCATAGACTGACACTGGCTGACTTGCGCACCGGGACCAGATCAAGACAAACCGGAGTCTGGCTGCAGACAGACCTTCATGCAGGCTATGCTCTGCCCATTGGCGTTCGCGCCCTCAGACCTCTTCATTGCACTTCATTGATCAAGATTGAGATGCCACGATCTTTCATTGCCCGGCCTTCGGCCGAGAAACCGACTTCACGCAACGCCCTGCTGCTGACGATGCTTGTAGCCGCCTTTGCCGCGTTGGCGAGCGGAGTCAGCCAGGCCCAGAACCTTTATCGCAGTGTAGGCCCCGATGGGCGAGTCACCTATTCCGACCGGGCCATCAGCCCCAACGCCAAGCCCAGCGCCGAAGCCGTGAGCAACGCCGATGGCCCGGCGTCTACGGCCAACGCGCAGCTGCCTTACGACTTGCGCCAGACGGCCAACCGTTACCCCGTCACGATCTATACGGGCAAGGACTGCGGCCCGTGCGACGAGGCTCGGTCGCATCTGCAGAACCGCGGAATCCCGTTCAACGAGCGCACCATAGATACCAGCAGCGATGTTGCAGCGCTGCGCAAGCTCAGCGGACAGGACAACCTGCCCTTTGCCACCATCGGCAACCAGCACCTCAAGGGCTTTGGCGCCGACAGCTGGGACCAATACCTGAGCGCCGCAGGCTACCCCAAGCAGCCCCAGCTGCCGAAGAACTACAAAGCCCCCGCTGCCAAGCCCTTGACCGTACCGGTGCCAGCCGCGACCGATGCGGTCAAGCCTGCAGAGCGCCCCGCTGCACGCATCACGGCGCCCGCAGCCCCCGCCCCGGGCGCACCCACACCCGACAACCCCGCAGGCCTGCGCTTCTAGAATTCATGAATTTCAATAAAATCAGGCTCTAACGCTTACCCATCAAGCGCTAGCAGCTATCAATTTCATAAAAAAGCCACCTGCACAAGCAGGTGGCTTTCGGGCAGCTGCTTGCTGCTTGCTGCTTGCTGCTTGCTGCTTGCTGCTTGCTGCTTGCTGCTTGCTGCTTGCTGCTTGCTGCTTGCTGCTTAGTATTCCAGCGTCTGCACGCCTTGCGCGGTTCCCAGCAGGCAAACCGCAGCCTTCTGATGGGCAAACACGCCGACGGTCACCACGCCTGGCCACTGGTTGACTTCGGACTCGAAGGCCAGCGGCTCGGCGATCTTCAGGCCGCGGACATCCAGAATATGCTGGCCATTGTCGGTCACCAGCGGCGCTCCATCCTTCATGCGAATTTGCGCCGTCACGTCAGCGCCCATGGCTTCGAAGCGACGGGCAATCTGGGCAGCTGCCATGGGAATGACTTCCACGGGCAGCGGAAAATTTCCCAGCACCGGCACGCGCTTGGATTCATCGGCAATGCAGACAAAACGCTGAGCCAGCGCCGCCACAATCTTCTCGCGCGTCAGCGCCGCACCGCCGCCCTTGACCATATGGCCCTTGCCGTCGATCTCGTCGGCACCGTCGATATAGACAGCCAGGCTGGTGACTTCATTGGCATCGAATACCTTGATGCCCAGGGCCTTCAGGCGCTCGGTACTGGCCACGGAGCTGGAAACGGCGCCAGGAATCTGATCCTTGATGGTGGCCAGTGCATCAATGAATTTGTTGACCGTGGAGCCTGTGCCCACGCCCACAATTTCACCAGCGACCACATATTTCAGGGCAGCTTGTCCGACCAAAGTTTTCAGTTCATCTTGAGAAAGAGGTGCAGCAGATGTCGTCATGAGGGAAAATCCAGGTAATCCAGCGATTATCTCCATGTCTCTTATTCCTTACTCACTGACGCGTCCTATTCTTTTCGGCATGGACCCCGAAGCGGCCCACGACCTCACCATGAACTTCATGGCCAAGGGTCAAAATACCTTGCTCCAGAAAGCCTGGGCGCGCCCTCTGATCAGCGACCCCATCGAGCTGGCGGGCCTCAAGTTCCCGAACCGCGTCGGCATGGCCGCCGGCCTGGATAAGAATGCACGCTGCATCGATGCGCTGGCCGCCATGGGGTTCGGCTTTGTGGAAGTGGGTACCGTCACGCCCCGCCCCCAGCCCGGCAACCCCAAGCCCCGCATGTTCCGCATTCCGGAAAAGAACGCGCTGATCAACCGTCTGGGCTTCAACAACGAAGGCCTGGATGCTTTCCTGGCCAATGTGCGTCGCTCGCAAGTGCGTGCAAAAGCAGGAAACAATGGCGGCGCCATGCTGCTGGGCCTGAACATCGGCAAGAACGCCACAACCCCCATCGAAGAGGCCACCAGCGACTACATCAAGGCGCTGGACGGTGTTTACCCTCATGCCGACTACGTGACGGTCAACATCAGCTCGCCCAACACCAAGAATCTGCGTGCGCTGCAAAGCGACGAAGCGCTGGATGCTCTGCTGGGTGCTGTCGCCAATCGCCGCGAACAGCTTTCCAGCCAGCATGGCAAGCGCACGCCGGTGTTCGTGAAGATCGCTCCCGACCTCGATGAAGAGCAAGTCGGCGTGATTGCGGCGACGCTGGAGCGCCACGGCATGGATGGCGTGATTGCCACCAACACCACCATCAGCCGCGACGCCGTCAAGGGGCTGCCGCATGCCGAAGAAGCCGGCGGCCTGTCCGGCGCGCCCGTGCTCGAAGCCAGCAACCAGATCATTCGCCAGCTGCGCTCAGCCCTTGGCAGCCGCTTTCCCATCATTGGCGTGGGCGGCATCCTCAGCGGTGCCGACGCCGTGAGCAAGATCCGCGCGGGCGCCGATGTGGTGCAGATCTACAGCGGCCTGATCTATCGCGGCCCCGACCTGGTCACCGAAGCAGCCCAGGCCATCGCTCATATGCACTGAGTTTGACGCATGGCCTGGCCGCGCCAAAAGAAACAGCCCGTCATGCCTGAGCCTGACGGGCTGTTTTTTCATGCCCCTTCAGCCGCGTGTACGTTGCTGCAGTTTGAGGATCCAGGGCAGTGCTGCGCTACCCCAGCGAATCAGCTTGCGTGGTCCCAGAACCATGAGCAAGCCACCCGCTGCCGCAGTTGCCAGTGGATGCAGGCGAACAAAAGACAGCAGTCGCTCAGGCAAGGGAGCCTCCGCGTCTACATGCGGAGTTTGCGTAGTGCGCAAGGCGAGTGCCTGCGCCTTGGCCGTGGCTCGGGCCTTGACGCGCGCGCGTTGCTTGGCAATGCGCGACAGCACCAGCTTTTGCTCGGCGGTCGCTTCATCCCAGAGCAGAGCATCCATGTCTGCGGGCTTGATGGGCTCCAGCTCTGTGGATCGCGAATCGGGAGAGATCCTGCTCATGCTAAATCCTCTCCTTCAGCGCTTGCCAATCCGATTTGAGCTCGCGCCGCGTGAGCCTGAAAGGACTGGAGAGTTGATTGACAGCTGCCAGCAGTCGCCACAGCCCCAGGCCCCAGACCAGAACCCAGCCACCGACCAGCAGCCATGCCACCAGCCGACGATGCTCGCTGTCCCAGAACTGCACGAGCACAGCCATGGACAGGACGATGAGCACGACCACGGTGAGTGCACCCAGCACAATGGCCAGCACCGCCAGCACTTGCATGCTGCGCTTGTGCTGCTGCCACTCAAGCTGGGCAAGATCAACCCGATCTTCGGCCGCGATCGCGGCCTCGTTCAGATTGGCACGCCAGCGCTCCAGCAGGGAATCAAGACCTAGTAGTGAAATCAAATTCACAGGCACTTGTCCTTTTGCAGCTCAGCAATGCTTAGCGACGACCCAGCATGAAACCCAGCAGTGCACCCACTGCCAGCGCGGCACCGGCGACGCGCCAGGGTTCGTCGTGAGCGTAACGATCCGCCACATCGGCAGCTTCACGTGCCTGGCGAGCGGCGTCCTGAGCCGCACGCACGGCAGACTCGCGCACGTTGGCCATGCCGTCGTCAATGCGCTGACGAAGCACGCCGATTTCAGGAAGCTTGTCCAGTTCACGGGCAGACAGCAGACCACGCAGATCGCTGACCAGTTTTTCCAGATCGTCTTGGGCGGTGGAAACGGCGTCGGAAACAGAGCGTGACATATCGATCCTTTCAATGTGACGAAATTGGAATATCGCATGCACTTGGCAGTGCACCAAGATAGCTGCGAGACAGCAAGCATCAGGGCCGGCCGCTCATAAAACCTGCAGCATGTGAACATCTTACAGAAAACGCACCGCCTCCAAGAAACTCGCGGGCCTGCAGCACTGTCGGACAGCGGCAAAACTGCCTTGTGTCAAGGACATATAAAGCCGCCCAAGGCTCCAAACCGATCTGTTTTCTGCAGCAGCCGTTGCGGTGGCGCAGCAGATCGAATTCAGCCTGCGCTCAGGCACGCCATGTATGCATCAGCTTGATCTCCAGCACTTGCCACCAAGTAAAGCCGATTACATACGGCAACACACCGATTGCTTAACAGTTCATTAATAAAGTGACTGCATGCTCGGCGGCAAGTCACCTTCCCGCGAGATTTCCATTCAAAAAAACTCCTGGGCAAGCGAAGACTTGACTCAAATCAAGTGACACAAACTGCAACTTTCATATAGTCAATTAGACATAAAAGATGTTAATTTAATACTCTTTTGTGTTTAAGGCATCGGGGTTTTCTGGTGCCAGTGCGACGATGAAAGGAAGGGCCATGCCACTTCAGAAACGAGAACTCTCCGACTGCTCAACCAGCAGCTCGGCCTGCACCTGCAGCACCCCATCCATTGCCCGGACACCTCAGCAGGCAGTGACAGCGCCCACCAAGCGCGGTTTTTTGCAGGACTTGATTGCCATGGCCGCCAGCTTCGGCGTTGCGGGCAGCGCCCGCGCGGCGCTGCCTGGCGACCCCAGCTTCCAGCCTCTACGCCGACCCGGCATGGAAGGCAAGCGCTTCGGCATGCTGGTCGATATGCGCAAGTGCATTGGATGCCAGGCCTGCACAGTGAGCTGCTCTGTCGAAAACCAGCCCCCCATCGGCCAGTTCCGCACCACGGTGCTGCAGTACGAAATCGACCAGGCCGGCGACACGGCTGCCGCTATGGTCAGTCTGCCGCGACTGTGCAACCACTGCGATGAACCGCCTTGCGTGCCCGTCTGCCCGGTACAAGCCACATTTCAGCGCACCGACGGAATCGTTCTTGTCGACAACGAGCGCTGCGTAGGCTGCGGCTATTGCGTACAGGCCTGCCCTTACGACGCACGCTTCATCAATCACGAAACGCAGACCGCTGACAAATGCACCTTCTGCGAACACCGCCTGGAAGCCGGTCTTCTGCCCGCCTGCGTGGAAAGCTGCGTGGGTGGTGCGCGCGTGATTGGCGACCTGAACGACGCACACAGCGAAATCAACCAGCGCATCAATGCTCACAAGGACGAGATCAAGGTCCTCAAACCCGGCATGAAGACCAAGCCGCATGTCTTCTACATCGGCCTGCCCGATGAGTTTGTGAACGGTGTCGATGGTCAGGCCACGGTTCGCCTTGTTGCCGAACATCTGTGAAAGGAGTGCCCTCATGCAAATCATTGAACTCCTGACCCCAGCCTACGAAGCGGCATGGCTGCCATGGGCCGTGCAGTATTTCTTTCTGGTCGGCATGGCCACGGGGGCCGCACTGCTGACTTCTGCCTGTACGTTCGGCCCGGCCCGAGGCTTGCTCCAGCGTCTGCTGCCCACTGCCGTACTGGTGCTGGCCGTGAGCGCAATTGCCGCACCTATCGCCCTACTGGCCGACCTGCACCAACCAGCGCGCTTCTGGCATTTCTATGCCCACCTCACACCCTGGTCGTGGATGAGCCTGGGTGCCGTGCTCATGCCCACGTTTGTCGGGCTATGCGTGTTGATGTGCGCGCTGTGGTGGCTGGGCAAGCACAGGTTGATGCGCCTTCTGGTGCCTGTACTGGTGCTGTCCACACTCAGCATCGTGGTCTACACGGGCGCCGAAATCATGGTAATCCGCTCGCGCCCGCTGTGGAACACGCTGTGGGTACCGATCAATCTGGCACTCAGCGGCTGGCTGGCCACCGTGGGCATGGGCTTTGTGCTCTACCGCTTTCTGCCCCGAGCCTTGCAGCCTGATGCAGCAGCCCTGCATGGGCTGCGCCATCTGGGCCTGTGGCTGGCCACCGGCCTGATTGCCAGCGCCCTGACCTGGGGGATTGCCGGGATCGCAGGCCAGAGCCCTTCATTTGACATGGCGGTGCGCCTGTTCAATGAATTCCCTGTCTGGCGCATCTCCATGCTGGGCTCGGCCATGTTTGGCGCAGCCGTGGTGATCGCCCTGCTGCGCGGCGAGCATCGTCTGGCAGCCAAGGGCTACACCCTGGTGCTGGGCGCCGGCCTGACAGCATCGGCATGGGCCTTCCGCTGGGCACTGTTCATGGGCGTGCAGGGCGTGCCCAAGTTTGGCGCAGGCCTGTATCTGTACAGCATGCCTCTGGGCGGTGAAGGACTGATGGGCATGCTGGGCATGGCTGGCCTGTGCGTGGCACTGGTTGGGCTGGCCACCTGGGCGCTGGAGCTGTTCCCGGCTCGCAAGCCCGCTAGCGCCGCCTAGAAATCAAGCCAAGTACGTATACAACGCAATACCCGCAGGCGCCAGCAGCTATCAAAACCATAGAAATGCTGCAGCGCTTGCCCTTCCCTCACACAAAGGGCAAGACCATGACTGACAAGAAATTCCCCCCCGAACAATCCCAAGGCGCCGAGACCGGCCACACCGATGCCGGCCGCCGCCGCATGCTGCTGCGCGGCGGCGCCGTAGCGGGCGGCCTGGCCGCTTTTGCCGCAGGCTATGGCGAAACTGTGGCCAAGGGAGCCAAGGGACTGATCACCGGCAGCTCGGGCAAAACCACTCAAAGCGCCACGCGAGGCAACTCGCTGACGCCCGAATTCCGTATCGACCCCGCCAGCGGCAAGCTGACAACCCAGCCCGGCCAGGTGGTCAGCCCCTCCTCGTGCCTGGGCTGCTGGACACAGTGTGGCGTGCGTGTGCGCGTCGACACCGCCGACAACCGTATCATCCGTATCGCCGGCAACCCCTATCACCCGCTGGCCACAACCCACCCCGCGCCCATGGAAACGCCGGTGCGCGAGGTCTATGCCATGCTGGGCGGTGACAACGGCCTGGAAGGCCGCGCCACCAGTTGCGCCCGCGGCTCGGCCATGCTCGAGCACCAAAAAGCTCCCCACCGCGTTCTCAAGCCGCTCAAGCGCGTGGGCCCACGTGGCTCCGGCCAGTGGAAGAGCATCACGCTCGAAGAGCTGGTTCAGGAAATCTGCGAAGGCGGCGATCTCTTCGGCGAAGGCCATGTGAACGGTCTGCGCGCCATCCGCGACGTCAACACGCTGATCGATGAAGCCAATCCCGAATACGGCCCCAAGTCCAACCAGCTGCTGGTGACGGAGGCCGCCAACGAAGGTCGCACCCCACTGGTCAACCGCTTTGCCAAACAATCGTTCGGCACCATCAATGTGTCCAATCACGGCTCTTACTGCGGTCAGACCTACCGGGTGGGCACGGGCGCGGCGCTGGGCGATATGGCCGGCATGCCCCACGGCAAGCCGGACTGGAAGAATTCGCGCTTCGGCCTGTTCATCGGCACCTCGCCAGCGCAGTCCGGCAACCCTTTTCAGCGCGTGGGGCGCGAGCTGGCCGAGGCCCGTTCGCGTAGCGAGAACACCTACAAATATGTGGTGGTCTCACCCATGCTGCCCACTTCGTCCAGCCATGCGGCAGGTGACAACAACCGCTGGCTGCCCGTCAAACCCGGCAGCGACCTGGCGCTGGCCATGGGTCTGATCCGCTGGATCATCGACAACGAGCGCTATGACAAGCAGTTTCTGACCCAGCCCGGCCCCGCCGCCATGGCAGCAGTGGGCGAGGCATCGTGGAGTAACGCCACGCACTTGCTCATCAACGAACCCAAGCACCCCCGCTTTGGCCAGTTCTTGCGCGGCGCGGACATTGGCCTGCACATGCCGGAACCAGTGGACGAAAAAACACCCGCCGAAGACGTGTATGTGGTGCAACTGGCCGATGGATCGCTGGCCGCGCACACCGTGGCCCAGAGCGCCGAGCTGATCGTGGAGCGTGAATTCACTCCCCGCAAGGCTGCGGATGCGACCGATGAACCCACTCCGATTGCTGTCTGCACCGCCTTCGTCAAACTGCGCACTGAAGCGCACAAAAAGACGCTGGAGGAATACGCTGCTCTTTGCGCCGTGCCAGTAAAGGAGATCGAAGACCTGGCGCGCGAGTTCACCAGTCATGGCAAACAGGCCGTGGCCAACTCCCACGGCGGCACCATGAATGGCTCCGGCTTTTACACCGCCTACGCCATCGCCATGCTCAACAATCTGATCGGCAACTTGAACGTACGCGGCGGCTGGGTGATGGACGCAGGGCCATTTGGCCCCTTCGGCCCCGGCCCACGCTACAACTTTGCGCAGTTTGAAGGTGCCGTCAAACCCAAGGGCGTGGCCCTGTCTCGCACCAAGTTCCCCTACGAGAAGACCAGCGAGTTCCGACGCAAGAAAGAAGCGGGCCAGAACCCCTACCCCGCCAAGGCCCCCTGGTACCCCGCGCCCGGCGGCCTTTCCAGCGAGATGCTGGCCGCCGGAATGCTGGGCTACCCCTACCCGGTCAAGGCCTGGATCAACCACATCAGCAACCCCATCTACGCTATGTGCGGTTTCGAGAATGCGCTGGCCGACTCGGTCAAGGACGTGAAAAAGCTGCCGCTGTTTGTCTCGGTGGATCCCTTCATCAACGAAACCTCTGCGCTGGCCGACTACATCGTGCCAGACACCGTCACCTATGAGAGCTGGGGCATTGGCGCACCATGGGCCGACGTGGTGGCCAAGAGCAGCACGGTGCGCTGGCCCACCGTCGATGCCGCTACCGCCAAAACTGCCGACGGTCAGCCCATCAGCTTCGAGAGCTTTGTCTTTGCCGTTGCCAAGCAACTGGGTCTGCCTGGTTTTGGCAAGAACGCCATGTCCACCAAAGACGGCGAGCCGCTCGATCTGGAAAACGCCGAAGACTTCTATCTGCGCGGCATCTGCAATATCGCCTACCAGGCGGGCAAGTCCGTGCCCGAAGCCAGCGATGACGACATCGCAATCACCGGCCTCGAGAAGTGGATGCCCTCGCTGCAAAAGCGTGTCGCCCCTGAGGAAGTGCGCCGCGTCGCCATGGTCATGAGCCGTGGCGGTCGCTTCGACAAGGTCGAAGACGCCTGGAAGGGCGACCAGCTCAAGCTGCAGGCCAAGTTCCCGGCCACGTTCTGGCACGAAGGTCTGTCCAGAATGCGCCACTCCATGACCGGCGAGCGTTACAGCGGCTGCCCCACCTGGTACCCCACGCGTCTGGCCGATGGCTCGGACATGCGCCAAGTGTTTTCCGAGCAAGACTGGCCGCTGACCATGACCAGCTACAAGTCCAACTTGATGAGCAGCATGTCCATCGCCGCCTCACGGCTGCGCCAGGTGCACCCGCACAATCCTGTGAGCATCAACAAGGCCGACGCGGCAAGGCTGGGCATAGCCAATGGCGACCACATCGAACTCAGCACCCCCGGCGGCAAACTCCAAGGCGTAGCCTTGGTACGCGCGGGTATCGCGCCCAGTGCGATCGCCATTGAGCACGGCTACGGTCACAAGCAACTGGGCACCGTGTCCCACAAGGTCGACGGCCAGCCCACCCATGCCAACCCCCAACACGGCAATGGCGTGAACCTCAATGCTCTGGGCTTTACCGATCCGACCCGACCTCAAAAAGACAATGTATGGATCGACTGGGTATCGGGGGCAGTGGTCAGGCAAGGGTTACCAGTAAGAGTCCGAAAAGCTTGATAAGAGCCTGAAGCTCTGGCGGGCGATCGGGGCAGAAAATCCCGTCGCTCGCGTCTGCGAGGGATGGCCCTGAAACGACCGCCAACAACCCGCTGCGATATCTTGAACCTGCCGAGAAGCAACCGCATTGCCGATCATTGGCTTGCAACAAAAATCCTGGCCGGATTAGAGATTAGGTTCGCCGCGACATTGGACGTGGCAAACCGCAAGCTCTACTCCCGGATGACAGGTTTTCAACTTTCATGGAAATTCAAAAAGATAGTAATCAATTCATGAAGCACTATTCCATCAAATAAAACAGCACATTATTTACAATTAAAAACCACTCAATATTGGTATTTAAAGCCGAAGAAAACAAAGCTTCTTTCTTCTCAGGAAAATTTCGCATACAGCCATCAGAATATAGATGATTATATTGTTTTGAAAATTACACTTAAAAACAATATCTAAATTATCTGATTTCACTTCATTGTTGATAGCAATGTAGTTCTAGACTTCAATAAATTGTACAAATAACAACAGCAGATCCGCAGAATCCTATTCCGTGCCCAAACAAGGTATTTCTGTTTTCATCTGGCTTATTGAAACTGACATTAACCGAAAGAACGTTTTGGCACAGGCATCTGCGAAGCCAAAACGCAACTCCGGTTGGCATTGATCATTGCGCAATGGCAAATGGTCTTTCGCCTGAATTCATCCCGGTGGTCTGAGAACTCGCTATTCAAAGGAATGATCATGAAAAAGTCTTTGATTGTCATGGCGGTTGCTGCCTTGGCTGGTGTGGCATCTGCTGCAACCAACACGGGGACCAATGCATCCTCGGGAACCTATTCCTCGGTTGCAAGCTCCGGCACGGGCAGCGCTGTGAGCTTCAATAGTGCGAAGGCCAGCGCTCAAGCAAGCGGCTTTGGAACCAGCACCGGCACCACCGGTTCCTGGGGACCTGTGGCCTCGGGCCAATCGAGTGTCGGCGGAAGCGCCTCCACCACAGGAACCGTCACCAGTCTTGCGGCGACCAGCGGGGGCGGCGTTGCCGGCGGCTACGGAACCACCAACGCCAACGCACATTCGGATGTAGGTAGCAATTACCTCGGCCACGCTCCCGGTAAGTTGGTCAGCGGTGGCGCCGGAGGCTACGCAAACTCGAGCACCAACAATGTGGCTGGAACCGCGTCAATCGGCAACGGCATTGCAGTGGTGAACAGCACTGCCCATACCAACTCCTACTTTGGTGCGAACTCGCAGGCGATCTCGGGTCCGGGAGGAACCTCGACCAGCAATAACTCTGGCGCCTCCTCTGTCGGCAATGCGACAACTACCGGCTTCAGCCTGGGTACAGCCTTCGGAGGCTCCAATGGTGGCGGAACTTCGGGCAATGCTTATGGATGGGCGAACTCGGCCGCCAACTAGATAAGTTCCGCGAACTCAGTTGTATTGCCCCCGAGTTGAGGCCTCCCAAGTCAAGACTCGGGGACAAGGGAGAAACAGCATGAAAGCCTCAATAGCCTTGCTAAGCCTTTGTGTCCCTTTGTGCAGCTTTGCGCAGAATGCCGATAGCAGTGCACAAAGCCTCTCCAGCTCCTCGTCAGTGGGTGCACAACAGAATCAATCCATCACCATCGTGAATCCGGTTGCTGCGGCGGACAGCCGATCGGTATCCAGCATCGAAAGCAGGTCGACCTCAAGCTCGGATCAAAACATAACAACCAACGGAACCACCACCCAGAATCTGAACAGCACGGTATCCGGGACATCCAGGAACATCGTCGAGTACAGCGGCACATACACCGTGAAGAACGTTCCCAGCGTGAACGGCCCCAACCTCACGACCAGCAATGACACCTGCATGGGCAGCAGCAGTGGAAGTGCCAACGGCCCTGGCTTTGGCGTGAGCTTCGGCACAACCTGGACGGACGAGCATTGCAAACGCCTGAAAATGAGCCGTGAGCTCTGGAACAAGGGCATGAAGGCAGCCTCGCTGGCAATGGACTGCATGGATCCTGCCGCTCGCATGGCACTGGAGATCACGGGTTCTAAATGCCCTCAATCCATGACCGTAGAAGAGCGTCGGAACAACTACGGGCCGGATGCTTCGGCACAGGGCAGTCCTGCACCTTCTACCGCCCAGGCGATTTCTGGCACCAGCCTCGGGCAGGCAATCGAGTCCAGACAAACGGCAAGCCTCTATCCGAACTGACAAGCGCTCGGGGCAGTCCTGGCGGGTGGCACAAGGGCAGCCTGAGCCTTGGCGGATTCTGTGAAATGCAGGAGCAATCCTTGCAAAGACTAGGGCTTTGGCCCAAGCCAAGCACGGTTGGTGCCGCTGTGGAGTGGACTGCAAGTCCTCCTGAATCCACACTATCCCGGCCACCCCAATCTCGCGGGCTGATGCGATACGCTAGCATCCTCTTGTGCGCCTTGGCGCTCCGTCGCATTGTGCGGGATTTCTCCGCCTAGCCCCTTCGAGATCCAGCCCATTTATCCGTCATGCCCATCTATGTCGCTCTGCTGCGGGCCGTCAATGTCGGCGGAACCGGCAAACTCCCCATGGCCGAGTTGAAGTCCATGTGCGAGGCCGAAGGGTTTGCACAGGTACAGACCTATATTGCCAGCGGCAATGTAGTACTGGATGCACATTGCACAGAGCAGCAGCTCAAGTCCGCATTGGAACGATGCCTGGCCAGTTACGCCGGCAAGCCCGTGGATGTCATCGTGCGCACGGCCCGGGAAATGGAGGAGGTGCTGGCCAACAACCCCTTTCCCGAATCCCCGGGCAACCGCACTGTTGCCATCTTTCTCGATGAAGCACCACCTGCGGACGCACTAACCCAGATCAAGGGTCGCAAGGACGAACAACTGCAGTTGGGACGGCGCGAGATCTATGTGGCTTATGGTGCAGGAATGGGCAGTTCCAAGCTCAGGATTCCAGCAGCAGCCCAAGGTACGGCCAGAAATATCAACACGATTGCCCAATTGGTTGAAATGGCGACAGCACGCCATGAGGTTGCGACACGGGAAAAGCGCTGATACCCGCTTGAGCCGGTCGCACGCAGGCGGTGAAAGCGGCACAGCCACCTGATATCTCATCCTTTGTCTTGGCTCAGGCAGGCTCTTTCTATCCACCCTTGCTCATGAATGCGTAGTGTTCTGCTGCCGGTACCGGCTTGCGCGCACTCGAAAGTACGGAGCCCTGCTCCGTGAAGAGAAAAGGATAGAAGCTCATGCAAGCATCATTGCCCATGCCGGCCACCTCGGCTTCCCAGCCTTCCCAACGCAAATCACGGTAGAAGTCGCGCAGCCCACCCGTGAAAGCCCATTGCACAAAAGCCGTATGCCTCATCTCCAGCGACTCCCAGGCCCAGGTGTCTGGAGCCAGATAATGGACGGCCCCCAGATCCTCGCCCAGGGCCCCGCCATTGATGGCAAAGAATCCCCCAACGGCATCGTCGGCAATCAGCAAAAATCCGCTGCTGCGCGCGCGATTCCACGCTGCGAGATCGCGTGTAAGCCTGGGATGCCCCGAGCCCAGCATTCTGAGCCAGCCCCCATCAATGAGAATTCCACCGGTTCCATGAGCCATGGCCCCCAGCGGCGAGCGTGTCGTGACCTGCAATGCAAGCAACACGGAGTCTCTCTGAGCCGAGGGAGGAAGGCATTCGACAGGAATGCTCGCGTCCTGCGCCCAGGCTTGTATCAGTGGCAAGGCCGGCTCGTCGCGCTCCAAAAGTTCTGCCAGTGCACGCATCGATCCTCCTTGATGCAAAAGTCAATAATGTCGGAATTCTGACATTTGATCCTGGTATCCGGAAGCCTCGTGAAAGACCTCCAATCGCTGCATGACTCTACATTGACGTGATGGCTCATTCGCTAGGCATCGGCTCCGGTGGCTGGCTGGCATCTGGCAGTGTCTGGACCGCTCGCACGGAATGAGGGTGCGCCTGATGCAGCCCTAAGGTGCAACCAAAGGGATCAAGCAGCATTGCCGCAGCCGCACCAAGGCTTGTGACGATGGGACCTCGGTACAAAACCGCCCCTCTTTGTTCAAGTTCCTGTATCGCTTCCTGCAGATCAGCCACCTCCCAATAGACTGTCGCCCCACCGGCTCCCCCCGGACACTTGCTGTCCTGCGGATGGAAACCGATCAGACATCCCGACGTCCGGATAAAAGCGTAGTGATGATTCTCGTATTGCACCTGGGACTGAAACAATTCGGCATACCAGATAGCAGCGGCATCAATATCTTGCACAAACAGCACGATGGATTCAATTTGCTTCAGCAACATAAGCGTTCAATGACTCTGCAAAACAGCGGCCCACAAATGTAGCGCTGACCTGGTGCTGAAAAGCAACCGATATGCAGAAGCTGCAATCGCCTGGGAAGCATGCCGCGCAGCAGCCAGGAGCCATCGATTCCCGAGAATGTCTGCAGCCTCCTTCTCACCCCCCATTGGGTGGCACTCTGAAGCCTGCCCCTACTCGTGCCTCGGCACGCTCCAGCCAGTTTCGGACTCGTGCCAGCCACTGCAACGCGCGGAGTTCCCCGGACTTTGCCACTTCAAGCGAGTTGAGGCTCGGAGCCGCAGCCCTGTCACTCAAGACCCCATATTCCCCGCCGTGGTCTTCAATTTGATGATTTTTCATGGTCGGCCAATGGTCTACAGACACCTAACATCTGTAAAGTTGAATGATCTGACCATTTAATTCAGAAAATCTGAAGAATAAATCATGCGAAACCTCAATCTCGACCAGTTGCAGACGCTGATTGCCATTGCCGATCTCGGCACCTTCGCCGCAGCGGCCCAGGCGCTGCATCTGGCTCCACCCACGGTCAGCCTGCACATCAAGGAACTGGAGGCGCGCATGAATGCCACGCTGCTGCTGCGCGGCAGGCGCCAGGCGGGACTGACATCGGCCGGCCTGGTGCTGGTGCAGAAGGGACGCAAGCTGCTGGAGGCCGGAGACGACCTGATCGATCAGGTTCAGCGCCATGCAAGCGGTCGCGCCGGCCTGGTCAAGGTAGGCGTATCAGCCGGGGTCAACATCCGGCTGTTTCCGTTGATGCTCGACGCCCTGAGTCGCCGCAGCCCGGGCATTGACATCAAGTTGGAGGCTGTTGGCTCGGCCGACTCCATGCAACGCCTCAAGGCCGGAACGCTCGATATCGCCCTGGTCGCCAGCCCGCAGGCGGAGACGGCTGAGATCATGCTCACGCCCTGGCGTAACGACCCCATGGTGGCC
This sequence comes from Comamonas sp. AG1104, assembly GCF_003350425.1. Taxonomy (NCBI): domain Bacteria; kingdom Pseudomonadati; phylum Pseudomonadota; class Betaproteobacteria; order Burkholderiales; family Comamonadaceae; genus Comamonas; species Comamonas sp. AG1104. Next base: position 678,775 of record NZ_QQAS01000001.1, on the reverse strand, counting down.
CTGTTGCCCGCAGCCTGGGAGGTCCCCGAACAGGTCAGCCCCGAATGGCTGGCAAGCCGCCCCTGGGCCTGCTTTGCTTCCGCCACGCAGATGCACGGCCTGATTGCCGGCTGGTTCGGCCAGGCAGGCCTGAGTCCCCGCCCATTCATTGCACTGACCTATACCGAGGCGCTAAAAAGCCTGGCAGCCGCCGGTCAGGCTGCAGCCCTGCTGCCGCTGGAAGCCATGGAAGAGCAGCAGCAACAGAGCAGCGTGCAGATACGGCATCTGTCACCCACCTTGATGCGCCCCATGGCCATCGCCCATCGCCAATTGCCAACGCTGAACCCTGCGACCGCCAGCGTGCTGACGGTGCTGGCGGAGTTCGGCAATCAGGCAGCGGCGTGCGCGCCACAGCTCGCTTGACCTCAGCGCTGGACTGCCTAGAATTGAGCACTTTCGCTTTCCAACGAGACTCTTCACCCATGCGCCATTGATGCCGCCGTCTGCTTGACGGCCACCTCCCCTCCTCCCAATCGCTGCCGTCCACATGTGCAGCCTGGGGATGTTAGGCATCAACCCATCGCATGGTCTTATGACAGAAGCTCGCCTGACGCTGCATGGCGTCTCTTACACACTGCCCAATGGGCGGCCACTCTTTTCCAATCTTTGCTGCAACTTCGGCTCACAGCGCACGGCGATGGTGGGTCGCAATGGAGTGGGCAAAACCGTGCTGGCACGCATTCTGGCCGGCGAGTTGCCTCCCGGCAGCGGCGGCGTAACCCGTGCGGGCCGCATTCACTATCTGCCACAGAACCCTCTGGCATCCCATCCAGACCTGAGCATCGCTGCACTGGCAGGCCTGAGCAACATGCTGCTGGCACTGGAGCGTATTGAACAGGGCAGCTGCGAAGCCAGCGACTACGAACTGCTAGCCGAGCGCTGGGACATACGTCAGCAGTTTCAGATGCAGCTCGAGCGGATCGGCCTGCCTCAGCTGGCACCGCAAACACCTGCCAGCCAGCTCAGTGGTGGCCAGGCCATGCGCGTGGCGCTGCTGGGTGCACAACTGGCCCAGGCCGACTTTCTGATTCTGGATGAGCCCAGCAATCATCTGGACGCTGCCAGCCGCTCTGCCCTGGCACAGCAGCTGCAACAATGGCGCAGCGGCCTGCTGCTGATCAGCCATGACAGAGTCTTGCTGGAGGTCATGGACTCTGTTGCGGAACTGACCCCCAGCGCAATCACCATCTATGGCGGAAACTACTCTTTTTACAGAGAAGTCCAACGCCAGAAAACCCAGAGTGCACAAGACGAACTGGCCCGCCTCAAGCTGGAGCGCAGCCGCACCGAGCAGGCCTTGCACACGCTGCAGCAGCGCCAGAGTCGCAGGCAGGCACGCGGTGAAAAGCTGGGAAAGAACGGCAATCAGGCCAAGATTCTGCTGGACGCTGGCAAGGAACGCGCCCAGAGTTCGGGCGGCAAGCTGGCGACCCAGCAGGCCGCAGCGCGCGAAACCCTGAACCAAAACGTGCGCGAGGCCGCCCTGGCACTGCAGCGCCAGGTGGACTGGCAGGCCGACAGCATCCACTGGCATCCGCCTCAAGAGCTGAGGAGCCAGGGAGACCACATCGTTGCCGAGCTGCGTGATGTGCAACTGCCTCACGTTGGGCCGCACCCTCCTCTGAATCTGGTGCTGCGCGCCGGCCAGCGCATGGCCGTCAGCGGCCCCAATGGCTGCGGCAAGTCCATGCTGTTGCAACTGCTGGCAAGGCAGTTGCAGCCGCTGACGGGCGAGTGCTGCCTGAATACGCCGTTTGCGCTGCTGGACCAGCACCAGAGCCTGTTGCAATCCGAATCACCGGTTCTGAGCCAGTTGCTGGCCGCCAGTCCGCGCACGCCCGAGTCGCTGCAACGTATGCGACTGGCACAGGTCGGGCTGGATGCGCGCCATATCGATCAGCCTAGCGGACAACTCAGCGGTGGCGAGCGCCTCAAGGCTGCCATGGCCTGTGCACTTTACCGTGACGAGCCAGCGCAATTACTGCTGCTGGACGAGCCTGACAACCACCTGGATCTGCCATCCCTTCAGGCGCTGGAGAACATGTTGTGCCAATACGCGGGCACGCTGATTATCGTCTCGCACGACAGCATGCTGCTCCGGGCGCTGAAGTTGACGCACCAGCTGAGCTTTGCCGCTGAAACATGGACATTGACAACGCTCTGATCGCTGCAGTCGGCACTGTCACGGTCATTGCCGACTGGCAGGGTCAGCTCTCGGTTGAGCAGCGCCGCGCATCCTGCCCGTAGTTCGGCAATCCCACGAGGCACCTGTGCACACCATGTTTCCGAGCTCCCCGACCATTCACGCGCTTGCCCCTGTTTTCGGTTTCAGAGGTTCAGGAAGTCTTTTTCCAGCTTCTTCCGTCAGTGGAGCGATAGTCACCACCCGTGGCACAGCAACCGCCTGCACCAAAGGCCATTCGCCCCAGTGTGACCCGAAGCACGCCGGCCTCATAACGGATGGATTGACGCTGGCAGGAGGTGAAGAACGGGTATGGCTCGGGTGCCAGCACCTTTTCCCAGCGAACTTCGCCCTTCTCCAAAGGCTCCACAAGAAAGACCTCGCAATCGTGGACCAACAGGAATACCGGCTGGCCTGCCAGCACGCCCTTGAAGACCTGCTCCGGCGTTGCATCACGCGTGGCCTGCGCCTGCTTGCTCAGAGGTGCTTGGGCTTCGCCAGAGTTGCAGCCCGACAGACCTGTCAGCGCCAGTAACAGAAAGGAAAACAAGGGCTTTGCGATCATGAGAGCCCAGTATGCCAGTTGCCTGCAATCGCCACGACTGAAATCGTTTTGGAAAACCAGAGCAGTCAGCCTGTGTTTCCTGTGATCCGCGATATCTTCATGCCCTACTGCATCAGCGCGCGACCACCCCACCATATCGCCCCCTGGAGCACGGTGTCAGACCACCAGCGCAAGCTGTGTTTTTTCAAATCTGCCCCACGTCTCATGCCTTCCGGGCGAGTCTCAAGGCATTGGGCTTCGACCTGAAAACCGACAAGGTCATGAAGCTTGAGCTGGGTGCAGACCAGAGCCATTTCTCTTCGGGTAATGCCACGGCAGAACTCCCGCTCTTGGCAGCGCTTCAATTTCTGGGCACAAGGTCTAGCGGACTTGAAAAAACGGCCAGCGCCTGATGCATCAGCGCTGGTCGCTACGGTTGTAGTGATTGCGACCTAACCGAGCTTGGTGCCCACGCGTTCGCGCAGTGATGCCAGAAGCCCGGCCGGGAGAAACCTGAAAGCCAGTTGCAGCAGCAAAAAGCCGATCAGGCCATCGTCCAGCCAGCCCAGAATGGGGATGGTGTCGGGTACGAAGTCTATGGGGCTGACAATATAGAGCGCCGCCAGCACGGTGAACAACTTGGCCGTCCGGGGCGAGCGCGGGTCACGCAACACGGCCCATGCGAGCAGCAGTTCCTTGCGAAAGCTTGTCAGCAGACGACCCAGTTTCCACATGGCGGTGACCCCTTCAAAGCGACAAAACACCAGCCCTTAGCTTGCGACTGCTCTCAGGAAAAACAAGGGAGCAGCCATTTTCTGGCGGCACAAAATGTATCCAGGAACCCGATCCATTCAGGACATACTCACTGCGGCGCCTTGTAGGCAGCCGCTGAAAGTTATCTTTTTCGGAGCAACTCAACCATCCACCGGATTCAGCGGCGTCTGCAGCGTGAGTTGATAGAAGGCCAGATCCAGCCAGCGCCCGAACTTGAAGCCCACCTGCGGCATCAGGCCCACGGACTCAAAGCCCAGACGCTTGTGTAGTGCAATGCTGCCCGAGTTGGCGGCGTCGATGGCACCAACGAGCACGTGCACATCTCCACGCTGCCTAGCCTCGGCAATCAGCAGCTCCATCAGTTGCTGCCCCAAACCTCGGCCCCGGTGCTGTGGATGGACATAGACCGAATGCTCGACCGTGTACTTATAGGCGGGGTAGGCGCGAAAACCACCCCAGCTGCAAAAGCCCAGCAACCGGCCTTGCGCATCCTCAATGCCGATGACGGGGAAACCGCCTGCACGCTTGGCCTCAAACCAGCTGGCCATGTTTTGTGTCGTGCGCGGCTGGTAGTCGTAGAGCGCCGTGGAGTTGACGATGGCATCGTTGAAAATGTCCAGAATCGCAGCGGCGTGGCGTTCGTGCGTGCATTGCACGATGTTCAGATCACTCATTTCTTGGCCTCAGGCACCCAAATTAGAGACGGTATTATGGGCAAGGACCAAGCAGTCGTGGCCTGCGCAGCGTTTAACTGCACAGGCCTGGGTGCTATAAGAATAGATCCGGCTTCCTTCCCGCCGGGATTTTCAGGAAACCCTCATGCAAAGCAGCGCACGCAACCAGTTCAAGGGCAGTGTCTCCCATATCAGCCACGGCATCGTTACCGATGAAGTCCAGATCCGTACTGAACACAATGCTGAGCTGGTGGCGACCATCACGCATGGCAGCGCCGTCAGCCTGGGCCTGAAGGCCGGAAGCGCCGTGATCGCCATGGTCAAGGCGCCGTCCGTGATGGTGGTGACGAATTGCGAAGGCGTGCGCTTTTCGGCGCGCAACCAGCTCAACGGCAAGATCACCCGAATCAAGCCCGGCGCGGTGAATGCCGAAGTGACCATAGACGCCCAGGGTCTGCAGGTAGTGGCCATGATCACGCAGGAGAGCACCGAAAACCTGGGCCTTGCCGTGGGCAAGACGGCCACCGCCTTGTTCAAGGCTTCTCAGGTCGTGCTTGCGGTGCTGCCTTGATTAACGAATCTATTGTTCTGCAGCCGATAGGCCGCATACACAGCCCGTTCAAGCATGCCGTGGGCATGCCCATACAGACCATTGCTGCCCAGCAGCATGAGGGAAAGATAGAGGTTTTTGCGCCTTTTGCCGCGGGCTTGCGCGATGTGCAGGAGTTTCAATACCTGATCCTGCTCACGCACCTGCATGAAGCCACGGAAAAGCTTGAAGTCGTGCCCTTCATGGACACCAGCAGTCACGGCGTGTTTGCCACAAGGGCACCTGCGAGGCCCAACCGCATTGGTCTGTCCATTGTCGAGCTGCTTGGCATGGACGGATGCTGGCTGCATTTCCGCGGTAACGACATGCTGGATGGCACGCCCGTGCTCGACATCAAACCCTATGTGCCCCAGCTGGATGTGCGCGAGACAGAACGCATAGGCTGGTTTGCCAGAGGGCTGGATCAGTTGCCGGGCAGACTCTCCGACGAGCGTATGCGTTAAGAGCTATTTATTTTCCGAGCTGGAACAGCCGATGCGTCCATCCCCAAAGCGCATGCAGCTAATTGATGCATGGCATGGCACTTAGCGCTCTTCGTATCTGCCGGTCACGCGCCCCTGGCTATCCGTCACCACACTGCTCTTGACCTGCCAGACCAGACCATCGAGTCCTGGCACGGTGTACTCGCCGTCGCGCCCCTTGACGGCCTGCTTCCAGGCCTGCATCTGAGCCTGGGTCAGGCTAAGCTTGAGCTCATGGTCGCTATGCCAGTCCAACATCCCGCCTTCGCTGTCGCCGGCAGGCACCAGCTCCAGGGTGGAACCATCACCTGCCAGAATCAGCGGACGGCCATGGGGCAGGCGAGCCGGCAGCATGGCCTTGAGGTCGCGCACGCCCAGGCTTCCCAGACGTATCACTGTCTGCGGGCTGCGCAGCAGGCGCTTGCGGTGACTGAAGCCAAGCACATCGTTGTAGAGCACACCCGTCTTGGAGCCTTCACGCGCCGCACCAGCATCAATGGCGGCCTGGACATCGGGCAGATCATGCAGGCTGGGCCGCGCCAGGTCGGTGATCCACAGCGGCATATAACTCTGCAGGGAATGCAGCGCTCCCTGCACATTCCAGCGGCGTACCTCGCGCAACTCGTCACTGGTCAGCCCCACCAGCTGCAAAAACATCAGGTCGCCATAGGGCGTATGAATGGCCGGCAACTCCGGATCCAGCGCAAAGCCCATTTCGGTCAGCAGCGTGTCGGCGTCAGCCTTGATAGGACCGTTGGCCGTCATCCAGTGGCCGGGAGCCAGCACATTGCCAGTGCGAAATACATATCGAGCAATATTTTGCAAAAAGTTAACAGGCCAACTAGGTGGCTCCTGCTCACTGGCGGCACGCATCAGTCTGAAGCTCAGCTCGAAACCATAACCACTGGGCTTGCCTGGAGCGATGTCGTAGCTATCATCCAGATCGCCATACAGGTCGCTGAAACCATAGCTGACATAGTGCCAGTGCGGCGCACCCTGCTCGCTGCGATAGACGCTGACCCCGTCCAGCGGCTCTTCTCCCCCTAGACGAAACTTGATCAGCGTCCCGAAATGCACGGGCTGCTGATCGCCATAAACCGTCTGCAGCACCCCATCAATTGCATCCCATCCCTGGCTGCCCTCTTGCCCGTTAGCGTGGGTTTGAGAGTCGTAGGTTTCGCGGGAATTCATGGCCTTTTTCTCCTTTGCCCCAAGTATCAAGGCAGGCGAAAGCCGTTCGAGCAGGATTACAAACGGAGATGTGAGCGAGCGTTTCTTGCAACCATGCGTTCAAAAACCTCGGCCGCCCACTTCAATCTGCCACCAGGCTGGCAGCAGTGCACGCACCTCGGCGCGCGCGAAGCGGTCGTCCATCAGCACCAGAACGCCACGATCGTACTCGCTGCGTATGACCCGGCCAGCTGCCTGCACCACCTTGCGCAGGCCAGGGTAGAGATAGGTATAGTCATAGCCCAGCCCCACTCCCATGGCCTGATCCATGGCTCGCTGCATGGCTTCGTTGACAGGATTGAGCTGGGGCAGACCCAGCGTGGCAACAAAAGCACCGATCAGACGGCTGCCGGGCAGATCCACGCCTTCGGAGAACGCCCCGCCCAGCACGGCCAGACCCAGGCCCCGACCGCCCTCGACAAAGCGGGCCAGGAATTCGGCACGCGCGGCTTCGTCCATGCGGCGCTGCTGCAGCCATAGCGGCAGCTGCGGGTGCAGACGTTCCAGAGTGGCGGCAACCTGCTGAAGATAGTCAAAACTGCTGACAAAACACAGATAGTTGCCAGGCAGTCGTGCGTATTGCTGCGCGATCAGCTCGGCCATGGGGGTCAGCGATGCATCGCGATCTCGCCAACGTGTCGAAATATGGCGTGCGATATGCACCTGCAGCTGCCGGGCTGCGAACGGCGCCGGAACATCCAGCCAGGCCGTATCCGCAGGCAGCCCCAGTAGATCGCGATAGAACTGTGGCGGACTCAGCGTACCCGAAAACAGCACCGTGGCCTGTGCCGCCTCATGGCGTGCCGCCAAATGCGGCGCGGGCACCACATTGCGAATGCACAGCGTGGATGTCGGCGTACGCACTCTGCTCGCACGCTGCAGCGGCGTGGCCAGTTGAATATCAAACAGCGCATGCGGCCCGAACTGATCAGCCAGCGCCTGAAAATGCAGCAATTCCCAGTAAAAATCCAGCAAGGCATGGTCGGCAAGTGCAGGCTGCCCTCCTGTGGCCGCATGACCGACTATCTCCTGCTCAGCCAGCTGATCCGCTATTGCGCCTGCGGCCCGTTGCATGGCGCCCAGCAGCACACCAGGAATGCTCTCGTAGCTTTGGTAACTGGTCTGATCCTGGGCCTTGTTCAGCGCCTGCCACTGGCGCTGCAGTGCATCGAGTGCCTTTTTGACAGCACCTGTCGCGCCCTGGCGAGCCTGCGCCAGATCAAGCTGAGACAGCGGTGCCGTATACATGCTGCGTGCGCGCTCCAGCAGATTGTGCGCCTCGTCCACCAGCACACCCACACGCCAGTCCTGCTGCAAGGCCAGCGCATAGAGCATGGCGGCACTGTCGTAGTAATAGTGGTAGTCGGCCACCACCACATCGGCCCAGCGCACCAACTCTTGCGACAGATAATAGGGACAGATGCCATGCTCCAAGGCCAGAGTCCGCAACGCCGGTCCATCCCAGAGCGGCAGTTGCAGCGCCTGTTGCCTGGCCGCAGGCAGTCGGTCAAAGAAGCCACGCGCTAACGGACAGGACTCTCCATGGCAGGCCTTGTCGGGATGCTCACAGGTCTTTTCGCGCGCCTTCATGTCCAGGACACGCAGTGGCGCAAACGATGCCGATGCCGATGCCGATGCCGATGCCGATGCCGATGCCGATGCCGATGTCGATGCCGGCAAGGCTTGCTGCAGCTGGCCCAGCGCATGCAGGGCCAGTCCATGGCCAGTGCCCTTGGCAGTGAGAAAGAACAGCTTGTCCAGACCGGCTGCATCAGCCTCCGAGGCCCCCTTGGCCATGACTGCTGCCATGCTCTTGAGCATGGGAAAAATCGTAGCCAGGGTCTTTCCGATGCCGGTCGGGGCCTGGGCCATCAGGCAACGACCGCCTTCGATGGCATGGGCCGTACGATAGACGGCCACGGCCAGCTCCCGCTGCCCGGATCTGAAAGCCGGCATGGGAAATTTCAGCTGCGCCATGGCCCCATCGCGCGCCTGACGGTGGGCGTCCTCGCGACGTGCCCATTCGAGATAACGGGCACATTGCAACTCGAAAAAGGCTTGCAGTTCGGTGGCAGAGCACTCTTCCACCAGCACGGTCTCCTCTGCGCTGCCGATCTGGAAATAAACCAGCGCCAGCTTGATCCGCTCAAGGCCGCGCTCCTGACACAGCAAATGACCATAGACCCTGGCCTGGGCCCAGTGCAAGGCCCGGTGATGAGGGCGCACGCCGTCGAGCCGGCCCCGGTACGTCTTGATCTCTTCGAGTTGCTGCTTGACGGCATCGAAGCCATCGGCCCGGCCGCGAACCTGCAGCTCTTCGAACCGGCCGCTGAGCGCCAGCTCCGTTTCGTAGCCACTGATGTTTTTACGCCGTTTCTGCACCACGGCATGGCCTTCCATACCCTCCAGCGCACTGGGCGCAGGCGTGAAGCGCAGATCCAGATCGCCGCCGCGCGCCGTGAACTCGCACAGTGTGCGTACTGCCACGCTAAGCGCAGGCTTCATGGCGCGCCACCTTCGTCACGCCACTGTACATGGCAGACGCTCACGGGAATGCCCTGCTCCGTGCAATAGGCCAGCCAGCGAATCTGGTTGTCCTGCAGCTTGTCACCCGGCGCTTTGACTTCCACCAGCTCATAGCGTGAACCGGAATCGGACCGCCGGGGCCAGAAGCGCACCAGATCGGGAAAGCCGGTGCGGTTGGCTTTCACATCCAGCAGCAGCCGTGTGAACAAAATCCGCAGATGGACTGCAGGCATGCAATCGAGCGCCAGCTCCAGCAGTTCTTGCGTCAATGTGCCCCAAAACACGAACGGCGACTGGACCCCTTGCTTGTCGGCAAAACGCCGGCAAATCGAGGCCCGATAGCGACCGTCCTCCAGCTCGGCCAGACAGGCGTCAAACATGGGCTGGCGGCGCAGCACAAAATCCGGTGCGCCCAGATCGGACGGCCCACTCTGGAAGGGATGAAAAAACGCCCCCGGCAGCGGCGCAAAGATGGCGGGCCAGCACAGCAGACCGAATAGCGAGTTGACCAACGCGTTCTCCACATAGAACACCGGCGCATCGTCTCTATGCCAATGGAATTGAAGCGCGAACTCCACCGCCATGGGCTGGGTGGGTCGGTCCAGCAGCACATCGCTGCGCAGGGCCGCCACGGCCGGGGCCAGAGCAGGCTGGCGCCCCGCAGCCACCAGCCCCAGGCTGCGGCTCAGACGCGGCAACATGCGCGCCACGCGCTGACGCTCCTCTTCACTTTCAGGCGCGGCTTGCGCCTGGCTGGCAAGAGCCAGCGCCTGGTCGAAGCATTGCATGCGCTCCAGCACGCGAATATGACGGTGACGTGCACCCGCATAGCGGCTGGCCCCATAGGCCTGAGCTGCCAGCGGCCAGTCCTGCAGCCTCTCGCACTCCTGGCCAAGCTTCAGCAGGACCTTGGCCCTGCGCATGTCCAGCCACGGGTTTTCGCTATGGTTTTCAACAAGTGCAGGCAGCAGTTGTGCGGGCTCCACGCCTTCATCGAGAGCCTGGCGCCGGGCCGATATCTCCAGATAGAAGTCCAGATCTTCGCGGCGCTGAAATGCGCGCGAGTCAGCATCCAGCGCCACCGGCTCATAGCGGAAAATACCGAGGTCGGCCAGCACGAACTCCGACCAGTCCTGATAGAGATTGCCAAAGAACATCAGCCTCAGACGCTCTCCCAGCTCGCCCACCATGACGCGCCAGACTGGCTCCACGGCCCCTGGGTACCAGACGGCATAAGACCGGGGCTCGGGTTGCCTCTCGGCCAGCAGCTGCAGCATCTCGGCCTTACGCATGGAAGAACACAGTTCAAAACCAGTCAAGATCCGCAATAGCTCGGGTTTGGTGTGCAGGCCGAACAGCTCGACCACCTCCATGGGCTCGGTGGCACTGAGCCAGCCACGCTCAAGCAGGGGCGCTGCGGCATCAACCGTCACTGGAATCTCCTCGTAGGCCAGCTTGCTGGCGCGAAACCAGGGCCCGCGCCGCATCAGCATGCGTACCAGCAGCGCCCTGGAGCTCTGTGGCAGGCGTGCAAAGCCGGCGATGAAATCAACCTCCTGCTCGCTGAGCAGATCGCCATAGCGCTGCGCCAACCAGTCCAGCGCCTGCTGGAAGTTGTGCAGATAGTAGAAGCGGTGCGGCGGAAGAATGGCGGCTTGGGATTCGGTCACGATGACGCATTACAAAATGCTTGGCGAGAAGATGGGTGGATGCCAACGATGGGACCTGTATTTTCATACAGTTCGAAAATCCCTGCAGATTCACCCACTCAACGATTGCTGCTCAGCGGACGAAACGCTTGTAGCTTGAATGCCCGATGACAGTGGCACACAATCAAAGCTTCATTCAACAAGGAGCAGGCAATGCTGGACTGGAACGAATACCGCAAGGAATTGGCAGGCAGCCTGGGAGAGTTTTCCGAGTTGAGCCCAGGCACCATGGAGGGCTACAAGGCCCTGTCCAGCGCGGGCAAGAAGACCGCTCATCTTGATGCCAAGACTCGCGAGCTGATTGCGATTGCCGTGGGCGTTACCACGCGCTGCGACGGCTGCATTGCCGTGCATACCAAGGCTGCCAAGGCAGCCGGTGCCAGCCGGGAGGAAATTGCCGAAGCTCTGGGTGTGGCTGTGGCCTTGAATGCGGGCGCCGCCATGGTCTACTCGGCGCGGGCCCTGGACGCTTTGGACGAATAAGACTCTAAAAACATGGTAGCCAGTGCTTGGCTGGCTTGCCTCCCTACCATTCAAAGCACGACCTGCGTGCCCAGCTCCACCACCTGGTTGGCTGGCAACTTGTAATAAGTCGCCGCGCTGGCCGACTGTCGGGACATCCAGCCAAACAGAGCGCAGCGCCAGGCGGAAAGACCGCCGGGCCCGTCCACCACCTGCACCCTGGCCACGAAAAAGCTGGTCGTCATGGGGTCCAGATTCGGTATCTCGCCATCGACATCCGGTGCAATCCGCTGGAGCGCCGCCGGAATATCAGGCTGCTCGCGAAAGCCGAAATGCATGTCCAGTGCCCAGACCCCATTGCACATGGGCTTCAGTTGCAGGCGCTCGCCATCATGCACATACGGCGTGTTCTCGTTGATCACGTGGAGAAATACCGTCTGCTCATGCATGACCTTGAAATGCTTGAGATTGTGGAACAGCGCGTTCGGCACCAGCTTGGGGTCGGAAGTCAGATAGACGGCCGTGCCGGACACTACCGGCACGCCGCTCATGGGCGAGCTCATCAGATCGCTCATGGGAATATCAAGGCGACGGCGATGTTCGGCCACCAGTTGGGTGCCGTCGCGCCATGTCGTCAGCGCAATGAAGATGATGGCGCCCAGCGTCAGCGGCAGCCAGCCGCCCTGCTCCAGCTTGGTCAGGTTGGAGGCAAAAAAACCTATCTCCAGCACCGCAAAACAGGCCAGTGCTGCCAATGTGGCGACTCTTGCGCGGCTGCGCCCCAGATAGACCACAAAGCCCACCAGCATGGTGGTGATCAGCATGGTGCCCGACACGGCAATGCCATAGGCCGCCGCCAATGCCCCCGAGGACTTGAAGGCCAGCACCAGCGCGATCACGGCCAGCAGCATCAACCAGTTCACGCTGGGGATATAGATCTGCCCCTGCTCCTGATCGGAGGTATGCAACACACGCACACGCGGCAGATACCCCAGACGGCTGGCCTGCAGCGTCATGGAATAAGCCCCCGAGATGGTCGCCTGCGAGGCAATCACCGTGGCAGCCGTGGCCAGCACCACAAAAATCAGCAACCAGGACGGCGAAGCCAGCAAGAAAAAGGGATTGCTGGCCGCAGTCGCATCGCGCAACAGCAACGCGCCCTGGCCGAAGTAATTGAGCATCAGAGCCGGGAACACCAACCCATACCAGCCCAGACGCACGGCCCGGCTGCCGAAGTGACCCATATCGGCATAGAGGGCCTCTGCACCTGTCATGGCCAGAAACACGGCCGATAGCAGGAAGAAGGCCTTGTCCGTGTGTTGCACGGCGAAGCGAAGCGCATGCAGCGGGTTGACGGCCTCCAGCACCATGGGCGTCTGCACAATGCTGGCCACACCTGCCCAGGCAATGCATAGGAACCAGACAATGGTGACCGGGCCGAACAGCCTCCCCACCACACTGGTGCCCTTCATCTGAATGGAAAACAGTCCGATCAGAATACCTATCGTGATAGGTACGATGAAATGCTCGAACTCTGGCGTGGCAATGCTCATGCCCTCCACGGCAGAGAGCACAGAAATCGCCGGCGTGATGATGGCATCACCATAGAACAGTGCAGCCGCAAACACGCCGGCCCCGACCACAAAGCGGGAGCGGCGCGACTGATCGCCCATCACGCGGTGGGCCAGCGCCGTCAGCGCCAGCACGCCGCCCTCTCCATCGTTATCGTGGCTGAGCACCACCCACACATACTTGATAGCGACGATGACGATCACAGCCCACAGCAGGGCCGAGAGCGCGGCCAGCACATTTTCGGGACCCACCGTCAGCCCATGTGTGCCTGTAAAAGCCTCCTTGAAGGCATAGAGCGGGCTGGTGCCGATATCGCCAAAAACCACGCCCAAAGCCGCCAATGTCAGTGCCGACTGGCTGCTGCCCTGCCCCGTACTCCCAGCCCCATGAAGCCCGTGTTTGCTTTGTGACATAGCCATGCTTTTGCAGTGATAAAGGCCACCGCAGCCGGGCGGCGGCAGCCCAGTATGGCACGCTGACGGAAATTGAGAAGCCTGGATGACGCCGGACCGAGCTGTCTTTCTTTATGCAATCTTGATAGCAGCAGCCACAATCCATACTAGGGCTTGAGGCCTGATTTTCTAGATTCAAGGCTTCACAACAACCGGCTTGCCCTTCAAGCCCGTCTCCCATGAAGCCTGTCGCCATCCTCCAGCACGAAGCATCGCAAGGTCCCGGCATCCTGCTCGACCATCTGCGTCAGCAAGACATTGCCCATGTGCTGCTAGATCCCTGTGCCGAAGGCGCGGCCCCGGCCAATGCGCGCGACTATCGCGGCATCATCGTGCTGGGCAGCAACCATTGCGCCAACGAGCAGTTGCTCTGGATCGATGAAGAGCGCTGCCTGCTGCAAAGTGCCCTGCAGTACGACATCCCCGTGCTGGGCCACTGCTTCGGCGCGCAAATGCTGGCCCGCGCCATGGGCGCACGCGTATGGCGCAACCCCTGCCCGAACATAGGCTGGAGCGAAGTCCGTATCACCCCCAGCGCCCAGCAACTGATGAACCTGCCCGCGCAAGCCACCATCTTCAACTGGCATTACGACACATTCGACATTCCGATGGCCGCCAGGCGCACCATGTACGGACAGCATTGCCTGAACAAGGGCTTTGTCCATGGCCGGCAATGGGCGTTTCAAGGCCATCTGGAAGTGACCGCAGACAGCGTGCGCCAATGGTGCGGCGAGGGCCACGATGAGCTGCTGCAGGCCCGGGGACCGGCCGTTCAGAGCGAGGCCCAGATCCTGAACCGGCTGCCGCAACACATAGACCGGCTGCATGCCATGGCTCTGCGCACCTACAAGGCATGGACCGATCAGTTGGACAGGCCGGTGTCGGTTTCGTGCAGCAATTCCTCGGAAGCTTTGAGCCGATTTCGCCTTAAGTCCAATGCATACCTTCGCATGCAGCTATGAATTTGCAAGCATCAGAGTCCAGGAATGCAATGAACAGACGTTTTTTTGCATCTGGCGGACGGTCTCTGGCAAGGCACGGCCGCTGTCTGGGTCAGAATAGCCTGCAAACTCACTGCTCCAAGCTTCATGGACTTCACAACGCTTGAAAAACACCTGGATGCCTCGCCACTGCTGAAGGCGCACAAGCAATACTTTCTGAATCTGGCCCAGCCCGCCGTGGCCATTCGCCTGGGCCACACAATGGGCACGCCCCTGCAAAGCCGCTTTGGCGGCCAGCCCATGGTGCCTGCGGGCTTTGCCTGGCCCGAGCATCCGGACGGCCACTACCTGTTTGTCGGACAGGTCAACTTTGCCGAGCTCCCGGGCGGGCCCGGCCGCCCTGCAGAGCTGCCGGCCAGCGGCCTGCTGTCGCTGTTCTACGGCTTTGACGAGGACGACGCCATCTTCTGGCGCGACCAGGACTATCTCAAGGCCTTCTACTGGCCGGACATCAGCGACATGCATGAGATCCAGGCTCCCCACCAGTGGGTCACGGACAGCCGTGCGCTTCAGTTTGAGAACGGCATCGACCTTCCTCGTCACGAGGAGCTGCGCAAGGACTGGCCAGTGGAGTTCGATGAACTCCAGGACTGGCTCCATGGGCTTGAGGAAAGCGGCGATCTGCCTCGCGACTATCTGCTGGGCCGCCCCTCCTGGGACAGCCTGGGCTACGACCCCACGCCCGAGGCCGAGGAACACCCCGGCAGCTCGCACTGGCGCTCTCTACTGACGCTGCAGTCGCATGAGCAGTTCCACTGGTGCTGGCAGGACGGCGCACGCCTCATGGCCTTTATCGAGGATGCCAGGCTACGCGCCAGGGACTTCAGCCATTTGCAGGTGGACTGCGGCTGACGCCGGGTTCAACAGCCACAACCATAAAGAGCAGTTCATGCCCACACAAATTTCAGCAGAGATCCTCAGGCACTGGCAAAACGGTCACAAGATCGAAGCCATCAAACAGCTGCGCGAGCAAAGCGGGCTGGGTTTGAAGGAGGCCAAAGACCTGCTGGAAGCCAGCGACGAGCCGGACTTTGTCCAACATGGCGCAGCAGAGCGGACGCAGGCCATGCAGCAGTTGCGCGAGCAGCTGGACAAACTGGGCATGAAGGATGCCACTTTGCTGCTGGATCAGCTGAATCGGGCCGACACCGTGCCCGGCAGCTCCTTCTCTTCCATCAAGACCACCACCACGACCGTCAATGGCAAGACCACCACCAGCGTCACCGTGAGCGGCGATCATGCAGAGGCCATAGAGGCGTTGATGTCCGGCGCGAACACAGTGCCCGCAGAAACCAGGGCCGAGGTGGAAGACGCCATGGCACGCGGCAACAAGATCGAGGCCATCAAGCTGCTGCGCGATGCCACGGGCCTGGGTCTTGCCCAGGCCAAGGACCATATCGATGCGGCCATGGATGGGATTGCGCTGGACTGGCAGATCCTGCAACGGCAATCGGTGCAGGCCAGCGTACCAAACCGCTTTCAGCCCGGAGCGCCATCGCCGGGAGAAGTCCCCAGAGGGCAAGGCCGGTATCTGTGGCTGCTGGTGCTGGCACTGGCTGCCGTCGGCCTTTGGTATTACTTCAAGATGCTTTAAACCCATAAAACACAGGCGGAGAAGGCTCACTTTCCAGGAGCTTTCGGCTCAGATTCAAGGTTGCGGGGCAGTTGCATCGGCCAACTGCCAGCCGCCACCCAGTGCCTGGTACAGCGCCACGGCGTTTTCCAGCTGGCTCTGACGCAGGCGCAGCACTTCCTGCTGCACGGCAAACAGATTGCGCTGGGCATCCAGCTCCTCCAGATAGCTGGCGTAGCCGGCCTCATACCGATCCTTGGCAAAACCCAGGGTACGACCAAGCACTTTTTCGCGTTCCTTGGCATGCTCCCACTGGGCTTGCAGCTGCTGGGAACTGACCAGGGCTGTTTCCACATCGCCAAAGGCCTTGATGACCACACCGCGATAGGCATAGGCGGCCTGATCGCGCTGGGCAGATGCCGCATCGAACTGGCCCTGCAGGCGACCGCCGTTGAACAGCGGGGCCAGAATGCTGCCGCCCAACGACCAGACCCGGGCCGGGTTGTAATTCAGCGCGTTGATGAACAGGCTGCCGAAGTTCGCACTCAGGCTCACCTGCGGCAAAAAGGACGCGCGCTGTGCCGCAAGATTGCTGTCGCTGGCCGCCAGCAGCAGCTGGGCACGTGCAATATCGGGGCGGCGCTCCAGCAAGCCCGATGGCAAGCCAGGTGCAGGCATGGCAGGCAAGCTCATGGACTCGAGCCTGGCATGGTCGCTCAATGTGGTACGGGCCAAGGCCTGTGCCTGGTCGTCACCGCTGCCGCCCACCAACTGCATCAGCACTATGCGCTGGCGCTGCAGCGCCAGAGACAGCTGCTGCACCGATTGCCGCACGCTTTCCAGCTCGGCCAGCGCCTGGCTTTGCTGCAGCTGCGAGATATAGCCCACACGCACCTGGTCGGTGAGCAGGCGCACCGCTTCCTCGCGCGACTTCACCGTATCCTCGGCCACGGCCAGCTGGGCCTGCAGCGAGCGCAGAGCGATATAGGCCTGCGCCACGGTCGCGGCCACCGTCAAATGTACTGCGTCGCGATCCGCCTGGCTGGCCTGCAGGCGCTGATCGGCGGCCCGGCTCATACTGCCCAGGCGGTCCCAGAGATCCAGCTCCCAGCTCGCTTGCAGCACGGGCTGGGCCGAACGCACATGCACCATCTGGCCGGTTCTCGCGCTCAAGCTGCGGTTGGCCGAGCCCGTTGCGCTGAGCGACAGCTGCGGTGCAGCCGCCGAGCCCGTCACATCGAGATTCGCGCGTGCCTCCTCCACCCTGGCCAGGGCTGTGAGTACATCGTTGTTGCGCGCAAGCGCCAGTTCCACCCAGCGACTCAGCTGCGCATCACCAAAGGCCTGCCACCAACCGGTCTGGACTACGCTGGCACCACCTGCGGCCTGATCCGTGCTCCAGCTGGCCGGCACCGCAGGCTGAGCGCTGTCCGGGGCCCGGGTCAGACTGGGCACGCTGCAACCAGCCACGAGGAATGCCAGCGCCAGGGGCAAGGCACGCACGGTATGAAGGGCGTTCTTCATGGCTTGGCCTGTTCGGATGCAGAAGCTGCGGGCGCTTGAGATTTTTGAGCCAAATCGGCATCAATCGCCTGCTGGGTATGCGCTGAATGCTCTACTTTTTGTGCAGTATCGAGGCGCACGATGACCGACATGCCGGGGCGCAGACGCGCCGCATCGGCCTGACCCTCATCGATGGCTATCTTGATGGGCAGACGCTGGACGACCTTGGTGAAATTACCCGTGGCGTTGTCGGCCTTGAGCACGCTGAACTCCGAACCCGTGGCTGGCGCAATCTCCAGCACATGGCCCGTGAGGCGCAAGCCGCCCAGTGCGTCCACGCTGAAGCTCACGAGCTGGCCGATCTGCACCCGAGCGGTCTGGGTTTCCTTGTAGTTGGCCACCACCCAGTAAGTGGGCGGCACCACATACATGAGCTGCGTACCGGCCGCCACGTACTGGCCCTTGCGCACCGATACCTCGCTGACCTGTCCATCGCTGGGAGCATGGACCACGGTGTTGTCCAGATTGATCTGGGCCTGACGCAGCAGCGCTTCAGCCATCTGCACCTGGGCCTTGAGAGAGTCACGGCCCACGGTCGTGGCCTTGATCTTTTCCTGGTTGATCGCGATGTCGGCCTGGGCCTTGGCCACGTTGGTCGCGGCCAGGCGCGAGGTGGCGCGCACCTTGTCGCGTTCGTTCAGAGACACAGAGCCTCGCTCGGCCAGCTCCTGCACACGCTTGAGCTCCGCCTGCGAGCGCTGGGCCTCTGCCTCCACGGCAGCCAGACCGGCGCGGCTGGCACTCAGCGTGGCACGGTTCTGGGCCTGTGTCTGTTCCGAATTGCTCAGCTGCGCCTGGGCATTGGCCAGTTGCGCCTGGGCCTGGGCGACGGCCGCTTCATAGCTGCGGCTATCGATGCGCACCAGCGGCTGGCCGGCCTTGACCTGCTCATAATCCTTGACCAGCACCTCCGTCACGTAGCCATTGACCTGCGGAGCCAGCACGGTGACGGCACCACGCACATAGGCATTGTCCGTGGTCACCACCGAGCTGTTGAAGGGCCACAGATTCCAGGCCCGCAACACGAGCAGCATGCCTGCCAGGGCCACGACCAGCATGATGAGCACGCTGCGCAAAGAAGGCTTGATCTTTTTTGGCGTGGGAGGCAAGGCTGCAGCGGGTGAAGGGGCAGCTGTCGCCGCAGAGGCTGCGGGGGAATGGGGTTGTTGACTGTCGCTCATGCTCAATCTCTTGCTGTTATCGGTTTGAGTTCCTTGCCTGGGGGCCGGAGCCATCCCGGCCGCCATCGTCGGCCGCAGGGCTGCTGCGGGCGTTTGTGTCGATTTCCTGCTCCAGTTCGGCCTCGAGTTCGAGCGCCTGGGCGTTGTCCTGCAGGGGGTCGCGGCTGGCCAGCACGGCCTGCTCGCGAGTCTCGGCCGCCTGCGCGGCGGCAGCCAGGTGCGTGGCCTGCGCGCCTTCGATCACCACGGTCCGCGCCGGACTGGCGGGCCCGGCCTGAGCGCCCTCTTCCACATCGCCATAGGCATCGGTGGCCGTGGGCTGCACCACCACCGTGACACGCTGCGATACATCGGGCTCATGGGCGTTCGCTGCCTCAGGCTCTGCGAGCGGCGCCACCGAAGGTGCGCGCTGGGGCGTACCGTCGGTCCCGGCGGCTGCCGCCACCTGGTTGCCGCTTTGCCGTGTCATGGCGCGCACCATGGCGGCAGCCTGGCGCACTCGCGCCGAGGCTCCCAGACTCCAGAGCAGATACAGCAAGGCGATGGCGGCCGTCAGCGCAAACACATCGTTATAGGCCCTGACATTGGCTTCACGCCGCACGATCTGCGACAGCTGCAGCGTTCCCTGGTTGGCGCGCATGGCGGGATCGGGCGTCACCTTGCCGTAGATCTGGTTCTGTATCTTGAGCCGCTCGGCCACCACGGGGTCGGTCGGGTCCATCTGCGCCACCAGGGCCACGGAGTAGATCTGCTCGCGGTAGGTCTGGTAAGTGCTCAGCAAGGCCGAACCGAGCAAACCGCCCATAGCCTGCGTCATGGAAATCGTGACCACGGCGGTGAGCATGTGATTGGCTCCGAACTTGAGCCCCTGGATGATGCCGGTCAGCATCAGCGGGCCCATGAAGACGCCCGAGCCCACCGCCAGCAGGAACTGGCTGAAGAAAAAGTCCGAAGGACGGTCCACGCTGCTGCGGTGGTGATCGAGAAACGCGGCCACGGCGAACAGCGCAATCGCCACCACAATCTGCTTGCCCATATTGGGGACACCGAAAGTAGTGGCAGACAATGCAATACCTATAAGCGTTCCAAGCAAAATCACCATGAATAGCGGCTGCATCTGGTCGGATGTCATGCCCAGCGTGCGCATCAATCCCACCACGCCGTAGCTTTGCTCGGCCGTGAGGAAGCGCAGCAAAATGGCACCGATCACGAAACGTATCGTCGGCATCTGCGCGAACCAGCGCGTGTGGAACATGGGGTTGACGCGATGGTGCTCGATGTAAAGCGCGACGCTGAGCAACGCGATCGCTGCCACCAGCATCCAGGCCAGCCCCGGCGTATCGAACCACCAGCGCGAATAGCCCTGGACCAGCACCGCGATCAACAGACCCAGGCCCGGCACCATCAGGCTGAAAGTGACGAAGTCCAGCTTCTCGAAGGTCCTGATGTACAAGCCCGATGGCAGCTTGAGCAGCACCACGGCGGCAAAGGACATCAGTGCCAGGCCGGCTTCAAACAGATAGAGGTTGTGCCACTCGCTGTTGTAGAGCAGACCCGGCGACAGAATCCAGGCCAGCGGCGTGGCCAGTTGGCCCACGCCCACGCCGATCACCAGCATCTTGAGCACATAGGTGCGTGGTGCGGCCTGCAGCATGTAGAGCGTGCTCAGCGACGAGCAGGTCGCTGCTGCCAGGCCACTGGCCGCGCGCAGCAGAATCAGGCTGTCGTAGCTGCCCAGCAGCAGATGCAGCACGCTGAGCGCCGCGTAGCAACCCAGGCCGATCTCGGTGAACAGGCGCATGCCGAACTGCTGGCGGAATTTATAGACCAGCAGATTGGCCGTCATATTGAACATGACGTAGGCGCCCGTCAGCCAGGCGGCCTCGACCGAGGTCAGCCCCATCTGTCCCTGAATCGTGGGCAGATTGGCTGTGAACAAGGCATTGCCCAAGCCACCGGTCAACCCGACCAGCACAGCAATCAGCCCGTAGCAGACGCGAATCCAGGGCTCGTGATGGGGCATGGCCGGCGAGCCGGGCAGCGCCGGCTTTTCATGCTCGGCCCAGTCCGGCGGGCGGCGCAGCAGGATGACGGGCCCCTGAGGAATGGCGGGAGATGCTGAAGCCTGACTGCTGGGAGATTTCGGGCCTTCTTGATTGGCTTGAGCCTCCGTGGCTTGTGCTGCAGCTTGACTCATAAACCTCAGGCCTTGATTCCGTCCAGAATGATTTGCAGGGCGCGACGCGCCAGTTGTTTGCGTTGCGCAGGAGTTTCACCACGCAGGGCGCCGCCCAGCATGCCGAACACCAGGGACAGATCCTTGGCATTCAAGGCCTGCTTGCACAGGCCCTTGGCCACAGCACGCTTCATGGGCTCTTCGAAAACCAGCCACATCTGCTGGCGCGCATGGATGACCTCTGCATCACTCTGGTCCACCGTACGCCAGTAGTCCACCAGCGTGGCGGAGACAGCGATGCGCTCGCCCACCAGAGCCAGCAGCTTGAAGAAGGCCTGGTCGTCGTCGCGCCAGGCGATGGCAGCGGCCCGGGTCTTCTCGACCGAGCGCTCCAGCAGCGCCACCATGATGGCGCGACGGTCCGGGAACTGACGGTACAGCGTGGCGCGGCCTACCTGGGCACGCTCGACGATGAGATCCAGGGGAGCGGTCACGCCATGCTCGGCAAACACGGCATCGGCCGCGTCCAGCAACTGGGCGCGGCGTTCGGCGGATGGAGGACGGGTGGTGGACATGTCATCAATTATCGGACAGTTTTGTCCGATAATTGACAACACCCAACGTTCCCCCTTCCCTGGTAAGGGTCGGGCAATGCGCTGCCGGACTCAGTCTTGCGGCAGCGCCTGCAGGCCGCGCCGGCTGGCGAATTCGCGGCGTTGTCCGGTCAGAGGATCGTCAAAGGCCAGGCTGCGTGCCAGCAACTGCAAGGGATTGGAATAGTCGCCCGGCTCCGGGTCATTGACCACGGGATAGAAGGCATCACCCCTGAGCGGCAGACCCAGCGCCGCCATATGCACACGCAGCTGATGGCGCTTGCCCGAAACAGGACTGAGCCGATAGCGTGCCCAGGCACTGTTGTGCTCAATGATTTCCATCAAGGTGCGGCTATTGGGCTCGCCCGCGACCTCATGCATGCGAAAGAAATGCCCGCTCTCCTCCATGCGGCTCACGTGCTCGCGCGGAAAGCTCAACTCGGCACGGTAAGGTGCCACGGCCTCGTAGACCTTGTGAATGGCCCTGTCCCTGAACATCCCCTGATAGATGCCGCGTGTAGCGCGCTGCACCGAAAACACCACCAGCCCCGCGGTGTCGCGGTCGATGCGATGAATCGGCGACAGCTCGGGCAGATCGAACTCGCGCTTGAGCCGTACCAGCAGCGTGTTCTGCAGATACTGGCCTGCGGGCACCACAGGCAGAAAATGCGGCTTGTCGGCGACGAGCAGATGCGCATCGCGATGGATGACTTCAGCCGCAAACGGAATCTCTGGCTCGCCGTCCTGCTCGCGATAGTAGTAATAGCGCAGCCCCGGCATGAATGCAGCGTCCGGGCCGGCCATCTCTCCGGTTTCGCTGACCACTTGACCGGCTGCCATGCGACGCAGCCAGTCTGCGCGCCCGACGGCGGGCAGGCGTTCGCACAAGAAGTCGATCAACAGCCCCCCGCCCTGGGATGGCAACACCACACAACTAGGGCTGACGCCATCGCGCACGGGCAGAACCTTGGGATCGTGGGAGTTATGCATGGCGCGGAATTTTAGTGGCTGACCCGATTCCTGGACCTCATGGCGGCATGGCCCCCTGAGCTCGGGGCGTCATGAATGCTCCGACCAGCTGCTGCCGGATCAGCGACCGCCTGCGCCCTCGCCAGACAACGATGCGACTTGGCGCTGGCTAATCCGTTCGGATATTGGCTTTGCGAATGGTGTTCTCCAGAACTCTTTTCTCCTGCTCCAGATAGGCCAGGAACTGGAGATGCCCCATTCGCATGGGCTTGAAGCCGGCTTCCGTCAGTTTTCTGCTCATCTCGAGGTCCGCTTGCAAGACCGCGATTTCATCGGCCAGACGCTTGACGATACGGGCATCCGTATGAGCGGGAGCCAGCAAGCCTTGCCAGGCCTCAACCTCCAGATTGCGAAGGGCCGGTGTCTCCGAAAGACTTGGCGTTTGGGGCAGCGCGGCCAGACGCTGGCGGGATGTCATGCCCAGTGCCTTGACCTTGCCCTCCAGCACAAACGGCTGAGCCAGCGCTACAGGCAGCACGGCAAGGTCGATCTGACCACCTGCCAGCTCGGTCAGCACCTGCGGGCCAGACCTGTAGGGAACATGCACCAGATCGATACCGGACATCTGCTGAATCAGCTCCCCCGTCAGGTGCAGGCTGGTACCGATACCATCGGTGCCCAGGGTCAGTCGCCCCGGTTTCTGGCGCGCAAGTTCAATGAGATCGTCCGCACTGCCTGCAGCAAGTCCCGGGCGGGCGAGCAGCGCAAACACCGAAGAGGCAACCGGTGCCACGGGCTTCAACTCGTGCAAGCCGTCATAGCGAAACTTTGCCGGCGAGATCAAGGGAGCAACCAGCACCGAGCTGGCCACACCGAAGAGCAAGGTATAGCCATCGGGTCTGGCTTTGATGACACGCTGCGTTGCAATGGTCCCCGATGCCCCAACCATGTTCTCGATGATCACGGGCTGGCCCAGGCGCTCTGCCAGACGCGGCACTACCAGCCTGGCGGCTACATCCACACTGCCTCCAGGCGCGAAGGGAACTACCACCGTCAGTGCCTGGGCAGGCCAGAGCTGGACAGCAGCCTGGCTTGCCGGTGATAGCTGCTGCAGCAGCGGAGCGCCCAGCGCCCAGGCTGCAAACTGTCTGCGTCGTATTTGCATGATGATCTTTCTGCTGGATCTGGAATGGCTCAGCGGGACAACCAAGGCAGTTGCGCTGCCTGGTAACGCCATGTCTGGAACACCGTGTTCAAACGGCCCGGGCCTGTGCGTCGTGCAGCGGCATCGGGATACTCGCCAAACCAGGGCAGGATGAACTCCCAGACCACCTCGCCTTGCGGCGTCACTTCAAACAGGCGTCCCGTGGCTGACTCCGTGATGTGCGTGTTGCCGTTCCAAAGCCGCTGCGCGCTGCCCATGAAGGCGGTGTAGAAGGCATTGACCATCTCGTCCTGGTAGCTCCACGCGATCTCATGCGAGACAGGATCTATTTCCAGCACACGCGAGAAAGCGACATGGGCTCCCGTGCGGAAGTTGCCGTTGTCAAAGGTCAGGATATGGCCGTTTGCCAGAGGAACCGGAGCATGCTGGTGCGAGACCACCGATGGCGGGATATGCAGCTTCACGCTGCCACTGGCCTTGTCCACGCCAATGATTCCCGAGGTCGTGCGCAAGCTCATGAACACCGTTCCATCGACCGCAAGCCCAAGGCCGTTGACCAAAGGCCAGTGATAGCGGCCAAAGCCCGGGTGAATGGGAAAGTGCTCGGGCTCCAGATGCTCCCAGGCCTTCCACTCCCAGACCAATCGACCTGTGCGGTCCACTTCCCGGATCACATCGCCATACATCACCTCATCCGGCCCTTGGGAGCTGCCGCCCGGCACGCGTTCTGCAAAGCCCTGGGGGACAGGGGCGCAAGCGGCGTAGAGCAAATGGCCATTGGGCAACCACTGTGCATCATGGTGATGGGCCGGATCTTCATAGCGCCAGACCACCTCTCCATCGGGTCTGACCTCGTAGAAATCGCCGCCGTGCCACATGGACCATGGCGCATAGAGGTCCGGCGATCCACGGTGGTTGCCGTTGTAGCCCAGATTGCCGTTAGGCAGGATGACAGCATGGCGGCCGGCGCGCACCGGCAGCTTCCACTCGTGAGCCACCTGGCCGTGGATATCTATGAGGTAGACATGCCCATCCGCCGTCTGGGGGGCGATCAATGTGTAGCCGCCTGCGCTCAGAGCGCTGTCATGAGCGATAAGACCTGTGCCGCGTCGGCGTTGGGTGACCTGGTCAACGGTGGTAGCCATGGGGTTCTTTCTGTGACAGAAGGGATTGATGGCTGCCACTCTAGAAGTTCGTCAGCGTCAGGAATAGCTGTTTGTTTTTTAAGAGGTGTCAGATAAAACTTTACACTCAGGACATGCCAGCAATTTCTCAGGCTTTTCGATGCTTTGACGAGGTGGCGCGCCGAGGTTCGGTGCGCAAGGCCTCGGCGACCCTGCACCTGACCGCAGCAGCGGTCAACCAGCAAATCCTCAATCTCGAAGCGCAGGTGGGTCAGCCACTGTTCGACCGACTGCCCAGAGGCATGCAGCTGACGGTGGCCGGCGAGATCGTGCTGGCAGCAGTCAGGCGAAGCCAGCGCGACTTTGACAATGCCCTAGCCCAGGTCGAAGACCTGAATGCCTTGCGGCACGGGCATGTAAGCGTGGGTGTACCCCACGCGACGGCCGAATACCTCGTGCCCCAGGTAATTGCGGCAATGCATCATCGCTATCCGGACATCACTTTCAGCGTGCGTGCCGGCATCGGTGAAGAGCTTCTGCGTCATGTAGCGCAAGGCGAGATCGATGTGGCCTATTGCCTGCGCCGAACACCTCCTGCCGGTGTCGAGGAAATGCGCTCCTGGGCACAACCCTTGGGCGTGGTGATGACTCCTGATCACCCTCTGCGCATGCGGCCTCGACTGCTGCGTCTGCGTGACTGCCTGGCCTATCCGCTGATCATGATGACTCCCGACATGGAGTTGCGCAGCATGCTCGAGCGTCTGGGCGACGGTGCACTGAACCGGATCCAGCCGCTGGTGGAAACCAGCAGCATCCCCATGGCCCGGCGCCTGGTGGCAAGCGGCCAGGCACTGGCCTTCATGCTGCCGGACAATGTGGCGGAAGACATCGCCACTGAGCGTCTTAGCTGGCGTGCGTTGCACGATGCCGGTTCGCTGCTGCACAGCTGCGCTTATCAGCGCACCGGCTACGCGATGGCAGCAGCCATGGAGATGTTTCTGACCGAGCTGGAACATGCAGCGGACGAATTGAAGGCAAACTTTGATACCGGTGTTTCCTGGTCCATCGGCAATCTTGCCGTTTGACAGCATGGAATCGGCAGGCACCGGATAGGCACTGGCACCTCAACGCCGAGCGGAATGACTTTGCACAATGGAGCAACACTTCGCAGCACTTCATGAAGCACCGCAGTCATTGCTGCAGATGTTTGCATTCGCAGCAACAGCACTCTTCCAGCTGCAGCATCGTTTCCCGGCTCGGTCGCAAAGTCTGAGCTCATTGCATGCGGGCATACATGCATCAGGCAATTGGATGACGAGGCATTTCACGTATGCGCAATAGCATGTGGCAAAAAAGGATGCAACAGCCATGGTCGATCCCACCAGCACTTCAGCCCCTGAATCCGCTCCTGCACATTCGCGCCTGACACGTCACTGGCTGCGCTGGTCAGCCCTTGCGATGGCGCTGCTGCTGGCTTTGATTCTGGCGGCGTCACTGCTGATTGCCTTCATGGACTGGAACAAGCTCAAGCCATGGATCAATGAAAAAGTCAGCACTTCCACGGGCCGCGAATTCGCCATCAATGGCGATCTGCAGCTGCAGTGGACCTGGCCACAGCCTCTCGATACGGGCTGGCGTCACTGGGTGCCCGGCGTGGTGGTGCACGCCAGCGATCTGACACTTTCGCAGCCCCAGGGCTGGCTGGTTCAACAGGCGCCTGAAAAATTCGATGACAAACAGCCGGCATTACCTGCGACGCCCAAGGAGCTCAACACCGGTCGCCTGCCCGAGCAAGGCCAGGCAGCTAACGAGAAAAAGACGGCCGCAGATGACGATGACGCCATAGCTGATGCCGGCCGGCAACCGCCCGAACGCGATGCCCGCACCATGATCACCGCAGCAAATGCCACGGCCAGCCTGCGCCTTTGGCCACTATTGGCGCACCATGTGCAGCTCGACTCCTTGCTGTTGCAGGCTCCAGATATGGTGCTGGCCCGCAACGACAAGGGCGAGAGCAACTGGACATTTGACAAGCCCGCAAGCAGCGGCCCGAAGTGGAGTTTTGAAATAGGCCAGCTGCGCATCAGCGACGGCGTTCTGGGCTGGTCCGACGCTGTCAAGAACATGGCCGTGCGCGCCCGTATCGACACGCTGCGTAGACCGGTCAGTGCCGATCAACCTTATGGCGTGCGCTTTGGCCTCGCTGGCTATCTGCACCAAGGCAAGACCCGCGCGCAAATTCAGGCCCAGGGTCTGGCGGGGCCTGTACTGGATCTGCGCCAGGACAGGCTGCGCTTTCCGTTGCTCATTTCGGCCAAGGCTGGCAGCCTGCAAGCATTTGCCAAGGGGATTCTCGACAATCCCAAGACACTGGACGGACTGGACTTTCAAGTTCAGGTGCGCGGCAAGAGCATGGCCGACCTGTTCGAGCTCAGCGGCTTGCTGCTGCCCGCCACACCGCCGTTCGAGACCAGTGGCCGTCTGATCGGCAGCCTAGCGCCAGGCAAGGCCGTCTGGCAATACGAGAAGTTTCAGGGCAAGTTGGGTCAGAGTGATTTGAGCGGCGACCTCCAATACCGCTCCGCCCAGCCCCGGCCAAAACTGACAGCACAGCTGCACTCCAAACAACTGCGACTGGTGGATCTGGGTCCGGTCATCGGCGCAGCCCCGTCCGACAGCCCCGACAAACCCCAGCCCGTCAACGGCAAGGTACTGCCGCAAATTCGGTTCCAGACCGAGAACTGGGACAAGATGGATCTCGACCTGCGCTATGAAAGCAGCCATATCCTGCGGCCCGAAGCTCTGCCCCTGCAAAACCTCAGCGTGCATGCGCTGCTGGACAACGGCAAACTCACCCTATCGCCACTGAAGTTCGGCCTCGCCGAAGGCACGCTGAATATCGACGCCAGCGTGGACAGCCACGCCAGGCCCGTTGCAGCAAAACTCAACACACAGGTGCAATCTCTCAAGCTCTCCGCGCTGTTTCCCACGATTGAAAAGATGAAGAAAAGCCTGGGCCGGCTCGATGGCGCAGTTGCGCTCACCGGGCAAGGCGAGTCACTGGCACAGTGGCTGGGCACGGGCAATGGCTCGCTACGCCTGTTTGTGCGCGACGGCACTTTCAGCTCGCAACTGCTGGACCTCGCCGGACTGAACGTTGGCTCCATCGTCATCGCCAAGCTATTTGGCAGCGACAAGGAAGTGCAGCTGCGTTGTGCCGTGGCCGACTTCAATGTGCAACAAGGCATTGCCCGCCCACGCATGGCGAAGCTGGCCACGACTGAAGCCGTTGTTGAAGCCACGGGCGAGATCAACCTGGCGCAGGAACAGCTCAATCTGCGCATCGTCCCCGAATCACTGAAGTGGAAGTTTTTCTCACTGCGCACACCGCTTTATGTGCGCGGCAGCTTTGCCAAACCCGATGTGGGCCTGGAGCCGGGCCCCTTGGCAGCCCGTGCTGGTGCTGCAGTGGCTGCTGCCGTTTTTGCGCCAGCGGCACTGGCTCTGGTGCCGCTAACCGTGCCTGCCGCCGACGACGATGTGAACTGCAAGCAGTTGCTGACTCAAGTACGCAGCCGGTAGACGAAGGCAAGGGCAGGCCGCCGATTCTCGCCTTCCCAACCGGAGCTCATTGGTACCTGCTTGTCTGCGCACGACCCAATTCGGTCGTCAACGCACTTGGAGTCAGTGACGGCCTTCATTGTGGAAGGTCATCAAGAAATGAACGGATGTATCAAATCTCGAATGCCCAGGCCTAGGAATGAAGCTCGGTACTCTGGGCACGCAGCCAATTGAATACCTGCAGGACGATTTCCGAACGCGCCTGCTTCTCCATCCCCGACAACCACCAGGTAGAGCCAGGCAAGCGCGGATATTCCGAAAGTATTTGCAGTTGACCGCGTGCGAGGCTGGCGTCTACCAATAGGCGCGGTAGACAAGCGATACAGCCTCCTTCCAGAACAGCCTCGATCAAGAGGCGAGCGTCGTCATAAATGGCTCGCTTCCTGAAGCGTGCCAGCGGCCCCAGGAACAGCGGAGCAGTTACGTCACTCGTCAGGCTTTCTTCCAGACACGTCAGATCCGCATGCAAATGGTGCTGTGTCTGCGGCACTATGGCCAACTTCCGTGCCAGATCGGTGTTCGCCACGAGTACCCACTCATCCTGAAATAGTGGTATTTCCTGCAAACCAGGCTGCAAAAGAGGCCTGTTGCCGATAGCGATATCGACATCAATTTCGTCAACAAAACGGGCACTTTCGTCCACGGACAGCAGCAGACACAGCTCGGGCAGTTGAGCTTGAAGTTCTCGCAATCTTGGCTGCAGCCAGCCATGCAGCAAGGGTGCCGGGCATACCAGCACCACCAATCCCGGATCCAGATAAGTGGCGATTCTTCCGAGGCCACTTCGCAAAACGGTCAGCGTACGTTGAACGCTGCGCAGCAGCACTTCACCAGCGACGGTCAGTTCCACTCCCCGCCCTGCCCGCCGGAACAAAGGCTGCATGACCTGCTCTTCCAACTGCTGCACCTGATGGCTGATTGCCGACTGTGTCACATGCAGTTCGTCAGCCGCACGCGAGAAACTGCCATGTCGGGCTGCAGCCTCAAACCCCATCAACAACTTCAGAGAAGGAATGCGATGCTCTGACATATGAGAAAACTTAATATATTTACCGAAATCATATCATTTGCCCTCATACGACTCTCCTACCACAATGCCGTCCATTGCAATGCGGTGGCAATTTCCCCGCATTGATTCTTTGGATTGATAGGGTTGAGTGATGAATACACGTCGATATTTCATGCGTGGTTGTGCGTCAGGTGGCGGCGCGATGGCTGTGCTGGGTTTGCTGGCAGCGTGTGGCGGAGGTGGTGATAGCGGCCCAGACACAAAACCGGTCACTCCGCCCCTGGACAACGGCAGCACCAGCAATCAGGGCCAGGACTGGCATATGCCCGACGAGGCCGAAGCACATAAGGCAACATGGATGGCGTATGGCGCCTCGAGCGCGATCTGGACACGTGCGCAAGTACCGCAGGTTCAACTGGCACTGGCGCGCATCGCCAACGCCATTGCAGCTTACGAACCCGTCAACATGCTGGTTCGCCAGAGTGAACTCGAAAATGCGCGGCAGTTGCTTGATCCGCGTGTCACGCAGATTCCCGCCAGACTTGACGATCTGTGGATGCGCGACACCGGCCCCGTCTTTATACGCAAGCCCAATGGCGAGCGGGCGTGTGTGAAGTTCAATTTCAATGGCTGGGGAAAAAAGCAGCAGTTTGACCATGACGGCCTGGTAGCCGATGTGGTCAGTGCTCATGTGAAATTGCCACTGCTTGCCACACGCCTGGTCCTTGAAGGCGGAGCATTGGAGGTTGATGGCAAGGGAACGGCCATCATCACGGAAAGCTGTGTGCTGAACAGCAATCGCAATCCAGGCTGGAGCAAGGCCGATTGCGAAGCAGAGTTACGCCGTTTGCTGGGTATTCGCAAGGTCATCTGGTTGCCCGGCATCAAGAACAAGGACATCACTGATGCTCACACGGACTTCTATGCTCGCTTTGTACGTTCCGGCGTGGTGGTTGCTCACCGCGACATGAACCCTGACTCCTATGAGTATTCGCTGACCAGGCAACACCTGGAGATCTTGCGAAGCGCCACCGATGTCGACAATCAGCCGCTGAAAATCGTCGTTGTCGATGGACCCAGCCAGATTCGCCCGGGAAATAATCCGGACACCTTCGCCGCTGGCTACATCAACTACTATGCAAGCAGCCGCGCCATTTTCTTGCCCGAATTCGGGGATGCGAAAGCTGATTCGATTGCCAAGGAAATATATGCGCAGCTGTACCCAGGACGCGCAGTGGTCCAGATCAATATCGACCCTATCGCTGCCGGCGGCGGGGGCATCCATTGCACCACGCAACAGGAAATCATCTAAGACCGGATGAGCCATATGCAACGACGACATTTCCTGAATGCCGCTATTGGCCTGACAGCCGGCACAACCGCTGGCATGCATGGATTGCCAGCTCAGGCAGCCGGTAGCTGGCGCATGCCTGACGAAGGGGAGCGCCACTCGGCCACCTGGATGGCCTTTGGCGCCAATGACGATGTGTGGGGAAAACGTCTGAAATCGGGCGCGCAGGCAAACCTGGCACGCATCGCACAAGCGATTGCCAGTGTTGAACCCGTTCACATGCTGGTCAACGAGGAAGACTACGACCTTGCGGCGCGGTTGTGCGGCAATAAGGTCAAGCTGGTGGTGCAACCCATCGACGACCTCTGGATGCGCGACACCGGGCCAGTCTTCGTGAAAGGGGCTGGCGGAGCGTTAGCCGGTGTGAGCTTCAATTTCAATGGTTGGGGTGAAAAGCAGGACTACGAGGACGATGCGCTGGTGGCCAGCTTCGTCGCCGGGCGCGCGGGTGTTCCCGTTATTGAAAGCTCCCTCGTTCTGGAAGGGGGCGGTATCGAAGTCGATGGTCGCGGAACGGCGATCATTACGGAAAGCTGTGTACTGAATGTCAATCGCAACCCTGGCGTAAGCAAGGCGCAGTGTGAAAAAGAGCTGTACCGAGTGCTGGGTATCGAGAAAGTCATCTGGTTGCCAGGTATTGCCGGCCAAGACATCACCGATGGTCATACCGACTTTTATGCCCGCTTCTGCGCTCCTGGTGTGGTGGTGGCCGGTTTCGAAAGCGATTCATCGTCGCCTGAGCATGCGGTCACACGTCGCCATCTCGACATCCTGCGCAAAGCCACGGACGCACGTGGCCTTCCGCTAAAAGTTGTGACCCTGCCAGGGCCTGACCATGTTCGGCCGCAGTATGAAAACAAGGACTTTGCTGCCGGCTACATCAACTTTTATGTATGCAATGGCGCGGTGCTATGCCCTGAATTTGGTCATGTGCAAGCCGATCGCAACACGAAAGCGATCCTGCGTGAGCAATTTCCCGGACGCGACATCGTGCAACTCAACATTGACGCGATCGCAGCTGGCGGTGGCGGAATCCACTGCACCACACAGCAGCAGCCGGCCTGAAATGATCAATAGACCTGTCCGGAATGAGAGGTTTCAGGAAAAGCTGACCTTCACTACAGGATCTCGAACGACAGCAATCGGTGTGCTGCTGCAGCATCCATCGACGTAAGCAAGCTCTGTTTTTGGCTCGATTGCTGCCGTTGAGCTTTCTGACTGCTTTGGCGAGTCTCGCTGTCCGGCCTCCCTGGGTCTTGCTGTGTCCAGTACTGCGACCAGAAATCTGTTTGAGTGCCAATATTGAAAGCTTCATGCATGCTTTCAGGCGAGATGGTGCCGGACTGTTCCAGCCATGTCTTGCATGCCGGGAATCGACGGCAGCCAGAAGGCATACAGCCTCCTGCACTGCCGCGGATAAACCTTTCGGCTTCAGTCCTGATCGCTCTACAGAATCAGACGCTCTTGAGGCGGAAGACGCTGACCATCTGCGACAGGTCGCTGGTCTGCTGCTGCATGGATTGCGCAGCAGCGGTGGACTCTTCCACGAGGGCAGCATTCTGCTGGGTCACCAGATCCATCTCGGCCACCGCGCGGTTGATCTGCTCGATGCCGCTGGTCTGCTCATGGCTGGCGGCAGTGATCTCACCCATGATGTCAGTCACGCGCTGCACGCTGCTGACGATTTCATCCATGGTCTGGCCAGCCTGACTGACCTGCTCGCTGCCCTCCTCCACCTTGGTGACCGAGGCCTGAATCAGCTGCTTGATTTCCTTGGCCGCTTCAGCGCTGCGGCCAGCCAGCGAGCGCACTTCCGATGCCACGACGGCAAAGCCGCGGCCTTGCTCGCCTGCGCGTGCCGCTTCCACGGCTGCGTTCAGCGCCAGGATATTGGTCTGGAAAGCAATGCTGTCGATCACGCCGATGATGTCGGATATCTTGCGCGAAGACTGACTGATGGCCCCCATGGTCTCCACCACCTGCGACACCACCATGCCGCCCTTGACGGCCACATCTGAGGCCGACAGCGCCAGCTGATTGGCCTGACTGGCGTTATCGGCATTTTGCTTGACGGTAGAAGTCAGTTGCTCCATGGATGCAGCCGTCTGCTGCAGGGAGCTGGCCTGCTCTTCCGTGCGCGCAGACAGGTCATGGTTGCCCGCTGCAATCTGACCCGACGCTGTGGCAATGCTGTCCGTGCCCTGACGCACCTGCCCCACCAGCCTATCCAGGCTGGTATTCATATCGTGCAAGGCCTGCATGAGCTGCCCGGTTTCATCGCTGCTGTTCACATGGATCTGTGCCGTGAGATCACCATCGGCCACGCGGCGGGCCACGCCGACAGCATGCTTGAGCGGAGCGGTGATGCCTTGCGTCAGGCGCCAGGCGCTGACAGTGCCGATGGCCAGAGCCAGCAAGGCCAGAACCAGGAAGTAAGTCCGGCTGCTGCTCTCGATCTGCTCCACCTCTGCCGCCTTGGCATCCAAGCTGGCGCGCTGCAGGTTCAGCAGCTCGCCGAGCAGCTTCAGATAGCCCTGGGCGGCTGGCACATAGCTGTTGATCAGCGTGGACTCCGCCTCTTCGGCCATGCCTTCGGCCTTGAGCTGACTGACCTTGTCGCGGCTGGCGAGATAGGTCTTGCGCACCTGCATGATCCTGTCCAGGATCTCGCGCTCCGCAGGCTCGGAGATCAGGGGCTCGATCTGCTTGAGCACATTGGCCGTGCTCTTGGTAGTGGCGGCCGCATCCGCTGCCAGAAACTGCACAAGACTTGCGTCGCTGCTCTTGGCGATGGCCGTGGTGCGTGCCACGGCCACGCTGACATTACTGTTCCAGTCGCTGATCAAGCGCTCCTTGGTCAGCGGCTCCTGCATCATCTGCTGCGTGGCCTTGCCCACCGAGTGCAGTTGCCAGATGCCGATAACCGTGATCACCACGGCAAATGCCAACACCACTGCGAACCCCAGGCCCAGTCGGGCACCAATGTTCAGCTTGGTCAATCTCATCGCTTTCATCCATTCCATATAAAAGTAAATAGCCGGCAAAGCGGCCACTCCGATACATGAAATGGGGCCGACCCGGCAAAGCCGCTTGCTGCGTCACTCGCATAGCGCAAATCGCAACACAATGTAATTGGTATTATCAAGGGATTACGTCGTTGGATTGAGCTAGCTGACCAACGACTGAA
The DNA here is from genome assembly GCF_003350425.1 of Comamonas sp. AG1104. Classification (NCBI taxonomy): domain Bacteria; kingdom Pseudomonadati; phylum Pseudomonadota; class Betaproteobacteria; order Burkholderiales; family Comamonadaceae; genus Comamonas; species Comamonas sp. AG1104. The sequence goes on along the minus strand of NZ_QQAS01000001.1, from coordinate 645,024 downwards.
GAGGCTTTGTAGAAATCACCTCGGCGGCTCAACTACTCGTATCAGCAAGTAGCAAGACCATTGCTTTCGAGCAGACCACTGGCCGAAATCTCGTCACATCGATGAATCACTGCCACGGCCCGGAAAGGCTGCTGAGTCATTTCATCCTGGAAAGTCCGGGCCTCTTTTGCTAACGCAAAAAGGCCTGCGCCACAAAATCGCGCAGGCCTTCTACCCCAAGCCCGATCAACTGGCCAATGTGATGGTCACACTGGTATCGCCATAGCTCACGGTGGATTTTGCATAACCGTCCACCACCACATTGGTGAACTTGTTGTGCACGCCTTTGGCGGTCAGCACCACAATCTTGTCACCCGCCTTGGGTTTGTAGTCGCCGATAAAGCTCACGTTCAAAGCACCGGCCAGTGCAGCATGGTCGGCCACCGCCAACGTACCGGCAGTGCTGCTGGAAAGCGCCAAGTTCAACTCCCCCGACTTCTGGGTGTAAGAGCCTCTCACCTGGAGCTGGTTGCCGTTGGTCGCCAAAGTACCGCCATCGACGTATACAGCGCCGATGCCTATCGCAGTGGAAGAGTCGGCACGCAAGGTGCCTGCGGAAACCACGGTGCCGCCGCTATATGTATTCGCGCCTGTCAATGCCAGAGTGCCGCTTCCACGCTTGGTCAGCTTGCCTGCGCCGCTGATGTCGTTGCGCCAACGGTCAAAAGTGCAGAAGCCCGAAGCACAGAAGCCTTCGATGCTGCCGTTCATGGTGACGGTCACATCTGCCTCCAGTCTGCCGTAGCCGCTGGCCGCGTCGAACAGGTTCAGCCGTCCAAAGCCTTCTTCATCGTCAAGCACTGGGTAGCCGGAATCGATGGCCGTGGTTTTGAGCACTGCTCGCCGCTGGTCTGCTGTCAGATAGGGAAAGCGGGTCTCCAGCAGGGTTTCCATTCCTTTAGGTACAACGGCAGGCTTGCCAGCCTTGGCCTTGTCTTGTGCAAAACCGAATGTCAGCCGCCTGAGATATTCAGCCTTGGTGGTCGCGAAATCCGCAAAGCGGTCTTCGCCGGGTTTGGCCGAGTGCGCAACGTTCCAAAGCTCCACGCCGGTATTCACGCCCAGTTTGCTGCGCAACTGCGCCTGTGCTTGCTGAAACACGAGCTGACGCTGTGCTTCGGTATAGCTCAGACCTCGATCGCCAGCGCCCTTCAGGAAAGGCATCCATACGGACGAGCCCAGCATGCGCCCGCCCATGACGCCCAACGCCGAGTGCATGCCGGCACGAATGCGGTTTTCACCGGCCTCAAGTCCGCGCGCCATGGCTTCATGGAAACGCTGCGGTGCCATGTAGGCAATAGCCATTGAATAGCGCACGAATTCGGCGGTATGGCCGCTGGGGAAGTCGGAGTCCTGCTGTGCCTTGACCTGCGCAGCAGCCGCATCATCACCTGCTGCGCGACGCGACATCAGCTCTGGGAGCACTTTGACGACCGGCAGGCTGCTGTCGGCAGCCGACCAGCGGTACGGACGGGCGAATTTGTAAAAGCCTTTGGGCCCGTTGTCCGAGGCAATATTGCCGACCGTGGCATTGTCAACGAACTGAAGCACCGCGCCGAACTCGGGGTTGGTCTGGATATTGGTGTCGCCCCAGCCAGCGCTGGGATTCTTTGCAAGATCATCCCAGGCCTGGCCCAGCGGCCCCAGCGAGCCTCCCATAACCGTGCGCGTGACCTTGTTGCCGGTATCGTCGAGCTTGATGTCCTCCTTTTGCGCATCGGTGTAAATCGTCTGTGTGGTCAGCTTGGACGAGTACGCCATGTTCTGCAGGAATAGCTCGCTCTTCCTGATCGTTCCCGTGGTCCCTGCGGCCGGCGCCTGGCCTGGCGTGCTATTGGTGTTGTCTGCTGTAAGCACATGCCAGACACCGTTCCATGTGGTCAGAGCGAAAGCCTCACATCCCTGCTTTCCGGCGACATTGGTATCCGGTGTGGTCGCACCAGGCGCGAAGATGCCAGCGAAATCGGATTTCTTGAAGCCGTTCATCTTTCGCTCGGAAGGCTCCCAGATATCGAGGAAGCCCGAAAGAATACGCAGCGTGCTGTTGGTGGTGTGATCGGCGTAGCAGGAGTTGTTGCCATTGGCCGTTGCATCATGCCTGCCGGAGTTGAAGACGGTGGCATCTTCGCGGTATCTGGGTACATCAGTGCGCGACACCGGCATGCTGGTCGCACCTTGCGCTGTAACGTTGAACGTCTCGGTGCCCAGCCCCGCGGGCGGGCCGGGAATCACGTAATCGGCCACCTGGTCTTGATTGCCGCTGTCACCGCCGCCACAGCCAGCCAGAGTCAATATTGTTGCCAGGGCGACGGCACGAAGCACAAATGTTTTCTTGTGTGCGGAAAAATGAACGGGTGTCTGCATACGCAAGCCAATCTCAAAGGACGGAAAAGCTCGCAATCTTGGTAAGCGATCGTGAATCCGTTATGACATATCAATAAAATGAGATTGCGTTTTCTGCAGCACGGACTCTGCAATACGACCGACGCAGCCCCCTTGACGTTCAATGAAAATCCCGGCTGTTCAGTCCGACCTCGGCAAACCGCCCCAGCCAACGAGTCACATCCCTGGCCTTCATCACGACCAGATGACGAACCGCAGGTTCCTGCCCTGTCTGGGCCGCAGGCATATCCCCCTCTGACTCCGACGCCTCCAGTTGCGGGGCCGTGCTGCGCTGCCAGATGCCCTCCACGGCCAGCAGACGCGAGGCCAGCAATGCAGAGCGCCAGCGCGCAAAGGTCTGGCTCCAGACCACCAGGTTGATGACGCCGGTTTCGTCTTCCAGCGTGATGAACAGCGTGCCGTTGGCGGTAGGCGGGCGCTGGCGCACGGTCACGATGCCGCAGGCACGTACCTTCTGGCCTGGCAGCATCTGACGCAGCTCGGCTGCGGTTTTCAGGCCATGGCGCGCCAGCCTTGGGCGCAGCAAGGCCAGCGGATGGCGGCGCAGGCTCAGGCCGGTGGCGGCATAGTCGAACATGATTTCCTCGCCCTCGGCAGCCTGGGGCAGCTCAAGCCTCGGCTCATGAATGGCGGCCTGCGCAAAAATGGGCGGCAGGCTGGCCTGCGCAGCAGCAGCCCACATCTGCTGGCGGCGGTGACCGGCCAGGCTGCGCAGCGCATCGGCTGCGGCCAGGGCTTCCATATCTGCCTTGTCCAGCCGGGCCCGGATCGCCAGATCGCTCGCGTCCTTCCACGGAGCCTGCGAAGCTTCACCTTCGATCCGCAGCGCTGCGGCCTTGCCCAGCCTGGCAACCCGGTTCAGCCCCAGGCGCACGGCCGGCTGAGGCTGGGCCACGCCGCGCATGGCTTGCAAAGGAGCTTCCAAGGTGCAATGCCAGTGGCTATGGCAGACATCGACCGGCAGCACACGCACGCCATGGCGGCGCGCATCCTGCACCAGTTGCGAGGGTGAGTAAAAACCCATGGGCTGGGCGTTGAGCAGAGCCTGCAGAAAAATGGCCGGCTCGTGGCGCTTGAGCCAGGCGCTGGCATAGGCCAGCAGCGCAAAGCTGTAGGCATGGCTTTCGGGGAAGCCATATTCGCCAAAACCCAGCATCTGCGCAAAAATGGCCTGAGCGAATTCCAGCTTGTAACCACGCGCCACCATACCGTCGATCAACGGGCGCTCGAACTTGTGTACGCCGCCCTTGCGCTTCCAGGCCGCCATGGAGCGGCGCAGCTCATCAGCCTTGCCGGCCGAAAACTTGGCAGCATCCATGGCGATCTGCATCACCTGCTCCTGAAAAATGGGCACACCCAGGGTTCTCAGCAAGGCATTTTCAAGCTCCGGTTTTTCAAGCTTGAGTGGCAGCTTCCGGCGTGCACGCTCGCGCGCAAGCAGATAGGGATGGACCATGCCGCCCTGAATCGGGCCGGGGCGCACAATGGCGACCTCCACCACCAGGTCATAGAAGGTGCGCGGCTGCAGACGCGGCAGCATGCTCATCTGGGCACGGCTTTCGATCTGGAAAGTACCCACGGTATCGGCCTGGCAGATCATCTCGTAGGTCGCGGCATCCTCCTGCGGAATCTGGTGCAGCTCCCATGGCTCGCCACGCCAGCGGGCACGCTCGTTCAAGGCATTGCGCAACATGGTGAGCATGCCCAGGGCCAGCACATCGACCTTGAGCAGACCCACGACATCGAGATCGTCCTTGTCCCACTGTATGACGGAGCGCCTGGCCATCGTGGCAGGCTCCACGGGCACCAAGCGCGTGAGCTTGCCCTCGGTCAGCACAAAACCACCCACATGCTGGCTGAGATGACGCGGGCTGTCCTTGAGCTGCCAGGCCAGCTCTATCCAGAGGCGCAGCCGGTGCGCGCCCACAGCGCAATGCATTTCGCGTGCCAGCACCTCGGCTTCCTGTAGCTTGCGCTGCACCCAGTCTTCGGGCAAGGCTTCGGGCGCCTGATCCTCCTCTACCGAATCGGCCGCCTCTGCATGCGTCTGTGCTTGCGCCTGGGCATGCTCGCTGAACCAATACTGCCCCTTGGCCAGGGCATCGATCAGATCGGCCGGCAGGCCCAGCGCCTTGCCCACATCGCGCAGCGCGCTGCGGCTGCGCCAGCAGCTGACCACGGCCGTGAGCGCGGCGCGGTCGCGCCCGTACTTGCCGTAGATGTACTGGATGACCTCTTCGCGCCGCGCGTGCTCAAAGTCCACATCGATATCGGGTGGCTCGCTGCGCTCCTTGCTGATAAAGCGCTCGAACAGCAGATTGCCACCATCCGGGTTTACCGCGGTGATGCCCAAGTAGTAGCAGACCGCAGAATTGGCCGCCGAGCCGCGCCCCTGGCAGAGAATACCGACGCTGCGCGCATAGCGCACGATGTCATGCACGGTGAGAAAGTACATCTCGTACTTCTGATCCTCGATCAACGCCAGCTCTTTGTGCAGCTGATCGCGCACCTTCTCGGGAATGCCCTGGGGATAGCGTCCCGCCGCGCCCTCCCAGGTCAACCATGCCAGGGTCTGCGTCGCCGTCATGCCGGGCAGCACGCTCTCCTTCGGATAGCGGTAGCGGATCTCGTCCAGAGTGAAGCAGCAGCGCCCGGCCAGCTCCAGTGTTGCCTCCAGCATGGCCGTGGGATAGAGCGAAGCCAGCCGCAGACGCGAACGCAGATGCCGCTCGGCATTGGGCTGCAGCGCAAAGCCGCATTCGGCCACGGTGCGCCCCATGCGGATCGCCGTGACCACATCCTGCAGCGGCTTGCGCGAGCGCGCATGCATATGGACATCCCCGCAGGCCAGCAAGCGCAACCCCAGCGCCGCGCCCGCCTGCTGCAGGGTCTGCAGCCACAGGCTGTCGTCGGGCGCCAGGTGCAGCTCCACACCCAGCCAGAGGTTTTCAGCATCAAGATAGCCTGAAACGCCTTCCAAGCAAGCGGTTACAGCTATCAAATCCGATGCATCCAGCTTCCCACGCTGCGGCAGCAGCAGGCACTCGCAGCCTTGATTCAGCAGCTGCCAGGGGCTGGACTCGTCGACCAGGTACTTCCCTTTGTCAGCCCGGCTGCGTGCAGCGGTGATGAATTCACAGAGATTGCCCCAGCCTGGCAGATCACGCACCAGCACCACGATCCTGAGCGGGCCCCAGGCGAATTCGCTGCCATGGATCAGATGCAGGCCGCAGTCCCGCGCCGCTTCAAAGGCGCGCACGGCACCGGCTACCGAGCATTCGTCGGTCAGCGCCAGCGCCGCATAGCCCAGGCTTTTGGCCCGGTGCACCAGCTCTGCAGGCGATGAAGCACCGCGCAGGAAGCTGAAATGCGAGAGACAGTGCAGCTCGGCATAGGCCAGCGGCCCTCTGCCCATGCCCTGAGCCACGGGACTGGCCGGTATCGCGGCAGGCGGCGGCCCCGCCAACCGCAGAGAGGGAGCGGGCGGCTCGGCCATGATCAGCTCAGCCATACATGCCTTGCGCGAACCAGCTGGCAGGGCTGGCGGTCATGCCCATCAGGTGTTCGCTACGGACGCGCTCGCGGTAGATCCAGACATGTCCGACGACGGCGTTATAGGCCACGAAATAGTCACGCTCGGCGAGGCCGCTCGGTGCAGCAGCCTGGGCATCGCCAGCAGCATCCCACCAGCCGGACTCCAGCCTGTAGGGACCAGCCCTGAGCTGCAGCGGCCCATGCCATTGGGGACGATTGCCCTGCACGGGCAAGGCCTGGGGCTGGGGCAGCAGCCAGGGCGGCCACAGGGCTTGCCAGGGGTCGGCACATCCGGGCTGACGGCCGCGTTGCGTGCCTTGCTGCCTGAGCTGCGCTCCCGCTCCAGCCTGGGTAGCGTCTCTTGCCGCAGCCGGATTCTTGCTCTGCAGCAAGGGCGCAGCAGCTTGCCAGCGCTGCATGCGCTCGGGGCGGTGGTCGGCCAGCGGCTGCACCATCTGCACGGCCTCCTCACCCCAGCGGGCGCTCAGCCGTTCCACCCATTCATGCCAGGCCAGACTGTCCGACGGGCTCTGGCCCTGGGCGGCAGGCAGGCAGCTCAGCGGCTCGGCCGCCCAGGCAGCCGTCTCCAGCGCCTGCAACTCCAGCATGTCCACGGGTGCGCGCCAGCGCTGCTGGCCCAGGTGCTCACGCAGCAGGCGCTGCAGATGCGCCATGCCCTGCGTGGGCTGGGCCGTGCGGATGACCAGCGCTTCCCAGGCCGGCAGCTCCTGGCCGTCGATACGGCGCAGATCATGGTGCCAGCGCAATTGCAGTGCCAGCACCGCATGGTGACGGGCCTGCAGCCAGCACTGCAGCGCGCGCAACAGCGGCTGCGCGGCATGGAGCACGGCATCGGCATGGTGGGCCGGATAACCCAGGTCGTGGCGCAGCTCGAATTGCTGAGGCAGTTGCAGCCAGTCAAGTGGCTGGGGCAGCAGACCATAGGCTTCGTCGAGCGCACGCAAGGCCTTGGCTCCAATACGGCGCGACAGTCCCGCGCGCGGCAGTGCGCGCACATCTCCCCAGCACCGGCAGCCCAGGCGCAGCAGCACGGCGCTGTTCTGCTCCAGAGCGCTCAGCGTCCATAGCGGCAGCGCATCGGCATGCAGCGATGTCTCAGGCATGGTCAAGGAAACAGGGATGGAGCCACAAGGTCGCCCCTGCTGCAGCCGCAGCCGTGCCAACGCCTGCCAGGCCGTGCCGCCCTGTCCGCGCAGCGGCTGCACTGCCGCATCGCCGCCCCCGGTCTCCGGCGGGCCGGACACAGCGGCCTGACAGGCCTGGGCAAAAGCACTGTCCAGCCGTGTCAGCAAGACCTCTCTCCCGCCCCAAAGACGCTGCACCATACTGGTCTCCATGAGCAAGGCGTCTTCGAGCAAGGCCACACGCGGCGAAAACTCCAGCGCCCACCAGCAGGCACTCTCGGGCACCGGGCTTGACTTGCTCAGGCAGGCCAGAGGCCAGGCCATCCAGTGCTCTGCACTGTCCATCTCATGCCTCCGTCATCCAAGGCGAGGCCGCTGCAGGAGCTGCGGCTGTCATGCGCCCTTGCATGAGCATGGCGGCCTCTTCGCTCTGGCGCGCATGTCTTTGTGCCTGTGCCTGCAGCACGGGCTGCCAGGCCCACTTTGAAAGCGGGAGCTGTATGGGGCGCTCCAGCAAAGGCCCACGGCGCTTGAGTATCTGTATCTGCAAACCCGGCGCCTGCTGGGCAGCGGAGTCTGCCGTGACTCTCTCCAGTCTCAACCGCAATGCGGCGGGAGAGCTGCACGGCTCGGCCTGCAACTCCTGCCATAGCCACAGAGGCCGGCCCTGCGACGCGGCAGCCAGCTGCAAGCGGCGTAGCGTGGACGTTGGAAGTTCAGGCAACCAGGCCAGCACCGCCAGCACATCCCGGCAATGCAGCGCCTGCTCGCAGGCCCAGGCCAGATCCTGGGCACTGCGCCCCGGCTGCACCGCGCACAGCCGCTTTGCGTCAATGCCGGCGGCCTGCAAGGCCGGGGCGAAGGGCAGATAGGGCGGAGCCACCAGCACCAGTTGCCCCATCCGCGCATCCCCGCGAGAAGCCGCATGCTGCCGCACTCCTGCGGCCAGCGCGGGCAACAGCAAGGCCCACTCCGCATGGCAGTGCGCGGGTTGCTGCAGCTGAATCAAGGCGTTGCCGGGCCAGCCACCACCGGGCAGCTCGCAATCCAGCGCTGCATGACCGCTGGGCCAGACATTGCCGCAGGCATCCTGCTGCCAGTCCGTGCCGCGCCAGACACCGGGAATCTGTATGGCGGACAAATGCGGGTGGCCCACAGCTTGCAGACCCCGCTGCACGCCCTGCTCTGCACCAACCTGCTGCCGGACGGACGCCGTCATGCCTGGCTGTGAGCCAGGGCGGGCCAAGGATGTCTGGGACTGGATGTGCATGCGAAAACTCTTTGATACTGTACAAATATACAGTTATCTGAGTTTCTGCGCAAAACAAAGCCCTAAGACTGGTAGAAGATGCTGCCAGCCTTTGTTGATCGGGCATCGCACGCTATTAAAAATACTTTTTCAAAATGCCGCCAGCAGACACGGCAAAGCACGCCGCGCCGCGGCGTGATGCACAGAATATTGAAGAAATACCCATGTAGCGCCCGTCGATAAAGCGCCTGCAGCTATCAAACTTGAGGACAGCCGTTTCGAGCGAAGCTCGTGGTCAATGCCGTCAATTGAGCGACTGCGTGTCGACATTCATGGCCGAAGTGCGGCCTGCCTGCGGCATCAGCTGAGCACAGGCCTCGCACCATTCGGCCACGGCGACTTCCAGCGTGGAGCCACCCTGCCCCAGCGTGGGCCAACGGCGCAGGCAGTCGTTCATGATCGCCTGCAGCTGCCACAGGGCCTCGCGGTTGACCAGGGCCAGCTCGCTCATGCCCATCGCATCATCCTTGAAGAATCTCAACACATCCAGCTGCTGGCTGGGGTGGGAGCCTGCCTCGGCCAGCTGTTTCTGCAATTGCGCAAGACTGGCCTCCACGGCCACCGCCGCCTGTGCGTCGGGCATTTGCTGCCAGTGCTCGGGAAAGTCACGCCTGAGTTCGCTCCATTTGCGCAGCGCAGCCTCCAGGGCCGCAATGCTGTGAGAGAACTCAGCCTGAAGCGGCGCCAGCGGCTTGCCGGGACTGATTTCGTCGTAGAGCAGCGGCAAAATCAGGTGCACCAGATCGGCCGGATAGCTCTTGTGGTTCATCCGCAGCATGAGCGACAGGCGCTGACCCGGCATGTCCGTGAATTTCTCGAAGAAGGCCGAGACCACCTCGGCCAGCAGCAGCACCTGCCCCATGGGCGAAATGGCGTTGCCCTTGATGCCGCGCGGATAGCCGGAGCCATCCATGCGCTCATGGTGCTCGAGCACGGCGATTTCCACGGCGCGCGAATACAGTTCGGTGCTGCGCACCACCAGCATGGCGGTGACGGAGTGCGCGACCAGATGCTTGCGTTCCTCGCCGCTCAAGCGATGGTCCGGGTCGGTCCAGACCGGGTCCATATAGAGCATGCCCACATCGTGCAGCAGCGCAGCCGTGGCCAGTGGCACGCATTCGCGCTCGGTCCAGCCGTTCTTGAGCGCCAGAAAGATCGCCACCAACGTCATCTGCAGGCTGTGGTGGTAGAGGTCGGAGCGCTGCTCGCGCATGACGGTGAGCTTGAAGGCAATGGCCTGAGGCAACAGCAAACTCTTGAGCGGCGCGAGCAGACGCTCGATATCACCGATGGACGCCACCATGCGGTGCAGCAGATCGACCTGCTCGCATTGCTGGCGCGCCAGAGCGACCAGGGATGCCACGTCGACCAGGTCGCCCGTGATCAGGTTGGCATCGATGGGGTCACGCAGCTTGTGCATGACCAGACGGTCATAGAGACGGCTGTCAACACGTGTGCCTTTGTCCACCAATTTCATGCCCTTGTCGGTATAGATTGCATCGCCTGTCATGACCTCCGTATGCTCGGCCATATCGGTGACCGCGCGCAAAAAATGTACATCGGTCTCGTGCCCCTGCGCACCAGCGTTCTCACTCATCAAAGCGCTCTTTTTCTGTCTGCTCAATCAAACTCAATTGTTGCAGATTGCAATAATTTGTGGGCCACAATTAAAGCAAAAACAGCTTACATCGCTTGTCTCATCAACCCTGGCAGCTATTAATTCTGCTGATTTCGCAGAAAAGGCATAAAAAAAGAACCGCCGCAGCGGTTCTTGCCCGGGAGCGCAGCGCCGCTTATTTCAGCAGCGTGACACCCGTCTTGGACTGGATCTCGTCAAAGCTCACGCCCTCGGCCAGCTCCACCAGCTTCAGGCCTTCGGGTGTCACGTCCATCACGCCCAGATCGGTGATGATGCGATCCACCACGCCCAGACCCGTCAGCGGCAGGGTGCAGCTGGGCAGGATCTTCAGGTCGGTCGTGCCGTCCTTTTTCTTGGCCACATGTTCCATGAGCACGATGACGCGCTTGACGCCTGCCACCAGGTCCATGGCTCCGCCCATGCCCTTGACCATCTTGCCGGGAATCATCCAGTTGGCCAGATCGCCTTTTTCGGACACCTGCATGGCGCCCAGAATGGACAGATTGATCTTGCCGCCGCGGATCATGGCAAACGACTGGTCGGAGCCGAAGATGGCCGAGCCGGGAAGCGTGGTCACGGTCTGCTTGCCGGCATTGATCAGGTCGGCGTCGACCTGGTCTTCGGTCGGGAAGGGGCCGATGCCCAGCATGCCGTTTTCGGACTGCAGCCACACTTCCTTGTCGCCCGTGTGGTTGGCCACCAGTGTGGGAATGCCGATACCGAGGTTGACGTAGAAACCGTCTTCGAGTTCTTGGGCCGCGCGCGCGGCCATCTGGTCTTGGGTCCAGGGCATAAGAGCCTCCTGAATAAATCTTGATTGACGTTATTGGTAGTCGCCGGAATCGATCATGGGCTGCAGGTGCGAAATCACACCATCGAGCAAGTGCAGCAGATCGACGCTCTGGCCGTCTTCGAGCCGTTTGAGGACCATGTCGCGAGCCCCCACCTGGATGCTGGTTTCGCGGTAGCGCACAACGGGGTCGGTTCCCCACTCGTCGCTCACCATATGCCAGTCCATATCGTCCATTTCGCAGCTCAGCGCGTCCCCCAGCACCACGCCCAGTCCTCGGGCCAGCAACAGGTTGTCGGCCGATACCAGGCCTCGATCGAGCAACTGCTGCAACTGCGCCAGGCCAGAGCGGTCCATGCTCCAGTCGCTCAGCCCCAGTTCACGGGCCGCGACCTGGCACACCAGCAAGCGCTCGCGGTCCAGTTGCTCCAGCTCCTGCGCAGCCAGCGCACGAAAGATTGGCAGGTCGGCCTGGGCGGCAGCCTCGGGCGAATGGGACGAATCCACCATGGTTCAGGCTTCGCGCACGGTGCGCTTTTCGATGCGCTTTTCGGGATTGGCGTTGTGCACGATGCGGTGCACATAGATGCCGGGCAGATGGATGTCGTCGGGGGCGATCTCGCCCACTTCCACCAGTTCTTCGACCTCCACCACGCAGACCTTGCCGCAGGTGGCTGCCGCAGGGTTGAAGTTGCGCGCCGTCAGGCGGAACTGCAGATTGCCGCTCTTGTCCGCGCGCCAGGCCTTGACCAGGGACACATCGGCCACGATGGCGTGCTCCATCACATAGGTCTCGCCGTCGAACTCGCGCAATTCCTTGCCCTCGGCCACCAGCGTGCCCACACCGGTCTTGGTGAAGAAGGCGGGAATGCCCGCACCGCCGGCGCGCATCTTCTCGGCCAGCGTGCCCTGAGGCGTGAATTCCAGCTCCAGCTCACCAGCCAGGTACTGGCGCTCGAACTCCTTGTTCTCGCCCACATAGCTGGAGATCATCTTCTTGACCTGGCGGGTGTCCAGCAGCTTGCCCAGACCAAAGCCGTCCACGCCGGCGTTGTTGGATGCCACCGTGAGGTTCTTGACGCCGCTGGCGCAAACCGCATCGATCAGGGCCTCGGGGATGCCGCACAGGCCGAAGCCGCCAACGGCCATCAATTGCCCGTCGGCCACCACGCCCTGCAGTGCCGCTTCTGCGGATGGGTAGAGCTTTTTCACACATGTCTCCTTGAAATTGGATGCGCTACGATACTACGTACTTGAGTAAGTAGTTTTTCGTAAAGAGCAGTACCATGGTTGTGGATTACCGGCTGGCGTTCGACGCCGCCCCTGTAGGTCTCGTCATCTCGCGCAACCGCATCATGATTGACTGTAATCGGCAATTGTGTGAAATGTTCCATGCATCGCGCGAAGTACTCATAGGACAGACCTTTCAGGTGCTATACCCCAGCGTTGACGAATACGAGCGCCTGGGCGCGCGCATTGCCCCGATTCTCAACACCACAGGCATCTATTCCGACAACCGCATCATGAAGCGCGCCAATGGCGAGGTGTTCTGGTGTCATGTCAGCGGCCGCACGCTGGACCGCAACGATCCCCATGCCTCGGGCATCTGGAGCTTCGAGGACCTCTCGGCCCACCGCCCCGTCAAGGCCGAGCTCACGGGCCGCGAACGCGAAGTCGCTGCACGTCTTCTCGAAGGCATGACCAGCAAGGAAATCGGCAAGGCACTGGCCATCAGCCATCGCACCGTGGAAATCTACCGCGCCCGGCTGATGCGCAAATACGGTGCCTCCACCGCAGCCGATCTGGTGCACAAGCTGGTCGCCGGCTGAGCCGCTGCCACAGCTGAGGCCAGGTAGGTCAACGACCTGATTTGATGGCTCATGCTTGTGCAAACAGGCTGCCTCGCATACGCTTTAAAAGTCACAGTCTCAGTCACTTTGCGAAGTACCTGAACCCGTCTTTGCGTCGGCTCAAGACTCGACCCACATTTCTTCCTATGGCGCTGCTTAGTAATTTCAATAGCACAACACGCGCTTCAGGCCAGCCGCGCACCGATAATTCATCTCAACCAATCGCTAATAGCTATTGAGTTGAATTTATTGATATCAATCATTGATTGATATCTGTTTCCTGGACCTACCGACCTGTCGGATCGTTGAAACGGAGAGCCCCATGACTACTGAATCCAAGTGCCCCTTCCACCAAGGACAGAACAGCGAAACCGCCGCCGCAGGCAACGCCACCAGCAACAAGGACTGGTGGCCCAATCAGCTGCGCGTGGATTTGCTGAGCCAGCACTCCGCCAAAAGCAACCCCTTGGGTGAAGACTTCAACTACGCCCAGGCTTTCCAGAAGCTGGACTATGAAGCCGTCAAGCGCGACCTGCGCGCCCTGATGACCGACTCGCAGGATTGGTGGCCCGCCGACTTCGGCCACTACGGTCCCCAGTTCATCCGCATGGCCTGGCACGCAGCAGGCACCTATCGCATTCAGGACGGTCGAGGCGGCGCGGGCCGCGCCCAGCAGCGCTTTGCCCCGCTCAACAGCTGGCCTGACAACGTCAACATCGACAAGTCGCGCCGCCTGCTGTGGCCGATCAAGCAAAAGTACGGCAGCCAGATTTCCTGGGGCGACCTGATGATGCTGTGCGGCAACGTTGCACTGGAAACCATGGGATTCCGCACCTTCGGCTTCGGCGGCGGCCGCGTGGACACCTGGGAACCCGATCAGGATGTGTACTGGGGTGCAGAGAAGGAATGGCTGGCCCCCACCCAGAACCCGAACAGCCGCTACAGCGGCGAGCGCGACCTCGAGAACCCGCTGGCCGCCGTGCAGATGGGGCTGATCTATGTCAACCCCGAAGGCCCGGACGGCAATGGCGACCCTCTCTCGGCCGCGCATGACATCCGCGACACCTTTGCCCGCATGGCCATGGATGACGAGGAAACCGTGGCGCTGATCGCCGGCGGCCACACCTTCGGCAAGACCCATGGTGCGGGCCCCGCCAGCCATGTGGGCGCCGAGCCCGAAGCCGCCGGCCTGGAAGCCCAGGGCCTGGGCTGGGCCAGCAGCTACAAGTCCGGCAAAGCCGGCGATGCCATCACCTCCGGCCTGGAAGTGACCTGGACCCAGACTCCTGCACAGTGGAGCAATTTCTTCTTCGAGAACCTGTTCAAGTACGAATGGGTGCAGGAAAAAAGCCCTGCGGGTGCCATTCAGTGGGTTGCCAAGGACGCTGGCGATGTCATCCCCGACGCGCATGGCGGCCCCCACAAAAAGCCCACCATGCTGACCACCGACCTGTCGCTGCGCATGGACCCGGCCTATGAGAAGATCTCGCGCCGCTTTCTCGAAAACCCACAGGCTTTCGCCGAAGCCTTTGCCCGCGCCTGGTTCAAGCTGACCCACCGCGACATGGGCCCGCGTGCACGCTATCTGGGCCCCGAAGTACCCCGGGAAGAGCTGATCTGGCAAGACCCCATCCCCGCCGTCAAGCATGAACTGGTCAACGACGCCGATGTGGCCGCCCTCAAGGCCAGGCTGCTGGCATCGGGTCTGTCGGTGCAGGAGCTGGTGGCCACGGCCTGGGCATCGGCCTCCACCTTCCGCGGCTCGGACAAGCGCGGCGGCGCCAACGGTGCCCGCATCCGCCTGGCTCCGCAAAAGGACTGGGCAGCCAACAACCCAGCGCAACTGGCCAAGGTACTGGGCAAGCTCGAGGAAATCCAGCGCGAGTTCAACAAGGCTGCCGAGGGCGACAAGCGCATCTCGCTGGCCGACCTGATCGTGCTGGCCGGCAGCGCGGGCGTTGAAAAAGCGGCCGCAGACGCTGGTGTGAAGATCAACGTGCCCTTCACTCCCGGTCGCGGCGACGCCAGCGACGAGCAGACCGATGCAGAATCCTTCGCGCCGCTGGAGCCCAAGGCCGACGGCTTCCGCAACCACCTGCAAGGACGCTTCCCGGCACCCGCCGAAGCCCTGCTGATCGACAAGGCCCAGTTGCTGACGCTCACGGCCCCCGAGATGACCGTGCTGATCGGCGGCCTGCGTGCCATCAACATCAACACCGCCGGCAACCACGGCGTGCTGACCCAGACTCCGGGCAAGCTGACGAACGACTTCTTCGTCAATCTGCTTGACATGGGCACACAGTGGCAGCCTCTGGAGGATGGCAACTACGAAGGCGTGGACCGCAAGAGCGGCGCCAAGAAGTGGACCGGCACCCGCGTGGACCTGGTCTTCGGCTCCAACGCCGTTCTGCGCGCCGTGGCCGAGGTCTATGCCGAAAAGGGCAATGAGCAGAAGTTCTACCAGGACTTCGTCGCCGCCTGGGTCAAGGTCATGGAGCTGGACCGCTTCGACCTGAAGAAGTAACAGGGCGCACCGGGGTGAAAGCCCCGGCTCCAGGAAAATCCCAAAAGAAAGAGCTGCCAGCGCCTGTCAATCAAGCGCTGGCAGCTCTTTTTCCAGGCGCAACACATCACATCTCCAGCTCGACTGCTTCCTGCGACAGATCCCAGCCCAGCACAAAGACTTCGTACTGGTTCTGTCCGCTGTCGTCGCTCCAGACCTCGGGACCGAACTCGCTCATATTGCCGCTCAGGCTCAGCCCTTCGCGCAGCGCGCTGGAATCGGTCTGCTCGGCCAGCACAAAGCGGCCGTTGCCGGTACGCAAGGCGACCCGCCCTGAAGACTGCTTGAAGGCGACGACGGTGGCTTGTTCTGGCATAAGGACTCCTGTGCCATTGCTGGCTGTTTTTGGTTGCAGCCAAGTCTAATCAGGCCTGGGCAAAGCGAAAGCCCTGCTATTTCGGCCTGTGTGTTCCATCCGTAGGACGATCTCCGTTAGGCTTGCGATATCTCCCCAATCAAGCCCCACAAGCCATGCTTTTCATTCTGTTCAAACTTCTGCACCTTCTGGCCATCATCATCTGGGTGGGCGGCATGTTTTTCGCGCATTTCTTTCTGCACCCCGCCGTCCAGGGTCTGCAGCCGCCCGAGCGCGTGACGCTGATGCATGGCGTGCTGCAGCGCTTTTTTGCCTGGGTCATGGTGCTGGTGGTCGTCGTGCTGGCCACCGGCATCGGCATGATTGGCAGCATTCACGCCATGGCCGCCCAGGCCGGCGGCCAGTTCAACATGCCGGTCAACTGGATTGTGATGAGCATTCTGGGCCTGGTGATGATGGCCGTGTTCGGTCATATCCGCTTCGCACTGTTCAAGCGCCTGAATGCGGCCGTGCAGCTCAAGGACTGGCCCGCAGGCGGCAAGGCGCTGCAGAGCATCCGCAAATGGGTCTCCTTCAATCTGGCCCTTGGCCTGGTGATCGTGGTCGTGCTGCGCGTTCCGCTCTGAGCCTCCTTTCCCCTGCCCGCACCCGCCCGGTCTCCATGACCGGGTTTTTTTTTGGGGCTGCGCCAGATTCATGCACATAACAACAAGACGCAAACTGCTTTTATTTTCATAGCAAGCGGTACAAGCACGCCAAGGCCCGATATCTCGCTGCTCAAACCTTGCTGACATTTTTTTGCAGCTGCACAATAATTGCCGACTCAATCATTGACCAAGCAAATATTGGTGGCGCCATTGCAAAACCAGACCGACCCCATCATCGACCCGCAGGACGAATCCAGCTTCTTCTACCAGGCAGGGGTCTACGCGCCGGACAAAAGCATTGGCTTTCTCATGCGGCGTGTACTGAGCTCCATCCTGCAGCTGGCCGACGCTCAGCTGGCCGAGCAAGGACTGACCTATGTGCAGTGGCTGCCGCTTTACAAGCTGCTGATCTGCTCCGACACCAACAGCAGCACGCTGGCCAAGGACCTGGGCATGGACCCGGCTTCGGTGACGCGCGCGCTGGACCGCATCGAGGCCAAGGGGCTGCTGCGCCGCGAGCGCTCCACCACCGACCGGCGCGTGGTGCATCTGGTACTCACCGAGGAAGGGCGCAGCGTCGCCACCCAGGTGCCCAAGGTGCTGACCAAGGTACTCAACGGCCATCTGCGCGGTTTCAGCCACAGCGAATGCACGCTGATGCTGTCCATGCTGCAGCGCATGCTGGTCAACGGCGATGCGCTGCGCGAGGCCCTGACCCAGGAGCCGGGCAAGCCCCCCATCCAAACGAACGAGGCAGGCCGCGATCCCAGGCACTAGGCTGGCCTGCTGCCTTCTTTTTCACCGCCCTATTTCAATAAAAACCACTGGCACTTTTCCATGACCTCTAGACCATCACGCAAACCCGCCACCGAGTGCGCCCCTGGCCATCCGCTGCTGGCAACCGCAGCACTGGCCGCCGTGCTCGCGCTGGCAGGCTGTGCCTCGCAAGGGCCGGCGCACCAGCCGCTGGCACGACTGGGCTCGGCCGATGTCGGCCTGAACGACTCCGCCAGCCTCAGCGCTGCGGACGCCACGGCACTGGCCTCCTCCCAATGGTGGACAGGTCTGGGCGATGCCGAGCTCAATCAGCTCATCGATCAGGCCCTGGCCGGCAGCCCCAGCCTGGCCGCCAGCAACGCCCGCTTTGAAAAAGCCGCAGCCCTGGCCACGGCCAGCAGCACGGCCAGCGATGTGCGCGGAACGCTGAGCGCCGACGCCACACGCCAGCGCTACACGGCCAACGGCATGATTCCCGCCCCCATTGCGGGCAATATCTACAACAGCGGCAATCTGCAGGCCGGCCTGTCCTGGTCGCCCGACTTCTTCGGCAAGCATGCCGCGGACCTGCAGGCCGCGCTGGGCCAGGCGCGTGCTGCCAAGGCCGACAGCGCCGCCGCCGCCAACCAGCTGGCCGCACAGGTGGCACGCAGCTATATCGCCCTGGCCCGGCTGATTGCCCAGAAGGAAGTGGCACAGCGCACGCTGGGCCAGCGCCAGTCACTGCTGAACCTGAGCGAGCAGCGCACCCGAGCGGGTCTGGACAGCCAGGTGGAGCTGACCCAGGCCCAGGCCGGCATGCCCGATGCCCAAACCCAGATCGAGATGCTCGGCGAGCAGATCACGCTGGCGCGCCGCACGATTGCCGTGCTCTGCGCCCAGGCGCCCGATGCGCAAAATGCGCTCTCGCCCAGACTGTCGGTGCTGCGCATCCAGCCCGTTCCCCAGGCTCTGGGCGCGGATCTGCTGGGCCGCCGCCCCGATGTGGTTGCCGCGCGCTGGCGCGTGGAAGCGGCCACGCAAGGCATTGAATCGGCCAGGGCCGACTTCTACCCCGATGTGAACCTGACCGCCTTTGTGGGCCTGAACGCGCTGGGCCTGGATAATCTGCTGCAGGGCAGCTCGCGCCAGATGGGCATCACGCCTGCGCTGCGCCTGCCGATCTTCGACGGCAAGCGCCTGCGCGCCCAGCTGCGCGGCAAACAGGCCGATCTCGACACCGCCATCGCCCAGTACAACGGCGCCGTGCTCGATGCCGTCAAGCAGGCCGGCGACGCCATTGCCTCCGTGCAATCGCTGCAGCGCCAGCAGCAGCTGCAAACCGAGTCGCTGTCCAAGGCCGAGCGGGCCTATGACTTTGCCGTGCAGCGCTATCAGGCCGGCCTGGGCAGCCAGATCACCGTGCTCAACACCGAAACCCAGCTCATCAACCAGCGCCGTCTGGCCGTGGACCTGCAGGCGCGCGAGCTGGACACCCGAGTGGCCCTGGCCGCAGCCCTGGGCGGCGGCTGGAGCGACGACACCCCGGCTGTTGCCCTGCAATAAACATCGGACTCAACAAAATCAATAGCTGCTATCGCCCTACTGTCATTGAATTCAAGGCAGAAACACTCTCAATTCCTTTATTGACAAGCGCTAGCAGCTCCTCTTTTTCAATAGCGCAAAACCGCTTCACAGATAACAAAGCGCCAACATCATGACCGACACCAAGCCTACTCAGAACGCTCCTCAAGCTCCTGCGGCAGCCACGCCCAGCGCCAACCCTGCGGGCCGCCGCAAGGGCCTGACCATCGTGGCGGCCGCTGTCGCCGTGGCCGCCATCGCCTGGGGCGGCTGGCACTGGATGGTGGCCCGCAACTACCAGACCACGGACAACGCCTATGTGGCAGGCAATGTGGTGCAGATCACGCCCCAGGTCGGCGGCACCGTGATCAGCATCGGCGCCGACGATACCGACTATGTCAGGGCCGGCCAGCTGCTGGTGCAGCTGGACCCTGCCGACTATCTGGTGCAGCTGGCCCAGGCCGAGTCGCAACTGGCCCAGACCGCGCGCCAGACCCGCACCCTGTATGCCAACAACGCCCCGCTGGCCGCCCAGGTAGCCCAGCGCGAAGCCGATCTGCTGCGCCTCAAGGCCGATGCCGCCAAGGCCAACGACGATGTGGCGCGGCGCCGCCCCCTCACGGCCACCGGCGCCGTGGGCAAGGAAGAGTTTGACCATGCCAAGGCTCTGGCAGCGGCCGCCAGCAACGCCGTGGCGGCCGCCGAAGCCGCCGTGCGCGCGGCCAAGGCCCAGCTGACGGCCGCCGAAGCCCAGACCAAGGGCACGACGGCCGAGGACTTCCCCGCCGTCATGGCGGCCGCAGCCAAGGTGCGCGAGGCCTATCTGGCCCTGCAGCGCACGCGGCTGATCGCGCCCGTGGACGGTTTTGTGGCCAAGCGCGGCGTGCAACTGGGCCAGCGCGTGGCCGCCGGCTCGCCGCTGCTGACCGTGGTCGATCTGCACAAGCTCTGGGTGGATGCCAACTTCAAGGAAAGCCAGCTGGCCGATCTGCGCATGGGCCAAAAGGTGGAGCTGACCGCCGATGTCTACGGCGACAAGACAACGTACGAAGGCAAGGTCGTGGGCCTGGGCGCAGGCACGGGTGCGGCGTTTGCGCTGCTGCCCGCGCAGAACGCGACCGGCAACTGGATCAAGGTGGTGCAGCGCGTTCCCGTGCGCATCAGCCTCGAGCCCGAGGCGCTCAAGCAGCACCCGCTGCGTGTGGGCCTGTCCATGGACGTGAAGGTCGATATCCGCGACAAGGACGGTCAGGCCCTGGCCAGCACGCCGCGCACCGAGCCCGTGGCCCAGACTACCGTCTATGACGGCAGCCTGGCCCAGGCCGAGCAGCGCATCCAGCACATCATCGCGGGCGACAAGCTGCCGGCGCTGACCCAGCTGGCCGACCTGCCCGCCCCGGTCGCACCCGCTCAGCCCGCCCAGTCCGCAGCCCAAACTGCGCAATAAGACGCGGAATCAGCCATGACTTCCACGACCTCTGACGACCCCGGAGCTGGCGCCTCGCCACCAGCCCCGGCGGCCCGCCCCATGCCGCCAGCCATCGCCCCGCTCAAGGGCGCGCAGCTCGCCCTGGGTACGCTGGCGCTATCGCTGGCCACCTTCATGAACGTGCTGGACTCCTCCATTGCCAACGTGGCCATTCCGGCCATCTCCGGCGATGTGGGCGTCAGCCCCAGCCAGGGCACCTGGGTCATCACCAGCTTTGGTGTGGCCAATGCCATCTCAGTGCCGCTGACGGGCTGGCTCACCCAGCGCTTCGGCGCCGTGCGCCTGTTCACCATGAGCGTGCTGCTGTTCGTGCTGACCTCCTGGCTCTGCGGCTTTGCCTCCTCGCTGGAGATGCTGGTGCTGTTCCGCGTGCTGCAAGGCGCCGTGGCCGGCCCCATGATCCCGCTGTCGCAGACCCTGCTGCTGTCCAGCTATCCGCCCGCCAAGGCCGGTGTGGCGCTATCGCTCTGGGGCGTGACCACGCTGGTCGCGCCGGTGGTCGGGCCACTGCTGGGCGGATGGATCACGGACAATATTTCCTGGCCCTGGATCTTCTACATCAACGTTCCCGTGGGCCTGCTCTCGGCCCTCATGACCTGGAGCATCTACCGCAACCGCGAAACGCCCACGCGCAAGCTGCCTATCGACACCGTGGGCCTGTCCCTGCTCGTGCTCTGGGTGGCGGCGCTGCAGCTGATGCTGGACAAGGGCAAGGAGCTGGACTGGTTTGCCTCCAATGAAATCATCGCCTTTGCGGTGATTGCCGTGGTGGCCTTTGCCGTCTTCGTGGTCTGGGAGCTGACCGACGCCCATCCAGTCGTCGATCTGCGCCTGTTCAAGCGACGCAACTTCGCGGCTGGCTCGATCGCGCTGTCGATCGCCTATGGCCTGTTCTTCGGCAATGTCGTGCTGCTGCCGCTGTGGCTGCAGCAATGGATGGGCTACACCTCCACCTCGGCCGGCCTGGCCCTGGCGCCGGTTGGCCTGCTGGCCATCCTGCTCACGCCAATGGTGGGCCGCAAGGTCGGTGTCTGGGATCCGCGCAAGATGGCCACGATTGCCTTCATCGTGTTTGCCATGGTGCTGTGGATGCGCTCGAAGTTCACCGTGGAGACCGACTTCGCCCATATCCTGATTCCCACGCTGATTCAGGGCGGTGCCATGGCATTTTTCTTCATTCCGCTGACCACCATCACGCTGAGCGGACTGACGCCGGACCGCATTCCTGCCGCCGCTGGTCTGTCCAACTTCGTGCGGATCACGGCTGGTGCCATGGGAACCTCGATTGCCACCACCCTGTGGGAAAGCCGGGCTTCCATGCACCATGCGCATCTGACCGAGTTGCTGGTGCAGGGCCAGGGCACGTTTGCCAGCACGGTCAGAAATCTGCAGGCAGCGGGCATGAGCGCCGAGCAGGCCTATGCCCAGATCAACCGGCTGATCGATCAGCAGGCCTTCACACGGGCCGCCGACGACATCTTTCTGGCATCGTCCTTTCTGTTCCTGAGCCTGATCGTGCTGATCTGGTTCACCAAGCGCCCGGCCTCTGCCGCAGGAGCCTCCGACGCGGCCGCCGGCGCACACTGACAAACTTCAGACAGAATGGGCTGCAAGCGATTGATCCACAATCGCTTGCAGCTATTTTTCTGAAGTTTCTAGGTGCCGGCAGCCTGCTTGTCCAGGCGCCGCAAAAACACCTGCAGCTCCTTGACGACCTGGGCATCGCCCTTGGCCTGAGCGCAGCTCAGCCCTTGCTGCCAGGCGGCTCGCGCCGCCTGCGCATCGCCCAGCGCCAGCTCCACCCTGCCCAGCTGCTTCCAGGCGACGGAGTATTCGGCATCCAGTGCCGTGGCCTTGCGCAGATGCTCGCGCGCCACGCCCATCAGCTCCTCATCGGCATAAGCCTTGCCCAGGGTGTAACGCAGCAAGGCACCGTCCTTGCCGGCAGCCAGCAGATTTTCGAGATTCAGAACCATGGGATTCATTGTGCTTGCTCCTCCTCGAGCAAGTGTCGCATCGGTCCCATGCCAGTGCCCGAATGGCCGTTGCCGCGATACGGCCTCTTGCAAGTTCGCTCTTGCAGCGCAGCAAACCGTCCCAAACTGCGGCAAATGTCTTACTAAGGCGCCCGATCTTGTTTCGCAAACCAAGCCTCTCCACCCCCATCGCCGACTACGAGGACTCGCCTCAGTATTCAGGCGGGCGCTTTCGCAACACGTATCCACGTCCGGCTGACGGCCCCAAGCCTGATGCCGGGACGCTGTGGAAGTTCTTCTTCAACAAGCCGGCCGATTCCGAGCCGGGCAAGGCGCTGCCCGTGCTGCCGCTTAGCACGGCCGAGCTGAACCTCGCGCCCGAACGCAGCCTGTATCGCCTGGGCCATTCCACCTTGCTGATGAAGCTGCGCGGCGGCTGGTGGCTGACGGACCCGGTGTTTTCCGAGCGTGCCTCCCCACTATCGTTTGCCGGCCCCAAGCGCTTTCATGCCCCGCCGATTGCCCTGGACGAGTTGCCTGCCTTGCGCGGCGTGCTGCTCTCGCATGACCACTACGACCACCTGGACCGAGCCACCATTCGAGTGCTTGCGCCCAAGGTAGGCGTTTTTCTCTGCCCTTTGGGAGTGGGAGACAGACTGGCGGCCTGGGGCGTGCCGGCCGACAAGATCGTGCAGCACGACTGGTGGCAGGGCAGCGAGGTCGACGGCCTGCGTTTCACGGCCACGCCCGCCCAGCATTTCTCTGGGCGCAGCCTGCGAGACGGCAACCGTACGCTCTGGTCTTCCTGGACCATAGAAGACCGCCAGGCCGACAGGCCGCTGCGCGTTTTCTTCAGCGGCGATGGCGGCTACTTCGACGGATTTGCCGAAATCGGCAGGCGCTTCGGCCCCTTCGATGTCACATTGATGGAGACCGGAGCCTACGACGCCCACTGGCCCTATGTCCATATGCATCCGGCCCAGACCATGCAAGCCCACCGGGATCTCGGCGGCCAATGGCTGCTGCCCATACACAACGGCACTTTCAACCTCGCCATGCATGCCTGGTGGGATCCCTTCGAGCAAATTCTGAGTCTGGGCAGGCAGCACGGCATAGAGATCGCCACGCCCATGATGGGCGAGCGCCTGGACCTGAGCGCTCCGCATGCCGGCTCGGCCTGGTGGCGTGCCTGTGCCGAGGTCGATATCAAAGGACTGGATCTGCGCCCTGCGCAACCCTGAAAATGCTGCCGACATGGCCGACAATGCCCTCATGGACATTTCGCGCACTTCACACCTTGCCGCAGCCCTGGCCACCTTGCTGCTCGGTGCCTGTTCCCACCTCTCCGATGGCAGTCAGCCCAAGCTGCCTCCGGATGCCGGCACCCCGAGCACGGTTTCCGAGCGGCCGGAGCCGACGCCGGCTCCGTCATTGAACACGCAGCGCAAGCGGTCACAGAGCATGGAATGGCCCGCCTGGATCAATGCAGATTGCACACCCCCCGCCCAGCTCGATCAGCAACCCCGGCCACGCCGCCACACCACGCCCTCCATCAGCGCCCACTGGTTTCCGAACGGGCTGGAAACCACGGTGGTCTTCCGCCTGGAAGTCACGGCTCAGGGTCAGCTCGGCCGTGTGGCCTATCAACCTGCCGATGCCGATCCCCGCATCGTGAATTCCATCATGCGCTCGCTCAAGCTCTGGAAGTTCAAGCCCGGCATGCGCCAGGGCCAGCCCGTGGCAGCCTGCTTCGAGCAGCCCTATCAGTTGGTGTTTCCACGCCAGGAGATTGAGCTCCCCGAGCCTCCATCCTTGAATACCGAGACACGATGAGCGCACAGGCCCAATCCCGGCGATCTGTGCTCGAAAACCCCAAAATCCACTAATTGCGGTGGTGCAGGCACCCTGCCCGCCGCTAGAATCGCCAACGTCAGGAGAGAGTGCCTGCAGCTTGAAGCTGCCTTGCACCGCCGAAGGCGCAGACCCCCACCCGGAGTCAAAACGCTCAGGCAAAAGGACTGACAAACGCTGCAAGGTGTGCGAGCCTGCAGCGTCCCTTGCTGGAGAGAGATGCAGGCCGTCATTTCGTATGTGCGCCAGCATCCACCGAAGGAGCAAACTGTCCGCGAAAGCAAAGACAGTGAATCTCTCAGGTAAAGCGGACAGCAGGGCAAGCCCGCCAAGCATGGCCCAGTCATGCATGGCCACTCATTTGGTTTTGACCACCGGAGCGCTTGCCTGTGACTGCTGCTGCCACTTCTTCCGATCTGCGTTCCACGCCGCTGTTTGCCCTGCACCAGAAACTGGGTGCCCGCATGGTGCCGTTTGCCGGCTACTCCATGCCCGTGCAATACCCTCAAGGCCTGATGGCCGAGCATCTGCACACGCGCAAGGCCGCCGGCCTGTTCGATGTCTCGCACATGGGCCAGTTGCTGTTGCGCGGCCCCGATGCCGCCGCCGCGCTCGAATCGCTGATGCCCGTCGATGTCATCGACCTGGGCCTGCACAAGCAGCGCTACGGACTGCTGCTCGATGAGCAAGGCGGCATTCTCGACGACCTGATGTTCGTCAATCGCGGCGATGATCTGTTCCTCATCGTCAACGGCGCCTGCAAAGAGGCCGATATCACCCATATCCAGAGCGGCATCGGTAACCGCTGCGAGGTCGTCCCACTGCCCGAGCGCGCCCTGCTGGCCCTGCAAGGCCCGCAAGCCGCTGCGGCCCTCTCGCGTCTGATTCCCGGTGTGACGCAACTGGTCTTCATGACCGGCAATCACTTTGACTGGCAAGGCCATGCGCTCTACATCACGCGCAGCGGCTATACGGGCGAGGACGGCTTTGAAATCTCCCTGCCCGGAGAAGCAGCCGAAGCCTTTGCCCAAGCTCTGCTGGCCCAGCCCGAGGTGGCCCCCATCGGTCTGGGCGCGCGCAACTCGCTGCGCCTTGAAGCCGGACTTTGCCTGTACGGCAACGACATAGACACCAGCACCACCCCGGTGGAAGCCGCGCTGAACTGGGCCATGCAGAAGGTGCGCCGCAGCGGCGGCGAGCGCGAGGGCGGCTTTCCCGGTGCGGCCATCGTGCTGGAGCAATTGCAGAACCCTCAGTCGCTGCGCCGCAAGCGCGTGGGCCTGATCGCGCTGGAGCGCATTCCCGTGCGCGAGCCCGCCGTGCTGGAAAACATGGACGGACAGCATATCGGCCACATCACCAGCGGCCTGCTCAGCCCCACGCTCAACCAGCCCGTGGCACTGGCCTATGTCGAGCCCGACTACGCCGCCATTGATACGGAAATCTTCGCCATGGTGCGCGGCAAGCCCGTGCCCATGAAGGTGGTCGCCACGCCATTCGTTCCCACCCGCTACTACCGCGGCTAGGTCTGCCGCCGTGCATGAGACGGGCCACTTTGCCAAACAGCCGCCAGAACACCGCTAAAGTGCGAACTGGACCTTTCTCAAACAACACCCGATTCCCCTGAATCCCCCATCTGGAGCTTTCCATGAGCATCAAGTATTCCAAAGAACACGAGTGGATCAACGCCGCTGACACCAATGCCGCCATCGTCGGCATCACCGTACACGCACAGGATGCGCTGGGCGATGTGGTGTTTGTGGACCTGCCTGCCGTGGGATCCTCCTTCAAGGCCGGCGATGTGGCTGGCGTGGTCGAATCCGTCAAGGCCGCTGCCGATGTCTACATGCCCGTGACCGGCGAGATCGTCGAAGTCAACGAAGCCCTGCGCGATGACCCGTCTCTCGCCAACAGCGACCCACTGGCCGCGGGCTGGTTCTTCAAGGTCAAGATGAGCAATGTGGGCGAGCTCGAAGCTCTGATGGAAGAGACCGCCTACAACGACTTCGCCAAGGACAACTAAGCGTATCAACGGCCCTCGCATTGCGAAGGCCGTTTTTGCATGCAGCCATGAGCACCATTCTGTATTTCGACGATCCGGACATCGGTCTCGCCCGCGAGACCAGCCACCCGACCTTTGCGCGCATCGCGGCCCAGGACTTCTATTACGACTGCGGTGACGACTTCAGCCCCTTCGGCAACGATGATGGCAGCGACACGCTGGCCGCACTTGAAGAGTGGTACCAGGAGCAGACGGGCGGCAAGCCCGCCAAGGCGCTGCGCTTTCTGCGTCAGCAACTGAGCGACTGGGATCTGCCCGTGCCCCAGGACATGCTGGCTCAAGACGAAGCTGCCAAGGCCCAATGGATGGCCAGCGACGACATGAACCAGATCTATCTGCGCTCGGTCTGTCGCGCCCACGTGGCCACCGCCTTTGGTCAGCTCAAGATCACAGGCAGCATCGATGCCGATCTGCACCAGCAAGCCCTGCTTGCCCTGGCCTGCCAGCAATGGCTGAACACCGTGGCGCGCAGCAAATATCCCGATTGGGAATATGCCGACCAGGAAAGCGAACGCCTGGCCCTGATGAACACCGCGCTGGAACAAGCCAGCACTGCTTGAAGCACCGGCCGTATGCCTTCAGGCATACGGCATTCACGCATGCCTGGCATGCAAACCGTCAGTCACAGTATTTGAGAATAGGTCCCTCCCATGCTGATGTCGCCTCCCGCCCCCGTCGCTTCGCTGGAAGCGCTGGAAAACAGCCAAGAATTCATCCCCCGTCATATAGGCCCGGACGCCGATGAGCAGCAAAAAATGCTGGCCGCCATCGGCAAGCCATCGCTGGACGCCTTGATCCGCGATGTGATGCCCGACTCCATCGCTCGCGCCAGGCCCATGGATCTTCCGCCGCCGATTACTGAAGCCGCTGCGCTGGCCGAACTCAAGGCCATCGCCAGCAAGAACCAGGTGCTGAAGAGCTTTATCGGCCAGGGCTATTACGGCACGCACACGCCGGGCGTCATCCTGCGCAACATCCTCGAGAACCCCGCCTGGTACACGGCCTACACTCCCTACCAGGCCGAAATCTCACAAGGCCGCATGGAGGCGCTGGTCAACTTCCAGACCATGGTGACCGACCTGACCGGCATGCCGATTGCCAATGCTTCCATGCTGGACGAGGCCACGGCAGCCGCCGAGGCCATGGCGCTGGCCAGGCGCTCTGTCAAATCCAGAAGCCATCGCATCGTGCTGGCCGGCGATCTGCACCCGCAAACGATTGAAGTCATCGAGACCCGCGCCCGGCCGATCGGCATCGAAGTGGTGATCGCCAACAGCCAGCAGGAGTGGGATGCCGCGCTGGCGGGCGACCTGTTTGCCGCCGTCATCCAGTACCCGGCCTCCAGCGGCTGGATCGTGGACTGGAAGGCCGATGTGCAAGCCATTCACGCCAAGCAGGCGGCCGCCATCGTGGCCACCGACCTGCTGGCCCTGACACTGCTGACACCGCCCGGCGAATGGGATGCCGATATTGTCGTGGGCAACAGCCAGCGCTTCGGCATGCCCATGGGAGCAGGCGGCCCGCACGCGGCCTTCATGGCCTGCCGCGACGAATACAAGCGCAGCCTGCCCGGCCGTCTGGTGGGTGTCAGCGTCGATGTGCATGGCAAGCCCGCCTACCGCCTCGCGCTGCAGACACGTGAGCAGCATATCCGCCGCGAAAAGGCGACGTCCAATATCTGTACGGCCCAGGTCCTGCCGGCCGTGATCGCCAGCATGTATGCCGTCTACCACGGCCCCCAGGGACTGAAGCGCATTGCCCAGCGGGTGGCGCGCCTGACGGCGATCCTGAGCCGGGGCCTGGCAAGGCTGGGCTTCAGCGCCCATCACCACGACACAGCCTTCGACACACTGAGCCTGCATACCCGGGATGCAACCGATGCCCTGGCGGCTCGTGCCGTATCCCGAGGCGTCAATCTGCGCAAGGCCTGGAATGAATATCTGTGCATCAGCCTGGACGAAACCACGACCCGGGCCGATGTCGAGCTGATCTGGAGCATCTTTGCCCAGGAGGGTCAGGCTCTGCCCACCATCGAGGCCATGGACGAAGGCCCTACCTCACTGATCCCCGAATCCCTGCAGCGCAGCACGGCCTATCTGAGCCACCCGGTCTTCAACACCCATCACTCCGAAACCGCCATGCTGCGCTATATCCGCAGCCTCAGCGACAAGGACCTGGCCCTGGACCGCAGCATGATCCCGCTGGGCAGTTGCACCATGAAGCTCAATGCCACCAGCGAGATGATCCCCATCACCTGGCCAGAGTTCGCCGACATCCACCCGTTTGCTCCTGCCAGCCAGCTGCAAGGCTATGCCGAGCTGGACCAGCAACTGCGCGACTGGCTGTGTCAGGCCACGGGCTACGCGGGCATCAGCCTGCAGCCCAATGCAGGCAGCCAGGGCGAGTACGCAGGTCTGCTGGCAATCAAGGCCTTCCATGAATCACGCGGCCAGGCGCACCGCAATATCTGCCTGATTCCCAGCAGCGCCCACGGCACCAACCCGGCAAGCGCGCAGATGGTGGGCCTGCAGGTCGTGGTCACCCAATGCGACGACAACGGCAACGTGGACATGGCGGATCTGAAGCTGGCCTGCGAGAAGCACAGTGCCAATCTGGCCTGCATCATGATCACCTACCCCAGCACGCACGGCGTGTTCGAGACCCAGGTCAAGGAGCTGTGCCAGCTGGTGCACAGCCATGGCGGCCGCGTCTATGTGGACGGCGCCAATATGAACGCCCTGGTAGGTCTTGCCGCGCCCGGCGAGTTCGGCGGCGATGTCAGCCATCTGAACCTGCACAAGACCTTCTGCATTCCTCACGGCGGCGGCGGCCCCGGCGTCGGCCCCGTGTGCGTGGTCGAAGATCTGGTGCCCTTTCTGCCTGGGCATGCCACCGCAGGCGACGTCCGCCAGGTGGGCGCTGTCAGCGCAGCGCCTCTGGGCAATGCAGCCGTTCTGCCGATCAGCTGGATGTATATCCGCATGATGGGCGAGCCGGGTCTGAAGCTGGCGACCGAAACCGCCATCCTCAACGCCAACTACATCAGCGCGCGGCTCAAGGAGCACTTCCCCACGCTGTACGCGGGCGAATACGGACACGTGGCCCATGAATGCATTGTGGATCTGCGCCACTTCAAGGACAGCTGCGGCGTGATGGCCGAGGACGTGGCCAAGCGCCTGATCGACTACGGCTTCCATGCACCCACACTGTCCTTTCCCGTGCCCAACACCCTGATGGTGGAGCCGACCGAGAGTGAAAGCCTGTATGAGCTGGACCGCTTCATCGAGGCCATGATCGCCATCCGCGCCGAGATTGCCGAGGTCGAGGCCGGCAGACTGCCCCGGGACGACAACCCGCTCAAGAACGCACCCCATACGGCAGAGGCCTTGCTGGCCGCCGACTGGCACCATGGCTACAGCCGCGAAGCCGCCGCCTATCCCGTGCCTGCCCTGCGCCGCGCCAAGTATTGGAGCCCCGTGGGCCGCGTCGATAACGTCTATGGTGATCGCAATCTGTTTTGCAGCTGCGTGCCCATGGACGCTTACGAAGACTGATAGCCAAGGTCTCCGCCCCAAGCCAGTGCGTTCCGCCGCACTGGCTTTTTTATGCTCAATCAATGCCGAACGCCTGCCAGCCCATCGCTGCTCGCCAGCAATCAGTGCATTCACAACATCAATGCAATCCGCGTTGCTGGCGCCAAACCGAGCACCGAGTTGCCTGAATACCGGTTGACTGTCCGCCTTTTTCAAGGGCAACTGCAGGGACCGGCTTACACTGCCGATGTCTTCCGCCTGTCTCATGAGCTCCTCTGAACCCACTTCCCCACCCTTGCTGCCTGTAATTGATGGCGGCCTGCCTCTGCATGCCCTGCTGGCCCCTGGTGCTGCGCCGCTGGGCCTGAGCGCCAGCACCCAGCCATTGGTGCCCGAGGATGAAGACCCGCTGCAGGCCCTGGTAGCGGAGTTGCGCAACTACCAGCACGAGCTGGAGCTGCAAAACGAGGTGCTCAATTACAGCCAGGCCGTCGCCGAGAGCGCATCGGAGCGGTTTGAAACGCTGTTTGCAAGTATTCCGCTGCCGCTGCTGGTGGTTGATGAATACGATATGGTGGTTCAGGCCAATGCCATGGCACACCGCGCTTTTCAGCCCACCGAAAAAGACCGGTTGCTGATCAACTTCAAGCCCTTTGTCCATGTCAACGACGCAGAGCGCGTGACCACGGCCTTCGAGCAGGCCAAAGCGCTGGGACGCGCCGAGGTACACGAGGTTCTGTTCCAGATCACCGAAGAATTCGAGCTCTGCGGCGACCTGCATGTGGCCGGCGTGGTCGTGCCCCAGCAAAACGGTCCAGCCACCTGGCAGTATTTGTGTGCCGTTGTCAATCAAGGCCCGCTGCTTGCCGAGCGCAAGGCGCTGCAAGAGCGCAACCAGCAGCTTTATGCCAGCGAGAGACGGCTGGAGTCGGTCATCAACTCCGCGCTGGACGCCATCATCTGCGTCGACCAGCACCAGCGCATCACCGTCTTCAATCCCACGGCGGCGGCCCTGTTTCTGTGCTCGCCTCAGGATGCCCTGGGCAGCCCGCTGGAGCGCTTTCTACCCGATGCCGCCCGGGCGCTGGCTTTTTCCTCGCTGACCACACAGGCCGTGCTGGGCGAGATGACGGGTCTGACCCTGTCGGGGCGTGAGATTCCCATGGAAATCAGCGTCTCCTTCGAGCACCACAGCAGCGGCGACACCACCACCATCTTTGCGCGCGACCTGACCAGCCGCAATCGCGCCGAAGCCCAGCGCAATGTGCTGGAGACCCAACTGCGCGAATCCCACAAGATGCAGGCCGTGGGCACCATGGCCGGCGGGATTGCCCACGACTTCAACAACATCGTGGGTGCAATCCTGGGCAATGTGGAACTGGCCAAGGCCGATAGCTGCGGCAACCCGGCCGCCATGGAAAGCCTGCGCGAGATCGAAAAAGCCGGTCGCCGCGCCCGAGATCTGGTGCGCCAGATTCTGACTTTCAGCCGCAATGACCTGCCTGAACGCCGTCCGGTTCAGGTGCAGGAAGTCATGTCCGACACGGCTCGCCTGCTGCGCGTGACTCTGCCTCCCTCCATAGAGCTTCAGGTGCAGGAGTCCAGCGATCTGCCGCCGCTGCTGGCCGACCCCACCCAGGTGGAGCAGGCGCTGTTCAATCTCTGCAACAACGCCATGCAGGCCATTGGCAGTCAGCGCGGCATCATCCAGATGCGAGCCATGCGCATTGCTCCCGACAGCTACCAATGCGAGCGCCTGGGTCTGCCCGTGGCCGAATACCTGGTCTTTATGGTGCAGGACTCCGGCCCCGGCATGGACGCCGTGACCCAGAGGCGCATCTTCGAGCCTTTTTTCACCACCAAACCGGTCGGCCAGGGCACAGGCCTGGGCCTCTCGGTCGTACATGGCGTGATGCGCACCCATGGCGGCGCTGTCGATGTACACAGCGAACTGGGCCAGGGCAGTTGCTTCACGCTGTACTTTCCGCTCAGCGACCCGACTTCCAGCCACTGTGCGCTGCCGCCCATGCGCATGGACAAACCCGAAGCCCCGCTGCCCGAACCTGTCCTGGCCACGCGCCCCAGCCATGTCATGTATGTGGACGACGATCAGGCCCTGGTCTTTCTGTTTCAGCGCCTGCTGCGCCGTCGCGGCTATGAAGTCTCGGGCTTTACCGATCCTCACGAGGCCATGGCCGCCCTGCATGAGGAGCCACAGCGCTTTGACCTCATAGTCACCGACTACAACATGCCCGGCTTCAGCGGCCTGGACCTGCTCAGACAGGCTCTGCAGATCAGCCCTCAACTGCCGGTTGCCCTGGCCTCCGGCTATGTGACGGCCGAAATCGAGCAGGCCGCGATTGCAGCCGGCGCCCGGGCCCTGATCCACAAGCCCAACGATGTGCAGGAGTTCTGCGCCACTGTTCATGAACTGCTCAACCCCTGAAACAATCGATAGCTGCTTGAATGAGTGCGTTGAACTGTGTGTATGAAGACGAGCACCTGCTGGTGCTTGACAAGCCCTCCGGCCTGTTGTGCGTGCCCGGTCGCGGCCCCGACAAGCAAGACTGCCTGAGCCTGCGAGCCCTCCGGCATTTCGGCGATGCACTGGTCGTGCATCGGCTCGATCAGGCCACATCCGGTCTGGTCGTCATGGCTCGCAATCCGGCCGTCCAACGCCAGCTCAGCCAGGCCTTTGCCGAGCGCAAGGTCGACAAGCGCTATATCGCCGTAGTGGCCGGCGAATTGCAGGCGCACAGTGAAGCAGCGGATACCAGGGGCTGGCAACTGATAGACCTGCCGATTGCGGCCGACTGGGAGCGTCGGCCGCTGCGCGTCATCAATCACGAAACCGGCAAAAGCAGCCAGACGCTGTGGCGGGTGATCGAGCACACCACTCAATCTGGAATACCCGGCACCCGGGTTCTGCTGAGCCCGTTGACGGGCCGCACCCATCAGTTGCGCCTGCATATGGCTGCCATAGGCCACCCCATGCTAGGCGATGCGCTATATGCCAGCGAAGCCGTGGCCAGCGCCAGCCCGCGCCTGCTGCTGCATGCTGCAGCACTGGAGCTGTCGCACCCGGTCACCGGTGAACTGCTGCAGCTAAAAAGCGAGCCTCTTTTTTAAGCCCCATCAAATCAGCAGCAGCCGTCAAGCTCTCAAAGTTGCCTCGCCGCAACAGATAACCCTTCAGCGCTGCACTGAGGCAGGGCAGAAGCCTGCACAAAAAGACCGCTGATGCAGACACTTGCAGCACAGTTCAGGCCTGGACTGTGCATATACATCACAAATGCAGGCTGAGCCATAGCCCTTGGGTAATAGCTGCTATGCACGACATAGCAAAAACCGAAAGCCTGCACCAGCCCCTGCATACCCTGTTGCCTTCGTTGACCACTCGATTAATCTGAGCTTCTTTGCGCGAACTGCTATGGCAGCAATCGCGCTTTTCGAACATCTCCCGATTAAGGAAGTCCTCATGAGCATTCCGTTCCGCATGCAAACCGTTGTTGCTGCCCTGGGCCTGGCTGGTGCCGCCCTGGTCTCCACCGCGCATGCCCAAATCAAGATCGCCCTGGTCATCCCCACCACCGGTGCGCTGACCCAGTATGGCGACATGGTCAAGGAAGGCGCCACCACCGCCGTTGAAATGGCCAATGCCTCTGGCGGCATCAACGGCAAGAAGATCGAGCTGGTACCCGTGGACGATGCCTGCGAACCCAAGCAAGGTCCTGTCGCTGCCAACCGAGTGGTCAACAACAAGATCGGCTATGTGGTCGGCCCCGTCTGCTCCGGCGCCTCGATTGCCGCAGCACCCATCTACAACAACGAAGGCGTGGTGGTCGTCACTCCTTCTGCGACCTCGCCCGCTCTGACCGACGGCAAGAACTACCACTTCATCTTCCGCACCATTGGCCGTGACGACCAGCAAGGCCCGGCGGCCGCCAAGTTCATTGCCGAGAAGCTCAAGCCCAAGAAGGTTGCCGTGCTGCACGACAAGCAGTCTTACGGCCAGGGTATTGCCTCCTCCGTGCGTGACGACCTGAAGAAGGCCAAGATCGAGGTGGCCCTGTTCGAGGGCATCAACGCTGGCGACAGCGACTACTCCGCAGTCATCACCAAGCTCAAGGGCGCAGGCGTGGACTTTGTCTATTACGGCGGCTACCACCCCGAAATGGGTCTGCTGCTGCGCCAGGCTGCCGAGCAAGGTCTGAAGGTCAAGATGATGGGCCCTGAAGGCGTGGGCAACCCCGAAGTGAATGCCATTGCCGGCCCTGCCGTCGAAGGCATGCTGGTGACTCTGCCCGCCGACTTTGCCGCCAACCCCAAGAACGCTGCCGTGGTCAAGGCCTTCCAGGACAAGAAGCGCAATGCTTCGGGTGCCTTCCAGCTGACCTCGTTTGCCGCAACTCAATCGCTGCTGGCCGCCATCAAGGCCGCTGGCGACAACCCCGCCAAGGTGGCGGACTGGATGCACAAATCGACCGGCGTGGACACCGTGCTGGGCCCCGTGTCCTGGAACAAGCAAGGTGACCTGAACTCCTTCGATTTCCAGGTCTTCCAGTGGCACAAGGACGGCAGCAAATCGCTCGCCAAGTAATTCCACCACTCTCTCCGGAGGCAATGGCAGGGGCCATGCCTCCGGATGTTTGTTATCTGGCCCTCGGGCCTTTTCCTGTTTCAAGGGTGGCGTTACATGTCAGACTTTCTCCCCCAGCTGATACAACAGCTATTCAACGGGCTCTCACTCGGAGCCATTTACGCCCTGATCGCCATTGGCTACACCATGGTCTACGGCATCATCGGCATGATCAATTTCGCACACGGTGACATCTACATGATCGGGGCCTATATTGGCCTCGTGACGCTTTCGGCGATTGGCACGCAAAGCGGCCTGCCCGTATGGGCCATCATCGGCCTGATGCTGGTGGTGGCCGTGTTCGTCACCGGAGTCTATGGCCTGGTCGTCGAACAGGTGGCCTACAAGCCCGTGCGCCAGAGCCCGCGTCTGGTCGCACTGATCTCGGCCATCGGCATGTCCATATTCCTGCAGAACTGGGTGGCTCTGGGCCAGGGCGCACGCGATATGGCCGTGCCTTCGCTGCTGCCGGGCGCCATCAATTTCCACATGGGCAATTTCGAGGTCTTCATCCCCTATACCCGCGTGCTCATCATCGCAGTGACCGTGGTTCTGATGATTGCGCTGACCATGTACATCAAGCATTCGCGCATGGGCCGTGCCTCACGCGCCTGCGCTCAGGATATGCACATGGCCAATCTGCTGGGCATAGATACCAACAAAGTCATCTCCTTCACCTTTGTGCTGGGCGCCGTGCTGGCGGCCGTGGGCGGCGTTCTGATTGCGCTGGCGGTGGGCAAGCTCAACCCCTTCATCGGCTTCCTCGCCGGCATCAAGGCCTTCACGGCCGCCGTGCTGGGCGGCATCGGATCCATCCCCGGCGCCATGCTGGGCGGTGTGATTCTGGGCGTAGCCGAGACCTTTGCTGCAGCCTACATCTCGTCGGAATACAAGGACATCGTGGCTTTCGGCCTGCTGGTGACCATATTGATGTTCCGCCCCTCGGGCCTGCTGGGCAAACCTGAAGTGGAGAAAGTCTGATGAAGTACAGCTTTTCTGCCGCTTTGCGCGATGCGCTGATCGCCACCGTGATGACGGCCATCGTCGTCACCCCCATCTTCAGCCTGCACCTGGAGCGCGCCGGCGTGCGCACCATCATCACTCCCGACTGGAGCATGACCGGCTGGGCTTGCCTTGCCATCTTTGTCGTGCAGATGCTCAAGCCCCTGCTCGCTGGCAAGCTGCCCAAGGTCAATCTGCCGGCCGTGCCGCAGATGAAGTCGGGCACACGCAACGTCGTCATCTTCGTGGTGCTGATGATGGCCGCCTCCTGGCCGTTCTTCGCGGGCCGCAATGCTGTCGACATCGCGACCCTGGCCATGATTTACGTCATGCTGGGCCTTGGTCTGAACGTGGTGGTCGGCTTTGCCGGCCTGCTGGATCTGGGCTTTGTGGGCTTCTATGCCGTGGGCGCCTACACCTATGCGCTGCTGTTCCACTGGGCTGGCTGGACGTTCTGGGAAGCGCTGCCGCTGGCCGGCGCAGCCTCGGCCCTGTTCGGCTTCGTGCTGGGCTTTCCCGTGCTGCGCCTGCGCGGTGACTATCTGGCCATCGTGACGCTGGGCTTCGGTGAAATCATCCGCCTGCTGCTGACCAATCTGACCAGCTTCACGGGCGGCCCCGACGGCATCTCCAGCATTCCCAAGCCTACGGTGCTGGGCCTGCCCATGACCCGCTCGCCCCTGACCGAGGACGGCACGACCTTTCATCAGTTCTTCGGTCTGGAGTTCAACTCCATGCACATGGTGATCTTCGTCTATCTGATGGCCCTGCTGCTGGCCATGGTGACGCTATTCATCAGCAACCGCCTGATCCGCATGCCCATTGGCCGCGCCTGGGAAGCGCTGCGCGAGGATGAGATCGCCTGCCGTTCGCTGGGCCTGAACCCCATGAAGATCAAGCTCTCGGCCTTCACGCTGGGCGCCATGTTCGCGGGTTTCGGCGGCGCCTTCTTCGCCGCTCGCCAGGGCATCGTCAATCCCGAGTCCTTCACCTTCATCGAGTCGGCCCTGATCTTGGCCATTGTGGTGCTGGGCGGCATGGGCTCTCAACTGGGCGTGATCGTGGCGGCCATCATCCTGACCGTGCTGCCCGAGTTGGCACGCGAGTTTTCCGAATACCGCATGCTGATCTTCGGTCTGGTCATGATTTTGATGATGGTCTGGCGCCCACAGGGCCTGCTGCCCATGAAGCGGCACCAAGTGGAGGTGAAGTCATGAAGCTGCACCTGAACGCTATTATTTCAATAACTACAACCACAGGCAGGGCAAGCGCATGAGCGAGTATTTGCTAGAAGTCAAAGACCTGTGCATGCGCTTCGGCGGCCTGCTGGCCGTGGACAACGTGGGCTTTAACGTACGCCCTCAGGAAGTGTTTGCCATCATCGGCCCCAACGGCGCGGGCAAGACCACGGTATTCAACTGCATCAGCGGGTTCTACCAGCCCTCAGGCGGCTCGGTAGTTCTGGACGGCCAGAGCATTGCAGGCCACAGCAGCCATCAGGTCGCCAACCATGGCGTGGTGCGCACCTTCCAGAACGTGCGCCTGTTCAAGAGCATGACGGCACTGGAAAACCTGCTGGTCGCACAGCACCGCCAGTCGCGCGCCACGCTGCTCGGCGGCCTGTTCAACACTCCAGGCTATCGCCGTGCCGAACAGGAAAAGATCGACAACGCGCTGCAATGGCTGGACGTGATGGGCCTGCGCCAGTTTGCCAACCGCGAGGCCGGCAATCTGGCCTACGGTCACCAGCGCCGGCTGGAGATTGCGCGCTGCATGATCACCAAGCCTCGCGTGCTGATGCTGGACGAGCCCGCCGCCGGCCTGAACCCGCAGGAGAAGAAAGACCTGCAGCATCTGATCGACGATCTGCGCAAGCAGTACGGCGTGGCTGTGCTGCTGATCGAGCACGATATGGGCCTGGTCATGGGAGTGTCCGAGCGCATTCTGGTCATGGAATACGGCAAGCCCATCGCCATGGGCCTGCCCGAGGCGATTCGCAATGATGAACGGGTCATCAAGGCCTATCTGGGAGAGGCCTGATGAGCCAGCATATGTTGCAACTGGAGCAGGTCTCCACCCACTATGGCGCGATCTGCGCGGTCAATCATGTCAGCCTGCATGTCAATCAGGGCGAGATCGTCACCCTCATCGGCAGCAATGGTGCAGGCAAGACATCGCTCTTGATGACGGTCTGCGGCAACCCTCGTGCCAGCAGCGGGCGCATTCTGTTCGAGGGCGAGGACATCACCCAGATGTCCACTCATCACATCATGCGCCGCGGCATTGCCGTCTCGCCCGAAGGCCGTCGTGTCTTCAAGGACCTGACGGTGACCGAGAACCTGCAGATGGGCGGTTTTTTCCTGAACAAGGCCGAGATCGCCGACGGCGTCGAGCATGTGTTCAAGCTCTTTCCTCGCTTGAAGGAGCGTGCAGCGCAACGCTCGGGCACCATGTCCGGCGGTGAGCAGCAGATGCTGGCCATAGGCCGTGCACTGATGAGCAAGCCGCGCCTGCTGCTGCTGGACGAACCCACACTGGGCCTGGCGCCGCTCATCATTGCGCAGATCTTCGAGATCATTCAGACCATCCGTGCAGCGGGTGTGACGGTGTTCCTGGTCGAGCAAAACGCCAACCGCGCCCTGCAGATTGCCGACCGAGGCTATGTGCTGGAAACCGGCAAGGTGGTGCTGGAGGACAGCGGCGTCAACCTGCTGAGCAATGACGAGGTGCGCAAGGCCTATCTGGGTCATTGACAGCTCACTGACCTCATCTGAGGTCATCACCAGGCCCTGCCGGACGTCAGTCTTGCGGGGCCTGCTCTTTTTCTGTCTTCAATCACCCGTAAGATGCCCGGCATGACAAAGCATTTAACGATTCTGACCGGTGGCTCTCGCGGCATGGGCCTGTCCATGGGGCAACTGCTGCTGCAACAAGGCCATCAGTTGCTGAGCATTGCCCGCAAAACCAGCTCCGCCCTCACTTCCAGCGCCAGCAAGCCCGAGCAGCTATTGCAATGGGAGCAGGACCTGGCACAAAGCGCCGCAGCCGCGCAACGCCTGGCGACCTGGCTGGGCACGATGGATCCCCATGAATGGGCCAGCATCACCCTGATCAACAATGCGGGCGTCATGCCGCAGATTGCGCCGCTGTCTCAGGTGCCTGCCGCCGACATGATCAATGCCCTGCGCGTGGGTCTTGAAGCGCCCATGGCCCTGACCGGAGCCTTTCTCGGAGCAACCGAGAGCTGGCAGATCCCCCGCAAGGTGCTCAATATCTCCTCGGGTCTGGGCCGCCGTGCCATGGCCTCGCAAGCCAGCTACTGCACGGCCAAGGCCGGCATGGACCAGTTCAGCAGCTGTGTGGCGCTGGAAGAGGCTGCCAAGCCCAACGGCGCACGCATTGTCTCTCTGGCACCCGGCGTCATCGACACCGATATGCAGGTACAACTGCGCAGCGCAGCTTCAACCGACTTCCCCGACGTGGGCCGTTTTGCAGGCCTGCACAGCAACGGGCAGCTGACCTCGGCCGATGACGCCGCAGCCCGCGTGCTGGCCTGGCTGGCACGACCGGACTTCGGCGACCAGGTAGTCGCCGACGTACGCCAGGCCTGAGATCGCACTCGGAGCGGCCGGACTCCAACACATGGCTGCAGCCGCCTTATCCAAACCAAAGGCCAAAGGCGCCTGCAGCTCTTGTTGCTGTGAACTACCGGGCCAGGCAAAAAATCGGGGAACAGGCCCTGCCTATTCTCGAACCAAGCCCTGGCAAGTCTTTCATGCGTGGCAGAATGTTTCCACTGGTCTGCAGCAGCCTCTGAGGCTGCGCGCAGAACCACAATCCGCACCCGTGGGCCACATCGGCAGCGACACCCGATCGGTACGCTGCCCCCGTGCTAGCAACGGCAGCAACCCTGTCGTGCAGCGCGTGCGGATGGCGATCATGTCCGTACGGCATGGCTCTCGCACCCCGGTAAAGACAAATACCCATTGATGGCGGAACCACCGTCCCCGATCATCGAAAAGCCCACCTTCCGTGACTCTGGCTTCCGAGCTCAAGGCTCAGGTACCAGCCGCGACTGCGCCGCCCTTGTTTGCGGGCCAGCGCTCCCCCGTTCGTCTCTGGAGCTTCTTTTTCATGATTCGCCAAATTCTCATCAGCACAGCCGTGATCGCAAGCGCGGGCCTGAGCTTTTCAGCCGCTGCACAAGACCCCGCTGCCGACTACCCCAACAAGCCCGTGCGCATGATCGTGCCCTTCCCGCCTGGCGGCGGCACCGACATCCTCTCGCGCGTGATTGCCAACAAGCTCACCGAAGTCAGCAAATGGACCGTGGTGCCCGACAACCGTGCGGGTGCAGGCGGCACCATCGGCATCACCGAAGCGGTCAAAGCGGCGCCCACGGGCTATGACATGGTGATGGGCCAGAAGGACAATGTGGTCCTTGGCCCCTACCTCTACAAGAACCTGCCCTGGAACCCCAGCAAGGATCTGACCCCCGTGGCTCATGTGGCCTACACCCCCATCGTGATCGCCACCGCCGCCAACTCGCCGTACAAGACGCTGGCTGACGTGGTGGCTGCAGCCAAGAAGAACCCGTCCAAGATCACCTACGGCTCGCCCGGCAACGGCACCAGCATCCATCTGGCCGGCGTGATGCTGGAAAAGGCCTCGGACATTCATCTGACCCACGTGCCCTACAAGGGCTCCAACCCCGCGATGATGGATGCACTGGCCGGCAATGTGGATCTGCTGGTGTCCTCCGTACCCTCGGCCATAGCCCAGATCAAGGCCG
Source organism: Comamonas sp. AG1104 (assembly GCF_003350425.1). Classification (NCBI taxonomy): domain Bacteria; kingdom Pseudomonadati; phylum Pseudomonadota; class Betaproteobacteria; order Burkholderiales; family Comamonadaceae; genus Comamonas; species Comamonas sp. AG1104. Next base: position 605,105 of record NZ_QQAS01000001.1, on the reverse strand, counting down.
GCAAGCTGCGCGCCATCGCCGTGACCTCGGCAAAGCGCTCGTCCTCGCTGCCAGACACCCCGACACTGGCCGAGTCCGGTCTCAAGGGCTTTGATGTGAGCACCTGGTACGGCCTGTTCATGCCCAAGGGCACGCCCGCAGCCATCGTGACCAAGGTCAATGTCGAAGTGAACAAGCTGCTGGCAACGCCCGAGGTGCGCGACGCCATTCTGACCCAGGGCGCCGAGCCCCAGTCCATGAGCGTGGCCAACTTCGACAAGATGTTCCAGGCCGACTTCAAGCAGTCCAAGCAGGTCGTCGAGTCCTCGGGCGCCAAGATCGAGTGACATCCCGACGCGGCGCGCAGGATTCGCGCCGCCCTGCCTGGCGTGGGCAGGCCTGATCTGAATCAATGCAGCCTATGACAGGCTCGTGAATACTTCTGCGGAAACCCCTGAATTTCTGGAGAACATCATGGCATTGCTGGTCTGGGTCCCCGAGCTGGACACCGGTATTGCGGAGATCGACCGGCAGCACCGCCGCATCGTCGATTACATCAACAGACTCTACGAGTTGCGCAGCTCGCCAGATCGCGAAGGTCTGGGCGATGTCATCGGCGAGATGATCGACTACACCGTCTCGCACTTCGTCTTCGAGGAAAGCCTGATCGAGAGCGCCGGCTATATGTTCGCCGGCCCGCACAAAAAAGTGCACGAGCTGTTCACGCGCCGCGTGATCGAGATGCAGACCCGCTTCGATGCGGGTGAGGATGTGGCCGCCGAACTGCACGGCATGCTTTCGCGCTGGCTGTTCAACCACATCCGCAACGAAGACCATGGCTATGTGGACTCGGCCAAGGTCTATCTGCGCATGATGTCCAAAGAGAGCGGACAAGCTGCACAGAAGGAACAGCTCAAGGCCGAGGTGCTTCAGGAGCTGGAATTGCAGCGCAAGAAAAAAGGCTGGCTGGCCCGGCTGCTCAATCGCTGAGCACTCTGGCTCATCAGAAAAACGGCTCCCTGAGGAGCCGTTGCTTCGTGGGCAGCCGCCTTACGCTCACTCGCGCACAACAAGAACCGGGATTTTGACTGCGCCCAGCACACGTTGCGTGACGCTGCCCAGCATCAGCTTCTCAAGGCCGCGTCGCCCCTGCGAGCCCATGACAACAAGGTCTGCGCCCACGCTCTCCATGGTGCGCACAATGCCTTCATGCACTGCATGACCCTCACCCACCAGGGTCTTCACGGGCACACCCGCCTCATCCATGATGGCCTTGACCGCATCCAGGGCGGTGTTGGCTTCGGCGGTGGCCGCGCTCAGATACTGAGACTGGCCATAGGCAAAGTCGGCGCCCACGCCGGTGAAAGGATAGGGATCGACCACATACACCGCCGTCACGGCGCTGCCGAAAACCTTGGAGAGTTCAGCGGCCTTGCGTGCGGCCAGCATGGAGGGCTTGGAGCCGTCGACCGGAACCAGGATGTGATTGAACATGGACATATGTTTCTCCTTCTAGGTTGCAGGCGACACGGAGCCCGGACCAGGGACCCAGGGCAAATGCCGCTCTTGGAATAGCATGCAGTCTGCCTTCATCATGCCTCAGCGTGTTGACATGAATCAACCCTAAAGTTCACTCCAAGCCATCTGCCTCAGATGCAGACATGGGCCGCCTGGTACTCGTAGCACTTGTCCAGCAGAGTGTCGGACTTGTCGGTGATAGTGATGCGCGTGCCGTCGGGACGCAGCAGGGAGACGTTCTTGAAAGCCGGCTCATGAGGCTTGCTCGGTGCATCGCGGCGCACGGTCCATTCCTCCTGGACGATGCCGCCCGGCAGGTCCAGCATTACGACGATCTGCTCGGTATCGTCCGACAACCTGATGCACTTGGCATCATTGAGCTCGACCACGGCACCGGCCGGCGCGGCCAGACCATAAGGGCATTCCTCCACCCCGTGAACCGGCACCGAGGCATCGCCAAGGGTAATCTCAAGGCCGTTGCGAAAGTAGATCGTGGGCTCCTTGGTGTAGGCCGCCTGTGCCGGACGGTCTTGCGAAGGCTTGCAGGCCGCTACTGTGACAAGAGCGGTCAGCACTGAAATACTAAGGGCGTAAAAGCGATTCATATAAAAAACCACGCCCTGCAGGGCGTGGTGTCGGCCAGCTGTTCTGGCTTGTTGGATGCAGGAAAGACTTGAAGGGGCGAAAGCTTCGCCGCAACAAGCCTGCATCATGCAGTGTCGATGGCGTCACTTTGATGCGTTGAGCACGTTACAGTTTTGCTCAAATTTTCAGAACAAAGCCGTCCGGCCCAATCAAGCTCAAGCGGCCTGGCCCTGCTGCTCCTGGAGCTCGGCCCCCTGGAAGTTGCCGCGGCGATAGGTCAGCACCAGCGTGTCGCGCACGCCACCGGGCTCGGCAGGTTGGATCGGCGTGGTCTCATGAATCATGCGCGCATCGTCGAGCAGCATCACCGACCAGGGCTCGGTCAACGTGAAGCGCTGGCCATTGGGGCCGGTCGCTTCGAACACGCGGGTCTCGCCCCCTTTGACGCCCTTGCGTCCCACCAGCAGCACGGCGACCAGATCGACGCCGTCGCGGTGCGCGCCTTCGGGCGTGGGCCGCCCGATGCCGTCCGTGGTGTCGATGCGGAACTGGTGCGCCTCGACAAACCAGCGCTCATGCCGCTCGTCGGCGCAGAACACCTGATCGGCCAGTTGCCCCAGAGCATTGATCATCTCCAGCCATGCCGCGCTCGTCGTCGTGCTCTCCAGCATGGGCTCGAACATGCGCTGCATGCCGCCATGCAGCGCGTTGTATTCCACCGGCTGCCAGTGCGCGCGGTGGGGCACTTGCTGCACCTGGTCGCCTTCGCTGACAAAGCAGGAATGGCGGCGGCGGCGATAGCGGCCACCATCCTTGAGGAAGGCATCGGGCGGCAGGCCCTGCCAGTCCGCATCCATGGCATGCAGATCGCTCACGCTCAGGCCCATCCACTGGGCAAAGTCCTCGGGCTGCAGCACGGCATAGCCGCGCGTGCGCAGGGACTGGGCTGCCTCGGCAGCGGCAATATAGGGAGGGGAAAACATGATGTGCGCCATAAGGTCGGCAAGCTTACTCCTCGCAAGCCCCGCCGGCTTGCGCCGCGTCATCAAAATTTACGCAAGGCAGCATCAACCAAATTGCATGGATGAAAAAAAAGCCTGCATCGCGCATGGCAATGCAGGCAGAGCGCAAGGCACCGGGACCACGCACCGGGACCACGCACCGGGACCACGCACCGGGACCACGCACCGGGACCACGCACCGGGACCACGCACCGGGACCACGCACCGGGCTTCATCACCGCGGTGATGAAGCCCAGGCGGTCTTGGGCGTAGAACGTGTTGACAATCTCCTCGTGCCGCGACAGCGGCTTTGCGGGAGGGGATGCAAGGGGGCGGCCCCCCGCGCGCGATACCGCAGCAATAGCCGTGCTATTGCGAGGATTTGCGCGGCCGGCGAGGCAACGCCGCAGACCGCCCCTGACCGGGCGTCCGCAAAGACACTGTCCCGAAGGGTTGGAGCGAAATCGGGCGATTTCTGCGCGATGCCTCTTGCTTGCACCCCGGTGCAAGCGGCGAGCCATCGCTTCGAACTCATCCCGATTGCGCTCCAACGCGGCTGCGTAGAGATCGTCAACACGTTCTTAAACCAGGGGCAGACCCACATAGTTCTCGGCCAGCGAGGTGGAGCCGGCCTCGGAGTGAACGATGTAGTCCAGTTCGGCTTCCTGCACCTTGGTGTTGAACTCGCCCTCGCCGGGGAAGTTGTGCAGCATGGAAGTCATCCACCACGAGAAGCGCTCTGCCTTCCAGACGCGGCGCAGGCACTGCTCGGAGTAGCGGTCGATACCGGCTTCGGACTGCTCCTTGTAGTACTGGGCAAAGGCCTGCGACAGATAGCCCACGTCGGAAGCCGCCAGGTTCAGGCCCTTGGCGCCGGTGGGGGGAACGATGTGCGCGGCGTCACCTGCCAGGAACATGCGGCCGAAGCGCATGGGCTCGGTCACAAAGCTGCGCAGCGGTGCAATGCTTTTTTCCAGCGATGGCCCGGTCACCAGATTGGCGCGGGCTTCGGGGTCCAGGCGCTTCTTGAGCTCTTCCCAGAACGCCTCGTCGCTCCAGTCCTCGACCTTGTCGGTCAGCGGCACCTGCAGATAGTAGCGGCTGCGCGTGGCGCTGCGCTGGCTGCACAGGGCAAAGCCGCGCTCGGTGTTGGCGTAGATCAGCTCGTGCGACACGGGCGGCGTATCCGAGAGCAGGCCCAGCCAGCCGAAGGGATAGACCTTCTCGAAGGTCTTGATCTTGTCCTGAGGAGCGCTGGCGCGGCAGATGCCGTGAAAGCCGTCGCAACCGGCGATGAAGTCGCACTCGATCTCATGCACCTGACCGTCTTTTTCGTAGCGCACCTTGGGCTTGTCGCTCTCGAAGTCCAGAGGCTGCACATGACTGGCTTCGTAGACTGTGGTCAGGCCTTCCTGAGCCCGCACCTCCATCAGGTCACGGGTCACTTCGGTCTGGCCATAGACCATCACGCGCTTGCCGCCGGTCAGACCATTCAGGTCGATGCGGTGGCGCTTGCCCTTGAACAGCAGCTCGATACCGTCGTGGGGCAGGCCTTCCTCATTCATGCGCTTGTCGGCACCCGCCTGCTTGAGCAGATCCACCGTCACCTGCTCCAGCACGCCGGCGCGGATGCGGCCCAGCACATAGTCGGCGCTGCGCTGCTCGATGATGATGTTGTCGATGCCCGCCTTGTAGAGCAGCTGCCCCAGCAGCAGACCTGAGGGACCGGCACCGATGATGGCGACTTGTGTACGCATGAATATGACTCCTTGTTATGGCTCAAAAACCTGTCAATCGGCGAGCGTGACGACGCCGGTTGCGCTGTGCAGCAAGACTAAGTTTTGTGCTGCATCAAGACAAAGGAGAGAAGCGTTGTTTGCGCGATAATCGCACAATGAGAACGATGATCGCGCAAAACAAGAACGGCAGCCCCCTCCATGAGTGACCCCGGCTCCCCCTCCATCGCCCCGGCAGACTTCATTGCTGGCCTGGCCAAGGGCCTGGCCGTACTCGAGAGCTTCGACACCGAGCGCCAGCGCCTGAACGCCACCATGGCGGCTGATCGCGCAGGCATCACGCGCGCCGCAGCCAGGCGCCATCTGCTCACGCTGGCCTATCTCGGCTATCTCGAATCCGATGGCAGCTATTTCTGGCTGGCTCCCAAGGTCCTGCGCCTGTCGGGCAGCTATCTGGCCTCGGCCCGGCTGCCGCGCATCGTGCAACCCGTGCTGCACAGGCTGGCCGCACAGACCGGACTGTCCTACTCCTGCGTGGTGCGCGAGGGGCGTGAAGTCGTCATCGTCGCGCGCAGCGCCGTGCATGAAAAAGGCGAGCGTCTGATGGCCCACGGACTGCACCTGGGCACGCGCCTGCCGGCGCACGCTACGTCCACCGGACGGGTGCTGCTGGCTTCGCTCTCGAGCTCGGAGCTCGACGACTGGCTGGCCACCTATGACCTGCCCAAGCTGACGGCACACACGGTATCCGATGGCGCGGCGCTCAAGGGCTTGCTCGACGAGGTGCGCCGTCTCGACTACTGCATGGCACTTGAAGAGCATGAACTGGCGATTCAGGCTGTGGCCGTGCCGCTGCGCAATATGCGCGGGCGCACCGTGGCTGCGCTGAATGTGGTGACATCGGCCAAACGCATGAGCCCGCAAACCATGCAGCAGGAAATACTGCCGCTGCTGCAGGAGGCCGCCAGAACCTTGCGCCCCCAGCTTTGACGCTATTAATTCAGAAGCTTATTGCGCCTGCTCCCATTCAATTTCAGATAGATATATATCTGAAATCGTTATCTAACAATCGCAACAAGCTCCACTAACAGGAGCATGAGCCATCAGCGGCAATGCCCCGGCACAGGCGCAGCGTTCAGATATGGCCGCTTTCCACCGAGCAGACCTGCATGCTGAGGCGGCGCAGCAGCTCGGCCGTGCGGCGCATCAGGGGCGTGGACTTCTTCTTGGCGGGCTGCACCAGGCACAAGGTGCTGACGATATGCGGCGACTTGATGGGCACCTCCACCAGCGCAGCATCCGTGGCATGACTGTGCATGGCGCTATCGGTCAGCGCCGCATAGCCATAGCCGCCGCGCACCAGATCCAGAATGGCGGGCACGCTGGAAACCTCCCAGACCACATTGAGCTTGACCTGGGACAGCGTGGCCTGGGCCTCCATCAGCTTGCGGAAAATCTGCCCGTGCTGGGGCATGATCAACGGGAACTCGGCCAGATGCTCGAACGGGATGCTGGTGCGCCCTGCCAGCGTGCTGGCCGGGCCGATCAGGCACAGGCGCTCTTCGAGCACGGGCGAGACCTCGATCTGCGGATGGGGCTCGGGCGTGTAGACCAGGCCCAGATCCATGCGCCCCGAGGTCAGCCACTCCGAGATATTCATGGAAAAACCCTCGACCACCGCCAGCCTGGCCTTGGGCATTTCGCGGCTGAAGCCGTCGATCAGGGGCAGGGTCAGGCGCCGCGCCAGGCTCGGCGGCAGGCCGACGGTGATGCGCCCCACGGGCTCGTCGCGCTGGCTGCCCAGATCTTCCTTGGCCATGGCCACGCGCTGCATGATGGCGTGACCATGCTCGAGCAGGCGCCGCCCCGCATCGGTCAGCGTCACGCCGCGCCCGGTGCGTATCAGCAAGGTCTCGCGCAACTCTGTTTCAAGGGCCCGCACCTGACGGCTGAGAGCCGGCTGGGCGGTGTCCAGCAGTACCGCAGCCTTGCTGAAGCTCCCTACTTCGGCCACCCGAACAAAGGTCTCTATCTGCTGCAGATTCATGCTCACACCTTTCAAAACAAGCTATGCTATTTTGCTATAGCTGCTAGCCTCAGCTAGACCTAGGTGTTTATGCCCCAAGTGACACAATGTAATTAACTGGGCCTGAATATCTAAAAATAACAGCCGACGATATCAACAATGCGTGGTCCACACGCAATTCATCATCGACATCCTTCCAGGGAGACAAAATGACCCATAAGCTCAATATGAGCCGTCGCCAAGCTGCATTCGCACTTGGCGCCATTGCTGCAGCCGTGGCAGCCCCCTCTTTCGCCCAGAGCGACAAGTGGCCCACCAAGTCCTCGCGCATCATCAACCCCTTCCCCGTAGGCGGCGGCCCTGATGGCATCTCGCGCCTGGTGGCCGACAAGCTGGGCCGCGCCTGGGGCCAGCCCGTGGTGGTGGAAAACCGTCCCGGCGGCAACGGCTTCATCGCCATCAACGAATTCAAGCGTGGCGCGACTGACGGCACGGACATGATCCAGCTGGACAACGTCCACATCGCGGCCTACCCCCACCTGTTCAAGAAGCTGCCCTACGACCTGAACAAGGACTTCGACATCCTGATGCCCTTGTTCCGCAACTACTTCTTTGTCTGCGTGCCCGTCAACAGCCCCTACAAGACCATCGGCGATCTGATCGCCGATGCCAAGGCGCATCCCGGCAAGCTTAACTACGGTTCCTGGTCCGTGGGCAACCCCGTGCACCTGGGCTCGGCGCTGCTGGAAAACCAGACCGGCACCAAGATGGAGCACGTGATCTACAAGGAAACCAGCCAGCTCTACCAGGGCGTTGCCAATGGCGAGCTGACCTTTGCCCTGGGCTCTCTGGGCACTGCTGGTCCTCTGGTGCGTGGCGGCAAGCTGCGCTTCCTGGCGGTGGCGGCTCCCAGCCGCATTGCTGGCTTCGAGAACGTGCCCACGGTGTCCGAATCGGGCGGCCCCAAGGATTTCGCAGCCATCGGCTGGAACGCCCTGGCCGTGCGCCCCGGCACCCCTGCCGCCGTGGTCGAGAAGATCCGCACCGATGTCCGCCAGGCGCTGACCGGCCAGGACGTGAAGGAAAAGTTCGCCGCCTTCGGCTACGAGTCCTTCAACCCCACACCCGCCGAATTCAAGGCCTTCATGGCTTCAGAGAGCAAGCGCTTTGGCGAAGTGATCAAGAAGGCTGGTCTGGCTCTGGACTGATCCAGCCCGCCCATCCGTAAAGAAGCCGCCTCTTGAAGGCGGCTTTTTCATGCGCTGCGGCATCAGGAAAAACGCCCGATGCAAACACCGGGCGTTTTGCAGAGAAGCGAGCAACCTTCTTATTGATCGCGGGCCTCGATGGCACGGTTGATACCCAGGGCAGCCAGCGTGCACAAGGCGCCCGACAGCAGATAGATACCCAGAGCCACCAGTCCGAACTTTGCCGAGACTCCCAGGGCCACCAGAGGCGCAAACGCCGCACCGATGAGCCAGGCCATATCCGTGGACAGGGCCGCGCCGGTGTAACGGTAGCGCGACGAGAAGTTGGAGGTCACGGTGCCCGAGGCCTGGCCGTAGGACAGACCCAGCAGCACAAAGCCCACCAGGATGAACACATTGTTGCCGGTGCTGCCGCTGCCCAGCAGCCAGGGCGCCAGAAAGCTGAAGATGCCGATCAGGCAGGCCATGGTGCCCAGGGTGTTGCGGCGACCCACACGGTCCGCCAGCCAGCCCGAGAGCATGATGGCCGCGCCTGCCAGCAGCGCGCCAATGATCTGCACCACCAGCACTTCTGTCATGGACTGGTCGGAATACATGGAAATCCAGGACAGCGGGAACACGGTCACCAGATGGAACAGCGCAAAGCTGGCCAGCGCGGCAAAAGCCCCGATCATCACATTGCGGCCTTCGTTGGCCATGAGACTGGTCACGCTGATGGGCTCCAGCTCGCGTTCCTGCAGAAGCTGGGTATAGGACTGGCCCACGACCAGGCGCAGGCGGGCAAACAGCGCCACCACGTTGATGGCGAAGGCCACGCAGAAGGGGTAGCGCCAGCCATAGCTCATGAACTCGTCGGCCGTCAGGTTGGAGTACAGAAAGGCAAACAGCGCTGCCGCAATGATGAAACCCAGCGGCGCCCCGAGCTGACCAATCATCGAGTACCAGCCGCGCTTGTTCGGCGGCGCGGACATTGCCAGCAGCGAAGGCAAGCCGTCCCAGGTACCACCCAGCGCCAGGCCCTGGCCGATGCGCAGGATCACCAGCGCCCAGACGGCCTTCATGCCGGCCGTCTCATAGCTGGGCAAAAAGGTCATGCCCACCGTGCACACGCCCAGCAGCAGCAGCGCCAGAGTCAGCTTGGTGGCACGGCCCCAGGCCCGCTGCACGGCCATGGACAGCGCCGTGCCCACGGGGCGGGCCACGAAGGCCAGCGAGAAGATGGCAAACGCGGCCAGCGTGCCGTCGAGCTTGGATAGATAGGGAAACAGCAGCGAGGGAAACACCAGCACGCAGGCGATGCCGAACACGAAGAAGTCAAAGTACTCGGAAGAGCGCCCGATGATCACCCCCACGGCAATCTCGCCGGGGGTCACATCCTCGTCGGTATCCGCATAGGCCAAGGTTTCCGAGTTCTCATAGTCTTGCTGAGTAAGACCAACGGACGGGTTCATGCTTGTCATAAAGGTACAACTCCTTGTCTTACTTTTCAGTCCCGGGGACGCTTTCCGTTCTACGCCCAAGCATGTGCAGCTGCAATAGAGTTTTTGCCCTGAACACTGTCAGCCCAGCCACCTGCGGGCCCCGTTTCTGAGGGCTGATTTGACAATTTCAAGCCCTGTCAACTCAAAGTTTGTCTACACGCCAAAGCGGCTAAACCCTTGTCGCATAGCGCATTTCCAATCCCGAGCTGTTGACCTTGGACAAAATGTCCAATGGACAAGCCCCTGTTTGGTATTACATTTGCCGAGATCCAGTAATCCGCGTTTACACCTAAGCGCGACTTTGTCACGCCTAAAGCATGTTAAAAATCAAGGAAATCCGTGGGCCCGCGTGGCTCTCAGCGGCCGCTTTGACCGCAACCCTCGCCGGTTGCAGCAAGGCCGTCGTCCTCAACCCAGCTGGCGATGTCGCCAAGCAGCAAGGCGACCTGGTCATTACGGCCACTTTGCTGATGTTGCTCATCATCGTCCCCGTCATCTTTTTGACGCTGCTGTTTGCCTGGAAATACCGCCAGTCCAACACCGAAGCCAAGTACGACCCCGAATGGCACCACTCCACTGCGCTGGAGCTGGTGATCTGGACGGTTCCCCTGCTCATCATCATCGCTTTGGGCGCCATTACCTGGATCAGCACCCACAAGCTCGACCCCTATCGTCCCCTGGACCGCATCTCCTCGACCAAGGCTCTGGACCCCAACGTCAAGCCTCTGGAGATCCAGGTCGTGTCGCTGGACTGGAAATGGCTGTTCTTCTACCCTGAGCAAGGCATTGCCACCGTCAACGAAGTGGCTGCCCCGGTGGATCGCCCCATTCACTTCAAGCTGACCTCCACCCACACCATGAACGCGTTCTACGTTCCTGATCTGGCCGGCATGATCTACACCATGCCCGGCATGCAGACCGAGCTGAACGCCGTGATCAACAAGCCCGGTGTCTATGGCGGCAAGTCCTCTCACTACAGCGGCGCTGGTTTTGCGGGCATGACCTTCAAGTTCCACGGCCTGGAAAACGAGCAGTTCGATCAGTGGATTGCCAAGGCCAAGACCGAAGGCAAGACCCTGACACGCGATGCCTATATCGATCTGGCCAAGCCCAGCGAGCGCAACCCCGTTGAACGCTTCGCCAGCGTGGACGAAGGCCTGTACCACAAGGTCCTCAACCGCTGCGTGGAAGACGGCAAGATGTGCATGAACGAAATGATGGCCATCGACGCCGCCGGCGGCAGGCCACCTGCACACCACAGCAAGACCTCCAGCGTGACCCTACCCCTGGATGTCTGCACTTCCAAAGACGCTGACCGCGTTGTCGCTCTGCTCGACGAAGTCGCCGCCTCCGGAGCTGTCGCACAGCAATAAGTAGTTCACGGTGCGGATGCGCTCACCGCTCAGCCGCTCCAATACGACAGAAGAGACTCAACATGTCTGAAACAACAACCCCGGCCTCCCACTGGCTGTTGGGCCGTATCACATGGGACCAGATTCCCATGACGCATGAGCCCATCGTGCTCTTGACCTTTATTGCCGTGGTGCTTGGCGGCCTCGTCGTGGTCGGCGGCATCACCAAGTTCCGCCTCTGGGCTCCGCTGTGGAACGACTGGATCACCTCCATCGACCACAAGAAGATCGGCATCATGTACATGATCCTCGGTCTAGTCATGTTCCTGCGCGGCTTTGCCGATGCCGTGATGATGCGTCTGCAGCAGTCCATGGCCTTTGGCGACAACATGGGCTACCTGCCTCCTCACCACTACGACCAGATCTTCACGGCCCACGGCGTGATCATGATCTTCTTCGTGGCGATGCCCTTCGTGACCGGCCTGATGAACTACCTGGTTCCTCTGCAGATCGGCGCACGTGACGTGTCCTTCCCGTTCCTGAACAACTTCAGCTTCTGGATGACCACCGGCGGCGCCGTGCTGGTCATGATCTCCCTGTTCCTGGGCGAGTTCTCCACCTCCGGCTGGCTGGCCCTGTCCAATCTGGGGCACCAGAGCGGCAGCACGGGTCTTGACTACTACATCTGGGGCCTGCAGGTCGCCGGTGTGGGCACGACCTTGTCAGGTATCAACCTGATCGTGACCATCATCAAGATGCGCGCTCCCGGCATGAACCTGATGAAGATGCCCGTCTTCACCTGGACTGCCCTGTGCACCAACGCCCTGATCGTGGCCTCCTTCCCCGTGCTGACCGCAGCCCTGGTGCTGATGTCGCTGGACCGCTACGTCGGCACCAACTTCTTCACGAACGAGCTGGGCGGCAACCCCATGCTGTACGTGAACCTGATCTGGATCTGGGGCCACCCCGAGGTCTACATCCTGATCCTGCCCTGCTTCGGCGTGTTCTCCGAAATCGTGGCAACGTTCAGCCGCAAGCGCCTGTTCGGCTACACCTCGATGGTTTACGCCACCGTGTGTATCACCATCCTGTCCTACCTGGTGTGGCTGCACCACTTCTTCACCATGGGCTCGGGTGCCAGCGTGAATACCTTCTTCGGTATCACCACGATGATCATCTCCATCCCCACGGGCGCGAAGATCTTCAACTGGCTGTTCACCATGTACCGCGGTCGCATCCGCTTCTCGGTGCCCATGCTGTGGACGGTGGGCTTCATGGTCACCTTCGCCATCGGCGGCATGACCGGCGTGCTGCTGGCCGTGCCTCCCGCAGACTTCGTGCTGCACAACTCGCTGTTCCTGATCGCCCACTTCCACAACGTGATCATCGGCGGCGTGGTGTTTGCCGTGTTTGCCGGTATCAACTACTGGTTCCCCAAGGCTTTCGGCTTCCGACTCAACGAGTTCTGGGGCAAGGCTTCGTTCTGGTTCTGGCTGGTCGGCTTCTGGGTTGCCTTCACTCCCCTGTACATCCTGGGTCTGATGGGCGTGACTCGCCGTGCCAACCACTTTGACGATCCCTCGCTGCAGATCTGGTTCATCATCGCTGCCTGCGGTGCTGCCCTGATCGCTGCCGGTATCGGCTGCTTCTTCATCCAGCTGGCCGTGTCCATCTGGAAGCGCGACGAACTGCGTGACGTGACCGGCGACCCATGGGAAGGCCGTACCCTGGAATGGGCCACCTCCTCGCCCCCTCCCCAGTACAACTTCGCCTTCACCCCCGTGGTGCACGACATCGACGCCTGGACCGACATGAAGAAGCACGGCTATCAGCGTCCGCTGAGCGGCTTCGAGCCCATCCACATGCCCGCCAATACCGGCGCCGGCGTGGTGATTGCCGGCCTGTCCACGGTTCTGGGCTTTGCTCTGATCTGGCATATGTGGCCTCTGACGATCGCTTCGTTCGCCGCGACCATCCTGGCCTCGATCATTCATACCTTCAACTACAAGCGTGACTACTACATCCCTGCGGTCGAAGTGGCCACAACGGAAGAAGCACGTACCAAGCAGCTTGCAGCAGCCCATGTCTAATACACATATCAACGCTGGCGGCGCAGCCGCCCTGGCTACTCGCGAGTACCACCTCGCGCACGAGCCCCATCCGGAAAACGGCACCTCGCTGGGCTTCTGGCTCTACCTGATGAGCGACTGCCTGATCTTTGCCGCACTGTTCGCCACCTATGGCGTGCTGGGCCGCAGCTATGCAGGCGGCCCCTCGGGCAAGGATCTGTTCGATCTGTCGCTGGTCGCCGTCAACACGGCCTTCCTGCTGATGTCGTCCATCACCTTCGGCTTTGCCATGCTGCAAAAGCAGAAGAAGAACGTGAACGGCACGCTGCTGTGGCTGGCCGTCACCGGCCTGCTGGGCGCAGCCTTCCTGGCCGTGGAACTCTATGAGTTCCACCACCTGATCCATCAAGGTGCAACGCCTCAGAGCAGCGCCTTCCTGTCGTCCTTCTTCACGCTGGTGGGCACCCACGGTATCCACGTGACCTTCGGTCTGGTCTGGCTGATCACCCTGATGATCCAGATCAAGAAGCACGGCCTGATCAACGAGAACGTGCGCCGTATCAACTGCCTGTCCATGTTCTGGCACTTCTTGGACGTGGTCTGGATCGGTGTGTTCACCTTTGTGTATCTGATGGGGGTGCTGTAAATGAGCGCACACGATATCCACGCCGGTCATGACGATCACCACGATCACGACGACCTGCACGTCACCATGGGCGACTATGTGAAGGGCTTCATCCTGGCTGTCATCCTGACCGCCATCCCCTTCTACCTGGTCATGAACAACATCATCACCGACCGCACCACGGCCGTGGCCGTGCTGGGTCTGTTCGCGGTGATCCAGGTGCTCGTGCACATGGTGTACTTCCTGCACATGAACGGCAAGATCCAGGGCGGCTGGACCATGCTGTCCACCATCTTCACGGTGATCTTCCTGGCGATTGCGATCTCCGGCACGCTTTGGGTCATGTTCCACATGAACACCAACATGATGCCCGGTCATGAATTGCACCAGGCCGCAGGCCATGCAGATCACGCAGGTCACACGGCTCCCGCAGCTGTCACACCTTGACTGACCTGATGAAGAACCAGAGCGCTGCGCGGCAGCGCTCCCCCTTCGCCAAGGCGATGCTCGCGTTTGTGGGCATCGCCTTGTTTTTAGGGTTCATGGCTCTGGGCACCTGGCAGGTGCAGCGCCGCGCCTGGAAGCTCGATCTCATCGAGCGCGTGGAGCAGCGCGTGCACAGTGCCCCCGTAGCGGTTCCCGAGCCCGGCCAATGGCCCCAGATCAATGCCGCCAGCCATGAGTACCTGCCCGTCAAGGCGCAGGGCCAATGGCTGGACAGGCAAAGCGTGCTGGCCAAGGCCTTGACCGAGGCCGGCGCGGGCTTCTGGCTCATGACGCCGCTGCAACTGGCCGATGGCACGCAGGTTCTGGTCAACCGCGGCTTCACGCCCGAGAAGCTGCGCGGCCAGTGGCTCAAGCAGATTGCCGAAGCCGGCCCGTCCGCCGAGACCGTCACCGTCATCGGCCTGATGCGCATGAGCGAGCCAGGCGGCGGCTTTTTGCGCAAGAACGATCCCGCCAACGGCCAGTGGTACTCGCGCGATGTCACCGCCATCGCCCAGGCCCAGGGCCTGAGCAGGCCCGCCCCCTACTTCATAGACCAGGGCGTACCCGCCAGCAACCCGGCCTATGCCCGGGCAGAGGCCGGCACCGAAGTCCTTCGCCCCGGCATGACGGTGATCCGCTTCCCGAACAGCCATCTGGTCTATGCGCTTACCTGGTATGGGCTGGCCATCATGGTGATCGGAGCGGCCTGGCTGGTACGCCGGCACGACAAGGCGGTTGCCAAAAGCTGATGCCTATCTCTGAAAAGCGCTCCCCGGAGCGCTTTTTCTCTGCCCTTTAAGGCGGCGCCTACATCAGGAACGCATAGCCCCAGAGGCGTCCGTGGCAGTCCCGCTCGGTGACAATTGCGCGGTGAGCCAAATTTCCGATTCCCTGTTTCGCGTACAGCGCCTGACCGAGCGGCAGAACATGCAGCTGCTGATTCAGCTGCGCTGGATTGCCGTGGTCGGCCAGGTCGTCACCATCTCGCTGGTGCACTACGGCTTTCAGATTGCCCTGCCCTTGCTGCCCATGGCACTGGTGCTGGTAGCCCTGGTGGCCACCAACCTGGCCTATATCTACTGGAGCCAGGGCCTGCACCGCCCCGTGACCTCGCGCAGCGTCTTCTATGCGTTGCTGGCCGATGTGCTGGCCCTGACCATTCAGCTGTACCTGAGCGGCGGTGCCAGCAACCCCTTTATCTATCTGTATCTGCTGCAGGGCATTCTGAGTGCCGTGCTGCTGCCAGCTCATTACACCTGGTGCGTGGTGGCGGCCTCCTTTGTCGGAGTCCTGGGCCTGACCCTGTTTCACCAGCCCCTGCATGTGCAGTTCGTCAGTCAGGAAGGCCTGCCCAGCCTCTACGTCGTGGGCGTGCTCATCAGCTTTGCGCTGACCAGCATCCTGACCATCGTCTTTCTGACCCGCATCGTCGAGAACACGCGCCGCCGCGACAAACGCATCTCCAACATGCGCCAGCGCGCCAGCGAGGAAGAACACATCGTGCGCCTGGGCCTGCTGGCCACCGGCGCGGCCCACGAGCTGGGCACACCCATGGCCACCATGTCCGTGATCCTGGGCGACTGGCAGCATATGCCGGCCCTCATGCAGGACGAGGATCTGCGCGAGGACCTGCAGGAAATGCAGCGTCAGCTGCTGCGCTGCAAGTCCATCGTCTCGGGCGTGCTGCTGTCGGCCGGCGAGACCCGGGCCGAAGGCACGGAAAGCACCACCTTTGCCAGCTTTGTGCAAGGCGTGGTCAGCCACTGGCAGGCGCATAACAGCCTGCGGCACTTTGCGCTGCACCAGCAGGGCGTGAAGGACTTCGCCATGCTCTCGGATACTGCATTGCAGCAAATGATTTGCAATTTGCTGGACAATGCCCTCGAAGCCTCGCCCGACTGGGTGGAGCTGACCCTGAGCAGCGATCACGACCAGATCCGCATCCAGGTGCGCGACCACGGCCCGGGCTTCGATGCCGCCGTGCTGCAGCAACTGGGCCAGTGCCATGTCTCCACCAAACAGGAGCGCCCCGGTCGCGGCCTGGGCCTGTTTCTGGTGACCAACGTGGCCCGCGCCCTTGGCGGCCGCGTTCACGCCGGCAATCTGCCGGCTCAGCAAGGCGGCGGCGCTCTGGTGGAGGTCAACCTGCCCCAGTCCGCTCTCGCGATTTAAGACATTGTTGTTTGCATGCAAGAAGACCGTTTACTGCTGCTGGTTGAAGATGACGCGGCATTTGCACGCACGCTCAAGCGCTCGTTCGAGCGCCGGGGCTACCGCGTGCTGCATGCCACCAGCGGCGAGGAAGTGCAGCTGCTGCTGACCCAGCACCGGCCGCAATATGCGGTCATGGACCTGAAGCTGGCCGGCAATGCATCGGGCCTGAACTGCGTGCAGATGCTGCATCTGCACAACCCCGATGCGCTCATCGTCGTGCTCACCGGCTACGCCAGCATTGCCACGGCCGTGGAAGCCGTCAAGCTCGGCGCCTGCCACTACCTGGCCAAGCCTTCGAATACCGACGATATCGAAGCCGCCTTCGGGCGGGTCGAGGGCCGCACCGACGTGGAGGTCAGCAGCCAGACCACCTCCATCAAGACGCTGGAATGGGAGCATATTCACGAGACCCTGGCCGAGTCCGGCTTCAACATCTCCGAGGCCGCACGCCGCCTGGGCATGCACCGGCGCACGCTGGCGCGCAAGCTGGAAAAGCGCCAGGTCAAGTGAGCGGCATCAAACCCTGACAGCAATGTTGATAGCTGCCTACGCTTTTCAGCATTGCCTTTCAAATACAAAAGTATCTGAAATCGTTATGCAGCAACCGATAGCAGCTCCTTTTTTTATTAGTTTCGCTGCCTCGTCCCAGCGCACCGGCAGGCGTCCATGAAGCAGCAGCAACAGCGGCAGCGGCAGCCCCGACTCATCGGAACCACCGGCCTCGGCCTGCTGGTTCTGTCCTATGCGACGGCCCTGCCCTGGCTGCTTGGGGGCGAAGCCGTGCATCTGGTGCCTTTTCTCTGCGCCCTGGTCTTTGGCTGCTGCCTGATCCGCCCCCTGACCATCGCCTTTCAGCGCGCGCCAGGGGCAGCCAGGGCTGCAGCTCTCCTGTTTCTGACCTTGATCGCCGCAGCCATTGCCTTCATAGTGGCTGGCGGGCATGGCCAGCGCGTGCTTGAGCATCTGCGCACCCTGCCGCTGTGGCAGGCCAATCACCTCTTTTTTCTGTTCTTTGCCTTGCTGCCGCTGACCAAGGGCATCATCGTCGCTGCACTCAGCCTCATCAGCCAGGTCGCGCGCGGCACGGCAGGCAAGCCCTAGGCAGGCTCCCGTACCGTTTTCTCGCCGCAACCCGGCATTCATGGCTCCACCATCTATAGTTGCTTGGGAGATGCACATCATGAAAACCCTGGGCCGACTTATTCTCTCCGCCTTTCTGGCACTGCTTGCCAGCCTGGCCGTGGCGGCGCTTTTTCTGCCGTTTCACAGCATCTTTCTGCCGCCCGACGGGGTCAGCTGCCTGCATGAGGGCATCTCGGGATGCATACGCACCCTGGAAATAAGCCTGCTTGTTTACGGCCCCTTGTTCTGCATCATTGGCGTTCTGATCGGCACGCCGGTCTTCATGCTGCTTCTGTACCTGCGCGATTGATCAGGCAGCTCTGCCCCCGGCATTGCGGTGCGGCTCCTTCGCGTGCGCGATCTGATCGTCGTCCGCAGGACAAAACATTCCGCCAAAGCTTGCGCCCATTCTGGCTACAAGCACCGAAACGACCGCATTGGCAGCTGCTGCATCCGCCAGGATGCAGTCCATAGAACCTGATGAGCGAATCATCATTCATAGCTGACTTCGCCCGCCACCAGAAGTACTCAAGCATAAAAGCACCTGAATTGCTTGCCAAACAAGCGATAAAAGCTCTCATAAAGAGAGCAAATACAGGCCAGGCAGGCAATAAAAAACCGGCAGCGTCGCCACTGCCGGTCTCTTGTTTCAGCACCGCATACGGGCGCTGGCGAAGGCCTTAGTCGGCCACTGCCTGCTCGGGCTCGGCCTTGGGGGCATCCTTGGGCAACTCGGTAATGGTGAGCTTGACATCACCCTTGCCTTCGTTGCCCGCTTCGTCCCAGTCCACCTCCAGGCGTCCGCCGTTGGTCAGGCGACCGAACAGCAGCTCATCGGCCAGCGAGCGGCGGATGGTGTCCTGGATCAGGCGCTGCATGGGGCGCGCACCCATGAGCGGATCGAAGCCCTTCTTGGCCAGATGCTTGCGCAGCTCGTCGCTGAAGGTGACGTCCACCTTCTTCTCGGCCAGTTGCTGCTCCAGCTGCAGCAGGAACTTGTCGACCACGCGCAGAATGATCTGCTCGTCCAGCGGCTTGAAGCTGACGATGGCATCCAGACGGTTGCGGAACTCGGGCGTGAACAGGCGCTTGATATCGCCCATTTCATCACCGGCCTCACGCGGGTTCGTGAAACCGATGGTGGCCTTGTTCATGGTCTCGGCACCCGCATTCGTGGTCATGATGATGATCACGTTGCGGAAGTCGGCCTTGCGTCCGTTGTTGTCGGTCAGCGTGCCGTGATCCATGACCTGCAGCAGCACGTTGAAGATGTCCGGATGCGCTTTTTCGATTTCATCGAGCAGCAGCACCGAATGCGGCTTCTTGGTCACGGCCTCGGTCAGCAGACCGCCCTGGTCAAAGCCGACATAGCCGGGAGGCGCGCCGATCAGGCGACTGACTGCATGACGCTCCATGTACTCGGACATGTCGAAGCGGATCAGGTCCACGCCCAGGATATAGGCCAGCTGCTTGGCAGCTTCCGTCTTGCCGACGCCCGTGGGGCCGGAGAACAGGAAGGAGCCGATCGGCTTGTCCGGCTTGCCCAGACCCGAGCGCGCCATCTTCACGGCAGACGACAGCACTTCCAGCGCCTTGTCCTGACCGAAGACCACGCTCTTCAAGTCACGCTCCAGCGTCTGCAGCTTGCTGCGGTCGTCGTTGCTGACGTTGGCCGGCGGAATGCGGGCGATCTTGGCCACGATGGCCTCGATCTCGGCCTTGCCGATGGTCTGCTTGCGCTGACCTTCGGGTGCGATGCGCTGGGCAGCACCGGCCTCGTCGATCACGTCGATGGCCTTGTCGGGCAGGTGACGGTCATTGATGTACTTGGCCGACAGCTCAGCCGCCGCCTGCAGGGCTTCCTGCGCATAGGTGATGCTGTGGTGCTCCTCGAAGCGGGACTTCAGGCCCTTGAGGATGTCCACGGTCTCGGCCACGGTTGGCTCGACCACATCGACCTTCTGGAAACGGCGCGACAGGGCCGCGTCTTTTTCGAAGATGCCACGGTATTCCGTGAACGTGGTCGCACCGATGCAGCGCAGCTGTCCGCTGGACAGCGCGGGCTTGAGCAGATTGGACGCATCCAGCGTGCCGCCCGAGGCCGCACCGGCGCCGATCAGCGTGTGGATTTCGTCAATGAACAGGATGGCATGCGGCTTGTCCTTGAGCGACTTGAGCACGCCCTTGAGGCGCTGCTCGAAATCGCCGCGGTACTTGGTGCCGGCCAGCAACGCGCCCATGTCCAGCGAGTAGACCACGCCTTCCTTGAGCACCTCGGGCACCGTGCCTTCGGTGATGCGCCAGGCCAGCCCCTCGGCAATGGCCGTCTTGCCCACACCGGCCTCGCCCACCAGCAGCGGGTTGTTCTTGCGGCGGCGGCAGAGGATCTGGATGGTGCGCTCGACCTCGTACTCGCGCCCGATCAGCGGATCGATCTTGCCTTCCTTGGCAGCCTGGTTCAGGTTCAGCGTGAACTGCTCCAGCGGCGATGCTTTTTCATTGCGTTCGCCCGCCGCGCCTTCTTCGCTCTCCGAAGGAGATTCGGCCTTGGCGGGCTCGGGCGGCTCGCCCTTCTTGATCCCATGGGCGATGTAGTTGACCACGTCCAGGCGTGTGACGCCCTGCTGGTGCAGGTAGTACACGGCATGCGAGTCCTTTTCGCCGAAGATGGCCACGAGCACATTGGCGCCCGTCACCTCTTTCTTGCCATTGCCCGTGGACTGCACATGCATGATGGCGCGCTGAATCACACGCTGGAATCCCAGCGTGGGCTGCGTATCCACCTCTTCGGTGCCGTCCACCTGCGGTGTGTTGTCCTTGATGAAGTTGGACAGCGATGAACGCAGGTCGTCGATATTGGCCGCGCATGCGCGCAGCACTTCAGCTGCACTGGGGTTGTCCAGCAGGGCGAGCAGCAGATGCTCCACGGTGATGAACTCGTGGCGCTGCTGACGGGCCTCGACAAACGCCATGTGCAAGCTGACTTCCAGTTCTTGAGCGATCATGTGCGACTCCTTTCGGCTTGCTTGGTTGACTCTCTGCTAACTAATCTGAGGGCGGACTGCGCTTATTCAACAGGCTCGAATGTGGCCTGCAACGGATGGCCCGCTTTCTGGGCCGCCTGCAGTACCTGCTCGACTTTTGTCGCCGCCACATCCTGGCTGTAGACGCCGCAGACGCCACGGCCGTCCAAATGAATCTTGAGCATGATCTGCGTGGCCGATTCTCGGTCCTTGCCGAACAGCTCCTGCAGCACGGCAATCACGAACTCCATGGGCGTGAAGTCGTCGTTGAGCATCACCACCTGATACATGCGTGGCGGCTGCAGCCGCTGGCGGCGCCTTTCAAGCACCAAGGAATCTCCATCGTCAGGCGTTCTGATCGCTGGCGAGACCGGGGGAATTGATGGGAGTTGGGTAGCCATGAAATCCATTCTAGCGAGCCGTTGCAATGTTTTTGCGCTGGCATATGCATAGCATTGTTAGGGATTTCAAGGCGGCTGGAATCAAATTTGGCAAAACCAAGGGAAATCCATGGAAATCCCTTACCCAGCAAGCGCCCTGCGCTATCAAAAAATCAGGCTCTTATCCGACATTCGAGTGCAGGCAGCTTGCAAGGGCTGCCATGCTGTCTATTCATAAACCACTTTGACCTGACCCGCAGCTGCCGAGCCATACCAGGCGGCCAGTGCGGCATCCGAGGGATAGAAGCGACTGCTCTCGCCCAGCGCCAGCTCGCAGCTGGCCGAGCCGCGCTCGTCGCGGCAGATCAGGTCCAGGCGCACTTTCACACCATGGTTGATATTGCCGCTCTCGGTTTCCTCGACCTTGGCCGGGAACTGGCGCAGCAGCGCCGGCACATCGGGCATCTTCTCCCCGACGCTGACCTGCAGATAGCGCGCAAAACGGCAGCGTGCATCGGCCAGGCTCCACATCTGCTGCACCTTCATGCGCAGGCCGCCGCTGAAGCGGTCGGGCTGGAGACGACCCGAAACCACGACAAACTCGTCCTCCTTGAGCACTTCGGCGCAAGCAGCCATGGTTTTTTCGTCGACCGAAGCTTCGATCACCGCCGATTTGTCGTCCAGCGTGAAGATGCTGAGCTTGCCGCGCTGGCCGTTGATGGTGCGCAGACCGCCGATGATGCCGGCCATGGTCTGCGGCTCGCGGCTATCGCGCATCTCGCCGATCGGGGTGCGCACGAAACGGCGCACTTCGGACTCGACCTCGTCGAACAGATGGCCTGTCAGATAGAAGCCGATGGCCGTTTTTTCCAGCGTCAGCTTTTCCTTGACGCCCCAGGGCAGCACATCGGCCATGGGCGGCTCCGCCGTGCTCGAACCCAGCGCGTCATCGCCCATCATGTCGAACAGACCACCCTGGTCGGCGTTGGCAATCGAGGTGGCAGCAAAGCCGAAGGCCGTGTCCAGCGTCGCCATCAGCGAGGCGCGGTTCATGTCTATCGTGTCAAAGGCGCCGCCCTTGATCAGCGCTTCCACCGTCCGCTTGTTGATGCGGCTGCGGTCCACACGCAGGCAGAAGTCGAACAGGCTCTTGAACGGCCCCTTCTCATGGCCGTTGGGGCCTGTGCCCTCGCCGTTGCGCGCAGCCACAATGGCTTCGATGGCGGCCTGCCCTGTCCCCTTGATGGCTCCAAGGCCATAGCGTATGACCTTGTCGGTCACCGGCTCGAAGCGGTGCACGCCGCGGTTCACATCGGGCATCTCGAAAGTGATGCCCATCTTGAGCGCGTCCTCGTACAACACCTTGAGCTTGTCGGTGTTGTCCATTTCCACGGTCATATTGCCGCAGTAGAACTCGGCCGTGTAGTGCACCTTGAGCCAGCCCGTGTGATAGGCCAGCAGGGAGTAGGCTGCCGCGTGCGACTTGTTGAAGCCGTAGCCCGCGAACTTCTCCATCAGGTCGAAGACCTCGTCGGCCTTTTCCTCGCTCAGTCCGTTCTTGGCCGCACCCTCGCGGAAGATGCCCCGGTGCTTGACCATCTCCTCGACTTTTTTCTTGCCCATGGCCCGGCGCAGCAAGTCGGCGCCGCCCAGCGAGTAGCCGCCCAGCACCTGGGCGGTCTGCATCACCTGCTCCTGATAGACCATGATGCCGTAGGTTTCGGCCAGCACCGACTCGACCAGCGGATGCGGGTACTCCACGACTTCCTGCCCGTGCTTGCGGGCAATGAAGGTGGGAATCAGGTCCATGGGGCCGGGACGGTAGAGGGCGTTCAGGGCGATCAGGTCTTCCAGGCGCGAGGGCTTGGCCTCCTTGAGCATCTGCTGCATGCCGCGCGATTCAAACTGGAAGACTGCTTCGGTCTTGCCGTCGGAGAACAGCTTGTAGGTCGGGTAGTCGTCCAGCGGAATGTTCTCGAACTGGAAGTTCTCCTGGCCCTTGTGGCGCTTCATGATGAATTCGCGCGCGATCTCCAGGATCGTCAGCGTGGCCAGACCCAAGAAGTCGAACTTCACCAGGCCTACGGCTTCCACGTCGTCCTTGTCGTACATGGCCACGGCCGAGGTACTGCCTGGCTGCTGGTAGAGCGGGCAGAAATCGGCCAGGCGGCCCGGCGCAATCACCACGCCGCCGGCGTGCATGCCGATGTTTCGCGTCATGCCCTCCAGGCTCTGCGCCATCTCGATCAGGGTCTTGACGTCCTCCTCGCGCTCGATGCGCTCGGCCAGAATCGGCTCTTCCTTGATGGCGTAGGTGTATTTGTCGCCTTCCTTGGGCGGATTGGGCGGGTACTTGAGCGTGACATGCAGGCCGGGCTTGTTCGGAATCAGCTTGGAGATGCCGTCGCAGAAGGTGTAGCTCATGTCCAGCACACGGCCCACGTCGCGGATGGCCGCACGCGCGGCCATGGTGCCGAAGGTGGCGATCTGGCTGACGGCGTCGCGGCCGTAGCGGTCCTTGACATAGTCGATCACGCGATCGCGGTTCTGCTGGCAGAAGTCCACGTCAAAGTCGGGCATGGACACGCGCTCGGGGTTCAGGAAACGCTCGAACAGCAGGTTGTATTCCAGCGGGTCGAGATCGGTCACCTTGAGCACATAGGCCACCAGCGAGCCGGCACCCGAGCCACGGCCCGGCCCCACCGGGCAGCCATTGGCCTTGGCCCACTTGATAAAGTCCGACACGATGAGGAAGTAGCCCGGAAAGCCCATCTTCATGATGGTGCCCAGCTCGAACTCCAGCCGCTCCACATAGCGCGCACGCTGGGCGTCGCGCTTGGCCGCATCGGGATAGAGGTGGACCAGGCGCTCCTCCAGCCCCTGGTAGGACTCATGGCGGA
This sequence comes from Comamonas sp. AG1104, assembly GCF_003350425.1. Taxonomy (NCBI): domain Bacteria; kingdom Pseudomonadati; phylum Pseudomonadota; class Betaproteobacteria; order Burkholderiales; family Comamonadaceae; genus Comamonas; species Comamonas sp. AG1104. The sequence goes on along the minus strand of NZ_QQAS01000001.1, from coordinate 581,397 downwards.
AGAACTCGTCCATGGTCATGCCATCGGGCACGGGAAAGTTGGGCAGTTGCGGGTTGCCCAGCTCCAGCGTCAGGCTGCAGCGGCGGGCAATTTCCACCGTGTTCTCGATCGCGCTCGGGATGTCGGCAAACAGTTGCTCCATTTCGGCAGCGGTCTTGAAATACTGGTCGCGCGTGAACTTGCGCACCCGCTTGGCATTGCCCAGGATCTCGCCTTCGGCGATGCAGACACGGGCCTCGTGGGCCTCGTAATCGTCGGGCTTGGCATACTGGATCGGGTGGGTCGCGACCACCGGCAGATTCAAGCGGCTGGCCAGCTTCACGGCCGCCAGCACATGCGACTCGTCATCGGAGCGGCCCGCACGCTGCAGCTCGATGTAGAAGCGGTGCGGGAACATGGTGGCCAGGCGCTGGGCGATCTCGGCCGCGCCTTTTTCGTCGCCACGCGTCAGCGCAATGCCCACGGGGCCGGCCTGCGCGCCGGACAGCACGATCAGGCCCTCGCCCAGCTCCTGCAACCATTCCCATTTGTGCTGTGCCTGGTCGCGCACCACATTGCGCGTCCAGCCGCGTGCCAGCAGCTCGGCAATATTGTGGTAGCCCTGCCTGCTCTGCACAAGAACGATGATCCGCGAAGGCGGCGCATCGCCCAGCCCTTCGAGCACGATCTCGGCGCCCAGCAGAGGCTTGACGCCCTTGCCACGGCCTTCGCGGTAGAACTTGATGCCGCCAAACAGATTGTTGAAGTCGGTAATGGCCATCGCCACCTGCCCATCTTCGGCAGCGGCCTTGATCATGGCATTGACGCGGGTGGTTCCGTCGACGACGGAGAATTCGGTGTGCAGGCGCAGATGGACAAACATGGCCGCTATTGTAGGAAGAGCGCTTCGTCCCTGCGGACTCAATGCCTCTAGATTCGCTCTGGCCGTAGCGTAAAGACGCCAGCAACTCGCCGGCGCGATCCAGCGGCCCATTACAATGCGTCGATCCTTTTTCAGGAAGGTCTAGGCCTGGTGGTGTATGGTGTAGGTTTTGCGCCTTGCCGCCAGATGCGACGGGCCTGCCTCCTATTACCGCTAATGATTGTCAGAAAACTGTCCACCATGCCGCGTATTTCACTGACTCTAGTCCCTGCCGTGTTAATCGCCGCCACGCTGGCGGGATGCTCCAGCACCAAGGACGACCCGACGGCCAAGTGGACACCCGAGCGCATCTATACCGAGGCGCGCGACGAATCTTCCTCGGGTGCCTATGACAAGGCCGTGCCGCTGTTTGAAAAGCTCGAAGGTCGTGCCGCCGGCACACCTCTGGCCCAGCAGGCCCAGCTGGAAAAAGCCTATGCCCAGTACAAGGGCGGCGAAAAAGTGCAGGCTCTGGCCACGCTGGACCGTTTCACCAAGCTGCACCCTGCCAGCCCCGCCATGGACTACGCCCTCTACCTCAAGGGCCTGGTCAACTTCAATGACAACCTGGGCATGTTTGGCTGGCTGACCCGCCAGGATCTGTCCGAGCGCGACCAGAAAGCCGCCAAGGATTCGTTTGAGTCCTTCCGCGAACTGGTGACCCGCTTTCCAGATTCCAAGTACTCCGATGATGCCCGCCAGCGCATGCAGTACATCGTGAACTCGCTGGCCCAGTACGAAGTCCATGTCGCCAGGTATTACTACAGCCGAGGCGCCTATGTGGCGGCCATTGCCCGTGCGCAGACTGCCATCAGGGACTACCAGAACGTGCCCTCGGTGCGCGAAGCCATGGTGATCCTCGTCAAATCCTATGACGCCCTGGGCATGACTCAGCTGCGCGACGACGCCCAGCGCGTGCTGGACAGCAGCTATGGCGCCAACGCCGAGCAAAACGTAGAGAAGAAAAAAGAATCCTGGTGGAAGCTCTGGTAAGCAGCGTTTGCCACCCAAGAGACAAAAGGATGCGCCGAGCGCATCCTTTTTCATTTCTACGCCTCTGAATCCTGCGTCGGCGTCTGCTCGCCGTCACGTTTGACGTGTTGCACCGTCAACTGCTCCAGCGCCGCCTCGAACTCCGGCTGACTGCCCAGCACGCGCATGGGAGGCAACGCCGACATCAACTCCGCTCCATAGCCCATAGTCATCAAGCGACTGTCGCAGATGACCAGCACGCCACGATCGGCTTCACTACGGATCAGGCGTCCGGCCCCTTGCTTGAGGGCCAGGGCCGCCTCGGGCAGCATGTAATCATGAAACGCCCCTCTCCCCACGCTCTCCAGCAGTCGCGAACGGGCTTCGACCAAGGGGTCGTCAGGTGGCGGAAACGGAAGCTTGTCGATCACCACCAGCTGCAGCATGTCGCCTGGCAGGTCCACCCCCTCCCAGAAAGTGGCGGAAGCCACCAGAACAGCTCCTCGCCCAGCGACTGCCCCGGCGGCCATAAAGCGCTGGATCAAGGCCAGCTTGGGTGCCTCGCCCTGTACCAGCACATCCAGATCTGCAAACAGGCCCAGGCTGGTGCGCAGCGATGCGCTGATCGCATGCAGGGCCTTGAGGGTGGTAGTGAGCACCAGGGTGCGCCCGCCTATGCGCTGCGCTGCATCCAGCACCAGTTGGGCGACCTGCTGGCTGTGCTGCGCGCTGCCTGCCGCAGCAAAGGGCTGAGGCACATAAACACCGGCTTGCCGATGGTAGTCAAACGGGCTTTCCACCTGTAGCACCTGTGCGCCGCGCAGGCCGCAGGATTCGACAAACCAGCTCAGCTGGGCGTCATTGCCCAATGTGGCCGAGGTGAAAACCCAGGCCTTCTTCCTTGAAGGATCGACCTCCCCGCCCTCATCCGAGCCGGCATCCTCCAGCGAGCGCTGAAGCAGCCGCTGCTGCATGATGCGGGCAATCGACAGCGGAGACTCCAGCATGCGCAGATACTGCGCACCGACCTCCAGCCAGCGCACGCATTCATCATCTGCAGGTGCAGCAAAGCGTGCCAGTCGCGCGAGCAACTCTGCGCCGCGCTCATACAGACGCAGCAACTCGGCCCCTGCCCCCCCCAGGCTTGAGAGTGGAATCAACAGGGCACGCAGGCTCTGCCCCAGCCGCACCAGTGCCGCACGCCATTTCACCGCGTCCAGTCCCTGCGGGGTCACTGCTTGCCACGCAAGCCGCCCTCCGACCGGAGGCTTGCCTGCCTGCAGGCGCAGCTCACGCATGGCCTGCTCCAGCGTGGCACAGAGCACCAGCCAGTCGGCCATGCCGCGTGCATGCTCCTGCGTCAGCCGAAGGGCATCACGTGCGTACCCCACCAACTGCTGACTGGAAAGAGCCTCGCCTGCAAACTGCACGCCGATGTCGTTGAGCTGATGGGCTTCATCGATCACCACCACGCCAGTGTTGGGCAAAAGATGGGCCATGCCGCTGTCGCGCACATCCAGATCGGCAAACAGCAGGTGATGGTTGACCACCACCACGTCGGCCTCCAACGCCTGCTGACGCGCCTGATTGACATGGCAGTCCTGCCAGTGCGGGCAATCAGACCCCAAGCAATTGTCCTTGGTGGAGCTCACCAAGGGCATCACAGGGGAGCGCTCATCCAGCGCCGTCAGCTCGGCAAGATCACCGGTACGCGTGACCCTGGCCCAGCGCTCCACATCCGCCACGGCGCGCAGCACCTGCGGATCCTGGGGAGCCGTGCGGCCCTGGCGCACACGCTCCAGCCGCTCCAGACATAGATAGGAAGAGCGCCCCTTGAGCCTGGCCATGCGAAGTGGCAGGCCCAGGCCATGAACCAGGCGCGGAAGATCACGGGCAAACAACTGGTCCTGCAGCGCCTTGGTGGCCGTAGACACCAGCACGCGCTGGCCGCTGAGCAAGGCAGGCACCAGATAAGCGTAGGTCTTGCCAACACCCGTGCCTGCCTCCACCACCAGCACCCCGCCCTCCTCTATGGCCTGAGCCACCGCCAACGCCATGCGGGTCTGGCCTGGGCGCGGCGTGAATGCGGGCTCAGCCAGCGAGAGCGCACCTTGCTGCGCAAACACCTGCGCGACCGCCTCCTGCAAATGAGTCAAAACCGTTTCACCTTCCAACAAGCCAAGTCAGCCCAAGCTCACATAAGATCGCAAATATTCGCCGAAGCCCAGCCTCCGGTCGATAAAATGTAACGCAACGTTAAATATCGCTCTGCGAGCGCACTCGCACATACTCATGTCATCCAGCTACCGCATTCAGGCGGCCACCGGCATCCATCGCGGTGACCGAGAATACCAGCAGGACCAGGTTCTGCTCATGGCGCACCCCTATGCCAAGGGCTGCATTCTCGGCGTGGTAGCCGATGGCATGGGCGGGCGCAGCGGCGGGAGAAAGGCATCTGACCAGGTCATGCTGACGGCCCGTCAGCTTTTCGAGCGCTTTGAGCCCGCCAAGGAAGACTGCACACGCATGCTGCGCACCATTGTGCAAGATGCCCACACCGTCATTCGCCTTACCGCCATAGCAGCGGAACAGGAGCCCCACAGCACCATCGCGGTCTTCGTGGTGCTGCCCGACAATCGCTGCCACTTCATGCACTCCGGCGATTCACGGCTCTACCATTTTCGCGGCGCCGCCCTAGTGCACCGCACGCTCGATCATTCCTATGTACAGGCACTGGTCGACCGCGGCGAGCTTACCGAAGCCGAGGCTCAGTACCACCCACAGTCCAATATCTTGCTGGGATGCCTGGGTGCCGAGCCACCGCCGCCCATGAGCCACCACATGATTGAGAAACTGCTGCCAGGCGACAGCCTGATGGCCTGCTCGGACGGCCTGTGGCATTACTTCACCGCGCAGGAGCTGGGCACTGTGCTCGACGGCCTGTCGCCACGCGAAGCCTCTCAATTTCTGATTGAAAAAGCCAGGCGGCGCGCGGCTGGAGGTGGTGACAACCTCTCGCTGGCAATACTCAAGCTGGATACCTCAGCCGCAGCAGCAAGCGCCTGAAGAGTTATCAGTCCAGACAAGACATCTTCAAACGCCTTGGAAACGCGCGCTTGCAGCAATGCTTTCGATAGCACCCTGCTGTTGAGCACTATCGATCCTCGAATGCATCAGGGAGCAGGCGCTGGCAGCGGCGCTGCAGTCTGACCGCGCTCCTTGGCCTGCTGCATAGCCCTGGCTTTGTGCTCGGCTGCAGCCTTCAGCTTGGCCTCATGATCTGCCCGGGCCTTGGCTTCACGCTCGGCCCGCCCCTGATCGGCCTGGGCACGGTTTTGCTCGTGACGGCGCACATAGTCGGCCTGCTTGCTGGCACGCTGCTGGGCCTCGGTCTGGCGCTGGGCCTGCGCCGCCTGCTCGTCAACCGCAGGTTTGGCACCCGGGCCAGTGGGCTGCGGCAAGCTCTTGCCGTTCTTCTCGCGTTGCTGCGACTTCATGGGCACGGCAGCATTTTCGGCCTTTTTCTCTTCGATGGCCTGCAGCTTGGCCGCCGCCTTTTCCTTGCGCTCCGCATCGTTGATTTCCAGCTCGCGCGCGCGCAGTGGCGCATCTTTTTCACGTGCCGCCTTGCGGGCATCGGCCAGACAGCCTTCCACGGCAAACTTCTGATAGCAGAGTTTTTCATCAGCCACACGCTGCTGCTCGATGACGGCGCGCTTGCTGAGAATCTCGTCGCGCTCGGCTTCGCGCTGCTGGAGCAGATGCTGGCGCGCCTTGTCGGCAACCTCCTTCTGCGCCTGCTTGTCGCTCTGCTGCGCCGAATCCGCCTTTACCTGGGCCATGGCAGGCGCGCAAGCCAGCCAGACGGCGGCCAGAGGTGCCAGTGCAAAGCCTGCAATACGGCGGCGGATCAGCTGGGCAAGGATAGTGGGCATCGTCATCAACTCAGAACTCGAAGTACAGGCTGGCATCTTAAAGCCGCAGGCAGCTGCCCGCAGGCGATCAGGTCAAGCTGGTGTCGACCACTCGGCGCTCAAGCGCCAGATATTCCTTGGAGCGCATCTCGTTGAGGCGCGAGACGGTGCGCGGGAACTCGTGGGACAGAGGACCTTCGGTATAGATCTTCTCGGGCGGCACGGCTGCCGACACAATGAGCTTGACATGGCGATCGTAGAGCACGTCCACCAGCAGCGTGAAGCGCCGCGCGGCCGAAGCCATGTTCACATGCAGCTCGGGCACATCGGACAACAAGATGGTGTGAAACTGCGTAGCAATTTCAAGATAGTCGTTCTGCGAGCGAGGGCCACCACAGAGTTCGCGAAAGTCAAACCACACGACGCCGCCGGCTCGGCGCTTGGCCGCAATCTTGCGGGTCTCGATCTGCATCACCGGTTCTTCGTCATGGGCTTCGGCCAGGCGATCGAAGGTCTCCTGCATCGCGGCATCGGCCTCCGGACCCAGCGGGCAGTGATAGAGCTTGGCATCTTCGAGAGTGCGGCGGCGATAGTCAGTGCCGTTGTCCACATTCACCACTTCCATGCGCTCCTTGAGCAAGGCAATCGCAGGCAGGATCCGGTCGCGGTGCAAACCACCGGGATAGAGCCCGTCTGGCTCGAAGTTGGAGGTCGTCACAAAGCCCACGCCGTTGGCAAACAGCGACTCGAGCAGCTTGTAGAGAATCATGGCGTCGGTGATGTCGGCGACATGAAACTCGTCAAAACAGATCAGCTTGTACTTCTTGGCGATCTTGGCGCCGAGGGCATCGAGCGGATTCTGCGTGCCTTGCATGAGATGCATCTCGCGGTGCACTTCGCGCATGAATTCGTGAAAGTGCAGACGCACCTTGCGCTTGAGGGGCACGGCGTTGAAGAAGCACTCCATCAGAAAGCTCTTGCCGCGCCCCACCCCGCCGTACATATAGACGCCCTTGGGCAGATCGGGGTGATTGATCAGCTTCTTGAGAGCATTGGAGCGCTTGCCCTTGTACGCGGCCCACTCGTCAGCGCAGCGCTGCAACGCATCGACTGCACGCAACTGCGCGGGATCGCTTTTGAAACCCTTGGCGGCCAGCTCCGCCTCGTAGGCTTGTCTTACATTCACCGTCTTGTCTCCAGATGCTCAAAAAACAATAGCTGCTACCGCTTATGCACTAAGCGTTAGCAGCCATTTTGTTCTGAATTCTAAAAGAAACTCAGCCTGCGCGCGGGCACTTCACAGCCATGTCAAAACCTGCGCGCAAGACTGAAAAAAACTTAGAAGTTCAGGGTGCGCTTGTCCACAGCCAGAGCCGCTTCCTTGGTGGATTCGGACAGCGAGGGGTGAGCGTGGCAGATACGAGCGATGTCTTCGCTCGATGCCTTGAACTCCATGGCCACCACGGCTTCGGAAATCAGCTCGGACACCATGGGACCCACCATGTGCACGCCCAGGATCTCGTCAGTCTCGGCATCGGCCAGGAACTTGACCATGCCGGTCGTGTCACCCAGTGCGCGCGCGCGGCCGTTGGCCAGGAAGGGGAAGGAACCCGCCTTGTACTTGACGCCTTCAGCCTTGAGCTGCTGCTCGGTGCGGCCCACCCATGCCACTTCGGGGCTGGTGTAGATCACCGAAGGCAGGGTGGCGAAGTTCACATGGCCGTGCTGGCCGGCAATGCGCTCGGCCACGGCCACGGCTTCTTCCTCAGCCTTGTGCGCCAGCATGGGGCCGCGCACCACATCGCCCACAGCCCACACGCCGGGCAGATTGGTCTTGCACAGATCGTCCACCACGATGGCGCCGCGCTCGTCCAGGGCCAGGCCCACAGCTTCGGCGTTCAGGCCGATGGTGTTGGCAGTACGGCCGATCGAGACGATCAGCTTGTCCACTTCCAGCGTCTGGGCTTCGCCCTTGGCATTGGTGTAGGCAACGGTCACACCCTTCTTGCCGGACTTGACTTCACCGATCTTCACGCCCAGCTCGATCTTCAGACCTTGCTTGTCGAACGCCTTCTTGGCTTCCTTGGCGATCTGCTCGTCGACCACGGGCAGGAACTTGTCCATGCCTTCGAGCACGGTCACTTCCGTGCCCAGACGGCGCCAGACCGAGCCCATTTCCAGGCCGATCACACCGGCTCCGATCAGGCCCAGCTTCTTGGGAGCCTTGCCCAGGCTCAGGGCGCCGTCGTTGGACAGGATGTTCTCTTCGTCGAAAGCCACGCCGGGCAGAGCACGGGCGTTGGAGCCAGTGGCCACCACGATCTGCTTGCCGGTGATGACTTCCTCTTCCTTGCCGGCAACCTTGATTTCGTAGCCGCCTTCGACAGCCTTGACGAAGGAGCCGCGGCCATGGAAGAAGGTGACCTTGTTCTTCTTGAACAGGTACAGGATGCCGTCGTTGTTCTGCTTCACGATCGCTTCCTTGCGGGCGATCATCTTGGCCACGTCCATCTCGACCTTGCCGGTGGAGATGCCATGGTCGGCAAAGTGCAGCTTGGCATGCTCGAAATGCTCGGAAGACTGCAGCAGCGCCTTGGAGGGAATGCAGCCCACGTTGGTGCAGGTGCCACCAGGAGCAGCGCCGCCAGCGGCGTTCTTCCACTCGTCGATACAGGCGACGTTGAAACCCAGTTGTGCCGCGCGGATGGCAGCGATGTAGCCGCCGGGGCCTGCGCCGATCACGACGACGTCAAATTGCTTGCTCATGATTTGAATCTTTTCTCTGTTTAACTCGAAAAAAGCCCACCGCTTTTGGTGGTGGGCTTTGTAGAAGCTCGATCTGCTGAATTACAGATCAAACAGGAGGCGAGAAGGATCTTCCAGCGCGTCCTTCATGGCCACCAGGCTCAGCACGGCTTCGCGGCCGTCGATGATGCGGTGGTCATAGGACATGGCCAGGTAGTTCATGGGACGGATCACGATCTGACCGTTCTCGACCACGGCGCGATCCTTGGTGGCGTGCACGCCCAGAATGGCGGATTGAGGGGGGTTGATGATGGGGGTGGACATCATCGAGCCGAAGGTGCCGCCATTGGAGATGGAGAAGGTACCGCCGGTCATTTCTTCAATGCCCAGCTTGCCTTCCTTGGCCTTCTGACCGAATTCGACAATCTTCTTTTCGATGTCGGCGAAGCTCATCTGGTCTGCATTGCGCAGGATGGGCACCACCAGGCCGCGAGGCGAGCTCACAGCGATACCGATGTCGAAGTAGCCGTGGTAGACGATATCGTTGCCGTCAATGGAGGCGTTCACTGCGGGGAACTTCTTCAGGGCATGCACTGCAGCCTTGACGAAGAAGGACATGAAGCCCAGCTTCACGCCATGTTCCTTGGTGAACTGGTCCTGGAACTTCTTGCGCAGTTCCATCACAGGAGCCATGTTCACTTCGTTGAACGTGGTCAGGATGGCATTGGTCGCCTGGGATTGCAGCAGACGCTCGGCAATACGGGCGCGCAGACGTGTCATGGGCACGCGCTGCTCGGGACGGTCGCCCAGGTTCTCCTTGGTCACGGGAGCTGCCACCTGAGGCAGAGCTGCCTTGGGAGCGCCGGTGGGGATGGCTGCGCCGGCCTTGATGGCACCCAGAGCGTCACCCTTGGTCACGCGACCGTCCTTGCCTGTGCCAGCCACGTTGGCAGCGGACAGGTTGTTGTCGGCCAGGATCTTGGCAGCAGCAGGCATGGCCACACCGCTCTTGTCGGCGCCGGCAGGAGCAGCGGCCACGGGGGCAGCAGCAGGAGTCGCAGCAGCAGCGGGGGCGGCAGCAGGAGCAGCGGCACCGGCGACGGCTTCGGAGTCGATCTTGGCGATCACTTGCTCGGCAGCCACGGTTGCGCCGTCGCCTTGCAAGATTTCGGTGATCACGCCAGCCGAAGGAGCGGGCACTTCCAGCACGACCTTGTCAGTTTCGATTTCGATGAGGATTTCATCGATGGCCACTGCCTCGCCGACCTTTTTCTTCCAGGTCAGCATGGTGGCTTCAGTGATGGATTCGGACAGCTGGGGGACTTTAACTTCAACGATTGCCATTTTGAATTCTTTCCAAAGATGTTTCTTGTGCCCCCTGTCCTCGGACAGGGGGTGTCGCCTGTATTACTTGGTCAGGACAAAGCCCTTGAGCTTGGCGAATGCGCCTTCCACCAGTGCCTTTTGTTGCTCTTGGTGCAGATGTGCGTAGCCAACGGCGGGCGAAGCGGACGCAGCGCGACCGGAGTAGCCCAGCTTCTGGCCTTCACGCATGTTCTCGTGGATGTTGTGCTGGATGAAGAACCAGGCACCCTGGTTCTGAGGCTCATCCTGGCACCACACGATGTCAGTAGCGTTGGCGTACTTCTTCACTTCGGCGGCGAACGCCTTGTGGGGGAAGGGATACAGCTGCTCGACGCGGATGATGGCGACGTCCTTGGATTCCTTCTCGGCACGCTTCTTGACCAGATCGTAGTACACCTTGCCCGAGCAGGCGATGATGCGCTTGACCTTGGCAGCGTTCTTGACGATGGTTTCGTCCTGCTCGGGGATCACGGTCTGGAAGCCACCAGAGGTGAACTCGGACAGGGGCGATGTGGCGTCCTTGTTACGCAGCAGCGACTTGGGAGTCATGATGACCAGCGGCTTGCGCAGGCCGCGAACCATCTGGCGACGCAGCACGTGGAAGATCTGGCTGGCCGTTGTAGGCTGCACGATCTGCATATTGGTGTCGGCAGCCAGCTGCATGAAGCGCTCCAGACGCGCCGAGCTGTGCTCGGGGCCCTGGCCTTCATAGCCGTGAGGCAGCATCAGTGTCAGGCCGTTGACACGACCCCACTTCACTTCACCGGATGCGATGAACTGGTCGATCACCACCTGGGCGCCATTGGCGAAGTCGCCGAACTGTGCTTCCCACACCACCAGGGTGTTGGGATCGTTCGATGCATAGCCGTATTCAAAGCCCAGCACTGCCTCTTCGGACAGGATGGAGTCGATCACGACGAACGGAGCCTGATTCTCGGCAGCGTTCTGCAGAGGAATATAAGTGCCCTCGTCCCACTTTTCACGCTTCTGGTCATGAACCACGGCGTGACGGTGCGTGAAGGTGCCGCGACCCGAGTCTTCACCCGACAGACGCACGGGATAGCCCGAAGCGACCAGGGAGCCGAAGGCCATGGTTTCACCCATGCCCCAGTCCACGTTCACATCGCCGCGGCCCATGGCTGCGCGATCGTCATACACCTTCTTGACCAGAGCATGAGGATTCACGCTGGCAGGCAGAGTCGTGATCTTCTCGGCCAGGCGCTTCCACTCGGTCAAGGGAATAGCTGTGTCGCCAGCGTCGGTCCAGGTCTTGCCCACGAAGGGGCTCCAGTCCACAGCGTACTTGCTCTTGAAGTTGGTCAGCACCACGTCCTGGGTGTGACGGCCTTCGTCCATGGCGGCGCGATAGGCCTTGACCATGTCGTCGCCCAGCGTGTCGCCCAGGCCTTGCGTGGCCAGCTTGTCTGCGTACAGCTTGCGCGTGCCGGGGTGGGCAGCGATCTTCTTGTACATCAGAGGCTGTGTCAGTGCAGGTGTGTCCTGCTCGTTGTGACCCAGCTTGCGGAAGCAGATGATGTCGACCACCACATCCTTGGAGAACTCCATACGGAATTCCAGCGCCAGCTGCATGGCCAGGCACACGGCTTCTGGATCATCGCCATTCACGTGCAGCACGGGCGACTCGATCATCTTGACGATGTCGGTGCAATACAGCGTGGAGCGCAGATCGCGGGGATCAGAGGTGGTGAAACCGATCTGGTTGTTGATGATGATGTGAACCGTACCGCCGGTGGTGTAGCCACGGGTTTCGGACAGCGCCAGGGTTTCCTGGTTCACGCCCTGGCCGGCGAAGGCTGCGTCACCGTGCACCAACACGGGCAGCACTTGCTTGCCCATGGGGTCGTCGCGACGATCCATGCGCGAGCGCACCGAACCTTCGACTACGGGGTTGACGATTTCCAGGTGCGAGGGGTTGAAGGCCAGCGACAGGTGAACGGGGCCGCCCTTGGCAGACACGTCGGAGCTGAAGCCCTGGTGATACTTCACGTCACCGGCAGGCAGATCTTCGGGAGCGGTGTGGTCGAACTCGGCAAACAGATCCTTGGGCGCCTTGCCCAGGGTATTGACCAGCACGTTCAGACGGCCGCGGTGAGCCATGCCGATCACGACTTCCTGCACGCCCTTGGCGCTGGCGGAGTTGATCAGCTCGTCCATGGCGGCGATGAAGGACTCGCCACCTTCCAGCGAGAAGCGCTTCTGGCCCACATACTTGGTGTGCAGATAACGCTCCAGGCCTTCAGCAGCGGTCAGGCGGTCAAGGATGCGCTTTTTCTCGTCGGCGTTGAAGACGGGCTTGGAACGAATCGATTCCAGGCGTTGCTGCCACCAGCGCTTTTGATTCTGATTGGTGGCATACATGTACTCGGCGCCCAGGGTGCCGCAGTAGGTTTCGCGCAGAGCATTCATCAGCTCGCGCAAAGTCATGCTTTCCTTGCCGAAGAAAGTGTTGCTGGTGTTGAACACCACTTCCTGGTCGGCATCGGTGAAGCCGTAGAAGGAAGGCTCCAGCTCGGGAATTTCGGGGCGCTCGGTCCGCTTCAGGGGATCCAGATCGGCCCAGCGTTGACCCACGTTGCGGTAGGCAGCAATCAGCTGCTGCACGGCCGTGCGCTTGCGACCCAGCTCGGAGTCAGCGCCGGAAGCCACCACCACCTTGGTGCCGCCCTGCTTTGCACGCTCGGCAAAAGCATTGATCACGGGCAGGTGAGGAACGTCCTTGTTGTCGGTGCCGTCCACTGCAGGCACATGCTGCAGTGCATCGAAGTATTCACGCCAGGAATCGGGGACGCTACCGGGGTTGGCCAGGTAGTTCTCGTACATCTCTTCGACATAGGGCGCATTGCCGCCGAACAGATAGGTGTTGCCTTGATAGGCTTGATAGATCGTTGACTGATCGCTCATATCTCGCTGACCTCCGCTTTCCTTCGGAAAGCATTAGCTGGTTTGTGGAACCTCCCGCGACACGGCTGTACCGATTGGCGGATGCGACTGTGGCTGGGGAAGGGCCTTGAGTTGCGGCAGCCATTGTGCCACTGTTCAAAGTCTTGGTCTTATAAAAGACAAGATGTTTACACCCCTGGGAGTCGCTTACATTGCGGGAACTCCATAAACAAGGATTCGCATGCCGCTTTTGCCGCTTCACAAACGTGCATTCATTCTTCTTTTAATAGCAGTAACCGCAGGATTCGGCTTGGTTCTCGAGGAATATGCCGTAGCCATCTTCTGGGGTGTGGTGTTTGCCATCGTCTTCGCCCCCCTGCACCGCAAGCTGCTGATGCGCATGCCCAACAAGCCCACGCTGGCCGCGTTGGCAACCTTGCTAATTAGTCTGGTAATGGTCATTTTGCCGCTGTCTCTGATAGGGCTGTCGCTCATCAAGGAGACCTCGGCCATCTATGACCAGGTCAGCAGCGGCAACCTGTCCGCTGGCAGCTATGTGGAGCAAGTCTTCAATGCCCTTCCCTCCTGGCTGACGCCATGGATGGAAAAGCTGCACCTGGGCACTCTGGAGGAAATCCAGGCCAAGCTCTCCAACATCGCGCTGCAGGCCAGCAAGCTCGCGGCCACCAAGGCCGTGGGACTGGGACAGAACACCCTGGGCTTTGTCGTGGGCTTCGGCGTCATGCTCTACCTGATCTTTTTTCTGCTGCGCGACGGCAAGGAGTTGGTCGCACGCATCTGGGCAGCCACGCCGCTCGCGCCCGAACACAAGCGCGAGCTGGCCATCAAGTTCATTACTGTCATCCGCGCCACAGTCAAGGGCAATCTGGCCGTTGCAGCCGCCCAGGGCGCGCTGGGGGGGCTGATTTTCTGGATTCTGGGCATTCAGGGCGCAGTACTCTGGGCTGTGGTCATGGCTTTTCTGTCGCTGCTGCCCGCAGTGGGGGCGGGCCTGGTCTGGGGGCCGGTGGCCATCTACTTTCTGGCCACGGGCGCTGTCACCAAAGGCCTGATCCTTGCCGCTTATGGCGTACTGGTCATCGGCCTGGTGGACAACGTGCTGCGCCCCCTGCTGGTCGGCAAGGACACCAAGATGCCTGACTATGTGGTGCTGATCTCCACCCTGGGGGGCATGGCCTTGTTCGGTCTTTCGGGCTTTGTGCTCGGTCCGGCCATCGCCGCCCTGTTCATGGCGGCCTGGGAGTTGTTTGCCACCATGCAGGAGCAGGAGGAGAAGCTGCTGAATCAGAAAATCGCGCAAAAACGCACAACAACCGATTCGCAGCAGCCTTCAGCAGACCTCGCCTCCGCCGTCGCCCCCCTTCCTGCCGAAACACGGAAAAGCGACACAGATTAGGAATTTTCTGTTCCATTCGGCCTGCCGACCGATGGCTTTTCGAGCTGAAAGTTGATAGGTTGAGAGGCGTAGGTTGAAAGCTATCGCCGCCATTAAGAAAAACAAAAACGAAACATAAAACTCAAAGTCGCTCAACGTTACTCAAGAATTAAGGGTTTGTAACTGCTATCAAAAATGAGGGGGGTCGTAAAATTTGCTTTCACATAAGCGTTCATACGAAAAGGTACCCCACAATGGACCAATTCTCCAGACGCCAGTTCATGAAAGTGACTGGTTCGACTCTGGCGGGTTCAAGCTTGGCGCTGATGGGCTTCTCACCCACAGCCGCCCTTGCTGAGGTGCGACAGTACAAACTGTCAGCCACCACCGTAACCCGTCAAACCTGCACCTACTGCTCGGTAGGTTGCGGCATCCTCATGTACTCCCTGGGCGACGGCGGGAAAAACTCCCGCCTGTCCGTGATGCACGTGGAAGGCGACCCGGATCATCCGGTCAATCGCGGCACGCTGTGCCCCAAGGGTGCATCGCTGCTGGACTTTGTCCACAGCCCCAGCCGCCTCAAGTACCCCGAATACCGCGCCCCCGGCTCGTCCGAGTGGAAGCGCATGTCCTGGGACGAGGCACTGAACCGCATCGCCAAGCTGCTCAAGGAAGACCGCGACGCCAATTTCGTTGAAACCAACGAAAAAGGTCAGAAGGTCAACCGCTGGCTGACCACCGGCATGCTGGCCGCTTCGGCCTCCAGCAACGAAGCCGGCTACATCACGCACAAAGTGGCCCGTTCCTGGGGCCTTCTTGCACTCGACAACCAAGCACGTGTCTGACACGGCCCGACGGTGGCAGGTCTTGCCCCGACGTTTGGCCGTGGAGCGATGACGAACCATTGGGTCGACATCAAGAACGCGGACGTTATTTTGATCATGGGCGGTAATGCCGCCGAAGCACACCCCTGCGGCTTCAAGTGGGTGACCGAAGCGAAGGAGCACAACAAGGCTCACTTCATGGTGGTCGATCCGCGCTTCAACCGCTCGGCATCCGTGGCTGACTTCTATGCGCCGATCCGTTCCGGCTCGGACATCGTCTTCCTCGGTGGCGTGATCAATTACCTGCTGACAAACGACAGAATCCACCACGAGTATGTGAAGAACTACACGGACTTCTCATTCATCGTGCGCGAGGACTTTGCGTTCGACGAAGGTATTTTCTCCGGCTACAACCCCGAAAAACGCACGTACGACAAGGCCTCCTGGGACTATGAGCTCGGTGAAGATGGCTTTGTGAAGGTCGATCCCACGCTGGAACACCCTCGCTGCGTCTATCAGTGGCTCAAGAAGCACTACGCCGGCTATACGCCCGAGAAGGTGGAATCCATCTGCGGCACACCCAAGGAAAAATTCCTGCACGTGTGCGAGAAGCTTGCTTCGACCGCCGAAGCCGGCCGTGTTGCCACCATCATGTACGCCCTGGGCTGGACTCAGCACACCACTGGTGCGCAGATCCTGCGTACCGGCGCCATGATCCAGCTGCTGCTGGGAAATATCGGTATCGCTGGCGGCGGCATGAACGCGCTGCGCGGCCACTCCAACATCCAGGGCCTGACGGACCTGGGCATCCTGTCTGCTTCGCTTCCCGGGTACCTGACGCTGCCAAACGAAGCCGAACAGGACTACAACCAGTACATCGCCACCCGCACGCCCAAGCTGCTGCGCCCTGGCCAGATGAATTACTGGTCGAACACGCCCAAGTTCCATGTCAGCCTGATGAAGGCGTGGTGGGGAGCGGCCGCAACTGCTGAAAACAACTGGGCGTTCGACTATCTGCCCAAGTTGGACAAGCAGTACGACATGCTGCAGATCTTCGAGATGATGACGCAGGGCAAGGTTAACGGCTATATCGCTCAAGGCTTCAACCCCTTGGCGGCTCTGGCCAACAGCAACAGCGTGCGCGAAGGTCTCAAGAAGCTGAAGTTCCTGGTCATCATGGATCCGCTGGTCACAGAAACTTCCGAGTTCTGGAAGAACCACGGCGAATTCAACGACGTGGACTCCGCTTCCATCCAGACCGAAGTGTTCCGCCTGCCAACCACCTGCTTCGCCGAAGAAGATGGCGCAGTGGTCAGCTCCTCGCGCGTGCTGCAGTGGCACTGGAAGGCTGCAGAGCCCCCAGGAGAGGCCAAGACCGACATTGCCATCATGTCCGGTCTGCACCTGCGCCTGAAGGCTCTCTACCAGAAGGACGGCGGCAAGTTCTCCGACCCCATCACCAATCTGTACTGGCCTTATGCCGAAGCCGATCACCCCTCCTCCGAGGAAGTGGCCAAGGAATACAACGGTCGTGCGCTGGTGGATCTGTTCGACCCCAAGGACCCCACCAAGCTCATCCGCAAGGCCGGCGAGCAACTGGCGGGCTTCGGCGAAATGCGCGATGACGGCACCACCCTGGGCGGCTGCTGGATCTGGGCTGGCAGCTGGACCTCGTCCGGCAACCAGATGGCGCGCCGCGACAACAGCGACCCGACAGGCATAGGCAACACGCTGAACTGGGCCTGGGCCTGGCCTGCCAACCGCCGTGTGCTGTACAACCGCGCATCCTGCGACCGCCAGGGCAAGCCCTTCAACCCCGAACGCGTGCTGATCAAGTGGAACGGCAAGCAATGGGGCGGCGCGGACGTGCCGGACGTCGCCGTGGGCCTGGATCCTGAGGTGATCAACCCCTTCATCATGAACCCCGAAGGGGTGGCTCGCCTGTTTGCCCGCAAGGGTATGGCAGAAGGTCCGTTCCCCACGCATTACGAGGCGTTTGACAACCCGCTGGGCTACAACCCCATGTATCCCAACAACAAGTTGGCCGTCATCAGCCCCGTGATACGCATCCTGGAAACCGCCAAGGGCACCCAGGGCGATCCCAAGGACTACCCGCACGTGGGTACGACCTACCGCCTGACCGAGCACTTCCACTACTGGACCAAGCACGTTCAGCTGAACAACATCGTTCAGCCCGAGCAGTTCGTGGAAATCGGCGAGGCACTGGGCAAGGAACTGGGCATAGAGACCGGCCAGAAGGTCAAGGTTTCGTCCAAGCGCGGTTTCGTGAAGGCGGTTGCCGTGGTGACCAAGCGCATCAAGCCCATGAAGATCGATGGCAAGACCATCCATCACGTGGGTGTGCCTATTCACTGGGGCTTCTCCACAACGGGACGCAAGGGCTATCTGGCGAACAACCTGACAGCCTCCGTGGGTGACGGTAACAGCTTGACCCCTGAATCCAAGACCTTCCTCGTGAAGGTGGAAAAGATCTAAGGAGCCACGCTGATGTCCTCAACCATGTCTCTCGATATCAAACGCCGCTCGGCCACGACGACCCCCGCACCCAGCGCACGCGGTGCGCACGCGGGAGAAGTCGCCAAGCTGATCGACGTCTCCAAATGCATTGGCTGCAAGGCTTGCCAGACCGCCTGCATGGAGTGGAACGACCTTCGCGACGAAATCGGCACGGTTGCCGCAGGCGTCTACGACAACCCGACGGATCTGACGTCGGAGTCGTGGACCGTGATGCGCTTTGCCGAGTACGAAAACGAAGCCACAGGCAACCTGGAATGGCTGATCCGCAAGGACGGCTGCATGCACTGCGAAGACCCGGGCTGCCTCAAGGCCTGCCCCTCGCCTGGCGCCATCGTCCAATATGCCAACGGCATCGTGGACTTCCAGCAAGACCAGTGCGTGGGCTGCGGCTACTGCGTCACGGGCTGCCCGTTCAACATTCCGCGCATCTCCAAGAAGGACAACAAGGCGTACAAGTGCACCTTGTGTTCGGACCGCGTGGCTGTTGGCCAGGAGCCTGCCTGCGTCAAGACCTGCCCCACGGGCGCTATCCAGTTCGGCACCAAGGAAGCCATGCAGGAGCAAGCGTCCCGCCGTGTCGTGGACCTCAAGGAACGCGGCTACGAAAAGGCAGGTCTCTACGACCCGCAGGGTGTGGGCGGTACGCACGTGATGTACGTGCTGCACCATGCGGACAAACCTTCGCTGTACAAGGGCCTGCCGGACGATCCGTCCATCAGCCCCATGGTGTCGCTGTGGAAGGGTGTAGCCAAGCCTCTGGCCATGGCCGCACTGGGCGCAGCCGCAATCGGCAGCCTGTTCCACTACATCACCAAGGGACCCAACGACGTGTCCAAGGACCTTGAAGATGAAATGGAACGCAAGGACGCCGAAGCGCTGAACAAGGAGAACGGCAAATGAAACGCAATCCTCGCGACCTCGTGCGCTACAACGCATCGGAGCGCGCCAACCACTGGGTGGTAGGCATTTGCTTCATCTTGCTGGCCCTGTCCGGTCTGGCGTTCTTTCACCCGGCCTTCTTCTGGTTGACCAATCTGTTCGGTGGCGGCCCCTGGACCCGCATCCTGCACCCCTACATCGGGGTTGTCATGGGCGCATTCTTCGTCATCATGGCCTGCCGTTTCGCCAAGCTCAACATCGTTGAGCCGCGCGACATCGAATGGCTCAAGAACGTCAACAAGATGATCGATGGCGACGACCACGACATGCCCGAACAGGGCAAGTACAACGGTGGTCAGAAGCTGTTGTTCTGGGGCCTGGTAATCGGCATGCTGCTGATCGTGATCACCGGCTTTCTGATGTGGCGCGCCTGGTGGACATTGCCGGTCAACGTGGTGCGAGCGGCTTCGGTGGTTCACGCCATCGCTGCCGTGTGGATGATCGGTCTGATCATCATGCACGTGTATGCCGCCATCTGGACTCGCGGCACCATTCGCGCCATGCTTTATGGCACAGTAACGCGAGCCTGGGCCAAGCAACACCACCGCGGCTGGTACCGCAAGATGACGGGTGACAACGACTAAGGTTTTTAGTCCTCTCCCCTAACAACCCAGCCGCCAAGCGTTTATCGGCGCTCGGCGGCTGATTCATTTGGAAACCCTGTCAATGCAACGCATTCTTCAACCCGGTGAAATCGAAGCACTGGATCACACCAGCTTTCCCCGCATCTTGCTGCCCCAGGCAAGCAGTCTGTTCGCCGAACGCGCTGCACGCCTGCGTCAGCTGGCCAACGGCAATCCCATTGCAGACTATCTGCTGTTTGTGGCCCAGATCACGGATGCGCAGCACAAGGCTGCCGCCACCATCGAGATCTCTGCGCCCGATGCCGAACTCATGGCGCGTGCTCAGGAGCACTCGATGCCTCTGCTGCCCGCAGTCGACACCATCGATCCCGCTTGGCAAGCCGTGCTCGACAACATGCTCGACACGCTGCAGGGCAGCGAAGGCCTGCCCGCACCGCTGCAGCCTCTGCTCAAGGAGCTGCGTGCACTAGCCCCCGAGACCCGTGCAGACATTGCCAAAAAGCTGCTGCAAAAAGAAGTCGCCGCCCGCCATGTGGGCATGGCCCCCTTCATCATGGCTGCGCTGCAAGTGACCTTTGCCAAGCGCTCGGCCAGTCTCCGTGCCCGCGACGTTCCCTACACCGACCCTGCCAGCATCTGCCCCATCTGTGCCAGCGAGCCCGTGGCCAGCGTCATCCGCATTGGCGGCAAAGTGGCCGGTCACCGCTATGCGCACTGCGGAACCTGCGCCTGCGAGTGGCATATGGTGCGTATCAAATGCACGCACTGCGAATCCACCAAGGGCATTCACTACCAGGGCCTTGAAGGTGCGGGCGAAGAAGTTCTGGCCGAGACCTGCGATGAATGTGGCAGCTACCGCAAGATCGTGAATCAGGAAAAGAACCCCATGGTCGAGCCTCTGGCCGACGATCTGGCCAGCCTGATGCTGGATCTGCTGATGAGCGAGACCCAGTTCCAGCGCGCCAGCGCCAATCCTCTGTTGTTTGTGGCCGTAGCCGAAGAGCAGTCGGGCGAGACTGGCAACGAGCTGGTGGACCCCGCAGCCTGATCCCGCCGGCAGCAAGCGCCAGCATAATGAAGGCGGCAGCTCTTTCTGCCGCCTTTTCCATTTTCCGAAGACCCCACACCCTCCGGCCATGAGCAATACCGCAGCGACCGCCCCTGAAATTTCGCACCCCTCCCAGCTTCCCGCCGTGGACAAGGTCTTGCTCGCCATCGAGATGCAGGTGCTGCGCGAGTCTTATGGCCTGGACGCCTGCACCAAGGCAGTACGCGATGTGCTGACGGGGCTGCGCCAGCAGCTCCTGGGTTTTGCCGATCAGCCCGGCCAGACTGTGCAGGCCGACATCGGCAGCATTGTGCAAGCCGCACAGCGCCAGCTTCAGGCCCGGTTCGCGCCACGCCTGCAGCCGGTCTTCAACCTCACCGGCACGGTGCTGCATACCAATCTGGGCCGCGCCCTGCTGCCGCAGGCTGCGATCGACGCCGTGGTGCAGGCCATGAGCTCCCCCGCCAACCTGGAATATGACCTTGAAGACGGCAGCCGCGGCGATCGCGACGATCTGGTCGAGTCGCTGATCTGCGAGCTGACTGGCGCCGAAGCCGCTACCGTTGTCAACAACAATGCCGCAGCCGTGCTGCTGGTGCTGTCCACCATGGCCACGGGCAAGGAAGTCGTGGTCTCGCGCGGCGAGCTGGTGGAAATCGGCGGCGCCTTCCGCATCCCCGATGTCATGACCCGCGCCGGCGCGCGGCTGGTCGAAGTCGGCACCACCAATCGCACGCATGAGAAAGACTATGCAGAGGCCATAGGCGAAAACACGGCCGCGCTCATGAAGGTGCATTGCAGCAACTACGCCATCACCGGCTTTACCAAGGCGGTGAGCGACGCCGATGTCGCCCGCATTGCGCACGACAGTAATCTGCCGATGATTGTCGACCTGGGCAGCGGCACGCTGATCGACATGCGCGACTGGGGCCTGCCCTATGAAGTCACGGTGCGCGAGACGGTCGAGTCCGGCGCCGACATCGTCACCTTCAGCGGTGACAAACTCCTGGGCGGCCCGCAGGCCGGAATCATCGTGGGCCGCAAGGAGCTGATCGCCAGAATCAAGAAAAATCCGCTCAAGCGCGCTCTTCGCGTGGGCAAGATCACGCTGGCGGCGCTGGAGCCCACGCTGCGCCTGTATCTGAACCCCGAAAAGCTCGCCCAGGAGCTGACCACGCTGCGCCTGTTCACGCGCAAGGCCAGCGACATGCAGACCCAGGCCGAGCAACTGCAGCCTCTGCTTCAGCAGGCACTAGGCCAGGACTATGTGGTGGAGACCGCTGCCATGAACAGCCAGATCGGCAGTGGCGCCCTGCCCGTGGAAAATCTGCCCAGCTTCGGCCTCAGAATCTATCCGGCCAGCGGCAAGCAGGCGGGTCGCCAGCTGACCCGGCTCGAAGCACGCTTTCGTGGCCTGCCTCGGCCCGTGATCGGGCGCCTGCATGACGACGCGCTGTGGCTGGATCTGCGCTGCCTGGAAAACCCGGCACAGGCCCTGTTTGCCGCGCAACTGTCGCGGCTGGCCTGAGGCAGCACCATGGCCCCGGCCCTCCGCATTTATACAAAAACACCTTGCCTCGCTTGATACACAAGCGCCAGCAGCCATCAAAACTACAAGCACACCATGATCATCGGAACCGCAGGCCACATCGACCACGGCAAAACCACGCTGGTGCGTGCGCTCACCGGCGTGGAAACCGACCGCCTCAAGGAAGAGAAAGCCCGCGGCATTTCCATCGAACTGGGCTATGCCTACAGCCCGCTGCCCAACGGCGATGTGCTGGGCATCATCGACGTGCCGGGCCACGAGAAATTCGTCCATACCATGGCCGCCGGCGCCGTGGGCATTGATCACGCCCTGCTGGTCGTGGCGGCCGATGACGGCGTCATGCCCCAGACCATAGAGCATCTGGAAATTCTGCAGCTGCTGGGTGTCAGGCGTGGCAGCGTGGCGCTGACCAAGGTCGATCGCGTGCTGCCGCAACGCATTGCCGACGTGCACCGCGAAATCAACGCCATTCTCGGCGTCACTGCGCTGGCGGGCAGTCCCATCTTTGAAACGAATGCCGCAGACCCCGGCAATGCCGGCGTGCAGGCTCTGCGCGAACACCTGCAGGTGCAGGCCCAGATGATGCAGGCCCGTCCCCGGGACGGACTGTTCCGGCTCGCCGTGGACCGCGTCTTCACGCTGCCGGGACAGGGCACGGTGGTCACGGGCACGGTCTTCAATGGCCAGGTGCGGGTGGGTGACACGCTGGCGCATTCGACCAGCGGTCAGGCCGTGCGCGTACGCAGCATTCATGCACAGAACCAGAGCAGCGACAGCGGCGTCGCCGGCCAGCGCGGCGCACTGAATCTGGCTGGCATAGGCAAGGACGAAATCGAACGCGGCGACTGGATCATGGACCCGCGCCTGATGCAAGCCACGGATCGCCTCGACATTCATCTGCACCTGCTCAGCGAAGCGCCCCCACTAGAGCAATGGACTGCGGTGCATGTGCATCTGGGCACCAAGCGCACAACAGGCCATGTCGCCCTGCTGCAGGACCAAGGCATAGAGCCCGGCACCGAAGCCCGCGTGCAGCTGGTGTTGGATACGCCGGTATTCGCCCTGCCCGGCGACCGCCTGATCCTGCGCAACGCCCAGGCCAGCCGCACCATCGCAGGCGGCATGGTGCTCGACCCCTATGCCCCGAGCCGCAAGCGCCGCAGCGCGGAGCGCATGGCCTACCTCGACGCCATGGAGCAGCTCATAGCCCGCAGCGACTTCGGGCCACTGATTGCACAGGCTCCACACGGCATTGCGCGCTCGCAGCTGGTGCGTCTGAGCGGCCATGCCTTCCCCGAGTCCCGCCTTGCCGACACCATCCAGCTACCCATTGCCGGCGGCGATGCCCTGGTGCTGGGCCTGCAGCGCTGGCAGCGGCTGCAGACCCAGATCATCGACAGCCTGGCGCGCTTTCACGAAAAATCGCCCGACGAGCCCGGCGTCAACGCGGCCAGACTGAGGCGCATGGCCTTGCCAGGCCTGCAGCAAGGCAGCTACGACGCACTCTATCAAGGCCTGGTCGATGCCCTGCTCAGCAGCCAACTGCTAGCCAGCACCGGTGCCTGGCTGCATTTGCCGCAACACAGCGTGCAGCTGAGCAGTGCCGAGCAGACGCTGGCCGAAAAGCTGCTGCCCGCCATCACTGCAGGCCGCTATGACCCACCCTGGGTGCGCGATCTGGCGCGCGACCATGCGGCAGGTGAAGAGCTGGTGCGCCAGCTGCTCAAAAAGCTTTCGCGCCAGGGCCAGTTGTTCCAGGTCGTCAAGGATTTGTTCTATACACCGGCACGCATGGATGAGCTCGCGGCCCTGGTTGCCGACATCGCCAGCCGCCACGCCAGGGGGGAAGTGGAAGCCAGCGCCTTCCGCGACGCAACTGGTCTGGGCCGTAAGCGCGCCATCCAGATTCTCGAATTCTTCGACCGCACCGGCTACACGCGCCGCGTGCGCGACGCCCATCTGCTGCGCCCTGACGTACATTGGAATAGCACGCCACGCTGAGCCTGCAAGGAAAACAGATAAAAATCAGTCCAGATTCTTTATCCCACTTACGTAACAAGCTATCAAATCAGATTAGAGCGGGATATGCGGCCTTGACGTGCTTTTGTCATCGGGTGCCGGATTGCTGGCTACAATCACTGTCCTATCTTCTACAAGAGTGGCAGCTGCCACTCTTGACTCAAAGGAAGGCAATCGTGCCCGGTGGCGCGGCCGGGCTTCAAACCCGGTGGGGGGCGTCAGCCGCTCCCGGGTTGGTTCGACTCCAGCTGCTTTCCGCCACTCCCCCTCTTTGCATTTCAGACTGCGACTTCCTGCTCCTGCAGCATCCGCCACATCACCTTGCCGCTTCCGCTCTTGGGCAAAGCCGTCACGAACTGCACCAGACGCGGTGCCTTGTAGACCGCCATATTGTCATGGCACCACTGGATGATCTGCTCTGCCGTCGTAGTCTCATGGCCGGCACGCAGCACGACCACGGCCTTGACGGTCTCGCCGCGATAGGCATCCTTGGCGGAGATCACGCAGGCCTCCTGAATCGCAGGATGGCGGAACATCAGCGACTCCACCTCGGCCGGCCATACCTTGAAGCCGCTGGCATTGATCATGCGCTTGAGCCGGTCGGTGATGAAAAAATAGCCCTCCTCATCCACGCGTCCCAGGTCGCCGGTGCGGAAAAAGCGCTTGCCATCAAGCTCCATAAAGCTCTGCTCGGTCGCCTCGGGGCGCTGCCAGTAGCCTTCGAACACCTCGGGGCCGTTGACCACGATCTCGCCCTGCTCTCCTTGGGGCACTTCCTCCAGCGTGTCGGGGCTGATCACGCGCGCGTCGGTACTCATGAAGGGAATGCCCAGGCATTGCTGCTTGGGATGGTCGGGCGGATTGCTGTGCGAGGGTGCGGCGGTTTCGGTCAGGCCATAGCCCTCGCAAAAGCGCAGACCGTATTGCTCAAGCAGGCGCTGGGCCACGGCCTGGGGCATGGCGGCGCCGCCGCCGCCGATGTATTTGAGGCTGGAGAGATCGAAGGACGCAAAATTGGGGCTGGCCAGCAGATCGATCACCATGGTCGGGATATTGGTCCAGCTCGTGACCTGATAGTGCGAGATCAGGCGCCCTGCCAGTTCACGCTCCCAGCGCGGCATGATGATCAGCGTCGCCCCCACGTAGATGGCGCTGTGCAGCACGGACACCATGCCCGTGATGTGAAACATGGGCACGACGGCGAGCACCACGTTCTCGCTGGTGCCCGTGCCCCACAGCGCGCCAGAGACGGCGTTGTGGTTGATGCTGCGGTGCAGGTGCATGCAGCCCTTGGGCTGGCCCGTGGTGCCGCTGGTATAGGGCAGAACGGCCAGATCGTCACGGCCCGCAGTATGCAGTGGCGGCAGCTCGCTGCAGGCCAGCGCCTGCGTCCATGCATGGACCTGGCCGTGGTTCAGGCTGGCAGGCTCGCGCTCGCCCAGCAGCCAGTTGCGCCAGGCTTCGGGCGGCGCATCCGGCCCCTGCACATCGGCATCAAAGCCGTCGGTGAACCGTGTCACCAGCAAGTGCTGCAGCGCCTCGGAGGGTTCCAGTGCATTGCTGGCCTTGGCCAGCTCCGGCGCCAGATCGGCCGTGGTAATGGCCACCTTGGCGCCCGAATCCGTGATGTAGTGCTTGAGCTCCTCTGCCGTATTCATGGGGTTGACCGGCACCACCACCGCATTGGCACGAAAGATGGCGTAATGCGCCAGCACCAATTGCGAGCTGTTTTGCATCAGCACGATGACGCGGTCGCCTTTTTTCACGCCCAGGCCATGCAGATAGGCAGCCATGCGCTCCGTGCCCTCGCACAGCTGCTTATAGGTCGTGGTGCGCCCCAGAAACACCAGCGCGGCCTTGTCCGGGTAGCGCCTGGCATTGATAGCAAGGTTTTCCCAGACGCTAGTTGCTGGAACGGTGATGGAATATGGCAGCCGATTAGGCCAAAACTTGTGGTGAGCGGGCATGAGTCAGGCAATCAGAAAAGCGTATACATAGTCCGGGTGGACTAATCAATCCGCAAGACTAGGCCTGCAACCTCGGCCCGGCATCCGGGATGCCCCCAACAGCCGGTCACGCAGGTGACGACTGGTGCGACCTGGCGCGGCTCGCCCTGCTCCGGCTCCGCGCTATGGCTTACCATGCGCAAATGCCTCATGAATCACGCCTGCAGCAGTCGCTGCGCCAGCTACTCGCCAGCCAGCGCACCGCCGCCCTGGCCGTACAGCCGCAGGCCGGCTCTTCAGCGCCCGGATATCTTCCGGCCCCGGGCCTGTCTCTGGTGCCATGGGCCTGGAGTGGCGAATTCAGCTGCCTGGTACTGCATGTCAGCGCGCTGGCCAGCCACACACAGGCCATGGAGCGGCATCCCGCCGTCAGCCTGCTGATGAGCAGGCCAGAGTCCGCAGGCGAAGCCGTGCATGCGCTGGAGCGCATCAGCATTCAGGGTGTGGCATCCACTCCGCCGCGCGACAGCGGCCTGTGGCATGGCGCCCGGGCCAGCTATCTGGAGCGCTTTCCCGAAGCCGAGCCCATGACGGCGCTGGGCGACTTTCGTTTTGTCTGCATCACGCCGCAAAGCGGCAGGCATGTCGCAGGCTTCGGCGCGGCGCGCGATGTGGACGAGCACGATCTCATAGCCGCACTCAACCCGGCTGCCTAGTCTTTGCTGACCCGGCCCAACCTGGATTGGACAGCTTGAGCCTGGTGCACATGCTCGGCAATCAGGCACATGCAGGCCAGAGGCTGGCCCTGCACCAGGGCCTGAACATGGTCCTGCCAGATCTGCCCCTGCTGCTCCACGCTTGCGTCCAGAAAGCACTGCAGCATCTGCTGCGGATCTGCACAGGCCCGATAGTGATAGGGATCGCGCCGCAGGCATGCCGCGCGCAGATGCAGGCCGAACGCCTCCCACGTCACCGCCCGGCCTTGCAGACGCTGCCACTGATGCAGCAGCTCATGGGCAAAGACGCCTGCCACCACAGGATGGGCAAGCCGCAGCGGCCGATGCGGGTCAGCCTGCTCAAAAAAGTTGCGCGGCAGATAGATGCGCCCGCCCCCCAGGGACAGCGCCCGCCTGGTATCGCCCAGACGCCGCACATGCAGACGCATGCCGGGCAGCAGCTCATCCAGCGCAGTGCCGAAAAGCCGCTGCACGAATCCGGTCTCGACCGGCATCAGCCTTCGCCGCCAGAACATCATGCAACAGGGCGCGCGCAAGGAGGATTCCGCATATCGGAGACTCCCGGCACGCGCTAGAACTCGAAGACCTGGCCGGGCTGCGGAACCTGCACCGAGAAATGCAGGCGCTCGTGCAGCAGCGCGGCCAAGGCCCGGGATGCCTGCGGCTCCCCATGCACCACAAAGGTCTGCTGCGGCGGCCGGGTGAACGCAGCCGCCCAGTCCAGCAGGGCCTGCTGGTCGGCATGGGCCGAAAAGCCGCCCAGGGTATGGATGCCGGCACGGACCTCGACTTCATCGCCGAGCAGGCGCACCAACCTGGCACCGTCGACCAGCCTGCGCCCCAGCGAACCTTCGGCCTGAAAGCCGCAGATCACCACGGCACACTCGGGCCTGGAGAGATTGTTCTTCAGATGATGCAGCACCCGCCCCGCATCGCACATGCCGCTGGCCGAGATGATGACCGCGCCGCTCCTGATGCGGTTGAGCTTGATGGAGTCCTCCACATCGCTGATGAAATGAATGTGCGGCGACTCCTTGAGTCTTTTGACGCTGCCCAGCAACTGCCTGGCCTCCTCGTCGAACACGCTGAAGTGCCGCAGCGTGATGTCCGTGGCCGCCACCGCCATGGGTGAATCCACAAATATCTCTACCGGCGGCAGACGCTGCTGCTGGATCAGCTGCAGAAAGTGATAGAGCAGCTCCTGCGTGCGCCCCACGGCAAATGCCGGGATGACCACATTGCCATGGGGAACCGTGCGCGTGACCACATCGACCAGCTCCTCCAGGGTATCGCCCGTGCTCCTGTGCTGCCGGTCGCCATAGGTGGACTCGATGAGCAGCAGATCGGCATCCATGATCGGCGTGGGGTCGCGCAGGATCACCCGCCCCGGCTGGCCCAGATCGCCGCTGGCCACCAGCTTGCGCGAGCCGCCATGACCATCTGCCAGCCACAGCTCCACAATGGCCGAGCCCAGAATATGCCCGGCATCCTGAAAACATACTGTCACCGCAGGATGAGGTTTGAAGCTGTGGCGATAAGGCATGGCCTGGACCTGCTCCAGCGTGCTCGCCACATGGGCCAGCGAGTACAGAGGAACCGCCGACTCTCGCTCGCGCCGCTTGCCTTCGCGCTGACGCCGCGCCGCCCGTTCGGCATCCATCATCTGGATATGGGCACTGTCCTTGAGCAGGACTTCGAGCAGGTCCTTAGTGGCCAGAGTGACATAGATAGGGCCCTTGAAGCCCTGAGCCACGAGCTTGGGCAGCAGGCCGCTGTGGTCGATATGCGCATGGGTCAGAACGACGAAGTCCAGGCCTGCGGCATCAAAGGCAAAGGCTTGCTGGTTGTGCTCGTCAGCCTCGCGACCGCCCTGGGCCATGCCGCAGTCGATCAGAAAGCGACACCCATGCGCCTCGACCAGAAAGCAGGATCCCGTAACCGACTGCGCCGCACCGTGAAAAGTGATGTTCATGAAGCACCCATTGACGATCCACATGGACCGTCAATGAATCTAGCACCACTGGCACCTGCGTTTCCAGAGCCTCAAGTCTTGCCTTGACGCCCATCAAATCAACCGAAACCATAGCGACCACGTGCGGGCTGCGTCGATTGCCCGCACCAACGGCTCGCTGCCGTCTCCGGCTTTTCCAATACATGCCCTCCTGAGCTGCTGCGTCATTGGAGATGGGGTGCCCTGCCGCGTCACTCTGTTACGAGCTAGGTGCCCCGCGCCCTCGGCGGTACTAGCTGCCTCGGCTACGGCCCCCGGCATCCACATAGGCGCCTGACTCGAACAGGTGGGCCTCTGCCCTCTCAATGCGGTCGATGACCGGCTTGCCCGCGCGACTGACCAGTAGTTCCAGCAGCGACTCTGTCAATGCCATCCCCGAGGTAATCGATGGAAAAAATGAAGGACTCTGTGTCGAAAAAAGCAACGTCACATCCGCCAAAAGCGACAGCGGCGAGGCATCGCTATCGGTAATGGCAATTACTTTGCAGCCAGCACGCTTGCCTGCTTCCACCACCTGCAGCACCTCCCGGGAATAGGGCGCGAAGCTGATGACCAGGAGTGCATCCTCCTCGGTCATGGATCGAGTCTGCATCTCCAGAGAGCCGCCCTGGCCGTCTATGAGATGCACGGAATTTCTGAAAAGCCGATACACATAGACGAAAGAAAACGCGATGGGAAAGCAGGCACGAAACCCCGCTACATGAACATTGGGCGCCGCTTCCAACAAGACGGCCGCATCGTTGAGCCCGCTCCTGCTATGACGCTCCGTGGCCTCAAGGTTCGCCTTGTGAACCTGAAATATCTCGCCCGCCAGACCTTGCTCACTGGCGCGCTCCAGCAAAGAGCGGGCCCTGTCGCCATAGGCTTCCCGACCCAAGCCCATCTCCTGCGCAATCGCCTGCTTGAGTTCCGGCCAGCCGGCAAATCCTAGCTGCTGAGCAAATCGCACCAGCGTCGCCGGACGTGCATCCGCACTGATACCCACGGTGCGCATCGAACTGGTGACCACTTCGTTGGGATGGTCCAGCACGTATTTCGCAATCCGCTGCAGAGCTGGACTCAGTGAGTTGAAGCGGCCTCGCAGCTCGTCTTTGACAGTCATGGTTGAAGACTCAATCGAAAGCTTTCCTCGCCAGATGCTTGGCTGGAACGCTTATGGAACAAATGTTCCCAAAGCATACAACTCAGCAAAATACCTCTTGACGAAACATTTGTTCCATTAAATTCTTTTAATAGAACATTAGTTCCAAAACACAGCAACACCTCCAAGCACCCGCATCAGCTTTCGGAATCTTCCACATGACGCACGTCTTTCACCGCCATCTGCGAACCGCCCCACCCGTTGCCGTATCGGCTCACGGCATGCGAATTCAGGATGCCAGCGGCCATAGCTACCTGGACGCATCCGGGGGCGCAGCCGTTTCATCACTGGGCCACGGACATCCAGACGTGATTGCGGCGATGCACGCCCAGATCGACCAGCTCCCTTATGCGCATACCAGTTTCTTCAGCTCTCGGCCGGCCGAGGAACTCGCAGACGAGCTCATCCGCACAGCGCCTGAAGGCATGAGCCATGTGTATCTGGTCAGCGGTGGCTCCGAGGCTGTGGAATCCGCCTTGAAGATGGCACGCCAGTACTTTGTGGAAATCGGAGAGCCTGAGCGCACACATTTCATTGCCCGGCGACAGAGCTACCACGGCAATACCCTGGGTGCTCTGGCCGTTGGCGGAAACGAATGGCGCCGCGCCCCTTTCGCTCCCATTCTGGTACCTGCCACGCATGTGGCGCCTTGCTACCCGTATCGCGAACAACGCGCCGAAGAAACTCCCGAGCAATATGGACAACGGCTGGCGCAAGAGTTGGATACGGCCATCCTCGCCCAAGGTCCGGGGCGAGTCATCGCCTTTGTGGCAGAGACCTTGGGCGGAGCAACTGCAGGCGTGTTGACTCCGGTACCTGGCTACTTCAAGGCCGTGCGCGAAGTCTGCGACCGCCATGGCGTGCTTCTCATCCTCGATGAAGTAATGTGCGGCATGGGACGGACCGGGACTCTGCATGCCTGCGAGCAGGAAGGCATCAGCCCGGACCTGATGACCGTCGCGAAGGGACTGGGAGGCGGCTATCAGGCCATAGGCGCGGTGCTTGCAAAAAAGCACATTGTTGACGCCATGTCTTTCGGCAGCGGCTTCTTCCAGCACGGGCACACCTATCTAGGACACCCCGTCGCCTGTGCTGCGGCGCTTGCCGTCCAGCGGGTCATCCACCGGGACGGACTTCTGGCCAAGGTGCAGGAGGACGGTGCCTTCTTCGGTGCGCTGCTGCGCGAAACCTTCGCCGACCACCCTCACGTGGGGGACGTGCGCGGTCGTGGCTTCTTCTGGGGCATTGAGCTGGTTGCAGACAAAGCCGAGAAACGCCCATTCGACCCGGCGCTCAAGGTCAATGCAAATCTCAAGAAGGACGCCATGGCGCGGGGCCTGCTGTGCTATCCGTTCGGAGGCACTGTCGATGGAGTCAACGGAGACCATGTGCTGCTTGCACCGCCCTATATCGCCAGCCGCGATGAGCTCAAGACCATTGCCAGTCTGTTGGCAGAGTCCGTGGACGCCATCACCCGGCAAGCCGCAATCGCGGCCTGAAGACTCCCACACCCCGTTCTCAACCCCACTCTCTCATTCAGGAATACCATGCGCTTGTCTATCCGAAACGTCGCGGCTGCCGCCATGATGGCCACTGCTCTTGTCCCCGCACTGGATGCCCTCGCACAGGAGTCGCCTACCTTGAAAAAGATCAAGGAGAGCGGGACTATCACCCTGGGTCACCGCGAGGCCTCCTTCGGATTCTCATACATCTCCGATACCGCCACCCCCATCGGCTACAGCCTCGACATCTGCATGAAAATTGTGGACGCCATCAAGGCCGAGCTGAAACAGCCCAAAATCGATATCAAGTACCAGGTGGTGACGTCGCAGAACCGCATCCCTCTTGTGACGAACGGGACGGTCGACCTTGAGTGCGGCTCCACGACCAATTTGGTAGAACGCCAGAAGGACGTGGCATTTTCTCCGGACATCTTCCGATACAACGTGCGCATGGCAGTCAAGGCCAGCTCAGGCATCAAGAGCATTGCTGACTTGCAAGGCAAGTCGGTTGTCACCACCGCTGGCACGACTTCGTTCCGACTCCTGCGTGAAACCAACCGTGGCAAGGTGCTGGAGGTCACACAATTGTCCGGGAAAGACCATCTCGACTCCTTTCTGCTGCTGAATTCGGGCCGTGCAGCCGCCTTCGTGCTCGACGACATCTTGTTGGCAGGTCTTATCGCGAACACCCAGAACCCGAAGGAATTCATCATCACGGGCGAAAACCTGCGCACAGAAAATCAGTCTCTGATGCTGCGCAAGGACGACCCGCAGTTCAAGGCGCTGGTAGACCGCGTGGTGGTCGGAATGATGAAATCAGGCGAAATGGAGACACTCTACAAAAAGTGGTTCATGTCGCCGATTCCACCGAAGGGGACCAACATCAACTACCCACTCAACGCAGAAACCAGAGAAGGCTTCGAGAATCCTTCTTCAAAGGGCATCTGACATCCTCGAACTTCCAGGCACCAACATATGACTCGGATTGCTCTCATTCACGCCCTTAGCCATTCGGTCGAGCCCATCAACGCCGCATTCGACCGAGACTGGCCGCAAGCCGTTCGCATGAACCTGCTGGACGACAGCCTGTCGGCAGACCTCGCACGAAGCAGCCACGGACTCGACACAGCCATGCACAGGCGCTTCGAGGTCCTGGCCGACTACGCAGTGGGCACGGGTGCCCAAGCTATTCTCTTCACCTGTTCGGCATTCGGATCCTGCATCGATGCGGTCGCTGCGCGGCATGCCGACCTCCCGGTGCTTCGGCCCAATGAGGCCATGGTGGCCGAAGCACTGCGACAGCCCGGAAAAATTGGACTCATCGCGACTTTTGCGCCCACGCTGAAGTCGATGCCGCCCGAGTTCGGTCCGGATGCCGACCTCGTTCTGGCTCTGGCCGAAGGCGCGTTGCAGGCCATGAATGCGGGAGACCTGGCCCGCCACGACGCGCTCATTGCAGCCCAAGCCGCTCGATTGAGAGACGAAGGATGTACCCGTATCGCTCTGGCGCAGTTCAGCATGGCAAGAGCCAGGGCGGTTTGCGAGCAAGCGTCGAACCTGCCGGTACTCACCACGGTAGATAGCGCGGTACGCGCACTGAGGACTGCGCTTTGCAATCCGGTCACCACGCGGGGATAGGCTAGAGCCCGCCTCTTGGCGGCCGAAGACCTTTGTGCCGAGCTTCATCACTCAACGCAGAGAGGCAGCTGCCGACAGCGGTAGACGCGGGCCGGCACAGAGCCTGCGATGATGTTGCATCTGGGCCCAGCTCAGGCCTGCCCGGAGCAGGCCCCTCCTCATCCACGAGCCGCCACGGGCTCGCCGCTGTCCCAGCCTCCGCCCAGTGCACGAATCAGCGCCACCGTGGCGGTGTACTGCGCGGTGCGCACCTGCAGGGCCTGGCGCCGGTTGCGCAACTCGTTGCGGCGTGCATCCAGCAGCTCCAGCTGGCTCACCAGACCGTTGCGATAGCGCACGTCCGAGAGATGGGTGGCGCGCTCCGCAGACTGCACGGCCTGCCCCAGCACATGGGCCTGACCCGAGAGCAGACGCAAGGCACTGAGCTGATCCTCCACATCCCGAAAGGCCGCGAGCACCTGGCCGCGCTGGGCGGCCACTGCTGCCTCCAGACGCGCACGTGCGCCCTCTTCCTGCGCTGCGCGCTGGCCGCCGTCGAAGATGGGCAGGGACAGCAAGGCGCCTATGCCCCAGGAGCGCGCCGACCACTTGAACAGATCGCCCAGCTCCGGAGAGGCATAGCCGCCATTGCCCGTGAGCGTGATAGCCGGAAACCATGCGGCCTGGGCCACGCCCACGCGGGCCTGGGCAGCCAGCACCGAAGCCTGGGCCGCCGACACATCGGGGCGGCGCGCCAGCACCGTCGCAGGCACGCCTGCCGGAATCACAGGCAGCGTTGCCAGCACAGGCTGTGCAGCCAGCGTGAAGCTTGTGGCGATATCGCCCACAAGCACGGCCAGCGCATGCGTGAGGGCCGCCTGCTGGCGCTCCAGCGCCAGCGTCTCGGCCTCGGTGGCCGAAACCTCGGTCTGCATGCGCGCCACGTCCAGCTCTGCCGCATCGCCGGCCCGGAAGCGCTTCTCGATCAGCGTCAAGGTCTCGCGATAGGCCACCAGACTCTGCTCGACCAGCTGGCGTTCGGTCTGCAGCGAACGCAGCTGCAGATAGGTCTGCGCCACATCGGCCTGCACCATCAGGCGCGTGCTCTGCAGTAGTGCTTCGCGTGCATTGGCATCCTCGCGTGCCGCTTCGCTGGCCCGCGACAGCCTGCCGAACAGATCCGCTTCGTAGGAGAAGTTCAAGCCGGCCGTGACCAGGGTTGCGGGTTGCATGCCGCTCGCGGTGTTCAGCCCGGCCTGGCGCACAGCGCCGCCCGAGGCCCCGATCTGCGGCTGCCGCTGGGCATCGGCCGAGCGCAGCAGCGCACGGGCTTCGGCCAGGCGTGCCGCAGCGGTCTGCACATCGGTATTGGCTTCACCCGCGCGCTCCACCAGAGCGCTGAGTTCGGCGTCGGCAAATACCAGCCACCAGGCACCGCGCGGCTGGGCCTCTGCCGGGGCAGCCTGCGTCCAGCCCGCGGCTGCGGCCTGGGCGCTGAAGCTTGCTGGCACGGCAACGCCGGCATGCTCGGCCACCGTGGGCGGTGCGCTGGCGCAACCTGCCAGCACCAAAGCTGCCGTCAGCGCGCTCAGGGACGGCATCAGGGATCGAATGCCTTGCATCGTTTTCATATCGGAATCCATGGTTGATTGGGGCTTATTCGTCATGGCCGCGCGGTGCAGCAGGCATGGGCAGGGCCGAGGCGCCGTGACCCGGCTCGCTGATCGGTGCCACATGGCTGCCATGCTGCTGCAGCGGACGGTTGCCGGCCAGACGACGCAGCACCACATAGAACACCGGCGTGAGGAACAGGCCAAAGGCCGTCACACCGATCATGCCGGCGAACACCGCCACCCCCATGGCGCTGCGCATCTCAGCTCCCGCGCCCGTGGACAGCACCAGGGGCAGCACGCCCATGACAAAGGCCAGCGAGGTCATGAGGATGGGGCGCAGGCGCAGACGGCTGGCTTCGATGGCGGCCTGCACGGGCGTGCGGCCGGCAAATTCCAGCTCGCGGGCGAACTCCACGATCAGGATGGCGTTCTTGGCCGACAACCCCACCAGCACGATGAGCCCGATCTGCGTGAACACATTGTTGTCACCGCCGCTCAGCCACACGCCCGTCATGGCGGCCAGCAGGCCCATGGGCACGATGAGGATGATGGCAATCGGCAGGGTCAGGCTTTCGTACTGAGCCGCCAGCACCAGGAAGACCAGCAGGATGGCGATGGGGAACACCAGCACGGCGGAATTGCCGGCCAGGATTTCCTGGTAGGTCAGCTCGGTCCACTCGAAACCTATGCCGGGCGGCAGGGTTTCGGCAGCAATGCGCTCGACGGCTGCCTGGGCCTGACCCGAGGAGAAGCCAGGAGCGGGCCCGCCATTCACGTCGGCGGCCAAAAAGCCGTTGTAGCGCATGGCGCGCTCGGGCCCAAAGCTGGGTTCGAGCTTCATCAGCGCCGACAGCGGCACCATCTCGCCCGTGGTGGAACGCACCTTGAGCAGGCCCACGTCTTCGGCACGCGCCCGGTAGGCGGCATCGGCCTGGACGCGCACGCTATAGGTGCGGCCGAACTGGTTGAAGTCGTTGGCGTACAGGCTGCCCAGGTAGATCTGCAGCGTCTCGAAGATATCCGTCACGGGCACGCCGAGCTGGCGCGCCTTGGTTCGGTCGATGGCGGCGTAGAGCTGGGGCACGTTGACCTGCCAGCTTGTGAACAGGCCGGCCAGCTCGGGCGTCTGGTAGGCCTTGGCCATGAATGCCTTTACGGCCGCGTCCATGGCGTCGTAGCCCAGCGAGGCACGGTC
This sequence comes from Comamonas sp. AG1104, assembly GCF_003350425.1. NCBI lineage: Bacteria > Pseudomonadati > Pseudomonadota > Betaproteobacteria > Burkholderiales > Comamonadaceae > Comamonas > Comamonas sp. AG1104. Next base: position 545,940 of record NZ_QQAS01000001.1, on the reverse strand, counting down.
CTCGATCTGCAGCTTGAAGCCGCCGGTCGTGCCCAGGCCTGCCACGGGGGGCGGCGGGAACATGGCGATAAAGGCTTCCTGGATGCTGCCAAAGGCCTGGTTGAGCTGACCCGCCACGGCACCGCCGCTCTGGTCGGCATGCTTGCGCTCGGCAAAGGGCTTGAGCGTGACAAAGACGATGCCCGAGTTGGAGCTGTTGGTGAAGCCGTTGATGGACAGGCCCGGGAAGGCGATGGCGTCTTCCACATTGGGATTGTTCTTGACGATCTCGCCCATGCGGCGGATCACGTCTTCCGTGCGATCCAGCGTGGCGCCATCGGGCAACTGGGCAAAGCCGACCAGATACTGCTTGTCCTGGGCCGGCACAAAGCCGCCGGGCACCAGCTTGAACAGACCCCAGGTCGCGCCCACCAGCACGGCGTAGATCACCAGCATCAGCGCCTTGCGGCCGATGACGCGCTGCACGCCGCCGCTATAGGCATCGGAGCCGCGGCGGAACAAGGCGTTGAAGCGGCGAAAGAACCCGCCCAGCACGCGCTCCATGCCGCGTGTCAGCGCGTCCTTGGGCGCATCGTGGCCGCGCAGCAGCAGCGCGGAAAGCGCAGGCGACAAGGTCAGCGAGTTGATGGCCGAGATCACCGTCGAGATGGCGATGGTGGCCGCAAACTGGCGGTAGAACTGGCCCGTGAGGCCGCTGATGAAGGCCAGGGGCACAAACACGGCGCACAGCACCAGGGCGATGGCGATGATGGGCCCGCTCACCTCCTGCATGGCGCGGTAGGTGGCCTGGCGTGGCGACAGGCCGGCCTCGATATTGCGCTCCACGTTCTCCACCACCACGATGGCGTCATCCACCACGATGCCGATGGCCAGCACCAGGCCGAACAGGCTCAGCGCATTGATGGAAAAACCCAGCAGGTGCAGCACGGCAAACGTGCCCACCACCGAGACCGGCACGGCCAGCAGCGGAATGATGGAAGCGCGCCAGGTCTGCAGGAACAGGATCACCACCACAACCACCAGGGCCACGGCTTCCAGCAGGGTCTGGATCACGGACTTGATCGAAGCCCGCACGAATTGCGTGGGGTCGTAGGCGATGCGGAACTCCACACCTTCAGGCATGTGCTTTTGCAGCTCGGCCATGGTGGAGCGCACATTGGCAGAGATCTCCAGAGCATTCGAGCCCGGAGCCTGGAACACGCCCATGCCTACGGCGGGGTCGTTGTTGAGCAGGGAGCGCAGCGAATAATCGGCCGCGCCCAGTTCCAGCCTGGCCACGTCGCGCAGGCGCGTCACCGCGCCGTCGGAGCCCGTCTTGACGATGATGTCGCCGAACTCTTCCTCGGTCTGCAAGCGTCCTTGCGCATTGATGGACAGCTGCATGTCGACGCCAGGCAGGCCGGGCGAGGCGCCGACCACGCCGGCCGCTGCCTGCACGTTCTGGCCGCGGATGGCGGCCACCACGTCGGCGGCCGAGAGACCGCGCTGCGCCACCTTCTGCGGATCGAGCCAGGCACGCATGGAATAGTCGCCGCCGCCGAAGATCTGTACCTGGCCCACGCCCTGGATGCGCGCCAGGCGGTCCTTCACATTGAGCACGGCATAGTTGCGCAGATAGTCGATGTCATAGCGGCCGTTGGGCGAGACCATGTGCACGACCATGGTCAGGTCGGGCGCGCTCTTGACCGTGGTGATGCCCAGGCGGCGCACTTCCTCGGGCAGGCGCGGCTCGGCCTGGGAGACGCGGTTCTGCACCAGCTGCTGGGCCTTGTCGGGGTCGGTGCCCAGCGCGAAGGTCACGGTCAGCGTCATCACGCCGTCGGTCGTGGCCTGGCTGCCCATATAGAGCATGCCTTCCACGCCGTTGATGGATTCCTCCAGCGGCGTGGCCACGGTTTCGGCAATCACCTTGGGATTGGCGCCCGGGTACTGGGCGCGCACCACCACCGAAGGGGGAGCGACCTCGGGGTATTCCGAGATCGGCAGCGTCCGCATGGCGATCAGGCCAGCAAGAAAGATGAGCACCGACAGCACGCCCGCGAAGATCGGGCGGTCGATGAAAAATCGGGAAAGGTTCATGGTGTCGGAGGATTAAGGGTTCTCAGACCGTAGGTTGCTTGGCGGCGCTGCGGCCATCGGCCAGCTCGGCCTTGGCGTCCATGGGCACGTCCTGAGGCGCGACCACCACGCCGGGGCGCACACGCTGCAGTCCGTTGACGACGATGCGCTCGCCGGCCTTGAGGCCCGAAGTGACCACACGCAGGCCGTCCACCGGCGCGCCCAGTTGCACCTCCCGGTACTCGGCCTTGTTGTCAGCACCAATCACCAGCACGAATTTCTTGCTCTGGTCCGTGCCCACGGCGCGCTCGTTGATGAGCACGGCCTGGGTGGTCTGGGGCTGACCCATGCGAATGCGCGCGAACTGGCCGGCCATGAGCGTGCCGTCCACATTGCCGAACACGGCCCGCACACGCACCGTGCCGCTCTTGGCATCGACCTGGTTGTCTATGAGCTGCAGATGACCGGTGTAAGGCGTGCCGCCGCTGGTGCCCACGCCCATCTGCACGGGAATGGTTTCAATCAGCGCACGCGTGCTGCGTCCCTGGCTTGAGCTCTGCAGACCCTGCAGCGCCTGGGCCACGATCTGCTCGTCGGCGTCGAAACTGGCATACATGGGGTCCACCGACACCAGGGTGGTCAGCACCGGCGCTCCGGCCCCCGAGCTCACGAGATTACCCACGGTGACCTCGATGCGGCCCACGCGCCCGTTCACCGGAGCCTTGACCTGGGTGTAGCCCAGGTTCAGCTTGGCGGTCTGCAGCGCAGCCTGTGCAGCGCGCAGATTCGCATCGGCCTCGCGCCGGGCATTCACGCGCTCGTCGTATTCCTTTTGCGCGATCGCCCGCTCGTCCCACAGACGCGTGGCGCGCTCGGACTCGCTCTGGGTATAGGCCATGCGCGCCTTGGCAGCAACGACCTGGGCTTCAGCGCGATCGACTTCTGCCACATAGGGAGCCGGGTCCACGGTGAACAGCAGATCACCGGCCCTGACCAGCGCACCTTCCTTGAAATGCACGGCCTGCACCGCGCCCGAGACGCGCGGCTGCACGTCCACGCGCTGCACGGCTTCGAGTCGACCAGAGAATTCATTCCACAGCGTCACGTCCTGCTGCAGAACCTGGGCTGCCGAGACCGGCACGGCCGGCGCGGCGGCCTGCGCAGCCGGCGCTTCCGCGTGCGATGCCTGCAGGCCCAGCATGGCGGCGGTCGTGGCGATCACGGCAGCGGCGACGCCGGCTGCGGCCCACCGGCGGCGGTTGGAGAGTTTGGAGTGCTCGTTCATGGCAATGTCTTTGGTTCAAGGGTTGAAAGCGGTAGCGGCTCTTTCGGCGGCAGGCATGACTCATCCCTTCCAGCGCTCAGGCCAGGAATCGAATGAGAAAGAGAGGAAAAAGGCGCAGCCGTGCTGCGTCCGGCCCACAGGGACGGATCAGGTCAGCGATCTGGGCAGGGCAAGATCAGCTCAGAGCCGACATCGAGTGGTTTCGAAAAACTGGCGCAGCTGCTCCTGCAACTGCGCGGCGCAAGGGCAGGACTCGGGCGGCTGCTCCAGCAGCGCCTGCGGCCATTGCCCCGCTTCTGCAAACACATGGCGAAACACGCTCAGGCCGGCAGCTTCCAGCCGCGCGCCATAGTTCAGTGCCTCATCGCGCATGGGGTCGGCCTCGCCGACCAGAATCAGCGTCGGCGGCAGTCCCGCGAGGCGGCGGGCCCGTGCCGGCACCGCATAGGGGTGCTCCGCATCATGCGGCTCACCGAGGTACTGGCACCAGCCCGAAGCCCATTTGCATTCGACGGACTCGCCCTGGGCGGCACGCTGCGAAGGCGTGGCCGCGCAAGGGTCCAGCATAGGAGAGATCAGAATCTGCCCGGCCAGCGGGGGCTGCTGCTGATCGCGCGCCATCATGCAGACGCCGGCCGCCAGATTGGCGCCGGCCTCTTCGCCGGCCAGATAGAGCGGAGCGCCCTTGCCAGCCAGCTTGGTGCGTTGCTTGTAGGCCCACAGCAGCACCTCGTAGCCCAGCTCCAGCGGACGCGGAAACGGATGCTCGGGTGCCAGCGGATAGGCCAGCGACACCACACAGGCCCCGGCCGCCGCCAGCGAACTGCCGACGGTGCAACCGTTGTCCAGATCCCCGGCCACAAAGGCACCGCCATGGAAATGCAGCACCAGCGGGACCACTTCCCCGCGTCGCTTGCCGCCATACAGGCGCACATGGGCCTGCACACCGTCGGCCACGGAAATCGTGGTGTCGGTATGAGTAATCGGCTGCAATGCGGTGGCTTTGGTGTTTGACATGGATTTTCCGGACAGGACCGGGTGATGGAACAGAAATGTAGCAACAGCAATTGACGGCATAAACCCCGCAAACGCGGCCACACTGTTTCCAATTCTCGAACAATGACGGTGTGAGCTGTGTGTGAGAATCCCGCATCCTCGGCGAGTCCGGGTTTTCGCGAGGACAAGGAGATCCCATGGATCAGATACAGGCCATGCGTATTTTCGCGCGGGTCGTGGAAGCCGGCACTTTCACGCGTGCAGCCGATTCGCTGCAAATGCCAAAAGCCAGTGTGACCAAGAACGTTCAGGCGCTGGAAGAGCGCCTGCGCGTGAAGCTGCTCAACCGTACCACGCGTCGCGTCACCGTGACCGCCGACGGTGCGGCCTACTACGACCGCGCCGTGCGCCTGCTCGCCGACTTCGACGACCTCGAGGCCAGCGTCAGCCAGGCGCGCACCACGCCGCGCGGGCGCCTGCGCGTGGATGTGGGAACGACGGTGGCGCGTCTGCTCATCATTCCCCATCTGAGCGAGTTCCAGTCCCGCTACCCCGAGATACAGATCGATCTGGGCGTGAGCGACCGTACCGTGGACCTGATCAGCGACAACGTGGACTGTGTGATCCGCGGCGGCGAGCTGGCCGACCAGTCCCTGGTGGCGCGCCGCATCGGCAATCTGGAATTCATCACGGTTGCCGCCCCCGAATATCTGCAGCGCCACGGCGTGCCCCGGCATCCGCGCGATCTGGAGTCCGGCCATCGCAATGTGATCTATTTCTCGCCGGTCTCGGCCAGGCGCTATCCGCTGGAGTTCCACAAAGACGGCGAAGTGATAGAGATCGCCAGTCCCGCCCACCTGGGCATCAACGAAGGCAATGCCTATATCAGCGCCATACTCGCGGGCCAGGGCATAGGGCAGCTCAGCCGCTTTCAGATTCACAAGTACCTGGAAAACGGCCAGCTGCAACGGGTGCTGGAAGACTGGAAGCACCCTCTGCTGCCGATCTACGTGGTCTATCCGCCCAACTCCCACCTCAGCGCCAAGGTGCGCGCCTTTGTGGACTGGGTGGTGGAGCTGTTTTCGCGCAATCCGCTGCTGCAGGGCGAAAGCCGGCCCGCCTAGGCAGGCAGGGCCGCACTTGCCAGGCCGTCAGGGCAGCATCACTGCTGCAGCTGCGCCCAGACCTTGTCCAGCCGCTTGGCGCTGACCGGATAGGGCGTGCGCAGCTCCTGGGCAAAAAAGCTCACGCGCAGCTCCTCCAGCATCCAGCGGTACTCCTGCATACGGGCATCGATCTGCCCCTTGCGCTCGGCCACCAGCCGCCAGTAGCGCTGCTCCAGCGGCTGCAGCTCCTTGAGCTTGGCGGCATCGCGTGCCGGATCGGCCCGGTACTTGTCCAGGCGCGAGGTAATGGCCTTGAGATAGCGCGCGTAATGACCGAGCTGCGCCCAGGGGGCCACGGCGATGAAGTTCTTGGGCATCAGCTTTTGCAGCTGCTCGCTCGCGTCCTTGGTGGCCTCCGGCGCGTTCTTGGTGTCCTTGATCTTGCGCACGGCGGCCGCGTACTCGGCAAGGATCGTGGCCGACATGCGTGCCACCTCGTTGGCAATCAGCGTCAGGCGGCCACGGCCGTCCTGCACGCGCTGCTTGAAGTCGGCCTCGTTGCTCGGCAATGGCTCCTGCAGAAAGGCGCGGTCAATGGCCACATCGATGATCTGGCCGCGCAGCTCCTCCTGCGTGCCCAGCGGCATATAGGCCACGGCCATCTTCTGCAGGTCGGGAATGTTCTTCTCCAGATACTTGAGCGCATCACGAATCTGCAGCGCGAACAGACGGCGCAGGCCCACGCGGTGCTTTGTGGCAGCGGCTTCGGGTTCGTCGAAGACTTCGATGCCGACGGCATCGCCATGATCGATCAAGGCCGGAAAGCCGATCAGCGTGGTGCCGCCCTTCTTGATTTCCATGAGCTCGGGCAGCTCGCCAAAGCTCCAGTCCTTGTAGCGCGCATCATGCGACTGGGCCGGCTTGCCCGCCGCAGTCTTATCATTTTTAGGAGCTGCTTTCGCTTGCCTACTATCACTTTCAGATACTTTTGACTCTGAAATTCTTGTATCACCTGCGCTAGCAGCTACCTTTAATGAAGCAAGCGCCTGAAAAGCGCCACGTGCCTTGGCGCCCCACTCGGCCTTGAGCGCGCCCAGATTGCGGCCCTGGCCCAGCTGGCGGCCATGCTCGTCCGTGATGCGGAAGTTCATGAACAGATGCGGGCTCAGCATGTCCAGCTTGAAGTCTGCGCGCTTCACATCCAGCGAGGTCTCTGCCTGCACCTGCTTGAGCAAGGCGTCGATCAGCACCCCCTGGGCCCAGCGTTCGTTCTGCGTGAACAGCTCGGCCAGCCGCGCGGCGCTCTCGGGCAGCGGCACAAAACGGCTGCGCGGGCGCTGGGGCAGGCTCTTGAGCAGCGCCTGGATCTTGTCCTTGAGCATGCCCGGCACCAGCCACTCGGCACGCTCCTCCGACACCTGGTTGAGCACGAACAGCGGCACGGTGACCGTGATGCCGTCGCGCGCGTCGCCAGGGCTGTGCAGATAGCTGGCGCTGCAATCGGCACCGCCCAGCTTCACTGTCTTGGGAAATTTGTCCGTGGTGATGCCGGCGGCCTCGTGCCGCATCAGCTCGTCCCTGGACAGGCGCAGCAGCTCGGGCTGGTTCCTGCTCTCGGTGCGGAACCACTTGTCGAAGGTCGCGCCGCTGTACACATCCCTGGGCAGTTGCTGGTCGTAGAAGGCAAAGATCAGCTCGTCGTCGACCAGCACGTCCTGGCGGCGGCTCTTGTGTTCCAGCTCCTCGACCTTTCGCATGAGCTTGAGGTTGGCGGGCAGGAAATGCCACGTGGTTTCCCACTCACCCTCCACCAGAGCCTGGCGGATGAAGAGATTGCGCGCCTCGTGCGGATCGACACGGCCGTAGCTCACGCGGCGGCCGTTGTAGACCACCAGGCCATAGAGCGTGGCGCGCTCCAGCGCCACCACATCGGCCTGCTTCTTGCTCCAATGCGGGTCCAGCAGCTGCTTCTTGAGCAGATGGCCGCCCACCTCCTCCAGCCACTGCGGCTCTATGGCCGCAATGCCGCGGCCGTACAGGCGCGAGGTCTCGACCTGCTCGGCCGCCACGATCCAGCGGCCGGGCTTCTTGCTCAGGTGAGCGCCGGGATGCGGGTGGAACTTGATGCCGTGCGCGCCCAGATAGCTCTCGCTCTCCTCGGCCTTGTAACCGATATTGCCGAGCAGCCCAGACAGCATCGACAGATGCACGGCCTCATAGCCCGCAGCCTCGTTGTTGAGCAGCCATTTCTGCTCCTTGACCACCGTCAGCAGCTGAGAGTGGATATCTCGCCACTCACGCACGCGGCGGATATTGATAAAGTTCTGGCGCAGCAACTGTTCCCACTGGCGGTTGCTGATCTTGTGCGTGGCCTCGTCGGCATGTTGGGCCTGCTCGGCGGGGTTGAACAGCGCCAGCCGCTCCTCGACCGTGCCTTCGAGCTGCGCACCGCCGGCACGCTGACTGACGGGCAGGAAGGCCTGGTTGCGCGCATTGGGCTTGGCCGCAGGCGCGTGCTGGGCCGCCATCTCCTTGCGGCTCTTGGCCACGACCTTGCCGCCGCGCGCATCCGACAGCCACTGCCACAGACGCAGATAGCCGCTGAATTCGCTTTTCTCGTCGTCGAACTTGGCGTGCTGCTGGTCGGCCTGCTGCTGCGCTTCCATGGGACGGTCGCGCACGTCCTGCACGCTCAGAGCCGAGGCAATGATCAGCACCTCGGCCAAGGCGCGGCGCTCGCGCGCTTCCAGAATCATGCGGCCCACGCGCGGGTCCAGCGGCAGGCGCGACAGCTCCTTGCCCATGGGCAGCAGATGGCCGTGATCGTCCACCGCACCCAGCTCGGCCAGCAACTGATAGCCGTCGGCAATGGCGCGGCCCGAGGGCGCTTCAAGGAAGGGAAAATGCACCACATCGCCCAGACCCAGCGACTTCATGCGCAGGATCACGCCTGCCAGCGAGGAGCGCAGGATTTCGGGGTCGGTGAAGCGGTCGCGGCTGACAAAGCTCTCTTCGTCATACAGGCGAATGCAGATACCGTTGGCCACACGGCCGCAACGGCCCGCGCGCTGGTTGGCAGCGGCCTGCGAGATCGGCTCGACCAGCAACTGCTCCACCTTGCTGCGAAAGGAGTAGCGCTTCACACGCGCCGTACCGGCGTCGATCACATAGCGAATGCCCGGAACCGTGAGCGAGGTTTCGGCCACATTGGTAGCCAGCACGATGCGCCGGCCCGTATGGCCGTCAAAGATACGGTCCTGCTCGGCCTGAGACAGGCGCGAGAACAGCGGCAGCACCTCGGCGCTGCGCAGCGTGGGCGAGTGCTGCAAATGCTTGCGCAGATGGTCGGCGGCTTCGCGGATCTCGCGCTCGCCGGGCAGGAAGATCAGGATATCGCCACCCTTGCCGCCTGCCCAGAGTTCATCGACGCCATCGGCAATGGCGTCGTTCAGATCCTTGTCCTTTTCACCCTCGAACGGGCGATAGCGCATCTCCACCGGATAGGTTCGGCCCGAAACCATGATCACGGGGGCGGGACCATCCTTGCTCTCAAAGTGCTTGGCAAAGCGGTCGGCATCGATGGTTGCCGAGGTCACCACCACCTTCAGATCGGGGCGCTTGGGCAGGATCTGCTTGAGATAGCCGAGCAGAAAGTCGATGTTCAGGCTGCGCTCATGCGCCTCGTCGATGATCAGCGTGTCGTAGGCCTTGAGCAGCGGATCGGTCTGGGTCTCGGCCAGCAAGATGCCGTCGGTCATCAGCTTGACCGAGGCGTTCTTCTGCAGCGTGTCCTGAAAGCGCACCTTGTAGCCCACCACTTCGCCCAGCGGCGTGTTCAGCTCCTCGGCAATGCGCTTGGCCACCGAAGAAGCCGCGATCCGTCGCGGCTGGGTGTGGCCGATCAGATGGCCGCGCACCTGGCCGTTGGCATCGGGCGCGGCATTGAGCCTGCCCCGGCCCAGCGCCAGTGCGATCTTGGGCAGCTGCGTGGTCTTGCCCGAGCCAGTCTCGCCACAGACGATGATGACCTGATGGCGATCCATGGCCTCCATGATTTCCTGGCGACGGCTGGATACGGGAAGCGACTCGGGGAAGTTGATCTTCAAAGGCATAAGGGCTGGGATTATCCCCGTCCTTGGCCGGTCTTGCGCAGCAATGACAAAAGCAGCCGTGCCGCGCAATTTTCAACGCCCTGCGGCGCGCCGGCGATGGCAGATGCAGCAGCGTTCATCGCGGGGACACCAACGCTTGCTATGCTCGCGGCAATTTTTGCAGAACTTGCGCAAACAAGAATGCTACAACGGCCTGCCTTCTGAGGCAGTCGGCCGAGCTGGGCCCTTTTTGCGCAAGTCGTTTTTTGGTTTCTCCGCTGCCCATGGTCTCGACTGCTGCTTTCGTCATCCCTCTTCTGGCTCTCTGGCTCTGGTGGCCTGTCTCCAGTCTCAACGGCACCTCCCGTCTGGCCCGCCTGCTGGCCGTGCTGATCACAGGCCTGCTGGGCATCGCGCCGGCCTTGCTGCTCAAGGCCGTGCAGACCAATGCCCTGCCCTACGCCGTGGTGGCGCGCCTGCAGGTTCCCGGTGGCTGGATTCTGGCCATGCTGCTGATGCTGGCGCTGTTCGTGCTGCTGCGCGATGTGCTGTGGCTGATCGCCCGGCTCATGGGCCGCACCGGCCTGGCGCAGCTGCTGCACCTTCCCGCACTCACCGCAGCCGCCGTGGTGGCCACCGGCTGCCTGAGCGCCATCGGTGTCTTCAACGCCCTGCAGCCGCCCAGGGTGCACGAGCAGCAGATCGCGGTCAGAAACCTGCCCGCTGCCCTGCAGGGCCTGCGCATTGCCGTGCTGGCCGATATCCACGCCAGCCCGGTCAATGATGCAAGCTATGTGCAGACCATCGTGCAGCGCACCCTGGCCACCACGCCCGACCTGATCGTGCTGCCCGGCGATATGGTGGACGGCGATGTCGCCACCAGCCGCGCCCATGTAGCACCGCTGGCCGCCTTGAGCGCACGCTACGGCGTCTGGGCGGCACCGGGCAACCACGAGTACTACAGCGGCTATAACGCCTGGATGGCCGAGTTCCGCCGCCTGGGCCTGAATTTGCTGGAAAACCGCATGCAACTGCTGAACATCAAGGGCAGCAAGCTGGCCCTGTCCGGCATCGGCGACCCGGTGTTCGGCCGCACCTCGCCCAACAACGCCGACCCCGAGGTCCCCGAAGGCATCCCCCCCGATGTGGACGCGGTTGCCGCCCAGGCCCGCAAGGCCGGCGCACCGTTTCATATCCTGCTGGCACACCAGCCCAAGTTCGCGCGCGACAACGCGGACAAGGGCGTGAACCTGCAGATATCGGGCCATACCCACGGCGGGCTGATTCTGGGCATGGACCGCTGGCTGGTGGCTCCCGTCAACAACGGTTTTGTGCGCGGCGAATATGACGTCGGCAACATGAAGCTGCTGGTCAGCAGCGGAGCAGGCCTGTGGGCCGGTTTTGCCATACGCCTTGGCATAGCGCCGCGAATCGAGCTGCTGACGCTGGTTGCGCAGCAGTGATTACCGGCTTTGCAGACTCCCGGGGTTCCGCAAGGCCCGTATTTCGTTGAAATCTTTACAGCGCAAAACACTCTCAACCATTTGAAGCATTTGCAAAAATCAAACAGATTTCGAGATTCGAACTTTTCTCGGCAATCCCGGCCTCCATAAAGCAGCTGATTTACGGCCTTCTTTTCAAATCAGTCACTTGCACCAGAACTCCCTTGAAATTTAGCGCGCAGTCTCATTAACCAAAACCCCATTCATGGATTGCCATGCCTGACAAAAAGCTGTCAAAACCAAGCGTACTTACATTCCCATAAAGCGATCCAACAGGCTGCGGCAAATGCGCCGCTAAGATACAAATCATTTTTCATGGGTCCGTACCGGTTCATGCCAATGCGCAGAAACCGGCCCATATTCCAGGCATTGCCAAGGCAGCAATGCCGCCGAGCGGCCATTCCAGCGGACTCTTTTCTCGATTGCAGACCATGAATTGTTCCCAATGCGGCAACCCGCTCTCTCCCAATGCCAAGTTCTGCAAGAGCTGCGGCGCCAGACAAGAGCCGGACGCGGCAATCACTGCTGCTGAAAAAATCTGCAGCCAATGCCAGGCTGTCTGCAAACCCGAGGCCCGCTTCTGCACACGATGCGGCATGGTGTTTGAGCGCCCCGTCGAAAACTGTGCTGCAGCGGCAACTGCGCAGCCCATGCCTTCAGGTGCCTCGCAGACCATTGATGGCGCAAGCATGGCTCCGCCCTTGATCGAGCCCATGGATACACCCGCACCAAGGCCGCCACAGTCGGAGCCCGTCGCATTTGCGCCGCGCAACGACCGCACACCGGCCTTTCCCCAGGAGCCGGTGCGCGGCAGCAATGCCTGGATCAAATGGGTGGCGCTGGCACTGCTGATCGCTGCCATTGCAGGCGGAGTGATGATGGCAAGCAATATGAAGGGCCTGACCGGCGCGGGCAATAGTGCATCCGGTTCGTCCCAGGCCGGCAAGGATGGGATTTCGCCCGAAGACAAAGCCAAGGCCGACGCCCTGGTCGGCCCGCTGGGCGGCAGTACCGCAGCGCAAACGACACCTGCCGAAAATGCCACGATTGCCGGCGCCGTAGACAACGCGCCCGCCACCGCAGTCGCCCCTGTGGTGACGACCCCAGACACTGTCAGCGCCCCCCCCGCGCCAGCGGCCAGCCCGCAGCTGTCCCCAGCCCCGGCATCTGGCAAACCGCCCATGCCGGCCCCTGCAAGAACACCCGCAGTCAAGAAGAACACCGCGCCATCGCTGGATGACCTGCTGGATTGAAAGCCATGAAAAAACTCAAACTCACTGTGCTGGCCTGCGCCGCAACCCTGCTTGGCGGCTGCGCCACCTTGCAAGATGCCTCCACATCGCTGAGCTGCATGCTCTCGCGCGTCACCAATTCCGCCGACCCCAGCTGCGGCCCCGGCGGCAGCGCGCCCGCAACCGCTGTGTCGGGCGGGCAGAACGAGCGCTTTGCGCGTCTGCAGGCCGCTCTGGATCAGGAAACCCAGCAGGCGCAAAGCATGCAGGCCCAGGCCGTGCAAGCCATGCACAAGCTGCCGCCCAAACAGCGCGCCGTGGCCGGTCCGGTGCAGACCAGAACCGTCAGCATCGCCGATGCCCAGTCGGGACAGGCACACCAGATGCGCAGCTTCTCCGCCCTGACCGTGGAGATGCCGCTGGCCGCCAAGGGCCGCAAGGAATACACCCAGGCCATGAATGTGCTCAAGGAACTGGCCAATGAACTGGCCGACAACCGGGGCTCGTCGAGCATCGTGGTCGATCAGTCCGATGAGGACGTCAAGGCCGGGCGTGTGAATACCGCCACAGGCACCACGCAGTCCAAGGGCGGCAAGCCCGTGACTGTCATCAAGAAGATCGATACTGGTCTGCCCGCCGGCGTGGAGCGCTACACCATCGAAGCTGGCGAGATCCGCGGCAAGCTTTGACACCCGGCAAGCCAGCGGCTCATCGCGCCACACCAGCCAGCCTCAACCATCAGACAGGACAAAAAATGAGAGAGCAACCCCTGGGAGAAATACGTTTTGCCACCCTTGCCAGAGCCGCCGAAGGACTGACTCAGTGGCGACCGCTGCTGCTGTGCTTTCTGACGCTGCTGCTGACCGGCGCACTGATAGCAGGCGCGGCCTGGATGCTGGTCAAGGCCGGCTTCTTCATGTACCTGATCTTCATGCTGGCGGCGGTCGTCGCGCTGCTGGCCGGCTCTTCAGGCGTGGGCATCATGCTCATGGACAAGGCCAGGAACGAGCCCGTACGCTCCTTCTCGGCGGCTGCATCGGCCGGTCTGCTGTGCCTTCCCAAATTCCTGCTGGTCGGTCTGGCGATATTTGTTGCCACGCTGGCCTACTACCTGCTGGCTGCCGTCATTTACTTCATCTGCAAGATTCCCGTGCTCGGCGGCATTCTGGCCTTTGTGGCCCACCCGATTCTGGTGCTGGTCGCCGCAGCCTTGCTGATCGCCATGATCTGGGTCGTCGGCCCGCTGATGGGTCCCGCGCTGTGGAGCGGCCTGTCCGTCAAGGCTGCGCTGGCCAATGTGCTGAGCATCGCTCGCAAGCGTCTGGTCGAAGTGGTGCTGATGGAAGTCGTGCTCTATGTCATTTTGGGCCTGGTCTGCTTCATGCTGTTTGCCGGACTGCTGCCTGCCACCGTCTCCCTGACCGGGATGGCCATGAGCATTACCGGAGATGCCGGCGCCATGGCCGGCATGTTCATGGGCGGCGGCTACGGCCGTGGCTACGGTGGTGGCTTCAATCCCATGGGCATGATGGGTGGCGGCAGCACCGGCCTCATCGCCGGCCTGGGCGTTCTGTACTGTGTGGTGGGCGCACTGCTGGCCCAAGTCGCCATCATGGGCATGAATCTGATCTATCTGCAGGCTCGTGAAAGCGTGGACCCTGCCGAGGCCGAGGGTGCACTGGACAGCCTGATTGGCGATGTACGCAAAAAAGCCGAGGAAGCCAAGGCCCAGACCATGGCTGCCGCAGAACGCACCATGGCTGCGGCCGAGCGCGCCAAGCAGGCTGCCAGCGAGCGCCTGCAGGAAGCCACAGCCAAGCCCGCCGCCACCGACACCCCGCCCGGCAACGACAGCAATGCCAGCGCTGGCGCGGTAACGACTGGCGCAGTAACGGCTGGCGCAGCAGCGGCTGCCGCAGGTCTGACTGCCGCCACAGCGGCATCCACCGAACAGGCATTTGCAGAGCAGCAGGCGCGCGAGCGTGCTGCCGCCGATGCGGCGGAAAAAGCACGTCAAAGCGCTGAAGAGGCTGCCGCCCGCCAGCGTAGCGAAGCCGAAGCGTCACGCCTGCGTGCCGAGGCCGAAGCAGCCCGTCTGAAGGCTGAAGCCGAGGCCGCCGAGCAAGCTGCACGCGAGCGTGCGGCCGCCGAAGCTCAGGAACTGGCCGCACGCCAGCGGGCCGAAGCCCAGGCCGCAGAGCGCGCAGCACAGCAAAAGGCCGCTGAGGAGCGCGCCGCAGCCCAGGCTGCCGAAGAAGCACGTCAGCAAGCCGAAGCCGAGAAACTGGCCAGGCAGCAGGCTGCCGAGCGTGAAGCGGCCCGCGCCCGCGCCGAAGCAGAGGCAGTCGAGAAAGCCCGCCTGGCTCAGGCTGCGCCGAGCTGCCCCGCCTGCAGCGCCCCTGTAGCCGCCAATGACCTGTTCTGCGGCGAATGCGGCAACAAGCTCAAGTAGAAGCTTGCATAAAAAAGGCCTGCAGCGCTTGCAAACAAGCGCTCCAGGCCAAAAGCAAAAAAGGGGCTTCAGGCCCCTTTTTTTTGTGCTCCCCGGACTCAGAGCCCGCAAGCCTGTTCGACCTGCTCCTTGAGCCCCTTGTTCGATGGCTCTCGCCCCGTCAGCGCCAGCAGCCCGCAGGCCAGCGAACCCTGCCAGTGCACATAGTCATGACCGGTGCTGTGCACACGCTGCACGACCTTGTTGCCCTTGGCACGCAGCACATCACCCAGCTCCTGGCTGGTTTCGCGTATGCCTGCCTGACCACCGCGAGCCCCTTCGTATAGGCCGGCATCAAGGTAAAAGCGAATGGGCAGTTGCGGTGTTTGCTCATACTGGCGAGCCAGCCAATTGGGCGGCTCGCCCTTGGGTGCCCACCAGTAGGAGCCCGAAAGACTGAGCACATTGCCAAACCACTGCGGATAGCGCAGCGCCACATAGCTTGAAGCCAGGCCGCCATAGCTCGATCCTGCAATCACCGTACGCTCAGGCCCGGCCGCTATACCCTGTGTCTTGAGCCAGGGCATGAGCTGCTTGCCCATGAAGTCGGCAAACACCGGGTTGGGCGGCAGCTCGCGGCTGCGCGCGTCGCCTTGGCCATTGGCCACCAGCACGACGGCCGTTGCAGGCAGCAGGCCGTCGGCCATCAGGTTGTCGATGATGGCGGGCGTGGGAACCTGGCGCAGATAGGCCTGGGCGTCGAACAGCACCAGCAGGGAACGCCCAGCCGCATCGGCCTGCTGCCAGCCCTGCGGCTTGTAAATCCAGATATCGCGCCCATTGCCCAGCGCCTGGCTGCCCAGCCAGTGACGCTGCAACTGGCCAGTTGCCACGCTGGCACGGGACTGGCTCCAGGGCTGGGGCGGCGCCTTGGCCAGTGTCAGCACGGAGCGCCCGTCGTAGCGATCCTGCACCGCCTGCAGATCCGCAGACCGCCCCCAGCTCTGGCGATTGAGGGGGTCGCGCTGCAAGGTGGACAGAATGGATCGGCGCTGAATCATGGCATCGGCCGAAACCTGAGGCACATCGGGCGCAAAGCCATAGCTGAGCCGTGCATCCCTGGGCATGACGAAACTGGCCCACCAGACATCGCTGCTTCCGAGGCGCTGCAGCGGCTCATGATTGCCCGATGGACTGCCGAACAGTCTCACGGACTGCCCGGCGCCGCGCCAGACAAAGCTCACCAGCTGATGCTCGGCATCCCAGGGCTCGATCAGCGGCGTGCCCTGGCGTTCCATTTCCTGCCAGAAGCTGCGGCTGTCGCCGCCCTGCGCCAGCCGCTCCTGCAAGGCCTTGAGCCTGGGGCTGCGCAGCGGCTCGGGTTCGATCTCTGCCGCAGGCCCATGGCCAGCCGCCAACGGCGCCAGCACCTGGGTGATCGTCAGCTCGTAGGCGCCAGGACTGGGCGCGGCATGGGTCGGTGCATCGCTGTGCCCGCCCTGCGCCACCGACATGCCACTTGCTGACGATGCATAAGGCAGGGCATTCTCTGCGCGCAGCACCAGACGCTCCTTCGCCTTGCCCCGGCTTTGCCAGGTGAATGCGTGATCGACGCCTGCGCCCTGACTCAGCCGCCGCAGATGGCGTCCGTCAGGCGTTTGTACATCCAGCACCACGCCCAGCGCCTGCAGATTGCCGCGCACCACGGCTCCGGCCGGAGCCTCCAGCTGCAGGCTCAGCGTCTGCCCCGGGGCCAGCCTGCCGGAGAGCGGCTCCCGCACCGAAAGCAACGAGGCCGCCTTGCCCTCGCTCTGAAGAGTGCTGGCCGGCAAGGGCCGGGCCGCACCGGCCGGGCCGCCGATGCCGACGCTGGCCGCAGCCAGCAGACCTGGAACAAGCAGGGAGCGCAGCCCTTTGCCCGGTGGCCTGTGGCCCCTCACCGGCAATGGCAATGGCAATGGCAACCCTTGATGACTTTCATGCATTGATGCTTCCTCCGCCTCAGAAGTCCACCGCAGCGCTGATGCGCACGGTGCGCGGTGCACCCACGGTCAGGAAGTTGTCGGCAAAGGCTCCAGCCCAGTAGTTGCGACCAAAGACGTTGTCCACCGTACCGCGCAAGACCACTTTCTTGTCGGCAACGCGCGTGGTGTAGCGGGCGCCGACATCAAAGCGCGTCCAGCTCGGTGCACGCAAGGTGTTGGCCGAGTTGACCCACTGCTTGCCCGTGTGCACCATGCGTGCGTTCAGCGCCAGACCGGCCACGCCCGGAACATCCCAGTCTGCTGCCAGATTGGCCGCCCAGCGCGCCGCGCCGAAAGCATCATGGCCGTCGTTGTTGGCGCCCTGAGTGCTGGTCAGCTTGGGCTGCAGGTACGTGATGCCGCCCAATACGCGCAAGCTGGAGCTCACGGCACCAAAGGTATTCCACTCCACACCGCGATTGCGCTGCTCACCATTGAGCTTGAGTGTATTGGCCGCCGTATCGATGGTGGTCGAAGGCTTCTCGATCTGGAACAGCGACAGCGTATTCGTCCAGCCTGCGCGGCGCCACTTCACGCCCGCCTCCATCTGCTTGGATTTGTAGGGCGCGAATGCCTCTCCTGCATTGGCATAGGTGGAGCCGACCTCAAGGCCGGGGCTCAGCCCCTCGATGTAGTTGGCATAGAAGGACAGATCCTCGCCCCAGGGCTTGGCCACCAGGCCCAGCATGGGAGTGACAGCGCTCTCGTCGTAGCCCTTCATCTTCTGATTCACGCGCTGGTGGCGTGCGCCCAGCGTCAGCTGCAGCCTGTCCTGCAGCAGGCTCAGGGTATCGGCCACGGCGAAACTGCGGATCACATTGTCGTTTTCCTGGCGCACGGCATTGCGAGGGCCTGCCAGAACCGGCAGCACCGGGTCGTAGATATTGGTGGTGTAGCTGCTGCTGACCACGATGGGCAGCGCGCGCCCGCTTTGCTGCTGCAGCTCGTTGAACGAGAACACCAGCTGATGGCCCACATCGCCGGTCTTGAAGCGTCCGCGCAAACCCGCATCCAGCGCCGTGCTGTTGGTGTAGCCCTGCAGGTTATAGGTCTGACCTACGGCAGAGCCGTCGCCCACCGCATTGAGCACCACACGTGTGCCCGTGGGCTGGCCTGCATAGTCATGCCAGGCCTTGCCCAGGCTGCCGTAGAGCTGCCAGCTGTCGCTCAGCTCGAAACTGCCGCGCAGCGCCACCGACTTGTTCTCCACTTCGGTGTTGACGCCGCGGAACAGATTGTTGCTGGCATCCGGCGCCGCAATCAGATTCTTCATCTTGCCAAAGCTCACCATCACCGGGCTGCCGTTGTCCAGATTCACCTTGTAGTGATAGGCATCCAGCCCCAGCGTGAAGCGATCGCCCTGATAGTCGAGCGCCACGGCACCCAGGCGGCGGCGGCGCTTCTGGTCGTCGACCTCGGTTTCCCCGCTGGACAGCGCACCGTTAAAGCGTATGCCCAGGCGGCGCTCGGGGCCGAAGCGCCGCGATACATCCACATGCTCCTGCAGCTGCGAGCCCGAGGTGAAGGTGGTGGTCAGCCGCGTCAGATCCTCGGCCAGCGGCTTCTTGCTGACCACATTCACCACACCGCCCACCGCTCCATTGGGAGCCATGCCGCCAAGCAGCGCGCCCGGGCCCTTGAGCAGTTCCACGCGCTCGATCATCTCGGTCGGCACATGGCTGTCGGGCGCCAGGCCATACAGGCCGTTGAACGCCACTTCGCTGGCGTTGACGTCGAAGCCCCGAATCACATAGTTCTCGTTGACATGGCCGGTATTGGTGGTAAAGCGCACCGAAGAGTCGTTTTCCAGCACGGCAGCTACCGTGGCCGCATTCTGGTCGCGGATCAGCTCTTCGGAGTAGGCAGTGATGTTGAAAGCAGCATCCATCACATCCACATTGCCCAGCAGCCCCAGCGCTGCCCCCTTGGCGACTTGGGCACCAGGGGCAAGCGCGGGCAGAGCGCTGCCGTCCTGCCTGCCAGAAACCGTGACTTCGCCCAGGCGTTTTTCCTGCGCATCCGGCGTCTGGGACTGCGCCTGGGCGCCGGCACTCAAAACCACCAACACCGCCAGCCCCACGGCTGAGCGGGGGCTGCGGCAGGCCGCAGAAGAAAGCCAATGCGCGAATGGCGCGAACTGTGTGGATGCCGGCTGCACCTTGCCTGCGCCGCCACGAACCGGGGTTGCCATGTAGACCTCGTTTTTGATTGATCTCCTATGGCTAAAACGAAGTGCGTGGCTAAGGCTTATTAAGAATGAATCTCAATTCCGTGAAATTGTATAACACGCAAACCTTCTTAAAAAGATAGCAGCAAGCGATTTCCATGCATAGCGATAACCCGTTTTCAGGGCTGAGTACCGGCGGGCTTTTCCGCCTCGCAGTTCTGCTCGGCGTTCTCGCTCATCAGCACACGCACCACCTTGTGGGCATCGGCATCGAAGACCGCGATATCGGGGCAGTAACGGGCACCTTGGGGCGTATCGACCTTGCGGTAGCTTGCGCCATAGGCCTTGAGTACTTGGGGTGGCTGTCCAGGTCTGGGCTCGGCCAGTACCTGTACCTGGTTCTGGCCCATGGTGGCAGCGGGATCGGTATCGCACCAGTCGGCAGCGGGCTCCTGCCCCAGGCTCAGCTCGCCGCCGCGCTGGTACAGGCCGCCAGGCCAGCGCACATGGCCTTGTGCATAGGCCGGCATCTGATAGCAGGCCATGAGCTTGCCGCCCTTGCGCACCGGCAGCATATAGCTTTCGGCCTGCTCGACCAGCTCCGGCCCGGTGGGCTTCCAGGCATAGATGTCCACGCCATGGCTGCAGCAGCTGGCACGCCATTCGCTATAGATGCGTTTGGCCTTGCCATCAAAGGCGGGCGAGGTGATGTCCTGCAGGGACTGCGGCCCCAGTACCAACTTCTGCGTACTCGGGTCGTAAAGCCAGGTTCGGTGCGCAATATTCGGCCCCGCAGGCAGATCCAGGGCCTGGGTCAGGTCCGGCCAGCCGTCAAAATTCGCATCCACCCAGCTCGGCTGCACCAGCCAGCAACTGCCCACGGCAGCGGTCGGCAGGCTTTGCTTCAAGCGTCCCTGCTCATAGACCTGAATGGCTGAAACCTGAAGATCCGTATGTTCGCCGCAGTCCGCCAGGGAGCGCAGCTTCTGATTCATCAGCAGGCGCAACTCGTAATGCAGCGCATGGGGAAAATCCGGTGGCTGGCGCAGCAGATGGACCGGCCAGCGCCTTTTGCCATCCATGGACTGCCACTGGCCCTGCAGACGCTGCGGCGCCATGCCCGGCAAAGCCGCCAGCGACCAGCGGCCCGAAGGCCTGGGATCGCTGGCCCCCGTCATGGGCGTTTCCGTCAGCTGTCCGCTTGCCGTGCCTTCCAGATCAAGCGTGGCGCCGGGCCGATTGCAGGGTTCATAGCAATAGCTGCCGCCGACGGCACCGCCCAGCCGCCATAGCTCCAGCTTGACTGCCTTGCCGGCGATCTCGCCACGATAGCTAGCCGACCAGACCACTGCTTCATGCAGGGTGTCTGTCTTCTCGGCATGCGCCATCGACGCCCAGCTCATGAGCGCCATCGCGATATTCAGGCTCGCAGCCCGGCCAGTCAGGCATTTCAACGTCATATCTCTTCCATTCACTTCGATCACCAGGCTCGTATCTGCATCATGCCCGCAGCAAGCCTTTTAATGTGCGGCCAATATGAATGCTGCAAGATGTGACAGATCTGCGCACAAGCATGGACAGCCAAAGCGATTTATGCAATCAGACAACAACACACAACAAAGCCGCAATATGGGCCTGCTGGTCGCAGCCCAATCCCTGGGAGGAGCCTCTCCGCCCATCATCATCTCGCTGGGCGGGCTGGTCGGGCAGCAGCTGTCGTCCAACCCCACGGCATCCACCTTGCCGGTCAGCATCTACCAGCTCGGACTGGCGCTGTCCACCCTGCCAGCGGCCTGGATCATGAACCGCATGGGCCGCCGCGCGGCCTATGTGCTGGGTGCCATTTTGGGCGTGATCTCCGGCGTGGTCGCCGCGCAAGGCATTGCCCACAGCGACTTCGTCACCTTCTGCATCGGCACGGCGCTGGCCGGCTTCTATGCGGCCTGCGTGCAGAGCTACCGCTTCGCCGCCACCGATCTGGTGAGCGAGCCCGCGCAGCAGGCCAAGGCCATTTCGCGCGTGATGATCGGCGGTCTGATTGCCGCCATCATCGGCCCGCAGGTCGTGATCTGGACCCGTGACGCCCTGCCTGCGACCCCGTTTGCCGGCAGCTTCTACAGCCAGGCGGCCCTGGCCTTGCTGGCCCTGCCCCTGCTCATGGGCCTGCGTCTGCCGCCGCCTCAGAGAAAAAAGGCCGTGGCTGACGACGCCAGGCCGCTGGGCGAGATTGCCCGCACGCCCCAGTTCTTCGTGGCCTGCGCGGCCGGTGTGGTCAGCTACGGACTGATGGCGTTCCTGATGACCGCTGCGCCCATGGCCATGGTGGGCTGCGGCCACAGCGTGGGCGAAGCCGCCATGGGCATCCAATGGCATGTGCTGGCCATGTTCGTGCCCAGCTTTTTTACCGGCAAGCTGATTGCACGCTATGGCAAGCGGCCCGTGACAGCTCTGGGCCTGCTGATGATAGGCGCGGCCGGTGTGCTGGCCTTGATGGGCCTGGATATCTTCCACTTCTGGGGCTCGCTGATTTTGCTGGGCGTGGGCTGGAACTTCGGCTTCATCGGTGCCACGGCGCTGCTGACCGAGTGCTACCGCCCCTCGGAGCGCGCGAAGGTGCAGGCACTCAACGACTTTCTGGTCTTTGGCACGGTGGCCGTGGCCTCGTTCGGATCGGGCCAGCTGCTGCACAGCGCTGGCTGGAACGGCATCAATATCGGCATGCTGCCCTTGGTGGCCGTCGTGCTGGTGCTGCTGGGCCTGCACAGCCAGCGCAGGGCAAAGGCCTGAAGCTGCGCCGATGTTTGCCGCCTTCAGACAGCTATCAAAATAGAAGCTATCACCACCTTACTGGCAATGGAATCAATGGATTTCACCCATGAAATCCATTCAGGCAAAGCGCTTGAAGCTATATTTTTTATAGCATAACATTCCCTGTGAATGCACCGATCGGGTGTTGCCTGAAGGCCGCCTCAACGCTCGCAGCAGACCGTCTGCAGGACCGCGCCGACAGGCCAGGAGGGAATGCCAGCCTCCAGCCGGGCTGCAGCTTGCCGAGGATTACCCTGGCCTCATCCCTCAAAGCGGCTACTCAGTCCTGCCGCAGCCTTGCCCCAAGTCGTGATGCCGACGCCCGGGCCTGCCCCGCCATGCAGCAGCGGCCACTTCAGGCCCCGGAACATGGGTAACGCCCATAGCGCATTTCAGCGCCTGCCGGGCCCACCGAGCCAGCTCCCTCTTCAAGCCATGTCAGCGCCTTCGCCGCCCCCCGGGCGCCTTTGCGCGCGGGCTCCAGGCAAGGCCTTGCGATCGCGCTCTGTAGCCAACACCGACCGTGGGCCGATCTGCGTCAGCAAGCGCATGAGACCAATGCTTACGCAACCTACAACGGCGTCACATTTGCATCTCACGCGGATTAGAAAAATTCTTACGAACTCGAATATTGATAAGCGATTTCTATAGGAATACTATTTCCACAAAATTAAACAAAAGAATGAAGTTGATAGAAAAATTGTATTTAGTCACATATCGTCCGAATCCTGTAGACATCAGTCAGATGAGCTGAACGCAGCAGACCGCCAGCGTCAACTCTGAGGCCCGAACAGGATTCGCTGAACACAGGACTGGAGATTGACCATGACATCTTCCGAACTCAGCGCAGCATCCGAACTCGTGGCCGCCGTTTTCACCGAGCCGCGTTCGCTGATCCTGTTGCTGCTTTTGCTGGCAGCCAGCATCAGTGACCTGCGCACACGGCGCATCCCCAATCGCCTGACCTTCGGTGGCATCACCCTGGCCCTGCTCTATGGTCTGCTGGCCCACCACCCCCATAGCGGCGGCTTTTTCTGGGCACTGGGCGGCATGGCGGTAGGCCTGGCATTGATGCTGCCTCTCTATCTGCTGCATGCCATGGGAGCCGGCGACGTGAAGCTGATGGCCATGGTCGGCAGCTTTCTAGGCCCCGCCGCCACCTGTCAGGTCGTGATCTTTGTCTTTATCACCGGCGGCTTGGCAGCCATCAGCTACGCACTCTGGCATCGCATGGCCGGCAAGCTGGTGCGCAACTCGGCCGAGGCAGTGCAGTTGCTCTACGTCAATGTCGCTGCGGGGATCCGTCCCGATGCCCGCTCCAACTCGGCGCATTCGGTAGGCACCTTGCCTTACGGCGTCAGCATCGCCCTGGGAACCCTGGCGTTCCTGGTCGCTCGGCAGTTCACCTGGGTCTAGTCACTTACATCACGGCATAGCGGGAGCCTCCCATGAAAAACCTCAAAGCTTTGGGTCTGTTTATCCTCGCAGCACTGGCCAGTCTGGCAGCGGCTGTCTACGCCGCCAACTGGGTGGCCCAACGCGGCAGCCTGGACGCCGACAAGGTGGTTGTCGCTGCCACCGACATTCCACTGGGCGGCAAGATCTTGCCGAACATGCTGAACACCGTGGACTGGCCGCGGGGCTCCATACCCGATGGCGCATTCCATGACATGCAACAGCTGCAGGATCGCGTCGTCAAGGTCGGCGTGCTGCGTGGCGAAGCCGTGCTCGAAGGCAAGCTGGCACCCGTAGGCACCAAAGGCGGACTGGCAGCCGTCATCGCTCCGGGCAAGCGGGCCATGACGGTACGCGTCAACGATGTGGTCGGTGTTGCGGGCTTCGCCCTGCCCGGCAACTACGTGGATGTGGTGGTCAATGCCCAGCAGGAACAGAACGGCAAGACAGAAGAGTCGCGCCAGATCAGCAAAACCGTGTTGGAGAACGTGCTGGTTCTGGCCGTGGCCCAGGAAGCCGATCGTGACGAGACCAAACCCAAGGTGGTGAGCGCCGTCACCCTCGAGCTGAGCCCGGAAGATGCCGAGAAACTCGATCTTGCACGCAGCGTGGGCAATCTTTCACTGGTGCTGCGCAACCAGATTGACAAAGATCCCACCAGCACTGCAGGCATCACCAAGCACCAGCTGTTTGGAACACCAGAGGCAGCCCCTGCACCGGTCAAGGTCGCAGCTCCTGCCAAACCCGTGATGCAGCGAGCCAGGCCCGCACCCCAGGCTTCGACAGCCACCTGTGTCGAAGTGATCCAGGGCGGCGCTCGAACTCTCAACTGCTTCTGATCTTCTACTCGCAACAACTCAGAGAGGTCGGCCGTGCAACACCATCACCTATACATAGCAGCCAGCATGCTGCTCGCCAGCTCAGCGCCTGTGCTGGCCCAATCTGCGGGCACGCCTGCTCAGCCCGGCCCCGTGGCTGCGGCAGCTCCCGCAGCGCCCCGCAACACCTTGCCCGCCAGGAATTGCACAGCCATCCGCACGGAGGATCCAACCACCGTCACGCTGGGGAAATCCGTGGTCATTCCGCTGAGCTCGCCCATGGCGCGCATCCTGGTCAGCGGCCAGACGCCCGGAGCGGGCCAGGCAGCAGCGCCCATGGCCGCGAATGCCCAGCCGCAAATGCAGAACGGCATGGGTGATATCGAGGTCCAATTGCTCAGCCCGCGAGACCTGTTCTTTCGCGGCCGCAAGTCTGGCTCCATGAACGTCATCCTGCAAAACGCCCAGGGTGCCTGCTTCATCAAGGACGTGATCGTCACCATGGACCCGGGGCCGCTGCAGGCCAAGCTCAGCGAGCTCATGCCCGAGGAACGCAGCATCCGCGTCCAGGGCGCCGACAATGCCCTGGTCCTGAGCGGAGAGATCAGCAATCCGCTGCGCCTGGACGATGTGGTGACGCTCGCCGGCGCCTACAGCGACAGCAAGAAGATCGTCAACCTGCTGCGCACCACTTCGCCTCACCAGGTGATGCTGGAAGTCAAGATTGCCGAGGTCAGCAAGACATTGCTCGACAAGCTCGGTGCCAGTCTTGCGGGCCAGCGCATCACCAGCAATGGCATGAATACATTCTCCATCGCCTCCAACTTCCTCAGTGGCGGCGGCGGACTGCTGAGCGCCATGCGCATAGGCAAAGGCTCAATCAGCATTGACGGCCAGAAAGACGACGGCCTGGTGCGTATTCTGGCCGAGCCCAACATCATGGCCATCAGCGGCCAACAGGCCAGCTTTCTCTCGGGCGGCAAGATCTTTATTCCCGTGGCACAGAGCAATACCACTGGCGTGCCAGTGATGACGCTGGAGGAAAAAGAGTTCGGCATCGGCGTCAAGTTCACGCCCACCGTACTGGGTGGTTCACGCGTCAATCTCAAGCTGGTCTCAGAAGTGTCCGACCTGTCTCAGACAGGCTCACCCTTCACCGCCATCAATGGCGTCACCTCCGTCATTCCCTCGCTTTCGGTGCGACGCGCAGACACCACGGTGCAGCTCAATGACGGGCAAAGTCTGGTCATTGCCGGTCTCATCAAGAACAACATCACCGAGGCCGTCAAACGCTTTCCGGGACTGGGGGAAATACCGGTTCTCGGCGCACTGGCCCGCAGCACCGAGTTCCAGACCGATCAGACCGAGTTGATGTTCATCATCACTCCGCGCCTGGTACAGGCACTCGCAGAAGCACCCAGAGTGCCCACCGACAACCATGTGGTGCCCTCACGCGCCGAGGTCTATCTCAACGGTGCGCTGGAGAGCTCCAAGCCCGCGCCAGCCGCGAAGACTGCGCCCGCCGCAGCCATGCCGTCCGGCACTGCAACCCCAGCTCCGGCACCTGCCCCGGTAGCAGCACCACAGGAGCTGCTACCGCAAGCACCGGCCGAGCCCTCGGTTGACCGTCCCGCCCCCCTGAACCCGCCCACCTGAACCGGAGGCAAGCCATGATCGAACGCAGCATCCTATTTCCCGTGGCCCTCGCCGCCCTGCTGGCGGGCTGCGGCAGCACAACCCCGCACTACGACGCTCGCTTTGGCGAGGCTGTGCGCACCGCCCGCATGCAGATGACCCTCAACCCTGAAGCCGGCAAGGCTCCTGGCGTCGGTGTTGATGGAGCCACTGGCATGGACGGTCGAGCCGCAGCGCACACCATGGAACGCTACGAGCGCAGCTTTAAAACGCCACCGCAGGCAGTCAATGTCATCAATATTGGCGGCTCGCTGACCGGCAACCAAAGCGGCGGTGCAGGGGGAGGCAGCGGCGGTACGCCCTAGTCCCTGGAATCTCCAGATCTCAGTTCATCAGTTCCACACCATTGAATTTGAAAGGAGAACAGATCGCATCGCGGCCTTGCACGCCACTTACCGCCGGCCCAGCAAACCGGCACCCAACCCGTGTAGATGTTTTCGATCCGTTACTCACTTTAGAGGTATCACCATGAACAGCATCGCTCAGCAATTTGGCCGTTCCCTGCAAGCCTTTGTCCAGGATGAAGAAGGTGCGCAGATCATCGAATACGCGCTCGTCGTAGCCGTAGTGTCCATCGGACTGATTCTTCTGATGAAGTCTTCCATAGGCAACGCCCTCTTCACTGATTGGCTCACCAAAGTCAAGGCTTGCCTGACCAACTCGGCCAGCTGCACCTAACTGTATTGAGAGGTAAGCCATGACGCAGCCGCGCTAACTGTCATGGCCATCAGCAAAGAACCGATAAAGACGCATTGCACCATGAAAAACAGCCCGCACTACTGGACCGCAACCCGGCACATGCGTGGTTCTGGCGCCGCGCCATAGCGCCAGCATGGAATCGTTGACCCAACTTTGAGGTATCACCATGAACAGCATCACTCAGCATTTTGGCCATTCCCTGCAAGCCTTTATCCAGGATGAAGAAGGCGCGCAAATCATCGAATACGCACTCGTTGTGGCCGTGGTCTCCATTGGCTTGATCCTGCTAATGAAGTCTTCAATCAGCAACGCCCTCTTCACTGATTGGCTCACCAAAGTCAAGGCTTGCCTGACCAACTCGGCCAGTTGCACCTAACTGTATTGAGAGGTACGCCATGACGCGGCCGCGCCAACTGTCATGGCCATCAGCAAAGAACCGTTCGAGGCGCATTGCACCATGAAAAACAGCCCGCACTACTGGAGCACAACCCGGCACATGCGTGGTTCTGGCGCCGCGCCATAGCGCCAGCATGGAATCGTTGACCCAACTTTAAGGTATCACCATGAACAGCATCACTCAGCATTTTGGCCATTCCCTGCAAGCCTTTATCCAGGATGAAGAAGGCGCGCAGATCATCGAATACGCACTCGTTGTGGCCGTGGTCTCCATTGGCTTGATCCTGCTGATGAAGTCTTCGATCAGCGACGCCCTCTTCAATGATTGGCTCACCAAAGTCAAGGCTTGCCTGACCAACTCGGCTAGCTGCACCTGACTCTATCCACAGATAAGCCATGGCGGTCGTCTCGTCCGTCATGGCTCTCCAGCCAACCACTCCATTCGAAACACATCATGAGAAACCACCCACACCTCAGGTCCAAAGCCCGGCCCATGCGTGGTTCTGCCACACAGCGGCGGCAGCATGGTGCCTTTCTGATTACCTTTGCCCTGTTCATGCTGTTCCTGCTGGGCTTTATGGGCATTGCATTGGATTTGGGCCGGCTGTTTATCGTCAAGACCGAGCTGCAGACGGCCATGGACAGCTGCGCGCTGGCAGCGGCACGAGAACTCAATGGTCAATCTGACGCCATCACGCGCGCCCAGAACGCAGGCATGGCGGCGGGTAACAGCAACAACGCCAATCTGCAATCCGCTAACTGGAACGGACAGGGAAAGCTCCCCGCCACTGGCATCAGCTTTCGGAAACAGGATTACGTCACTCCGACATCGGACGGCAAGCTGGCACGTTATGCCGAATGCCAGTACTCCATGAGCAGCATCAAGCTCTGGCTGCTGCAAGCCATGGGGGCCTTTACCGGCGATAGCGCCACCTGGCCCAATACAGGCACCGTGGAAGCAAGGGCCGTGGCAACTCGCGCGCCTTCACAAAGTGCCTGCCCAATTCCCGTGCAACTGAAAAAGGCAAAGTTCGATGCACTGAACAGTTCGCCCGGTGGCGGCAAAGGCACCTGGATCGTCGCCATGACCAAATCGGGTGGCGGCAGCGACTTCGGCTGGTCCAATCTGGATGGATCCACCAGTGCCACTGAAACATGGGCTGAGCTGGAAGGGAAATACTGCAACACCCAGTTTCCCCAACTCCCCCTTGATACCAACGGCCTAAAAGCCTCGGCTTTCGAAT
Organism: Comamonas sp. AG1104; assembly: GCF_003350425.1. Lineage (NCBI taxonomy): Bacteria > Pseudomonadati > Pseudomonadota > Betaproteobacteria > Burkholderiales > Comamonadaceae > Comamonas > Comamonas sp. AG1104. Next base: position 517,933 of record NZ_QQAS01000001.1, on the reverse strand, counting down.
ACTGGAACCATCGTTTTGGTATTTACAAAAAGGCTTCAGACACCCCGTCTCAGAACCCTAGTGCGAGCCGCCCCGATTTCACGGGCTATATCTACACCGACACCAACTGGCCGAGCAAATTCAATGCCTACGACGGTCCTGCTCAAGGCGGCACCTCCAACTTCATAACGCAGCGCCAATCGTTTACCCCTTGTGGGCCCAGCTGTCCCGCCAAAGGCAATGAAACCGTGATAGGGACCGCCGAGATCAAACTTTTTGGTGCCGACCGCCGCCTGGTACTCGTCCCTGTAGTGAATACCGGTGGCTATGTCGTCAATTTCGCCTGCATGTTGATGCTGCAACCGCTTCCCAGCCCAATCAAAGACGACATTTCCCTTGAATACCGGGGCAATGCCACCGACCTAGACAGTCCCTGCACCACCACCGGTCTGGCAGGCGGTACATACGGCCCATTGGTACCCGTCCTTGTAAGGTGAACATCATGCGCAAATATCAGCATCGACAACAGGGGGCAGCGCTGATTGAGCTGGCGCTAAGCATTCCTTTCATGATCATGCTGAGCATGATCGTCATCGAGTTCGGCCGTGCCCTTTACGAATACAACACGGTGACCAAGTCGGTACGCGATGCCGCGCGCTATCTCTCGGCAAACACGCCTAACACCTTATGCCCTGACGCCCAGAATCTGGTGGTCTACGGTACAACGACAGCGGGCAGCCAACCCCTAGCTCCCGGACTCAAGACCAGCGCCGTGAGCTGCAGCTGGCAGACCACGGGTGCACTCCCGCTGATCAATACCGTCACCGTCACGGTTACCGGGTATCACTTCTCGTCACCGATATCCAGCGTGTTCGGCCTGCAGCTGTTCACCAACGGAGGCATCAACTTCGGCAATATCACCGCCACGATGAGGACGCTGACATGAAACACCTCACTCAACGCGGCTCCACACTCATTGAATTTGCACTGGGGCTGCTGATCTTTCTGATGTTCCTGCTGGGCGTGGTGGATTTCAGCCGCCTGCTCTACACCTGGACCGCGGCCAACGAAGCCACACGTGCCGGTGCTCGCTATGCGGTGGTGTGCGATGACCGAAACCGGCAAACCAAGGTGCTTCAGCACATGCAGAACCGGCTGCCGCAAATCACCGCTGTGGACGTGATTTGGAAACCCGACAGTTGCACGACTGCCACCTGCAAGAGCGTCACGGTAAGCATCCCTCAAGACGGTCTGAAGTTCCAATGGATCGCGCCCATCGTGGGGTCGGCGGCGCAGACCGTCATCGACATGCCGGGATTTAGCACCACCCTGCCGCGTGAAATCATGTACCAGGACTCCAACGCCCAATCGGACTGCACCCCTTGACCAGCGAGAACTCGTATGAAAATCGCCATCATCTCCCCCAACACCGCCCATCTCCGCGAGATGGCCCATGTGCTGCAAGAGCAGTCGCACCAGGTGCAGACCTTCGAGGGTGGCAAGACCCGCATGCCCACGATTGCCGAGCAGGAGCTGCCGGATCTGATCATCGTCGATGGTATGTGCTGCGACCCCGCAGACCTGGCTCCGGTGGAACAGGTAACCACCCATCACCCACGCATGGCCGTGGTCCTGCTGTGCGCCCAGCAGACACCAGAGTTTTTGCTGCAATCCATGCGGGCGGGCGTGCGCGAGGTTCTGCCATCGCCGCCGCCGCCGCAGGCGCTGGCCGATGCCGTTCAGCGCCTTGCCAGCAAATTGCAGGACAGCACCACCAACCGTGCACAAGGGCAAGTCATGGCCTTTCTGCCCTGCAAGGGCGGTGCCGGCGCCACTTTCCTGGCCACCAACCTGGGCTGGGCGCTGGCGCAAAAGCACTCCGTGCTGCTTATCGACCTGAATCTGCAGTTTGGCGATGCGCTGCCCTATCTGCATGAAGGCAAGCCAAGCTCGACATTGGCGGATGTGGCACGTGACCTTCACCGCCTTGACGCATCTTTTCTCACCGCCAGTACGGTAAAGATCACACCACGCCTGCATGTGCTGGCGGCCCCCGAAGATGCCATGCATGCCATGGAAGTGGAGCCCGGGCATATTGAGGCCATCGTGCAACTGGCTGCCACACACTACGACTTCGTGCTGCTGGACATGGGGCGCGTGCTGGACCCATTGGCTCTACGCGTGCTCGACAAGGCGCAGTGCATTGTTCCTGTGCTGCTGCCCAACGTACCCGCCGTTCGCAATGCGCAAAAGCTGCTGCGCATGTTCCACGATCTGGGCTACCCGCAAAGCCGCCTGCATCCGGTGCTGAACCGGGTGGACAGGCGCAGCGAAATCGGTCTGTCTGAAGTGCGCAAGACCCTGGGCCTGGAACAGCAATGGCGCAGCATTCCCGACTCAGCCCAGGAAGTACAAGCAGCCATCAATGCTGGAGCACCGCTGGCCGAATCCGCTCGCAGTAGCAGCGTGGTGCGCGAGCTGACGGCCTGGGCCGATGCGCTGTCACCTCGAACTCATGAAGAAAACGGTAATTTCTTGAACCGGCTCTTTCGCCGGGCGTAGGCATCTGTATTGCAGAAGGAGACTGTCATGTCACTACGAGATTTCTTGACCGCGCCATCAACACGCACGCCCAAGCCTCTGCTGCAGGTCGTGTCTGAGTCCGCAGATATGTCGGCCATGCCCGCAGCAGAGCCTCCTGCGCCATCCACCCCCATCTATAGTCACTCTGCGGCCTATCTGGCACTCAGAAGCCGCATTCATGCCAAGCTGCTGGAGCGGTTCGATCTTGCTGCCCTGGATGCAGTATCCGTGCAGACACTGCAGCAAGAAATTGCGACCATGACCGAGCGACTGCTGACTGAGGACTCCGCGGCCATCAACGATCTCGAGAGAAAAATGCTGATCCGAGATATCCAGCATGAGATGCTGGGTTTCGGTCCACTCGAGCTGTTGATGGCCGACCCCTCGGTATCGGACATCCTCGTCAATCGCTACGATCAGATCTATGTGGAACGCCAGGGCCGGCTGGAGTTGACGCCCGTTGTCTTTACCGATGAAAAGCATTTACTGCGCATCATTGACAAGATCGTTTCACGCATAGGCCGACGCATCGACGAATCCAGCCCCATGGTCGATGCCCGCCTGCCAGATGGTTCGCGCGTGAATGCGGTCATCCCGCCCGTGGCCCTTGATGGCCCCATGATGTCGATCCGGCGCTTTGCACGCATCCCTTTGCGCATGGAGAATCTGATCAACGACCTCAAAAGCCTGACACCTGGCATGGCCCTGGTTCTTGAGGCTCTGGCCAAGGCCAAGGTGAACATGATCATCTCTGGCGGCACCGGCGCCGGCAAGACAACGCTGCTCAACATTCTCTCCAGCTATATTCCAACAACGGAACGCGTGGTCACCATCGAGGATGCGGCCGAGCTGCAACTGCAGCAGCCTCATGTGGTGCGCATGGAAACGCGCCCGCCCAATATAGAGGGCCGTGGAGAAATCACGCAGCGATCCCTTGTGCGTAACGCACTGCGCATGCGCCCTGACCGCATCATCATCGGCGAAGTCCGGGGCGCCGAAGCGGTAGACATGCTGCAGGCCATGAACACCGGCCACGAAGGCTCATTAACGACCATCCATGCCAATACGCCACGCGACTCTTTGGCTCGACTCGAGAACATGGTCGGCATGGCAGGCCTCAATCTGCCGCACCAGGCCGCACGCCAGCAGATTGCATCGGCCATTACGGTGATCGTGCAGGCACTCCGGCTCACGGATGGCAAACGCAAGATCACCAGCATCCAGGAGATCACGGGCATGGAGGGGGATGTGGTGACCATGCAGGAGATCTTTGCCTTTACCCAGACCGGGATCGGCGCCAATGGTGAAGTCCAGGGATATTTCCACGCCACGGGTGTCAGACCCAAGTTCGCCGATCGGCTAAAAGGCTTCGGCATTGCGTTGCCCGACAGCATCTTCGCTCCAGAACGCCACTATCAATGAACTCCGCAAAAAGGTGCCGCCATGCTGTCCTTTTTCTCTTCCCACTCGATCCTGGTAATCATCGGTCTGGTGTTTGCAGCAGTGCTCCTGCTACTGGAAGCACTGCACACGATCTGGAAGCAGTACAAGAGTCCTGAGGCAAAGCGGCTTGAGCGCCGGCTCAGAGCCTTGTCAGCAGCCGATGACAACAGCAATCCGACCAAGCTGGTCAAGGAGCGCGTACTTAGCGATATGCCCAGGATGCAGCGTGTGCTGCAAACCATGCCGCGCGCCCACCAGCTAGACCGCTTCATTGTTCAATCAGGCCTGGACTGGACGGTTTCGGGCTTGCTGCTAGGCAGTGCAATACTGTTTGCGCTAGGTATGCTGACAACCGTCATGCTTCGCCAACCCATGGAGCTGGGCGTGCTTTCAAGTCTGGTGCTGGGCTCCCTTCCATGGCTGTTTCTGCAACGCAAAAGACTGCAGCGCCTGAAACGTATGGAGCACCAACTCCCAGAAGCGCTGGACCTCATAGCGCGCGCATTGCGCGCAGGCCATGCATTTTCCGCAAGCCTGCAAATGGCTGGAGAGGAACTGACCGAACCTATCGCCGACGAGTTCCGCCTGGTGCATGACGAAATCAACTATGGCACATCGCTACAGCAGGCCTTGAGCAATCTGGGTGAGCGGGTACCGATCACAGATTTGCGCTACTTCATCGTCGCCGTACTGATACAGCGCGAGTCTGGCGGCAACCTCACCGAGATGCTCAGCAACCTGAGTCGCCTGATCCGCGAGCGGCTCAAGCTCCATGCCAAGGTCCGCGTACTCTCCGCTGACGGGCGAATGTCGGCCTGGTTCCTGGGCTTGATGCCATTTGGACTGGCCGCTCTGCTCAATCTAATGAATCCGGAATTCATGCATCCGCTCTGGACTGACCCTATTGGCATCACCATTCTGAAATGGTTGGCCGCACTGATGGTCATAGGTCTGTTGCTGCTGCGCCGCATCGCCCGTATCAGGGTATGAGTCCATCTGAAACGCAAGGAGTCCTCCATGTTGATCGTCGCCCTGCTCACTTTCACCGCCGTCATGCTGGCTGCTGGAGCCTTGTTCTTCTGGGCAACGCCAACAGTCGCCGAGAGGCGCTTACAGTCACTTACACCCACCTCTCAAGACAAGGGGTGGACAGAAACAGTCGTCAAGCTGGTCGGCCCATTTGCACACCTGTCGTCACCCACCAAAGACAGTGATGCAACGCCATTGCGGCTGCGCTTTCTGAATGCCGGCATCCGCCACGAGAGTGCACCACTGCTGTACTTTGGAGTCAAAACGCTGCTGCCTCTTGCTTTGGGGCTGACGGTGTACTCGCTCATGCGGGCAGCCAGCAAGGCAGACAGCACCCAGCTATTGTTCTTCCCCTTGGTGACCGCTCTTGTGGCCTGTTACCTGCCGAATCTGGTTCTGCGCTGGATGGCCTCGCGCCGCAAGCGCGAGATCTTTGAAAACTTTCCCGATGCCGCTGATTTGATGCTGGTCTGCGTAGAAGCAGGCATGGGCCTGGATGCCGCGCTGGGCAAGGTAACCGATGAAATTCGCATCAAAAGCGAAGCCCTGGCAGAGGAGCTCCACTGGACCAACCTGGAAATGCGTGCTGGCAGCACTCGCGAAAAATCCCTGCGAAATCTGGCGGCCCGCACCGGTGTAGATGAAATTCACACTTTTACGGCCATGCTGACGCAGGCAGACCGATTTGGCACCAGCATAGGCGAATCGCTCCGGGTTTTCTCGGATGATCTACGCCACAAACGGCAGATGCGTGCCGAAGAGCTCGCCGCCAAGATCCCCACCAAGATGCTGCTGCCGCTGGTGACCTGCATCTTCCCGGCCATCATCATGGTGGTTCTGGGTCCGGCCATCATACGAATCGTGCGCATGATCCTGCCCATGATGGGCGGCAGCATGTGAGGGCTTCAACAGGGGGTCGGATTCGCCTCTCGGACGAGATATCCTGAAAGTAGTCGCGACATCTTTGACCTAATCCACAGGGACAGCCATGACCTGCAGAGAGCATGTGCTCTCTCTATGACGCCTGGATTGACAATCTTGAGCTGGCCCCCTCTCGACGTGGTCGAAAGATGCGCCATGAAATGAGCAGCACGGAAAAATCTGCGCAAACGGCAAACGGCAAACGGCAACCGGCAACCGGACGATTGACCGAGTGTCTATCTTTGCCTCGCATGGTTTCGACGCTGACTGCCACTCGGAGCTCTGCTCAAATACAAGCCGTCATTTTTTGAAAACTTCACGCCACAAAAGCCACAAACTGTGCGATCAGCGCGCACAAACCCTGCAACAACCTGCTAAGGCAAGCGAGTAGCCGCTACACTTTGCGCCTCAGGCCTGCGTAATACCCGACGCGGGCCTTTTTTCCCGCTTTTCGAGGTTTTCGCGCACTGCCATGTCCACCGTCTTCAACTTCACCTTTGTTCCCTGGTTCCGGTCTGTGGCCCCCTATATCCACAAGTTCCGACACCAGACCTTTGTGGTGGGCCTGACCGGTGAAGCCATTGATGCGGGCAAGCTCAGCTCCATCGTCCAGGATCTGGCCATGATCCAGGCCATGGGCGTCAAGATCGTGCTGGTGCACGGCTTCCGCCCCCAGGTCAACGAGCAGTTGCGCCTCAAGGGCCAGGAGCCGCGTTATTACAACGGCATGCGTGTCACCGACTCCATAGCACTGGACTGCGCTCAGGAAGCGGCCGGCCAGCTGCGCTACGAGATCGAAGCCGCCTTCAGCCAGGGTCTTCCCAACACACCCATGGCCGGCGCGCGCGTGCGCGTGATTTCGGGCAACTTCCTCACGGCCCGCCCCGTAGGCATCGTCGACGGTGTGGATTTCATGCACTCCGGTCTGGTGCGCAAGGTAGACGTGGAAGGCATTCGCAGCGCCCTCGACTCAGAAGCCATGGTGCTGGTCTCGCCCTTCGGCTTCTCGCCCACGGGTGAGGCGTTCAATCTCAGCATGGAAGAAGTGGCCACCCGCGTGGCGATCGAGCTCAAGGCCGACAAGCTGCTGTTCCTGACCGAAGTGCCCGGCGTGCGCATGGACCCCAGCGGCCCGGCCGATGAGAACAACCCCATCGATACCGAGCTGCCGCTGGACGCCGCGCGCCGCCTGCTGGCCCAGCTCCCGCCTGCACAGCAGCCTACCGATGTGGGCTTTTACCTGCAGCACTGCGTGCGCGCCTGCGAGCATGGCGTGGAGCGAAGCCATATCCTGCCCTTCTCCACCGACGGAGCGCTTCTGCTGGAGATCTATGTGCACGACGGCATAGGCACCATGGTCATTGACGAAAAGCTCGAAGAACTGCGCGAGGCCACGATCGACGACGTGGGCGGCATCATTCAGCTTATCGAGCCCTTCGAGCGCGACGGCACGCTGGTCAAGCGCGACCGCACCGAGATCGAGCGCGATATCGCCAGCTACACGGTCATCGAGCATGACGGCGTGATCTTCGGTTGCGCGGCCCTGCACCCCTACCTCGAGGCCAAGACCGCCGAAATGGCCGCCGTTACCGTCTCGCCCAAGAGCCAGGGTACGGGCGATGGCGAGAAGCTGCTCAAACGCATTGAACAGCGCGCACGCGCCCTGGGCTGCGAAACCATGTTTGTGCTGACCACGCGAACCATGCACTGGTTCATCAAGCGCGGCTTTCAGCCCGTGGAGCCCGAATGGCTGCCGGAGGCCCGCAAGGCCAAATACAACTGGGGCCGCAAGAGCCAGGTACTGGTGAAGAAGCTCTAATCCGCCTTCATTATCAAAAATGGCTTTCAGCGCTTGATGAACAAGCGTTGGGGGCTATTTTTTTGGGGAGTAAAAGATGCGTGCAGCAGGCGCAGGCGGCGCAAGCCGCGGCTCTGTGTGCAGCAAGGCCGGCTAACGTGGCGTCGCTCTGTCTGCCACAGCCGCAAATTCCGACGGCGGGCGGCCGAACTGTTTGCGGAAAGCCGCCGAATAGGCGCTATGGCTTTCATAGCCGCTTTCCAGCGCCACGGTGGTGATGGGCATGCCCTGCAGCAACTGGGGGATGGAAGCCATCAGCCGCATCTGCTGATACCACCGGCCCCAGTTCATCCCGGTGCTTTTCAGAAATCGACGGTGCAGCGTCTTGGGCGTCAGCGCGTGCTGCCGGGCCAGGAGTTCCACCGTGGTGCGCTGCGCCGGTGCACCCAGCATGCTCTCGCAGATGCGTCGCATCAGCGCATCTTCAGGCCAGGGCAGGTAATACGGCAGCGGCGCCAGCGCCTGCAACTCCTCCAGCAGCAGATCACCCAGCAGCGCATCGCGCGGGCGATGCGGCCCCTGATGGGGCAAGTCGACAAGCGCCGCCATCAGCTCCCTGACCAGCGGCGAGACGTGGAGCACGCAGTCCCGGGCCGGCAGGCGTGCCGACCATGCCTCCTCAATAAACAGGCCAAAGGCTCGCACCGCCGTGGTCGCCGTGATCCTGTGCAGCATGCCCGGGCGCAGCCACACCGCAGTGGTGGGTGGAACCAGCCATTGCCCGCAAGGGGACTCGACCAGCAACACGCCTTCCGAGGCATAAATGAGATGGCCGCGCGCGTGGCTGTGCTGCGGCACCACATGACCAGGCGGGTAGCGTTGTTCCACGCCGGTGACAGGCAGTGACGAGGCCTGGGCATGCTGCAAATCCAGGGCATGTGCACCATGTTCGGGGGAAGCAAAACCCATGAAATATGTCCAAATCTCTACAACAAATGAATATCTATCGATAGAAGTCTATACCTTTGGCCGCATAAAGTAGCCCCACTGTCTGCATCAACAAGCATTTTTGCCGTGAAACACTGCCACCCGCTTTCGCTACGCCTACTGGCTCTGACATCTGGTCGGGGTCTGCATGCACGTGTTCGCGCATGGTCCCATCCTGGTCTTCCCAGACCCCGGCCTTAGCCAGCCCCATCCGGGCAGGGAGACCAGGTGATCGTTTCTTCAACTCCAAGGTCTCTATGCTGGCTGATCCTTCTACCAAATACCGCGCATTTCCCGTTGTGGACTTGCCCAACCGCCAATGGCCTGGCCGTACATTGACGCAAGCGCCCGTGTGGCTGTCGACCGATTTGCGCGACGGCAATCAGGCGCTGTTCGAACCCATGAACCGCGAGCGCAAGCTGCGGCTGTTCCAGGAGCTGGTCGCCATCGGCTTCAAGGAAATCGAAGTTGGCTTTCCCTCCGCTTCGCAGACCGACTTCGACATCGTGCGTCACCTCATCGATGCCCAGCTGATTCCGCATGACGTCACGCCCATGGTCATCACCCAACTGCGTGAGGACCTCATTGCCACCACGGTGCGCAGCGTGGCCGGCGCGCGCCGCGTGATCGTGCACCTGTACAACGCCGTGGCCCCGGCCTTCCGCGAAATCGTCTTTGGCATGGAAGTGCCGCAGATCATTGCCATGGTGGAGCACCATGTGCGCCACCTCAGGCAACTGACCGAGCAGCACCCCGAAACCGAATGGGTGCTGCAGTACTCTCCGGAAACCTTTTGCATGGCCGAGCTGGACGTTTCCCTGGCCGTGTGCAATGCGGCGATTGCCGCCTGGGATGCCGGCCCCGAACGCCCCATGATCATCAATCTGCCGACCACCGTGGAGGTGACCACCGCCAATGTGTTTGCCGACCAGATCGAGTGGATGGACCGGCGTCTGGTTCGGCGCGAGCACATCACGCTTTCGGTGCACCCCCATAACGACAGAGGCACTGGCGTGGCCTGTGCCGAGCAGGCCCTGCTGGCCGGTGCCCAGCGTGTGGAAGGCTGCCTGTTCGGCAACGGCGAGCGCAGCGGCAATGTGGACCTGGTGACTCTGGCCCTGAACCTCTACACCCAGGGTATTGCTCCGGGCCTGGATTTCTCCGACATCGCCGCCGTGGCACGCATCGCCGAAGCCTCTACGGCCCTGCCCATACATCCGCGCCACCCCTATGTGGGCGATCTGGTGTTCACAGCATTTTCCGGCTCACACCAGGATGCGATTGCCAAAGGCTTTGCGGCGCAGAAAGCCGATGCCCCATGGCGCGTGCCCTATCTGCCCATAGACCCGCAGGACCTGGGACGTACCTATGACAGCATCGTGCGTGTCAACAGTCAGTCCGGCAAGGGCGGCATTGCCTTCTTGCTGCAAAAGGACAGAGGCATCACCATGCCGCGGCGCATGCAGATTGAGTTCAGCGCCATTGTCCAGGCCTGGGCCGACAGCAGCGAAACCGAGCTGAGCAGCACGCAGATCTGGGAACTCTTCGAAGCCACCTACCTGCATGCCCAAGCCGAATCTCGGTCACTGCGTTATGAAAGCCACCGCCTGTTCGACAGCCCGCAAGGCCAGGGTATCGAACTGCACTGGCACGATGCCGACGGGCACCCCAGACTGCGCAGCGGCATCGGCAACGGCCCAATTGCAGCCACCGTCGCTGCACTGGAGTTGCCGCTGCGCATCGACAGCTATGAAGAGCGCAGCCTGGGCAACGGCGCCGATGCCTGCGCCGTTGCCATCATCGAAGCCGCATTGCCTGGCGTGCCCGGCTCTCGATTTGGCGTAGGCATGCACGCGAACATCGTCACCGCATCGGTGATGGCGCTCGTGAATGCCGCTGCGCGCTTTGAGGGGGACATGATTCAGACCCGCGCGTAGCCTCGCTGCTTCGCCCTATCGTCGGCCGACACCATTTGAAGCTCGGCCTGCGCGGAGCCCTCCCTCATACGCCGACCCGGTCTTTTCCGTCTAGTTTGGGCCGGTCTGTCACAATTTCGGGGCGGGCCCGTTATGCCGATGGAGGCCTCTGCCCACTTGGTGCATCGGCGATGTTGCGCTGCGTCACAGCACTACCAAGCAGTCTGCGCTACAAAGTCGACATCCGATTTGCATGAGGCATGCCATGAACACACTCCCTCCTCAGGCCATCAGCCAGGATGTACTGGCCGAAAAATATCTGGCTGACGGCGAGCAATCCGAGCAAGACCTGTTTGCCCGCGTGGCACGAGCCCTGGCAGCAGTTGAAAAGCCTGAACTTCAGACGCATTGGGAGCAGCAATTCCTGGCCAATCTGCAGCGCGGTGCCATCGGTGCTGGCCGCATCATGGCAGCTGCGGGGCTGGACACCAAGGCCACATTGATCAACTGCTTTGTGCAGCCCGTGGCCGACGCCACCAATGGTTTCGACAGCCAGGGCAACCCCGGCATCTACACAGCGCTTTCTCAGGCGGCCGAGACCATGCGCCGCGGTGGCGGCGTGGGTTATGACTTCTCCAATCTGCGACCGCGCGGTGCGCTGGTGCGTGGCACCAACTCCTTTGCATCGGGCCCCTGCTCCTTCATCGATGTCTTCGATGCATCCTGCACCACGGTGGAATCGGCCGGTGCGCGCCGAGGAGCCCAGATGGGTGTGCTGCGCATTGACCACCCCGATGTGCTGGAGTTCATCACCGCCAAGCGACAAAAAGGCCGCTGGAACAATTTCAATGTCTCCGTGGGCGTGAGCAGCGCCTTCATGCAGGCGGTCAGGGACGATGCCGAATGGGAGCTGGTGCATGTCGCCAGCCCCAGCGAGGCACAGATACAGGCCGGCGCCCATCGCCGCGACGATGGTCTCTGGGTCTATCGCAGCCAGCCTGCGCGCACGCTGTGGGATGCCATCATGCGCTCGGCCTATGACTTCGCCGAGCCCGGCATCCTGTTTCTCGACAATATCAATGCCGACAACAACCTCTGGTATGCCGAGCAGATCGCCGCCACCAATCCCTGTGGCGAGCAACCCCTGCCGCCCTATGGCTGCTGCGATCTGGGCCCCGTCATACTCACGCGATTTGTGCGCGAACCCTTCACACCCCAGGCTTTCTTCGACATGGAGGCCTTTCGCGCCGCCGTCACGGTTCAGGTGCGCATGCTGGACAATGTGCTGGACGCCACCGTCTGGCCCCTGCCCGAGCAGCAGCGCGAAGCGCAGCAAAAGCGCCGCATCGGCGTGGGCTTCACAGGACTGGGTGACGCGTTGATTCTGCTGGGCCTGCGTTACGCCAGCGATGAAGGCCTGCAGCAGGCCGAATCCATAGCCCGCGCCATGCGCGATGCGGCTTATGCCGCATCAGTGGAGTTGGCACAGGAAAAAGGAGCCTTCCCGCTGTTCAACGCCAAGCAGTATCTGAAAAGCGGTTTTGCCAAACGCCTGCCCAAGGAGCTGCGCGCCGCCATTAAAAAATATGGCCTTCGCAACAGCCATCTGCTGTCCATCGCTCCCACAGGCACCGTGTCGCTGGCCTTTGCTGACAATGCGTCCAACGGCATCGAGCCCGCCTTTTCCTGGACCTATACGCGCAAAAAACGCACGGCCGACGGCGGCGAGCAGTTCTACACCGTGCAGGATCACGCCTACCGACTCTACAAGGCCTTGCACGGTGACGAGGCCTCGCTGCCCGAGTGCTTTGTCAGTGCGCTGGAACTGAGCGCCAGCGAGCATGTGGCCATGATGCGCTGCGTACAGCCCTTTATCGACACCTCGATTTCCAAGACCGTCAACATCCCGGCCAACTATCCGTTCGAGGACTTCAAGCACCTCTATATGGAGTGCTGGGAGGTTGGTCTCAAAGGCTGTGCCACCTACCGCCCCAACGACACACTGGGTGCGGTTCTCTCCACAGATTCAGCACCTAACCCCTCCCAAGCGCTTACCGATACAGCACAGACCGCTATCAATTCCTCAGGCGCCGGCGGCCTGACGGCCGTGATCGAGCGTCGCCCCGAGGGTCCGCTCAATGCCGTGGTGGACAAGATCGAATATTTCACGCATGACGGCATACGGCGTCTCTATCTGGTCGTCAGCTTCATGGTTGTCGACGGTGTGGAGCGTCCCATCGAGTTCTTCATGCCCGTGGGCCAGACTGGCGAGAGCCAGCAATGGATCACGGCCACCATGCGCAGCCTGAGTCTGGCCGCGCGTGGCGGTTTTCTCGACAAGGCCCTGGCTGATCTGCGCAAGGTGGCCTGGGATCGCGGCCCGGTGCGCTACGGCAGCAGGACGCGTGACGATGGCAGTCGCATCCCGCTCTGGCACGACAGCGAAGTGGCGCTGCTGGCCTATGCGATTCAAAGCATCATCGCCAACCGCGGCCTGCCCCAGCCGGCGCCCAGCACGGCGGCCACGCCGACATCTCCGCCCGAGAGCAGTGTCTCCGTCAGCGGCCAAAAGTGTCCCGACTGCGGAGCACACGCCATGATCAGAAAGGATGGCTGTCAGTTCTGCACCGCCTGCGGCTTTGTGGGGTCATGCGGTTGAAGATGGGTAGTTTCAGTCGCGATCAAGCTGAGCAGCGAATTGGATGACTGAGTCCGCAGCAGCATCCATTCAGATTCAGGCGGATACCCGAAGCAGCGGTCCGACCTGGCTTCGACCCCAACACGCTGCGCTCAACAATGCGACGGGTTGCCGAGGCATGTGGAAACGCTAAGTACAGACGTTGATATCGAGGCCTTCGATCATCGCTCGCTCATCTGAAAGGTGTTCCGTCATGAAAGTCAAAGTCCTCTGCTTCGGCATCTCGCTGGACGGTTACTCCGCCGGCCCCAACCAGGATCTGCAGAACCCGCTCGGCGTCGGTGGGCCTGAGATCCTTGAGTGGTTCTTCCCCACCCAAGTCTTTCAGCGTATGCATGGGGGGTCTCAGATCGGCGAAACAGGTGTCGACAATCAGATGGCCGAGCGCTCCTTCGAGAACATCGGTGCGTGGATCCTTGGGCGCAATATGTTCGGCCCGATACGCGGCCATTGGCCTGACGAAAGCTGGAAGGGCTGGTGGGGCGATGAGCCGCCTTATCACGTGCCCGCATTTGTCCTGACTCACCACGCGCGGCCCACACTGCACATGCAGGGCGGCACTGATTTTCACTTCGTCACGGATGGCATTGCATCGGCGCTGGAGCAAGCCAAGGCAGCCGCAGGTGATCGCGATATTCGCATTGGCGGCGGCGTAGATACCGTGCGACAGTTCCTGCAGGCGCGGCTGGTCGATGAGATTCACCTCGCTGTACGTCCTCTGTTGATGGGCTCCGGTGAAAACCTCTGGCAAGGCTTGGACATGCGTGCTCTGGGCTATGAGATCGCCGAGGTGAGACAGGGCGAGCGGGCCATGCATGTGATTGTGCGCAAACAAGCGTAACGCCTGCAAATTGGGTCGCACTTGATACAGCTGGCGTACTCCTGGCAGTCCGGACTGCCCAAGCCCATTGGCCTGACGCTTGTGTCGGTCAAGGGCCAACCGCGATGGCCAGCGGCAGTCGTATCCAGGACGCTTGCTTAACGCTTGGCTTCGGAAGTCGAAAAAGATGACCGGCTGGAACGATAGGCCAGATCGGTGCTGCAAGTGGCCTCAGTCGTAGACGTCACATACCTCACCAATGGCGAGGTCGCCCCACTTCTCGCTCATTGGATATCACATGCCTGTAGGCCTGACTCACCGACTGCGCCTCGCGTCCAGAATCACCTGAACTACTGATTTCACCCGAGCACAACCACCGTTGACCCAAGCCGGTTCAATTCCGCGTAGACGCTGCTCGTGGATTCAACCGACAGCCTAGCCTTGAAGCGGCTTTTGCAGTGCATCGGACTCGGATGACTCATTCAGTGCCACTGGCTGTGTGGACTCCGCTGGAGCCGCAGCCGTTTCAGGCTCCGGCTCCTTGGGCAAAGAGGCCCTTGCCACCTGGAGCATGTGCAAGGCCAGCGATTCATACAGCGGCCGCGCAATCATGCGCGAGATCATGCTGGCGATCATGGCCGATGCCATGAGGCTCAGCACCAGTGAGTGGCCGTCCACCATCTCCATCACGATGATGAAGGCCGTCAGCGGCGCCTGGGTGACCGCCGCCAGAAAGGCCGCCATGCCCATCGCTATCAATGCAGGCGCTATATCCGTGGTTCCAGCAATCGATGCAACGTTATTGCCCACGCCTGCACCAATCGACAGCGAGGGCGCAAAGATACCGCCGGGTACGCCCACCCAGGCCGATAGCCAGGTAGCGATGAATTTGAGCGTGACATAGAACTCGGGCACATCGGCCTCGCCCTGCAGCATATGCTTGACGGCTTCGGAGCCCGCACCAAAGGTGGCGCCGCCGGTGACCACGCCGATGACGGCAATCAGCAGGGCCAGCACTGCCGCAAAGCGGATGGGAAAGCGTGACCTGAGTTTGTTGAGACGCTCGGAGGACGAAGTCAGCGAGTGGGTCATGAGCTTGGCGAACAAGCCGCCCAGCACGCCGCAGGTCAGCGCCACGGCAAGACAAGGCAGCAGGTCACGCCAGCCGAGCTCTGCCACACGAATGCGGCCAAAATAGCTCAAGTTGCCGAAGACCGAGACCCCCATCAGACCGGCCAGAACAATGGCCGCGATGATGAGCCCGCTGGAGCGCGACTCCAGCTTGCGCGAGAGTTCCTCAATTGCAAACACCACACCCGCCAGCGGAGCGTTGAAGGCTGCGGCAATGCCCGCCGCTCCACCGGCCACCAGCAAGGCATGGGTATTGATGACGGACTTGGGCCCCAGCCAGCGTCGCGCCGAATGCATGACGCCGGCAGCCACCTGCACAGACGGTCCTTCCCGCCCTATCGACAGCCCCGCAAGAAAGCCTGCGCTGGACAGCACGATCTTTGCAAACGACAGCCACAGCGACACAAAGCGCTTGCGCAGACTGGCATCGACCGATGGCTCCAGCGTGGCAATCACCTGCGGGATGCCCGAGCCGCTGGCACCTGGAGCCCATTTGCGCGTGGCCCAGACCGCTGCCGCCGTGATGGCCGGCATCCAGATCAGCACCAGCCAGCCATTGACACCGTGGTAGATGCTCTCGAAAAATCCGAATGCTGCCTCTGCCAGCAGCGTGAAAGCCACCACGCTCAGGCCCGCTGCCGCGGCATAGGCCAGCACCACCGTCCGCTCCAGCCAGCGCTTTCCGTCGCGCATCTCCTCATTGAGGTTGTGAAAGAAATCTGGCTCTTGCTGCATGGGCGGGCAATCGTTTCGGGGCGGCTGGAAAAATGGGTGAATAGCCACATTCTGCGCCCGCCCAAGGGCTTGCTAAATCGGCAATAGCCACAACGATTGCCCACACAGGTTTTTTACGATAGCCAACCGAGCGGCACATATATTTCAAATCACCGGGCTAAAGCCCGAGGGAATGCACATGCGGTCATGCCGCGCAGACTCATCTCCGCCATGGCGGTGACAGGCCTCTGTATCCAGGCCTGCTGGCTCCAATCCGGTAGCCCTCATGCCGTATCGGTCATTCCGTGCATGCGACCAAAAGCGTCACGGCCAAGGCAGCCAGACCTCCCATGGCCACCAGCACCGCACCGGACCTTGGCATGTAGGCGAGCAGCCATGCGAGGGCCAGCGCGGCCACACACAGGTCGCCCAGCCAGACGATGACTCCCACCGCAGCACCCCACAAGCCCGTGCACAGCCACAGTGCGAGCAGCATCAGCGCTGCCCCCATCAGGCGCAACACGACCCGCAGCGCGGGCCCGGGCTCGCCGCGCGATACAAGCTGATCGCAATGCCTGTCCATGGCCTGGCTCAGCACCAGCATGCCTGCCAGACACAGCGCCAAGGCACAGACCATCACTTGCCACAGACTCATGCCACACCTTTCAGCGCCTGCAGCGCGACCGCCATCACGGCAGCCGAGCCTGCCATCCATGCCGCCACTTTCGGCAGGCTGCGCACATGAAAGACCCAGAGCGCCACTGCCGTGTAGAGCACAAAGCTGAGCAAGGTAGACAACAGCACGGCAGGTCCACGCTGCATGGCTCCCACGGCCACAAGCACATGGGCCATCACGGCGCAGGCCAGCGCCGTGAGCGCATAGCCGCCCAGCGCGGCCATCAACACGCGCAGCAGCACCGCCCAGCGATGGCGCCTGGTCTGTGCTCTGGTCATTGCCGCCGCTTTCATGTGAGACCTCCTGAGATCGCGCCACGGCCCGCACGCGGCTGCACCATGTTCTTGCTACGCTGCGACTTGTCATGCCGCCATGCGCCCCAGGCAACCAGCAGCCCCAACGCCATGCAGGTCAGCTCCAGTCCGCCCCTCTGACCATCGCCCTGCGCCAGATACATGCCCACGTGCTGGCCTGTAGTCATGGCATTGAGCAGCGGCAGGCCCAGGCACAGCAAGGCCACAATCCATAGCTGTTCGCGCCAGGCCTGGCGCGCCGTGCGCAGCAGCGCATGCAGCAGGCTCAGAGCCCAGACCGCAAAGAACACACGAATTTCCCAGTGGGAACGCGCCTCCAGTACCAGGGGCAGTAGACGATTGCCATACAGATAGGCAATGGACGCCAGCGCCGAGCCTGCCAGCGCTGCCACATTGAGCGCATCGATGCAGCGGTACACGGAATGCGTTGCCACGCCCCATTCGTTACCGCTTTTTGCTCGACGCTTGACTGCAAACAGTATCGATCCGGAAGCAATCATCGCGGTGCCGATCAGACCCAGGACAAAGTACAGCCACTTCATCGTCCAGCCACCAAAGGTGACCAGATGCAGCGCGCTGATGAAGGGATAGGTGTCGCTTGCGAAACTACTGGACGGCCGATTGGCGGGCGGCTGCAGCAGCTGGCCGTCGACGGCATCGAAGGTCGCCGAATTGGCGACATTGACCATTTGGCGCGTCGCCGCCGTATCGGGCTTGCCTTCCATGAAACGCACCGTGGCCCGACCGTGCTCGGGTCGCTGCATCGACACCTCCACCACAGGCTGCGCCAGCAAGGACTGGGCATGCTGTGCAAGGCTGACAAGATCCGCACCGGCAACGGTAACGGCAGGCGCATCTGAAGCCGCTTTCACCTCGGGCCTGGCCTTCAGCTCGGACTCGTAGCGGCTGTAGGCCGAATGGTCCTGCCCAAACAGCGATTGCAGCGGCCAAGGCATATAGCTGGTGTAGAAATGCGCGAGTCCCGTGTAGACGATCATGAACAGAAACGGCAGCGTGAGCACGGCCGATGCATTGTGTGCATCCAGCCAGGAGCGCTGGCCCTTACCGGGCCGGAAGGTAAAGAAGTCCTGAAAAATGCGCCGGTGCACGATCACGCCGGAGACCAGCGCCACCATCATGCACATCGAGACCAGTCCCACCACCCAGAAGCCAGCGATACCTCCCTGCAAGGAATAGTGAAAGGACATGAAATGCCGGCCGCCTTCGGTCTCACGCGTGGCGGGTTCGGGCAAGGCTTCGCCCGTCTGTGCATTCAGGCTGGCCTGCAGATCGCCGTCCTGGGCACGCGCGAATACCTTGACCCCATCGCCTGTGTGCAGCGGCAGACCGATGCGCCAGATACTCGCATCCGGCGCCGTCTTGCTCAGGTGCCGCTCGGCCAGCCGCAAGGCCTTCAGACGCTCGTCCAGAGAAAGCGGCTGATGGCCGCTTCCCTCCAGTGGCAATCCCTGCATCCATCGCGTGATGGGCTCACGGAACACACTGATCGAGCCCGTCAGAAAAATGGCGCAGAGCAGCCAGCCGCACACCAGGCCGCACCAGGTGTGCAGCCATGACATGGTCTGGCGAAGTCCGGGCTGAGATGCTGGCTTGCCGCTCATGTCAGCCCGCTCAGAACGCGCCACGCAAGGTCAGCAGCACGCTGCGCGGCTCGCCATACCAGTTGCCGCTACCCGAGGTTCCAACCGTCTTGTAGTAAGTCTTGTCGAACAGATTGTGCACATTGAGTGCAGCCGACCAGTTGCGATTGATACGGTATTGCACGCTGGCGCCCCAGACGGCGTAGCCGGCCTGAGTGAAGCGGAAGGGAACGGCATTGCCATCGTATTGGCCCGATGCCGGGTTGTAGCTGTTGGCCGTACCGCTGACATAGGTGGCGCTTTGCAGCGTCACGCCGCCGCCCAGCGTCCATGGCGAGAGCTGCCCCTGCAACTGATACGTGCTCCACAGCTTGAACAGGTGCTTGGGTGTGATGGAGCTATAGACCAGTTGCGACGGGTCGGTCTTGTTGCGATTGTGGTTGTAGGTATAGCCGGCAAACAACTGCCAGCCTTGCGCCAGCTGACCGGTCACTTCCATGTCCAGCCCCTGGCTGATGATCTTGCCCTGCGCGACATAGCAGCAGCTCAGGCCCAGATTCCCCACATCCGTTTCCGGATAACGCGGATCACGCACCGCCTGCCCCTTGCGCTCGATACGGTACAAGGCCAGCGCAGTATTGAGCTTGCCATCGGCGAGCTCCCCCTTCATGCCCAGCTCGAAGCTGCGCCCCTTGATCGGGTCCAGCGCAGCCCCCGGTGCCGGCCCAGCCAGCATATTGGCCTGCGACTTGTGGATCTCGGTCACGCTGCCATAGGCTGTCCACTGGTTGCCCAGGTCATATACCAGGCCCGCATAGGGGGTGAAGATGCCGCTTTCGCTGTAGTACTCGCGACCGCTGGCCCGAACACTGCCATCGGCGTTGTAGTTGATATATGGCGTGTCGTAGGAGTAGCTGGCATATCGTCCTCCGACAATGGCGGTGAGCTGATCCGTCAGGCTCAGGTTGGCACGACCATAAAAGCCTTTTTGCGTGGCACCATAGCCGGGATAGCTGCGCGTCATACGTTCACGTACCGCTGGGGGTATTCTGCCGGGATCGAACGCATAGACATTGGTCAGAGACAGCGGCGTATCCATCTCGGAGTAATAGGTGTCCTGATCGTCACGGACCTTGCTCCAGTCCGCGCCGAGCAGCAAGCGGTGCTTGCGACCGAACAGCGAGAACGGGCCGCTGGCATGCACATCCAGGCTCTTTTTCTCCGAACGAAAGTCGTTGGAAAAGCCGGTCCAGTTGGCGCCAAGACCTGTTGCCGGGTCAACGGCTCCGCTGAGGCTGGCCAGCCGTGCATCGCTGTCCACCTTCTGATAATTGAGCTGGGCCTTTAGCTTCCAGTCCCCCGCCAGTTGCTGGTCGAGCTGCGCAAAAACCTCCTTGGCGCTCTTGTCGTAGTGGCTCCAGCCCGCCATCAGCGCGGTTTTGCGGGACAGCTTCAGATCGTCGCCATTGGCAGCTCGCGGCAGGCCTTCGCGCCAGGGAGTGGCCTTGAGCTTGTCGTAGCTGGCTCCCAGGCTCACACGTGTGGAGCTTGTCACATCGGCCTCCAAAATGCCGTAGAGCAAGCTGTTTTGCGAATTTGCTCCGCGATAGAAGAAATCCTTGTCCGAATGCGCGAGCACAGCACGGCCACGCAGGCTTCCTGCTTCATTCAATGGACCCGCGACATCCAGCTCGGCCTGCTTGCGACTCCAGCTGCCGACGCCCACCGAGCCCAGAATCTGCCTTTGCGCCGTGGGACGCTTGCGCACCAGATTGATGGCGCCGCCAGGCTCCCCATTGCCGCTGAACAGACCGTTGGCGCCGCGCACCACCTGCACGCTGTCATACATGGCCAGATTGGGGTCGAACAGCTGCTGACTGAAAGCGTCCACGCTGGCTCCGTCGATCTGCACATTGCTGATCTCGAAGCCGCGCGACAGAAACTTGGTGGCCGCACCGCCGAGCCCTCCCGCACCGCCATAGTCCACCGTCACGCCGGTGGTCTGCTGCATCACCTCCCCCACATTGCTCATGGCCTGATCTTCAATGCGCTGGCGCGTCACCACCGAGATCGACTGCGGTGTCTCGCGGATGTCCTGCCCTTTGCCCAGGGACACATGCGAGGCGGCATACGAGCCGCTGCCCTCCGTGGCTTCGCGCTGAGCCTGGGCCGTCACCGTCACTTCGCCTAGAACGCCGCTCTGGCCGCTGTGGCGACGCACGGTGATGGCCGCCCCGACAGGGACAGCCTCCAGCCCACTCCCCGCCAGCGCCTTGGCCAGCGCCTCGTTCAAGGTCTGAACGCCTTGCAGCGCAGGCGCCGTGCGGCCTTCCACCAAGGCTGCGTCGGCCGAAACCGACACCCCCCAGGTGCGGGCCAGTGCATTCAATGCCTGCCCCAAGGGCTGCGCAGGCAAGCTCAGGCTGTGCGATGTGGACATGGCCGCCTGGCTGCTGACGGCCTGGGCATGGGCCGTCGGCAACACCGCCAGAGCTGACCATGCCAGACAGGCCATGGCACTGGCCAGAGACACTGCGCGCAAACCGCCACAATGTGAACCCGCAGCCTGTGAACCTGCAGCCGTACCCTCCTCTTGTTCAGAAGAAAAATGAGAGTGATTTCTTTTCATCAGATGAATCCTGTGAATTGCTTGTCAAAGTGCTTTCACAGTGAAGACGCATGAAACGGCTTGTACCGGACAAAAATTTTCAGCCGGCCAGGCCTGCCGTCAGCGCCGGAGGATGGCGACTCTGCCATCGGGCAGCGACTGCACTCGCACCGGCAGGGAGCGCGGCAGACTGGCGATGAAGATGGCAGGCTCGCGCAGCTTGAAACTGCCGGTCAATCGCAGGGCTTGCAGAGAAGCTGCATCGTCCAGCACCATCGGCTGGGTCAGGTAGTCATTCCAGCGCGCCACGACCTCGGGAAGTGGTGTGTGGTCAAACACCAGCCAGCCTTCACGCCAGGCGCCCACATCCGCCGCGTTCAGGGAGTAAGGGGCAAGCTGGCCGTCTGCCCCCAGGCGCAAGCCCTGGCCTGCGGTCAGGAGCGCGTCGGGGGGCCGATCGGCCATGCCGCCCTGCTTCCACACTGCCACACGCCCCTGAGCAACGCTGACCTGCAGGCCGGCAGGCCGCAGCGCCACGGAGAAAACCGTGCCCAGCACACGTACGCGGCCCAGGGCCGTGTACACCTCGAGGGGTCGCTCTGCGTCATGGGCTACGTTGAGCCGGATTTCGCCCTGTTGGAGATGAACCTCGCGACGCTGGCGATACAGCAGCACCGATGCGTCGGTGCCTGGCGCCAGATCAAGCTGGCTGCCGTCGGGAAGTTGGCGGCTCAGTTGCTGGCCATGACCTGTATGCAGCGCCATCTGCTCCGTTGGCTGCAGCCAATGCCAGCGGCCAAGCATGCCGGCCAGGCCCGCCACACCAGCTACCCCCAGCACGGACAGCGCACGACGGCGGGTCTGCTGCACACGCGCAGAATGAGTCGCGGGCAAAGGCATCTCGCCCTGCAAGGCACTGCCTTGTGTCGCAGCCCAGCCTGCCATGGCCGCCTGCGCCGCCTGTTCGTTCGCAGGTTCCCTGGCACGCCAGCGCGCCAGCGCCTCGGTCGCTTCCTGCGCCGCTTCAGGGCTTGCGCCATGCTGGCGCGCAATCAGCAACAAGGCGTGCTCCAGCCGCTTGCGATCCGGCATGCCGAAGGAAACGTCGACACTCATGAGGTCAGCCCCATGCAATCACACACGGCGCGCACCACATGCTTTTCAATGGCGGCTTCGCTGATATTCATATAGGCTGCGGCCTCGGCATGGCTGAAGCCATAGATGCGCACCAGCACAAACACCTCGCGGCGCTTGCGCGGCATGGCCTGCAAACGGCGAGACAGCAGGGCCAGTTGCTGCTGCCCTTGCAACTGACGCTCGGGCGAGGGAGCTTCGTCCGCAGCCACCACGGCCAGTGTCTGCAGCATGCGGGCTTCGGCAGTGCGGCGGCGCGCATCGTCGATCACGATGTTCTTGCCGGTGCGAAACAGCAGTGCCCGCAAGTCCCGTATTGCAAGATCTTGCGACTGCATGGCAAATACGCGGGCATAGCTTTCCTGCACCACATCAGCAGCCGCATCCCGGCTATTGAGCGAGCGAGCAAAGAAACTGACGAGTTCTGCGTAATAGTGCGCAACCACGGATACACCTCGACCTCTTGCGAGGCATGCCGCCCAGGCTCTGGAATCGGCCGCAAAGCATGCAGCTACGGAGCGGGAAAGCGCAGACTCTATCAGAAAATGAGAATCAATCTCATTGATTGGCGAATCTCAAAGCCTCTTCGCATCGATGCAGAGCCGGCGTCGCGACAGGCTTTGAACTTGCGTCTGCATCGCTGGCGCGGCTGGACGAGCTCCACCCCGGGTCATCTCCGGTGCTCAAACCTTCAGGAGTGGCAACTGCTGCTTGCCCGGTGTTCCGGCCCGGGCAGGCAGCACAGCTCAGGCCAGAAAGGCCAGCCCGCAGCGCGTCTTGCTGAAGGCAATCGAGTGGACGGCCAGACCCCTGCAACAGCGCTTGTTCCAGGCCGGCAGGCATGCAAGATCCTTGCCCACCATCGAAATGGCCACGGTGCTTCAGATCGCGTAATACCAGCGTTTGACCGCTTCGCCAGCCCTGGCCAGCACGGCCTCCCGACCCGCACCATCGAGCTGACTGCCAGTCAGGTAGGCCGTCACCAGCAGCGGCGCAGATTGCTCGGTAGGCCAGACGATAAGGGTGTCGCAGGCCGTACCCCTCTCGCCGCTGCCCGTCTTGCCACCCACCTTCCAGTCGCCGGGCATGCCGGCACGCACACGCTTGTCGCCGGTACGGCTGTCCACCAGCCATTGCTGCAACAGGGCGCGGGCATAGCCCTCCAGCACATCGCCCAGCAGCAACTTCTGCAGGCTTTGCACCATGGCCTGCGGCGTCGTGGTGTCGCGCTCATCGCCGGCCAGCGCCGTGTTCAGCGAAGGTTCGTTGCGGTCCAGCCTGGTGGTGCCGTCACCCAGTTCGCGCAGCCATTGCGTCAGCGCCGCCGGCCCGCCGCTGGCCTCCAGCAGCACATTGGCCGCCGTGTTGTCGCTGACGAGCACCATCGCTTCGCACAGCTCCTGCACCGTCATGCCCCCATTGGCTCCCGCCCGCTTTTCGGATATCGGCGACCATGCCACGACCTCGGAAGGAGAGTAATAGAGCTTGCGCCACAGACGAATCTCGTCTCTTTGCGCCAGATACAGCACACGTGCTGCGAGCAAGGTCTTGAAGGTGCTGCACATGGGAAAGCGCTCATCGCCACGCCAGCCTGCCTCGGCACCGCTGACGGTATCCAGCACATGCAGTCCGAATCTGCCCTGAGACTGAATTTCCAGCGCCGCCAGCTCGTCGCTCAATGTTCTCGCTGCTGCGGCTTGCTGCTTGGAGATAAAAGCACAGCCGCTCAGTCCCCAGGCCCCCAGACCCAAGGCCAGTCCTGTTGTCAGCATGCTGCGTCGTTGCATAAGATCCTCTTTTGGTTAACTGCCATGGTTTGAAGCATAAATCGGTAGATTCTTACGAACCAGCAGTAATAATTGACGCAATCCATTAGAAAAACTTTTACTTCCATCGTCCCATGCAGCTTCCACTGAACGCCTTGCGCATGTTTGATGCAGCAGCCCGTCACCTGAGCCTGACCCGCGCAGCACAGGAGCTGCATGTGACACAGGCCGCCGTCAGCCAGCACATCCGCAATCTCGAAGAACGCCTGGGCAAACCTTTGTTTCGTCGCCTGCCGCGTGGCTTGGTCCTGACCGACGAAGGCCAGGCTTTGTGGCCCGTGGTAGCGCAGAGCTTCGAGCGCATAGAACAATCGCTGCAGCAGGTGGCAGAGCCACGACCACGTGAAATTCTGACCGTGGGCGTGGTCGGCACTTTTGCCATCGGCTGGCTGATCCCCAGGCTGAGTCAGTTCCAGCAGTTGCACCCCTATATAGACCTCAGGCTGCTGACCAATAACAATCGCGTGGATCTGGCCGGCGAAGGGCTGGACGCCGCCGTGCGCTTTGGCGACGGTGCCTGGCATGGCACGCACGCGCAGATGCTGCTGCGCGCACCGCTGTCTCCCATGTGCACTCACGTGCTGGCACAACAGCTGCGCGAGCCTGCCGACCTGGCCCGGCAAACCCTGCTGCGCTCCTATCGCACCCAGGAATGGGAAGGCTGGTTTGCCGGCCTTGACCAGGCAGCCCCGCTGGCGCGCGGAGCCATGTTCGACTCTTCGCTGACACTGGCCGAGGCCGCCGCTCAAGGCGCAGGCGTTGCCTTGCTGCCGGCGCGCATGTTCGAGCACATGCTGCAGCAAGGCCGGCTGGTGCGCCCTTTTGCCCATGAGGTCGACACCGGCGCCTACTGGCTGACCTATCTCAAGTCGCGTCAGGCCAGCTCCGCCCTGCAGACCTTCAGACAGTGGCTGATGACCCAGCTGCAAACTGACTGAAGCAAGCGCTCTGCAATGGATAAAACCTTTTCGGGTCAAGAGTTTCAAGCTATCAATCCGTGAGCACTCCACCGCACCTAAGCCGCACAGGCCTGCATGGCTTCAGAGCAACAGGTACAGTACACGCCCAGCAAGCGCCATGGCGCTTTGGTTTTATTCATCTCATCAGACACCGCCTTGACTGCCGCCGCCACCCTGCCCGTCCTGTACTCCTTCCGCCGCTGCCCTTATGCCATTCGCGCCCGTCTGGCGCTGGCCCACGCGGGCCTGGCTTGCGAACTGCGTGAAATCAATCTGCGCAACAAGCCACAGGCGCTGATCGACGCATCGCCCAAGGGCACGGTGCCCGTGTTGGTACTGCAGGACGGCAAAGTCATTGACCAAAGCCTGGAGGTGATGCTGCATGCGCTGCGCGACAACGACCCCGATGGCTGGCTGCAGCCCACGCATGGCAGCCTGGAGGACATGCTGGCTCTGATCGAGCGCAATGACAGCTTCTTCAAACAGGCTCTTGACCGCTGCAAATACCCCGAGCGCCACGACGCCGAGACCGTGAACCAGGCCCAGGCCGATGCGCTGACCTGGCTGTCGGCCCTGAACGATCAGCTCGAAGAAACCGGCTATCTGTTCGGCCTGAACCCCAGCCTGGCCGATATGGCACTACGCCCCTTTGTGCGCCAGTACGCGCGCATCGACGAAGCGCAGTGGAATGAGCAGCCTTGGCCTCATCTGCAGCATTGGCTGCAGCGCTGGATCGACTCGGCCCTGTTTGCCGAAGTCATGGAAACCTATCCGGGCTGGGTGCCAGGCACGACTGGAGCTACGTTTGTCAGCGACAGCATTGAAAGTCTTTGATATCGAATTCATAACTGCATGCGTTTACAAATATGCGCTGCGCCCCAATTTCCATATAAAAAGCCCCCGCAACACAAGCTGCGGGGGCTTTTTATATAGCGCTCACTCCTCGATCAGTAGTAGCCCACCATGTTGATATACCAGCCCTTGGCCCGGTAATCATCCACCTTGGTCAGGTCGCCCTTGAAGTCCGTAAAGTTGTAGCCCACGCCCACGCGCAGATTCTTGGTCAAATCCCGGTCCACTCCGACCAGCCAGCCGTTCTTGTCGCCACCGTCCTTCACACCCAGCCAGCGGTATTCGACCAGGGCATGCCACTGGTTCATCACCTCGTAGCGGGCCTGCACGGCGGCAAACGTGGTGGCGGAGTCGAACCATTGCCCTGTGCCACGCCCGAATCTTGCCTTGCCTTCGCGGTGGGCGAATTTGACGGCGCTCTCCCATTTCTGGGTCCAGCGGTACACGCCTTCGAGCGAGACCACATGCGACTGCTGGTCATAGTAGGCGGACGAGGTGCTGGCCGTTCCGTCCCAGCCAACCTGGCCCAGTGAGCTCATGTCGTAGAGATAGGTGTAGCGACCGAACAGGCCCCAGCGGGAGCTGTCCCAGGGTCGGTAGGCAAAGCCGATACTGCTTTCGACCAGCTTGGCGCCGGCTTCGGCGTTGTTCCTGTCCTTGGTTTCCGAGTAATTGAGCTTGCCGGCGATGCGCCAGCTGTTGTCCACCTTGTGGGTGAGGTAGTTGGTGAGTACCCATTGAGTACGGTTCTCCGATCCGGAGTCACGGCGCCATTCAACCTTGCTACTCCAGTTGGTGCGCACATTGGTGCGCCCACCGTAGAGGCTGATGGCGTCACGACTGACGTTACCAGTGGAGGCCGTCAGGTCGCCATGCTGCAAGGTGTAGCCCAGGCGCCAGTTCTGGCCGGGGTAGAAGTCCATGCCAAAAGTGTGGGCCAGGCCAGAGCCGCTGCGCGGATCCTTCAAGTACTGGCTTTCGTTGAAGATATTGGTGCGCTGGCTCAGGCGCCAGCGCTGGCCCAGCGTCAGGCCGGGGCGCTTGCCGTTGTTGAACAGACTATCGTACTGGGTGGTGTCGGTGGAGACGGTGTAGGCACCATAGAAGCTGTGCTCGGGCGTGAGGCGGTATTCGCCCGACATGGTCAACGCATTGCCCCGGCTGCCATGGGTAGCTTCGCCGCTGACGGACGACTGGTTGCCGAACAGGTAGCGGGCGCCTGCGGTGACAGCGTCGTTGTTACGGTATTTGCCGCCGTCGTTGTCGAGTGTGGCCTGACCAATGCCGTAGAGCTCCAGCGAGGGGTTCAGGCGCTGGCTGTACTTGAGCGCTGCCAGCGTGCCGATGCCCTGACCGCTGTAGCGATCTTCGTCGATGCGGCGCACTTCGGCCGTCAGCGCACGCCTGTCGTCCATGCGCCATTCGGTGGTGACCTGGCTCTGGGTGAGCGACTCGCCACCTCGCTCGGCACGACTGTGCTTGGCGTAGAGGGTCATGTCGGGGCGCAGCTCGCCGAGCAGCTCGGCGCCATATTCGGTGACGTCCTGGCCCAGGTAGTCGGTGCGGGCGGTGGAGAAGCCGGCATCGACCTTTCGCCACCAGGCGCCGGTGCTCCAGGCGCTTTGGGTTATGCCCTGCTCTTGCAGATTGACGCGGGCTTCGACCGAGGTGGCATCACCCTTGCGGGCTGCAGCGGGGTTCAGGCGGGTAAAACTCAGACCGCCGTTATCCGAGAAAAAGACGGGCACACTGGTGGATTCGCTGTGGCTGCGCTCGACCTTGAGGTATGTGCCACGGCCGGCCTGCAGGGTGACGTCCACACTCTTGAGCTTGTAGTCGTCGCCTTCGTTCTGCTCATCGACATAGGTGCCGCCCACGGCCACATGCTCGCCAATCCATTGCTTGCCACGGCCACCCAAGGTCATGTTCTTGCGCAGATCGCTGGGGGCGTATTCGTAGTCCACCAGCAGGCGCTGCTCGTAGCCAGACAGCGGCGCATCCCGGGTGATGGAGTTGTTGCTTTCGCTGGCGATCTGGGCCAGCGGTCTGCGCGTGATGATGCGGCCCTGGTAGGAGTCCACTTCGTAGTCCGCGCCCCGTACTAGTTGCTGGGTGCTGATGGTGCGGCCCGTGGCCCGGTCACGCACTTCCAGCATGACGATGTCGGAGCCGGGCAGGATGTCGGTGTGGCGCAGGTAGTAGAGACTGCCGCCCGTGCCCAGCAGCTCAGTGTGGCCATGAGCGGTGTTGCTGTCGGAGGCAAACACGCGCAGCTGGGATTTTGCCTCACCCAGCTGGGTGGTTTCGTTGCTGCGCAGGCTGGCCGCTGCGCCATAGAGCGAGCGCTGGTATTGCGCAAACTCGGTGCCGGTCAGGCCAGTGGCGTAGTTGCCCCAAAGGGCCTGGTTTTTGTCCCAATCGGCACGCAGGTACATGCGGCCCTGGGTGTCGACGTCCCGCGTCGTGGTGGAGTCATCACCGTAGGTCAGGTAGTACTGATCGGGGTCGAGACGGCGGAAGACATCGCGTGCGTAGGTGTCGGTAAAGCCGTTGAAGAGGCTGCCTATGGGGCGCTCGGTGGTGTCGGCCTGGGCAGTGATGAGGTATTTGGACTTCAGTTTGGACTTCAGATAGAAGGCCAGACGGGCGTCGGTGAGCAAATCTTTGTCTCTGCCCTCTTCCTTGAAACCTTCGTGCGAGCCACTGATGCGGTTGCCCTGCAAGGTGACGTCGGCCAGGGCCACGCCAAAGAAGTATTCGCCGCTGACGTCCACGCCCAGCTTACGCTCGACCTTGCCTCCACGGCCACGTCAAACTCATGCTGGCCCACGGGCATCATGTATTCAGCAACGAACTTGCCCTCCAGATCTACGGGGTAGCTCTGGTCATTGATCTTGAGGGTCGTACCTTCGGGAATGTTGCGGCCCTGCACGCGAATGCGTGAGCCGTAGAACGGAATATTCTGCAGGCGCAGACCATTGCCCGCAAAAGCGCTGTTGATCAGGCTTTGCTGCAGTGCTTGCTGCAGCGACAGCGATCCGTTCATGGATTTTTCCAGATTGTCACGCAGCAGCGTGTGGGCACGCTGTTCGTCCTGCGGAGTGACAAGTTGGAATTTGCTGGGGTAGGTTTCGTCGAACTGCACGACTTTGCCGTCCGTACCGGGCTTGCCATAGGCCCGCACGATATAGATGAGCTCGTCGCCGACCCGGTAGCGGTAGTCGCTGGACAACTGGCCATCCCACTCGGTGGAGACCACGGCTCCGACCTTGAGCGGCACGGTGGCAATGGGCTTGACGAAGTCGGTGTCGCTGCTGCGGAAGACCAGCAGTTCCATGCGATCAATGAAGGCCGGGTAGTTGCTGCGCACGTAGAAGTTGACGCTCTTGGTGATGCTCCCCATGTCGAACGGCACCAGAGTGGGCCCGGAAGCCGTCAACTCAGCCTGGCCCAGCGTCGGATCTTCGGTGGCCCAGATCACGCCGCCGTCGGGCAGCGAGAAGGAGAAGCGCCCACGCGCATCGGCCCTGCCCGGAGTCTTCAGACCTAGGGTGACACGACGGTCAGGAGCCAGCTCTTGCGAACTGGACTGACGGCTGGTGCCCAGGGTCACGGGCTGGTCGTAGCTTTGCGATTGAAGACGGAACAGCATATGGCCGTCAGCATCACATTGGCCGCCGGAGACATTCTGGACTTCAGCGCAGTCTGCATTTACGCCGGCAGCTTCTGTTTCAGGAGCAGAGGCTGGAGCCGTGCTGGCCACGGCCGCCCTGGGGTTGATTTCAGCGGCCCAGAGTCCTGCCGCCGAACCTGCCATCAAACTCATGATGGTGTAGTCAAGCAATTTCATTTTCATGATCTGAACCTCAGTGGCGCGTGGCTTTCTTGTTGGAGCGATGGGCGGGGGCTGCGCCCTCTTCTGCCTGGACCTGAAGCTTTTGCTTCAGCTTCTGGGACAGATGGGGAAGCAGCGCCTCATAGACCGCCTTGGCTCGGGCCAGGCCCAGCTTCTGGTTGTAGGCGTGGCTGGCTCGCACATCGGTGTGGCCGACGATGGAAACCATGCCGCTGCCTTGCGCATTCAGGTGGGCTGCCACTTTTTGCAGCAACGCCTGGTATTCGGGGCGCACGATGGCTTTGTCGGTGTCAAACAGCACGTTGCCCAGCACGGCACCGTTGGCAGTGACGCCGCTGACGAGGCTGCCCGAATCGCTCACATCACCACGCACGCTGACCCTGGTGGCTGCCTGCACAGGGGCGGACAGTTGCTCGATCACCGCCTTGCGCACCGCATCTGCCCGGCCAAAGGCCACGGCTTCGCTTTCGCCATTGGCGCTGATGAGCAGCTCGCCGCCCTGGTATTGCTGCAGCTTGGCCGCAACCTGGGCAATGACACCGTTCTCAGCCAGGTACTGTTTGCGGATCTCGGTAGAGCCTGCGGCAAACAGCACGCTGCCCAACTCGATCTCGGCAGTTTGTTGCGCACCGGCCATGAACTCGGGGTTGAGCTGCACGCCAAAGTCAAAGCGCACGGGCAGACCGGGAGTGATGCGGCGCAGCAGCGGGTTGCTGGTGGTGAACTCGGCACCGGCCGGCAGAGTGCTGGGGTCGACCTTCAGGATGAAGTGACGGCCACGCTCCCAGCGCCCTCCGTTAACGCCCACTAGGTGGTAGCGGCCAAAGGGGTCGGTTTCCATGAGCAGGCCTTCGACGGATGCCACACGCACGCCAGGAATGCCGCGCTCATCAATGCCGGTGCTTTTGATGATGTAGTCCACACCATAGCCGTCGGCACCCTGGCTGATCTTGCGCTCGACGTCGATCTCGACCGCATTGCGACCAGCAGCAGCTTCACCAGTTTTCTCGATCAGGGTCTGGCCGGCCGCATTCATGCGCACGGTCACGCCCTGGTCGTTGCTCAGCACAAAGTCGTCGGTAAAGTCCAGGCTCTTGAGCTTCTGGTGGATGACAACGGTGTGCTTGGCCACGGGGTCGGCTTCGGACTGGCGGGCCGTGATGGAGCCCAGTGCCAGACCATGCAGCAGCGGAGCGCTGGCGTCAGCTGCCGGTTCGGCGCCTTGTCCGCGATCCACTGTCGTGGAATTGGCGATGTAAGCCGAAGGTGCAAAACCACCTTGAGCTTTCAGGCCCGAGATCCTGGCGCTGTCTTGCCAGCCGTCGCGGTCTCGGTCATCAAACACGGTGCCGAAGATCAAAGAGTCATCAAGCAACGGGTCGCTGACCAGTTCCACCGAGGCTGTGGCCTGGTTGGAGATGGGGTCTCCCAAACCGTTACGGGCAAAGGCCGTGTTGACATGGTTGCCCGGACGCACACCGGCACCCACACGCATCATGTAAACGATGGTGCCGGTCTGGCCCACATCCAGTGTGACGCCGCTGAACTGCACAGGGCGCACGCCCGATGCAGAGACGGCAGAGCCCAGGCCCACAGCACTCATGGAGCCGTTGACAAAGGTGAAACCGTTGGCAGCCGTGTCGATCACGTTGGCATTGACGACTTTGACGGCACCAATGTTCTGCACCTGGAGGCTGTAGCGGACCAGGTCACCAATCTTCACGGTGCGCACCGAGGCAGTCTTGACGATACGCAACAGCGACTCATCAGGTTTGACCGTGACCTTGATCACGGCGTCATCGCAATTGCTCGGGTTGAGCTTCTCGCAGATACGGTAGTGGATGACATAGTCGCCCGCAGGTGTCCCCGAGGGAACGGTGACCTTGCCGGTCACCACATCAAGCACCGGTACACGGGGATCGCCACCAATGGGCTGGGCCGGTGTGGTCACCGTGCCAGTGATGCGCTCAGGCGTGAATGGCTTGCCGTCCAGGGTGTCATTCTCCGAGTAGGCATTACCCACTTCCTGATCGCCACCCGAGCCACGATTGCCGGTGTAGCTATCGTCCTTGGCGTCTATGGGGGAAGCCGTCACCTTGATGGTGATAGTGGCCGTATCGCACACCGTGGGAGCGAGCCTGTCGCAGATCTTGTAGACGATGGAATAGTCGCCGGCGGGGGTGCCGGGCGGCACTGACACAACACCACTAGCCACATCAAGCAAGGGAACCGTTCCACCGTTGATAGGGGTTGCCGGTGTGATGACTGTGCCGACGATCTTGCCCGGTTCAACAGGCACGCCATTGAGCGTGTCGTTGACATAGGCATTGCCTGCATTTGCACTACCCGTTGCGCCATTGACGCTGGGCAATGGATCATCCACGGCATCGATTTCGCGCACCACGGGAGTCGTCACCGAGCAGGGAGCTTGGCCGCAAGTCGGAGTCAGGCCACCATCGCTCGGGATGCCTTCCACCCGATTGTTCACCGAAGTGATCGCATCCGGCAGTACCCGAACGCTATAACTCACGCGGTAGATGCCCGGAATCGTTTCCTTGGCCAACGTCAGTATCAAGGCCTTGCCATTGATGGAGTAGCTGATACCCGGACCAGGCATCACTGCCACGAACTCCAACCCTTGACTCAGGTTGTCCACGATGCTGGAGACGGCTTCGTTCAGGGCTGCATTACGGACATCCATCTCCACCACATAGCTGATGATGTCACCCACTCGTGCGCTGGTGTTCGGCGAGGTCTTGCTAAAGACCACCTCAGGCTTGACAACCGGCGTATCGGTCACACAAGCGATGGCGCAGCTTGGATTGTCATATCCGCTGCCGATCACGGCATTGCGCACCGTACCGGTCGCCTGCGGGGTCACTTTGGCCGTGTACGTCAGACTATGGATCTGCTCTGCACCAGCAGCACCGGAAACCAAGCCGGCGGGAATCGTTACCTTGATGTCGCTTCCAGAGTTCGTCACAGTCCAGCCCACTGGGCTGGCCTGAACTGCGACAAAGGCCAGGCCCTTGCCAAGCGTGTCCAACAGTTCCAGCTCACCCAAGGTCGGCGCATTCTTGACTTTGACATTGAGCCTGAAGGTCAGAACGTCACCCACCTTGACGGGCCCGGAGGCGCCGACGAGCTCCTTGTCATAACGCACATCGGAAACGACCAAGGGCGTGGATGTTTCGCAGCGTGCCCCAGCCAAGCAAGTGGGTGGTGTGCCGCCACCAGCTCCGGGGGTGACCACATTGGTCAATGGATTGCTAGCTCCGGCAGTGACCTTCACCTTGTAGGCCACTTTATAGCTACCCGGCAGACTTGGTGCGGGCAGTCTCAAAGTAATGCTCTTGGAGCCAGGAGTCGCCGAGATCTGCCAGGCACCGGAGGAGCTGACCGAGTCAAACTCAAGACCGGCACCCAGGGTGTCAACCAGAACCACATCCGAGGTCGTCTGAGCGTCCGAGACCTTGGCCACTACCTGATACTCGATCAAATCCCCTTCCTGCGCCTTCACCGCCGTTGTGGACTTGGAGTACTCCACTTTGGGATCGCTCTTCTTGTGCTCGGTCTGACATTGCGTACAGCCCGGCCCGGGATCTGATGGATTGCCGCCACCCGAAGCGGTCACTACGTTTGTCAGGTTGGCGCTCGAACTGGCATTTGCCTTGACCTGGGCCGTATAGCGCAGCACATAGGTGCCCGGAAGCTTACCCGCAGGCAAGGTGAACACTCGTTGATTGCCCGATCCAGACAGCACAAAGCCATCATTGGCAACCACGACGCCAAAGAGCAGATCAGCGCCCAGGACATCGGACAGGACCACCGGAGACACCGTCTGAGAACGAGACACCACAGTGGTCAAGGTATAGGTAATGGTCTGACCAGACTTCACCATCTGGCCAGAGACAGGGTCTGAAGACTTGCTGACAGTCACCAGCGGGCTTTCCAGCGAATGCTCTGTAGAGCAGGTCACACATGCCGGCACGGACGGGATCGGGTCGGAAGGATTCCCACCACCGGAAGGCACAACCTTGTTTTCCACCTTGGAAACGGCACTGGCAAGTACTTTGGCGCGATAACTGACCGAGTAGTTACCGGGAGCAACTCCCGCAGCCAGCGTGAACGTCCGGGTACTTGCGCTGCCGCCCTCAACAAAACCCCCAGTGTTGCTTGCGATGCCGGCATATTCCAGTCCCACACCCAATGTGTCCGTCAGAACGAAAGGGGACAAGGTTGCCGAATCTTTCACGGAGACTTGCAAGGTATAGGTAATGATGTCATCGACCTTGACTTTGGAGCGATCGGCTGGGAGAGCGATCTTGGATACCGAGATCGCAGGTGCCTTGACCGTCACCGATGTGGAGGCACAGTAGTTGGCTGCACTGCAAGCTCCGGGAGCAGGTGGCTCGCCCCCATTGTTAGGGTCCATGCCACCGCCCACGCTGGCGTAATTGGTAATGGCCGATCCAGTCGCTGCCTGACTAGTGATCTTCACCGGCAGTTCGATGCTCGACTGTGAAGTTGCACTACCACTTTCACCCAGATGCATGGACGCGTTTTCGCAGGTCACGAGTTGACCGCTGAATGAACAGTTCCAGCCTGTCGCAGTAGTCAGCACACCGCTCCAGGCAGGCTGAACACCATCAGGCATCAGATCCAGCACTTTCAGCGGCTTCCAATAAGGAGCCGGGCCTGGCCCCGTCGGGATCGAGCCACGGTTGGAAACCGTCAGTCGGTACAGCGCCCCCGCTTGGTCCACGGTCCACGCGCCGGAGATCGCATTGCTGCTCTTGGTAATGGCTAGCGCAGGCGCCAAGATGGTGACCGCGTGATCCTCCACTTCACCGTCGCGAGCCACGCCCTCGGCCTTGTCTACATCAACCCCGACACCGCCGATGCGCAAACGTACAAAAGTTGTACCGCTCTTAACGTCCACTGGCACATTCCAGCTCAGTTGCGCCCGACCGCCGCTGCAGATACCCGATGCTTTTTCCGCTGGCGAATCAAACGCGCCATTTTGGTTGAAATCAATCCAGCCCGAAACGACTGCAGAACCAGAACCAGCCGTCCCAAGATTGCAGGCAATGCTCACCGTGTGCGATGTACCTGCTTTCAGCACGCTGATTTTTTCGTTTGCAGGCCAGCCATTTTCCTCACCAGCAAAGGCCGGACTGCTGGCGCTTTGGCCGCTATTGTCATCACCCAGCGCATCTGCACTGAATTTGGAGCTGGGTTCGGAGTCAGGACCCTTGGTCCCCAGATACAGTGTTCTGGGCGGCTGCATATAGGCCACATTTAAGGCAGTCACTGTCTCAATTGAGTTCTGACCAATACCATCTGACGAGAGATTGACATCATCAATCAGATGCATGGCCGCACCATAGCTCGCAGGAGCATCGCCAAAGTCGGCAAAAGGCGTCAATACGCCTACTGCAATTGCTGTGTTGCCGCCACCTTTGATCTGAAAGCTCATAACCTGTGACGCCGCCGGCTGCGAAACCGGAAACTCCAGAAATGTCACCACCGAGCGATTGCCATCCGCCGTGCCACCAGTCGTGAGTTTCACAAAGCTATCGCCCGAATTACCAATGGCAGGTGTTCCCAGTTGGGTGTCGCTCTTTTCGACAAAGTAGGGATCCGAACTGCTGCCAAAACGCTCAATCGCATGCCAGTTTCCCTTTGCAGCGCCCACGATGTATTCACGTGTCCCGCCAGGTGCCATAGCCTCGGCGTCGGCGATGGCAAAACCGCGCAAGGCAATCGGGGTACGGGTTGCGCCCCCCACGAACTCCGATGTACAACTGATCTGAAAGCTGGTTGTAGTTGATCGGGTCATCAACCCCGCCACCAACTGATTGGCTCCGCCAGAACCGCCGATGTTATATGCATCGTCGAAGGTGTCACCGCCAAAGCCACCAGGAGCGTAGCTCTCCAGGCTGCCATTGATATTCAGCAACTTGCACTGAACGTCAATGTTCACACCATTGGCCACCTGGATGCTGGCCTTTGAGATGGAGGTATTGGAAAGCGCCTTCCCCTTTACTCCCAAAGGATTGGTATCACTCCCCCAAGTCAGCCAGAGGATTTCATTCTTGTATTTTCCGTCTCCGCTGGTTGCATAGGCTGCCGAATTCGCCAGTTGCGGCAGCCAAAGCAGCTGCAAAATCAGAAAAATCCGCCCCAGCCAAGCAAAGAGATTAAGTCGCCCCATATTCAATCTCAGAAGTGAAATTGGAGGCGATTTTCTTTAGATCAATTTAGTTCTGAAAATTACAAAAATTTACCTAACTAAAAATTGCCAGATTATCTTGACAAGAAGAAAGCACTAAAACCCTTCCCGCAAAACCTCGGTAAATTATTGCCGCACAAGAAGATATCCCAAATTCAACAACCAATTGAATAGATATGAACTTCCAGAAAAATCTATAAGAAACGGATGAAAATACAAACAAAAAATAAAAAACAACATGTCAAATTGTTAATTTTTGTAAATTCCATTAATCAGCAATTCATTCAATGAATACAGATAATTAGATTGGAATTTTTCTCCATATACCAGAAATAGATTAAATTGATTTCCTTGGAATAAAAAAAACGCCCCTCAGGGCGTTTTTTGAAAATATTTAACAATTACTTTTTTCGAGCCTGCAATAGAGTCAGCAGCAAAACAATCGTGAAAGCAGCAAAGGCTACAAACGACCAGTTGGCAATGGAGCCGCCCAGCAAGGTCCAGTCAATGGCCGCACAGTCGCCCGAGCCCTGGAAGATCATGGGAATGGAGCGGCTGAAGGAGTAGTGCTCGATCATTCCATAGAAGTCACGGCCGCAGGTCGCAAACTCGGGGGGATACCACTGCAACCAGCTCTGACGTGCGGCCACAAATGCGCCGAAGCCGCTGGACAGCAGAGCCAGAACGCCAAAGCTCATCCACCAGCCTTTTTGACCTCTAAGGCTTGCCAAGCCTGTGAAGATAGCTACCAAAATCAGTGCATAGCGCTGCACGATGCACATGGGGCAAGGCTCCAGGCCCACCACATGCTGCAGGTAAAGGCCAAACGCCAGCATGGCCACACAGGCAACGCTGATGAGCGCCAGGATGCGCCGCGGCGCGGTTTCAAACCATTGAAGCATCAAGATTCTTTCTGCGAAATAAACGGATCATGCCTGAGGCAAGGATAACGCCCCCCCTGCACCTGCACGATTCCTTTCGCAGGAGACACCTAGGAAGCGCTGTCGCGCACCGAGGGTGCCGTCCCCCTCCCGCAACAAAGCGAGAGAGGGTGAAGGCGCGTAGCGCCTCAGGGGGTATCAAATCCCAGCCGCCTCATCCAGGAACACCTTGGCACGGCGCGGCGTCACCACCAGGGTTTCACCTTCGCGCAAGCCCATGTCCTTGAACTGCTGCGCGGGAATCTGGGCTTCGATCAGCCCGTCTTCACCGGCATTGCTGGCGTTTGGTGTGGTCTCTGAGGGAATAAGTTCCAGCCTGGCGATGGGACCGACCACAATGGCGCGCGAAAGCTGGGCCACGATGCCTGTGGGGCGACCCTGGGCGTCGAGATTCTGGCCCGGGGAATAGCGCTCCACTTCCAGATCATGGGGCCGCACATAGGCAAAAGCCTGACTGTCCTGAGCACCGCGCGCATCGCTGCTGTCGAGCTGCATGCCTTCGTCCAGATAGACCCGGCCGTCGCTGGCGCGGCCCTTGAACAGGTTCACATCGCCCAGGAAGCCATAGACAAATGGCGTGGCAGGATTGTCCCAGACCTGCTGGGGCGTGCCTTCCTGCTCGATCTTGCCCTGGTTGATGACCACCACACGATCCGCTACCTCCAAGGCTTCCTCCTGGTCGTGGGTCACGAAGATGGAAGTCACATGCAGCTCGTCGTGCAGCTGACGCAGCCAGCGGCGCAGCTCCTTGCGCACCTTGGCATCGAGAGCGCCAAAGGGCTCGTCGAGCAGCAGCACCTTGGGTTCGACAGCCAGGGCACGGGCCAGCGCGATACGCTGACGCTGGCCACCCGAGAGCTGCGATGGGTAGCGCTCGGCAATCCAGTCCAGCTGCACCAGCTTGAGCAGCTTCATGACCTTTTCCTTGATGACTGCCTCGCTGGGGCGCTCCTTGCGCGGCTTGACACGCAGGCCGAAGGCCACGTTCTCGAACACGGTCATGTGGCGGAACAGCGCATAGTGCTGGAACACAAAGCCTACGTTGCGGTCGCGCACATGCACATCAGTCGTGTCTTCGCCACTGAAGTGGATGCTGCCCACATCGGCCGTCTCCAGACCCGCGATGATGCGCAGCAGCGTGGTCTTGCCGCAGCCTGAGGGGCCGAGCAAGGCGATCAGCTCGCCCGACTTGATATCCAGACTCACATCGCGCAGGGCCTGAAAATCGCCGAACTGCTTGCTGACATTACGAATTTCGATACTCATGATGAATCTCTTGTTCTGATCCGGGCAGCTCAGGCTGCCTTGGCGGTTTTGTTCGTTGTGAGGCTGATCTGGCCTGGGCGCTCGGGTGGTGCTTCGGCTGCGGCCTTGGCCTGCTGCTCGGCACGCCACTCGGCGAGGGACTTGATGACCAACGTCACCAGCGCCAGCAGCGCCAGCAGCGATGCCACGGCAAAGGCGGCAGCCGCCTGATAGTCGGCATACAGCACTTCCACATGCAAAGGCATGGTGTTGGTCTGGCCCCGGATATGGCCGGAGACCACGGACACAGCGCCGAACTCGCCCATGGCACGGGCGTTGCACAGAATCACGCCATAGACCAGCCCCCATTTGATATTGGGCAGGGTGACATTCCAGAAGGTCTGCCAGCCCGAAGCACCAAGCACGATGGCGGCCTGCTCCTCATCGCTGCCCTGAGCCTGCATCAGCGGGATCAGTTCGCGGGCGATGAAGGGAAAGGTCACGAACACGGTGGCCAGCACAATGCCTGGCACGGCAAAGATGATCTGGATCTCATGCTTGGCCAGCCAGGGGCCCAGCCAGCCGTTGGCACCAAACACCAGCACATACATCAGACCCGCGACCACGGGCGAGATGGAGAACGGCAGATCGATCAAGGTGGTCAAAAATGCCTTGCCCTTGAACTCGTACTTGGCAATGCACCATGCGGCAGCCACACCGAAGACCAGATTCAGGGGCACGGCAATCAGCGCCGTGATCAGCGTGAGCTTGATGGACGAAATCGCATCGGGCTCGCCCAGCGACGTGACATAGACATCCCAGCCCTTGCGCAGCGCCTCGCCAAAAACGGACAGCAGCGGCAGGATCAGGAACACCAGCATGAAAAGCAGAGCCACCGTGGTCAGAACCCAGCGCACCCAGCGCGGCTCGGTCGTGGTCATCTTCTCCAGCTTGGCACTCTTGGGCGGGGCCGTGATCTTGTACAGCGCGACCAGCACCACCAGGGCAATCGCGACGATGGTGATGAGGTGTGCCCAGATGGGCAGCAGATTGGGGAACAGCGCTTGAATGGCTGCGTGAATCGAAGACATCTCAGCGGCCTCCCTGCGCCTTGCGCTGCCATGCCTGCAGTGCGTTGATCAGCAGCAGCAATACAAAAGAGATCAGCAGCATGACCACGGCCACGGCCGTGGCACCGGCCACATCATGTTGGTCCAGCTTGGCCATGATGATCAGCGGAGTGATTTCCGAGACCATGGGAATGTTGCCGGCAATGAAGATCACCGAGCCATATTCACCCACGGCGCGCGCAAAAGCCATGGCAAAGCCCGTCAGCAGCGCCGGGCCGATATGCGGCAGGATGACCTTGTAGAAAATCTGCCAACGCGATGCCCCCAGGCTGGTCGCGGCCTCTTCCAGCTCCTTCTCGAAGTCTTCGAGCACCGGTTGCACGGTACGCACCACAAACGGCAGGCCGATGAAAATCAGTGCAATCGCGATGCCCTTGGGGTTGTAGGCCATCTGGATGCCCAGTGACTCGAAGTACTGCCCAATCCAGCCATTACCCGCATACAGCGCCGACAGCGAGATGCCGGCCACGGCCGTGGGCAGCGCAAACGGCAGATCGACCAGCGCATCCACCACCTTCTTGCCGGGGAACTGGTAGCGCACCAGCACCCAGGCAATCAGCATGCCGAACACCACATTCACGCAGGCCGCGATAAAGGACATGGTGAAGGACAGCTCGTAAGACGCCACCACGGCCGGTGCCGAGACTGCCGCCCAGAACTGATCCCAGGTCAGGGTAAAACTGGCGGACAGCAGGGCCACCAGCGGGATGAGCACGATGATGCTCAGATAAAAAATGGTGTAGCCCAGCGTCAACCCGAAACCGGGCAACACTCGCTTGGCACTACGCGCCTTGCGGGGGGCTAGAGCAGCAGAGGACATATTCAAGGACGAAACGGGGGGTGGATTTCACTGAAGGTCAATCAAGCACGGCCCAGCTCAAAAACATCGAGCAAGGGCCGTCCCGCAGCGAGGATGTTGCCCCCTCCCGCGCAGCGAGAGAGGAGGAAGCCGCAAAGCGGCCAAGGGGAAGAAGGTTACTTACCGGGGGTATACAGCTTGTCGAACTGACCGCCATCGTTGAAATGCACCTTCTGCGCTTCGGTCAGAGAGCCGAAGTACTTGGCCACGGTGAACTGCTTGATGGGCTTGAACTGGTCGGCGTGCTTCTTCAGCACCGCTTCGGAGCGCGGACGGATCGCATGCTTGGCAGCGATTTCCTGGGCTTCGTCAGAGTACAGCCACTGCAGATAGTCGGTGGCCAGCTGTGTCGTGCCCTTCTTGGCCACGGTGCGCTCAACCACGGCCACGGGGTTCTCGGCCACGATGCTCACCGAAGGGTAGACGGCGTCGACCTTGCCCTGGCCGAATTCACGGTCCACGGACACGACTTCGGATTCGAAGGTGATCAGCACATCGCCGATATTGCGCTGCAAGAAGATGCTGGTCGCATCGCGGCCGCCCTTGCCCAGCACGGGCACGTTCTTGTAGAGCTTTTGCACGAATTCGGCGGCTTGCGCATCGGTGCCGCCCTTTTCACGCACCGAGCCCCAGGCGGCCAAATAGGCGTAGCGACCATTGCCGCCGGTCTTGGGGTTGACCACCACGACCTTCACATCGGGACGCACCAGATCGGACCAGTCCTTGATGTTCTTGGGATTGCCGTTGCGCACCAGGAACAGCATGGTCGATGTGGTGGGCGATGCATCATGCGGGAACTTCTTGTTCCAGTCCTTGGCGACCACGCCGTTCTGGGCCAGAAAATCCACATCGGTGGTCGTGTTGAAGGTCACCACATCCGCAGCCAGACCGTCATTGACAGCGCGGGCCTGAGCACTGGAGCCGCCATGGGACTGGTCCACCTTGATATCCACGCCCTTGGTCTTCTTGTAGTGGGCGATAAAGGCAGCGTTGTAATCCTTGTAGAACTCGCGCGCCACATCGTAGGAGACATTGAGCAGCTGAGTCTGAGCCGAGGCAGCGCCTGCTGCTGCCAGTGCGATGGATGCCAACAACGTCTTGAGCTTCACGGAATGCATGGTTCGCTGCCTTTTCTTGAGCAATGTGTATAGATGTAGACATTGTGCGAACGAGTCCTTAAAACTCAAAAGAATATATTTTTCTTTGTTTTTCTGAAATTCAATATAAAGAATAAAACAGCACGCAAAGCAAACGCAAAAGTAGCTAAGAACGCTTTATCAGCAAGCGCTTTAAGCTATCAAAAGTAAAGCATTACCGGGAGCCTGACCAAGAATTTCAAGCCGCAAGTGCAGCTGACTGCAAGGGCCGGCCTGAGGTCTGGGTAGTCCAGCCGCCCTGCTCGGTCAGCGACTGCAGCAGTGCCAGCCCCAGCGGCCAGGCGCCGAAGCCCGATTCGATATTGATATGTCCGGCGTTCTGCAAGCGCACCAGCTCGC
The DNA here is from genome assembly GCF_003350425.1 of Comamonas sp. AG1104. Lineage (NCBI taxonomy): Bacteria > Pseudomonadati > Pseudomonadota > Betaproteobacteria > Burkholderiales > Comamonadaceae > Comamonas > Comamonas sp. AG1104. Next base: position 476,182 of record NZ_QQAS01000001.1, on the reverse strand, counting down.
TGCCCCAGGCCCTGGCATAAGCGCCCGCACGGCGAATGGGGCAGAACGGATCATTGCTGCTGGCCACCAGCACGCTGCGATAAGGCAGCGGCGCATAGGGCACGGGAGCGAAGTCGGCCAGTTGGGCGCGGCGCTCTGGATCGGCAGGAGCCACCAGCAAGGCTCCATGAACGCGCGCTGCAGCAGCATCGCCCAGATGTGCGGTCGTGATGCAACCCAGGCTGTGAGCCACGATGACGGCAGGACGCTCATCGGCGAGCAAGACTTTTTCCAGCTCCCCAACCCAGGCATCGCGGTGCGGCACCAGCCAGTCCTGCTGCTGTACACGCACTGCTCCCTCCAGCTGCTCGGCCCACAGGCTTTGCCAATGACCGGGGCCGGAGTTGCGCCAGCCCGGCACGATCACGATGCGAAATGGGGATGTCATGCTGCCTCCTGTAATCTCGGAGCGACAGCCAAGCCAGGGGAAAAAGCCCGGCGCGCTCCTGATCTGATAACAAGGCAGTCATTGTGGGCAGGGCCTGCACAAATCCCAACGAATGTTTTGTTGTTACCTTATGGGCAGAAGCTAATGCAGCGCCGAGGCAGATGCAGCCTTCTGCGCGGCAGAGATGCTGCTGCCCGGCATGCGCTCACCGAGAAAGTCCAGAAAATGCCGGACTGCCGGCGCCAGCCCGCGCCGCGAAGGAAACACCGCATGCACAATGCCGCGCGGAGGCGCCCATTGCGGCAGCAACTGCACCAGAGTGCCTCGGGTCAATTCGTCCTGACACATATAGTCAGGCAGCCAGCACATGCCGCTGCCGGCCAGGGCTGCAAACTTCAGCGTCAGCAAATCGTCGACCACATAGCGCGGCTGCAACTGCAGCCGGTGCTCCTTGCCTTCGGGCCCGACAAGCAACAAGCTGGAATGGCCGTCAACTGCCGCCATCGCCATGCTGTCGAGCAACTGCAAGTCCTCCAGCGACCTGGGAGTGCCCTGGCGCTGCAGCAGGTCGGGGCTGGCCACCAGGATCTGGCGTGAGCTGTCGAGTCGCTTGACGACCATGGAGCCGCTGTCCTCTAAAGTGGCACGCACGCGCAATGCGACATCCACCCCCTCCTCGACCAGATTGACAGGGCGGTTGGTGACCTGCATCTCCACCTGCACCAGCGGGCAGCGCTTGAGGAATTCGGGCATCAGCTCACCCAGCACCGTCTGCGCGAGTGTCACCGGACAGGTCACACGAATGGTGCCGCGCGGCTCGGTCTGGACTTCGGCCACGGCATCCGACGCGGCCAGGGCGGCATCGCGCATGGCCTGGCCATGGCGAAGAAAGGTCTCCCCCACTTGCGTCAGAGACAGCTTTCGGGTGGTGCGTTGCAGCAAGCGCACTCCAAGATGGGCCTCCAGCTCGGCAACACGACGCGAGAGGCGCGACTTGGGAATACCCAGTGCTCGCCCCGCAGCGGCAAAGCCGCCGCGCTCGACCACTTCGACGAAGTACAGCATGTCGTTGAGATCCACCATGCATAAATCCTTGGACTCGATTGAATTGATATTTGGAACGATCTATCGCATTTTTGCAGACTTATTGCCGAATCTAAACAAATCTACAATCTATCCCATTGCAATTCAAAACGAATCACTGTTTTGCCGCAACGCAGCATCCGGGCTGGGCAAGAAGTGCTCTCTTACTCATTTTTAGAGGTATAGGTACCAATATGCAAATCCTGCACATCGACTCTTCCATCACTGGCTCCAATTCCGTTACCCGCGCACTGACAGCCGATATCGTTGCCAGCCTCAAGCAGGCCAACCCCGAAGCCAAGGTGGACTACCTGGATCTGGCCGTGAGCGCCCCCAGCCACCTGAGCGCGCAGTCTCTGGGCTTTCGCACCGGCCAGGCCGCTGCCACCGAAGTCGAACGTCAGGAAAACGCTGTCTCCGAAGCGCTGGTCAGCCAGTTCCTCGCAGCTGATGTGATCGTCGTGGGCGCTCCCTTCTACAACTTCACCATTCCCTCGCAGCTGAAGGCCTGGCTGGACCGCATCGCCCAGGCTGGCCGTACCTTCAAGTACACCGCTACCGGCCCCGTGGGTCTGGCCGGCGACAAGAAGGTCATCATCGCTTCCGCTCGCGGCGGCGCTTACTCCACCAGCGAAGCGGGCCAGGCCATGGAACACCAGGAAAGCTATCTGAAGGTGATCTTCGGCTTCATGGGCGTGACCGACGTGACCATTGTTCGTGCTGAAGGCGTGGCCATGGGTCCCGACGCCAAGGCTGCGGCCATGGAAGCTGCCAAGGCTCAGATCGAGCAAGCACAAGCCGTCGCTGCCTGATAGCTGACTGAGGTGAAAAAGCCGGCATCGCGTAAGGCGTGCCGGCTTTTTTTGCACGACAAAACTGGTCCCTACCGGGGTTTCGACATTTCCGACTGAAGTTCTCGAAAAAAATGCCGATCTGAAGGCCTGAGCCCGCTGTTTTTGATACGCTGAAAACAGTTAGATACTTATCAGGACCGAGTCCCGCTTGACCCGGTCACGCTTTCCCAGATGCCAGCTTCCCGCCCCATGTCCACCGCCATCCATCAAGCACCTCAGCGCTCCGACGAGAACCTCGTCGTTACCGCTATTGCCGCGTTTCTGGTGGCAGCACTGATTCTGGGTACGGTCGCCTATCAATATCTCAAGCATTCGCAGCAGCAGGAGCAGACCCGTACCGACCGTCAGGCCTACAAGCGCTACAACGACTATCTGAACTCCACCGAGCAAGCCGCTCCCAAGCCTGCCACCAGGCCGTCGGCCCCCGCTCAGGTCAGCGCACCTGCCGCAGCGCCCAGCATGGCCGAGAAGCTGCTCAGCCACCCGGCCGTCACGCCTGGCCCGGGCTTCAACGCCCCCGGCGTACAGCAGACCGGCGTGGCCATCATCGATGCGATGGATCACGCCCAGGCATCTGCCAAGCAGTAAGGTCAAGAAGGCAGACAGGCTTTGCCTTGCTGCCTGGCAGTTCAGCGCATCACCAGGCCGCCGTCGACAAGCAGCAGCTGCCCGGTCATGAAACCGCTGAGTTCCGACGCCAGGAACAGCACCGGCCCCGCCACATCTTCGGGCCGCGCCAGCCGACGCAGCGGCGTGGCCGCCATCAGCGATTCACGAAAAGACTCCTTGCTGCCCTGTGTGCCCTGCGTGGGATAGACCAGACCGGGCGCCACGCAGTTGACGCGGATGCCCACTGGCCCCAGCTCGCTGGCCAGATTGCGGCTGAAAGCCAGCAAGGCGCCCTTGGATGTCGTGTAGTCGTGGTAGGCGACGACAGGCTGCTCCACCAGATTGCTGACGATGTTGACAATGCTGCCGCGCGCGCGCTGGCGCATCAACGGCAGCACCGCACGGCAGACATTGAAGCTTGCACCTACGGCCCCGTCGAACTGGGCCTGATAGTCTGCCCATTGCAGATCGTCAAACCGGCTGCGTCGTTCGGGGTCAAATGCATAGGGCCTGAAAGCGTTGTTGACCACGATATCGATGCCCCCCGCTTCGCGCACGATGCCGTCCACCATGCTCTGCACCGCATCGGGCGAACCCACATCGGCCTTGACCGCCCAGGCATCCCCCCCCGAGTCCTTGCCCGCGGCCAGGCAGGCATCCACAGTGCTGGCTGCAGCCTCGTCGTTGGACAGGTAGTTGATGGCCACCGTCGCGCCCTCGCGTGCAAACGCCAGGGCAATCGCCGCGCCAATGCCGCGGCTGCCCCCCGTCACCAGCACCACCTTGCCGCGCAAGCCCATAGAAGAAGACTGACTCATATTCACGATTTCCGCTCAAACACTAGCAGGCCCCAAGCAAGAGACAGCAAGCAAGGTCCTGCCCAACGATGCTGTCGCCCCCCGCCCCCAGAGAGAAGAGGAAGGCGCGGGCCGCCCAGGTAACACGCCTCAGGGGGAGATTTACAGCGGCACAACCACATCCGCCACCTTGATCTGTCGCTGCACCATGCCCAGCGCACGATAGGCATCGGCGCCTTTTTGCAGCGCGGTCATATCGAAGCTGCCCAGCGGCTGCCCCTGGACTGCCGGCATGGAAGAGGCGTTACGCAGGCGGATCACATCCAGATTGATATCGCGACGCGTGCCATCGATGGCATATTTGCTGGCCAGCACCGAGGCTTCCTCGGGATTCGCCATCATCCAAGCAGCGCTTTCGCGGTAGCCCTTGACGAATGCCTTGAGCAAGTCCTTCTTCTGCTGGAACACTTCCTCGCGCACCACAAACATGTCGCTGGACATATTGAGGTGGTCGCTGACCTGCATCACATTGACCTCGCCTATGCCCTTGCGCAGCCCCACCGCCAGGCCTGTATCCGTGGCGGCAGTCGCATCAACCTGCCCTTGCATCAGGGGCGCAAAGTTCAGCAGGCCGGTCACGACAATGCTGACATCCGACTCCTTGAGGCCGGCCTGATGCAGCATCACCAGCAGGTTCTGGCGCGTTCCGCTGGCAAGGCTGTAGACACCGATCTTCTTGCCCTTGAGGTCTGCCGGCTTGCGAATGCCCGAGGACTTGAGCGAGACCACATTGAACACGTTCTGCGGATAGATGTCGTAGATCGCCACCAGCTTCTCGCCCTTGTCCAGAGCCATGAAGAAGGAGCCGGGGTCGGTAAACGCCACGTCGGCCTGGCCGCTGAGGATATTGCGGATCGCATCGCCGCCGCCCGCGCCGGGCAGATAGGCCAGTTCCACGCCATTCGCCTTGAAGAAGCCTTTTTCGGGCTCGACCAGAATATTGGTGATCTCGCTGATGGGCTTGCTCCAGCCCGCCAGGCGAATCTTGCCCTGCAGGGGAACCGCCATGCTGGTGCCGGTCATGGCAAGGCCGCTCAGGCCTGCACAGGCGCCGAGCAGGCTGCGGCGAGAGATGAACGAAGTCTGGTTGCTGTTGTGCATGACAAATGGTTTGAAGATGCAGTCAGGCCCGGTTGCCCGACTGCGAGGTTGAAAAGTGATGGGAGCGCAGCAAATAGCGCTCCAGAACAAGACAGGCCTGATACAGCAGCAGCCCCATGGCGGCAATCAGCACCAGCGCCGCAAACATCAGCGTGGTGTCCATCATTCCCTGGGCTGCAATGACCACTGCCCCCAGGCCCTGGCTGGCGCCCATGAACTCGGCCACCACGGCGCCGACCAGCGCCAGCACCACGGCCACGCGCAGCCCGGCCAGAATCGCGGGCAGCCCCGTCGGCAGTTTCAGGCGCAGCAAGGTCTGCAGACGTGTAGCGCCCAGCATGCGAAACAGCTGCAGGCGCTGAGCATCCACCTGCCGCAGGCCCGTCAATGTGTTTTCCATCAACGGAAAAAAGCAGATCAGCGCCGTGATCAGCACCGTTGGCAACATGCCGAAGCCGAACCACAGCACAAACAATGGCGCCAGGGCCAGCTTGGGCACGACCTGGCTGACCACCACATAGGGCTTGAGCACGCGCTCCAGCAGTTCAGACTCGGCCAGTGCCATGCCGGCCAGCAGGCCTACGGCGCTGCCTATGAGTAGGCCCAGCAGCAAGGCCTGCAAGGTCGCCCAGAGATGCGGCCAGAAATAGCCGGATGCCAGACCCGAGCACAGCGACAGCGCCACTGCCGAGGGCGCAGGCAACACCAGCGCCGACAAGCCAAATTGCCTCGCAGCCAGCTCCCATATTGAAAGAACGGCTATCAAAAGCAAGGCAGACAGCCAATGTGTCTTGCTCAGCAAGCTGCTCATGCGCCCCCCCGGTCCATCGAGGTGCGCACCCGGGCGCAGTAGTCGTTGAACGCCGCACCATGGCGCATGCTTTGCTGACGCGGCTGCGGCAGCTCTATCGACCAGTCGTCCACGATGCGGCCCCCATGCATGAGTGCAATGCGGTCGCCCAGATAGACGGCCTCGTTGATGTCGTGGGTAACAAACAGCACCGTCGTTCCATGCCTATGGCAGGTGCGCAGCAAGTCGTCCTGCAGCTCGGAGCGTGTGATGGCATCCAGCGCCGCAAAAGGCTCGTCGAGCAGCAGCAGCGGCGGCTCCAGGATCAGGGCTCGCGCCAGAGCCACGCGACTTTGTTGTCCGCCCGAGAGCTGGCCTGGGTAAAGCCGTGAATGGGCGGCAAGACCCAGTTGCTCCAGCAACTGCATGGCCGCCTGTTGATCCTGCTGCGTGGGTCTGCGCTGCAGCGACACGGGCAGCAGCACGTTATCGATCACCGTATGCCAGTCCAGCAGTGTCGGTGCCTGGAACATGAAGCCCAGCTGCGGCCCCGGCGCTGCCAGTTCGCTGCAGCGCAGCAAGATATGGCCCGACTGAGGCCTGAGCAGGCCAGCCGCCAGCTTGAGCAGCGTGGTCTTGCCGCAGCCGCTGCGCCCCAGCAGGCAGTGAAACTCTCCGGCCCCGACCTGCCAGTCCACGCCATCCACCACGGGCGCTCGTCCCGGGTAGCTGAATCGGGCCTGCTTGAACTCCATGAATGCCACGGCTGTATCCACTCCCTCAGTCCGCATAAGAGGCCAGCGGCTGGGCCGCCAGTTCTGCCGACTGCTCGATCTCCGTCATGCGCACCAGATCCAGCAGGTTGAAGCGCCCGTCATGGTGCCAACCCGCCTCGGGCATGCTCATGGAGCCGATGGCGCTGATACGCGTGACGCCAGCCGCACCCAGCAGCCCGGCCAGGCGGTACAGCTCTTCGGGGCCGGCCGCAATGCCGGCGGTCTGCAGATAGTCGCGCTGAGTGGCCACCACGGGCAGCACGGCATCGAGCCGGTCCACGGCCACCACGGCAATCGTGCGGTACAGCGCGGTCGGTGCCAGAGGCTGAAGACTCTCACTGTAGGCAACGCTCCAGGGGGCATCCACAGGCCCCAGCAGCTGATGAGCTTCGCCGCCCCACTCCATGTTCTGCTGCCAGCGGGCCAGCGCCGCCCCTTCTTCAAGATCCAGCTCGCGGCGTGCAAAACGTCGCTGCAGATTGGCAAGCTCGGCCGCCAGATAGTCGGCAAAAGCACGCGGCGAGACCGGCGCCCCACGCTGCACATAGAACACATGGGGCGAATAGCAGCCCTGCTGGTCGTAGCGCATCACATCCCAGGCTGCCTGCCTTGCCATGGCCGGAGCCTTGAGCGTATCCAGCGCCTGGGCACCGATCAGGCCAAAGCCCAGCTTGTGGCCATGGGGCAAAAAGCGCGTCGTCACGGGCAGACGACGGCGCAGTGCATCCAGCGTCTGATTGCCGCCATAGGCCAGCACCGTATCGGCCTGGGCATAGAGCGCGTCGGCCTCCTCGCCACCTGCACCGCGCCACCACACCACGGCCAGGCAATCGGCCAGCGGCGGGTGAACCTCGGCCAGCAGGCGCGCAAACCATCCCGCAAACAAAGGCTCGGCACTGGCCAGCTTGCCAATCGCAGGGGCCTTGACCAGCAAGCCACAGACCAGACTCCACAGCGACAGCGCAGGCACGTTGCCCGCCCAGCTATGCACCAGCAGATCCGGGCCGAAAGCACGTACGGCGCCGCCCTTGGCTGCTGGTTGAAAGCCATCGAGCACCGCCGGGTTGGCAAAATCCTCGGCCACAAAGCGCTTGAGCTGCGCTGCACGAAAGGTCTTGAAAAATCCTGTCAGCCCCAGCCGCACCATATCGGCGTCATAGCCGCTGACCACGGGCAGCCAGGCTTCGGCCTGCTGGCGGTAGATGTCGTTACGGTCCAGCAGGCGAGCCATCGCACGATCGACGGCATCGATGATCTCGGCCACCGGCATGGGACGCATATGGATGGCCGCAGCTGTACGCACACGACAGGCCAGTGCCTGCATCTGCGGCGCCGTCAGCACGGGAACGCAGACTTCCAGCACCTGGCCGTTCCGAGACTTGAAGTCCAGCGTCTGCCACTGCACTTCATCGTCGTTCAGGCCCGGCAGATAGCCAGCCCTGATGCGCTGTAGCTTGCGCTGCTCGTTCATGCGCCGGCAGCTTTCACAAACTCTTCAACCGCCAGCGAGCAGCCCTTGGCTGCGGCCCCTTCGGCCCGTCCAAGCAGCAAAAAGCCGTCTTTTTCCTGCGGGCCGGCCCACAGGCCCACATCCTCGGTCAGGATGGTGGTCACCGCGTTGTAGTTGGCCAGATCGCAATGCACCAGAATGCCGCGCTCACCAGCGGCCACGTCCCTGCCGGTGATCGGCTCGACCAGACGCGAGCGAATCCAGTGCGGGCCGGACTTGACCGAAGGCAGCACCGCATTGCCATCGTCATAGAACTGGGTGCTCAGCTCCGTCATGCCATACATATTGATGCACAGACTGCGCGGCACGCCCAGCAACTGGGAAAGCTCGGCATAGAACTGCTCGAGCGGCAGCTCGCGCGACTGCCCCTTGTAGCCGCCCGTATCCAGTACGCGGCTGCCTGCGGGCAGGCGGAAGCTGCGGCCCTGCTCACGCAGGGCATCCATCACATGGACCAGGCTGAAGCTCGCGCCCAGCAGGGCAAAAGGCTGGCCGCTGCGCTCTGACTCTTCCAGCGCGGCGCACAGGGCCGGCATGTCCAGCCCTTCCGAGTTCAGGTAGTAGCGGCTGCCGGCCGAGCCGAATTCGGAGCGGGCAAGTGCCAGATAGTGGGCCAGCGAGGAATTGGGCATGGCCTGCTCATCGGGAAACAGAATACCCATGGGCATGCGCTCCAGACCCTGCATGAAACGCCTGGAGAAATAGCGCTTCATGGACAGGTCGTAGACATCGAGCTGCGGATGGAAATGACGCCCACGTGCGACGCGGCCCGTGGTGCCACTGGTCATGAATACACGCTCGGCGGGCGATGACGGCTCGCTGCGCAGCTCCATGGCCTTGAAGGCATCGATGGGCACAGCAGGGACATCGCGCCAGCTCCTGACATTGCGCAGCGTGGCGCCGCGTCGCTGGCAAAAGCTGCGAAACGGCGCATTGCATTCGTACTGGTAGGCGAAAAGGCGCAGGGCGAATTGATTGAACTGGTCGTCGGTGCAGTCATCCATTGCGATGAAAGCAAGCAGATCGGCGACCAGCGAAGCGGCCTTGTCCATGAAATTCCTTCGAGAGCGGGGACGTCATGCTCCGAAGGCTTGCTGACCATGCGAGAACGCACTGCCCTGAGGTCAGCTTGCAAGCTCTTCTTCCGCCGGTATGAACCGGGTCAAGTTCGCGGGTGTAGATCTCAGCACTGGTGTGCACCCCGGAGCGCGGCGCCATCTTACCCCAACGGCATCGCTGCAAGGGGCCGGAGCTGGCGCATGAAAGTCGCGTCACTTGTAACCTGGGGTAAGGCTCCAGCACGAGCAAGAAGGACATCCAGGGCAAAAACATCAAAACACTGCTGCCCAAATACAATCGACCCAGCACCGCAAGCTGCCCTAGACCTAACCTGCCGCGGCGCCGACAATGGCGCAGGTACGACATGCCTGAAAGCGCGGCATGGCGCGGCGATGGACTCCGTCAGCAGACGCTTGCAAGCGATCCAGGGCACTGAATGCCCGCCCCAAGCCCCAGAGATATTCACATGCATTTTTCGCGCCTTTGTCATCTGGCAGGCTGGCCTGTGGCCGCCGCCGGACTGCTGCTGACGGCACAGTCCGCAACAGCCCAGCAAGCCGCCGCCCAGCCAGAGCTGCCCCAGTTGTCCGAAGTCACCGTGCGCAGCACCTTGCAGGAGTCCGCGCTTGAGCAGACCCCGGCCTCCGTCACCGTGCTCGACGGCGAGCGCATGCGCGAGCGCAATCTGCAGGTCAATCTCTCGGAGTCCCTGAGCGCCGCTCCGGGACTGCAGCTGCAGAACCGCCAGAACTACGCGCAAGACCTGCAGCTGTCGATTCGCGGCTTTGGCGCGCGCTCCACCTTCGGTGTGCGAGGCATACAGATCTATGTGGACGGCATCCCCTCCACCATGCCCGATGGCCAGGGCCAGACCAACAATATCGATATCGCCTCGCTGGAGCGCGTGGAAGTGCTGCGCGGCCCCTACTCCGCGCTTTATGGCAACGCCTCTGGCGGCGTGATCAATGCCTATACCGAACGAGGCGAGGGCGCGCCCTCGGTGGAAAGCAGCTTTGCACTGGGCAGCGACGGGCAGAAGCGCCTGGGCCTCAAGGCCAAGGGCGAAGCCAATGGGATTGGCTATGTGCTCAGCGCCAGCCGTTTTCTCACCGACGGCTACCGGGTCCAGAGCGCAGCGGACAAAAACCTGTTCAACGCCCGTATCGACGTCAAGCCCGACGAATACAGCCAGCTGACCCTGGTGGCCAACCATGTGGACATCGATGCCAAGGACCCCGGCGGCATCACGCCCAAGGACTGGGCGGCAGATCCGAAGGCTGTGGCGTCCAACCCCTTGCTCTACGACTCGCGCAAAAGCGTGAAGCAGACACAGGCCGGCCTGACCTATGAGCGCCAGCTGGATGGCGGCCAGGCGCTGCGCCTCATGGCCTATGCCGGTCAACGCGAGATGATGCAGTTTCAGTCCACACCCAAGGCATCGCAAACCGGCTACAGAGGCGGGGTGATAGGCCTCAAGCGCGACTATGGCGGCATCGATGCGCGCTGGAGCGGCAAGTACGAGCTGGGCAGCGGCAGCCTGGGCCTAATTGCCGGTCTGGCCGCCAATACCGTCAGGGAAGACCGCCAGGGCTACAAGAACTTTGTGGGCAACCAGCTGGGCGTAGTAGGCGAGCTGGTGCGCGACGAGCGCAACACCCTCACCAGCGTTGACCCCTATCTGCAGGCTTCCTGGGCCTTTGCGCCGCGCTGGAAGCTCGATGCCGGCCTGCGCTGGAGCAATGTGCAGTTCCAGTCACGCGACCATTTCCTGGCCGACAAGGACGATAGCGGCAATGCCGGATTCCATAAGCTGCTGCCAGTGGTTTCGCTGCAGCACGAGCTCAATCAAGACACCAATATCTATGCCTCGCTGGGTCGCGGCATGGAAACACCGACTTTCAACGAGATCTCCTACCGTCCCGATCTGGTGGGAGGCCTGAACTTCGGCCTCAAACCTGCGGTATCGACCAGCGCCGAGCTGGGCATCAAGCAACGCTTCAATGTGGCCGGTCTGCGCGGCGACTGGTCTGCAGCGCTGTTCCAGACCAGCACCGACAATGAAATAGTGGTGGCCAGCAACGACAACGGCCGCACCTCTTATCAGAACGCAGGCAAAACCCGCCGCCGCGGCATGGAGCTGAGCGGCAGCACCTGGCTGATGCCCCAGCTGCGCCTGAACGGCGCGCTGACCGTGCTCGACGCCAGCCTGCGCAGCGGCTATTGCGACAGCAAGGGCCAGGACTGCATTCCCGCCGGCAACCGTATTGCCGGCACGGCCAGGCATCTGGGCTACCTGGGGCTGGAATGGCTTCCCGCCAGCGACTGGCGTGTGGGTCTGGACTGGCGTCATGTGGGCCGTATTGCCGCCGACGACAAAAACCAGGTCTATGCCCCCAGCTACAACGTGGCCAGCTTGAGCGTGGGCTACACCCGGCGCCTGGGCGCCTGGAAACTCAATGCTTTTGCCCGCGTCGACAATCTGACCGACAAGAACTATGTGGGCTCGGTCATCGTCAACGAAGGCAACGGACGTTATTACGAGCCGGCCCCGGGACGTCAATGGATGACGGGTGCCAGCCTCAGCTACCAGTTCTAGCTAGGTCATCCGCGTTGCCGGACAGCAAAAAGCGGGCCCTGAGCCCGCTTTTTTTATATCCGGACGGCTCAAAAGAGATTTCTTCAGAAAAATTTTGGTGCTTGCAAACTGCCTGTCTGAGCCCGAAAACTGCCAATCTCGCGCCGGCTTGACTGCCTAAAGGCAGACGCCTGCAACAGGCTTGCGCTCATCAGCCATGCAAGCCGCGTCAAAACATGGCTATCCACGGCCAATCTCATGAATCTTCACGCCAGCACTCATGCAGATTGAACGAAGTTAGCCACTGAAGCCGGCAAGAACAGCACACAGAAATTCTTCACTCTGCAACACGCTGCCATCAGGCGTGCAACAGACACGAAATGCGGGGCAAACGACAACGACCGCCAGCCCAAAGTAAAGAAATCATTTCTTATAGAAAATTCACCTAAAAAGAGCTCAGATGGCAGTCTTTTGAAAGCAAATTCACAGCGCTAGAATCCGCCACCAACGCTGCCTCGCATGTTTGAAGCCGGGGCACGGTTTCAGATTCGCCCCCGTATGTCAGCCCTTTTCGTTTCTTGCCATCCACATTCCAGCCCGGCGCCTTGCAGCCCTGCCCTTGCCGCAGCAGGAGCTGGCGCATGAGCGGCGGTTTGCAGATCCCGGCCCCGCAAGGCGTGCAGTTGGTCGACATACGGCTGCAGCGTGGCCAGACCCAGGTGTTTGACGGCCTGAACCTGGCCCTGACGCAAAAGCGCATCGGCGTGATCGGCAACAACGGCGCGGGCAAATCGAGCCTGTTCCGCCTGCTTTGCGGACTTGAGCTGCCCCAGGCCGGACAGGTACTGGTGGATGGCATGCCCTTGCTGCAGGCGCGCCAGCACAAGCCCGGCCTGATCGGCCTGATGTTCCAGAACCCGGACGACCAGATCATCTTCCCCACTGTGGAGGAAGAACTGGCCCTGGGCCTGCGCCCCCAGGGCCTGAACAAGCAGCAGGCCAGAGCCAGGGCACGCGAGCTGCTGGCCGCGCGCGGTCTGGCCCACTGGGCCGAGCGGGCCGTTGGCAGCCTTAGCCAGGGCCAGCGCCAGCAGGTGTGCTGGCTCTCGCTGCTGATTGCCGCGCCGCAATTGCTGCTGCTGGACGAGCCCTTCGCCAGCCTGGACCTGCCCGGTCAGGCCCGCCTGGCCCAGGATATCGCTGCCGCGCCGCAACAGGTGCTGGTCTCCACCCATGTGCTCGACCATGTACGCGACTTTGAACGTGTGATCTGGCTGGAGCAAGGCCGGCTGCGTGGCGACGGAGCGGGCCGCGACATCTGCAGCGCCTACGAGGCCTCAGTGCGGGAGCAGTTGCTGAAGAAAAGCGCGCACGGAGACCTGCATGGGTAGTCTCTACAGCGAAGTTGCGACCTGGCTGCATCGCTGGTCGGCCGGCCTCAAGCTCTTGCTGCTGGCGGTTTTCGGCACGCTATTGTTCTTGATGACCGACCCCTGGGTGCTGGCGGGCTGCGGCGTGGCTTGCCTGGTTCTCTGGATATCGCTGGGTCAGGCCACGCAGGTGGCGCGCCGGCTGATGCGCTCGGTGATCGTCGCGGCGCTGCTGGTGGCGGGCTTTCATGTTTTCATGGGCAACCCTGTGCTGGCAGCCCTCAGCAGTCTGCGGCTGGTCTGTGCCTCGACTCTGGGCATTGCGCTGACCATCACCACGCGCCCCAGCGATCTGGTTGAGGTGCTGGAATGGCTGCTGGCCCCGCTGGCCCGCCTGGGCATCCCCACCGAGCGCGTGGCCATGCAGCTTGCACTCATGCTGCGCTTTACCGAACATTTCTTTGTGCAATGGACAAAGCTGGACGAGGCATACCGCCTGCGCACCGGCAAAAGCGGCGGTCTGCGCCTGATTGCACCGCTGATGATTCATATGCTGCAGGCCACGCGCCGTGTAGCCGACGCCCTCTGGGCAAGACTGGGTTTCTAGGAGAGCATTGATGACTACCACTCCCTCTCACACCGTATCGCGCGGCGGCGCACGCTCCATGGCTCAGGTGTCTCTGTTCGCCGCACTGATGGCCGTGATGGGCCTGATTCCCAAGATCGACCTGCCGTTCGGCGTGCCCATCACCATCCAGTCGCTGGGCGTGATGCTGGCAGGCGTCATGCTCGGGCCCTGGCGCGGCCTGCAGTCCATGGCGCTGTTTCTCGCGGCCGTGGCCGTGGGCCTGCCCCTGTTGTCTGGCGGCCGCGGCGGCATCGGCGTCTTCATGGCGCCTTCTGCCGGCTATCTGATCGGCTATATGCTGGCCGCCGCCGTGACCGGCGCCATCATGGCCGCCCTGCCGCAAAGCACGCCACGTCGCACAGCGCTCAGCGCCTTCATCGCCTCCTTGATCGGCGGCCTGCTGTGCCTGCATGCCTTTGGCGTGCTGGGCCTGATGCTGGTCGCCAAGATGAGCCTGAGTCAGGCCTTTGCCGTGACGCTGGCCTTTGTGCCCGGCGACTTCATCAAATGCATTCTCTGCGCCATCATCGTCCACACCGTGGCGCGCGGAATGCCTGACTGGCGCTTTGGCGGTCGCCGGTGAACGCGCTGTCCGCTGCAGCGCCGCTGCAGGGCTTCTGGCAGCTGGTTCACGGCCCGCTGGCCCATTGGGCGCAGCACCGGCCCGATGTGGTGGCCCTGCAAAGCGAGGCCGATTCCTGGACCTTTGGCCGGCTGCATGCCGAGGTCGAGCAGCGCTCGGCACGCCTGGTGGCGCAACGCGCGCCGCACATGCTGCTGCTGGATGCCAGCCGCTCCACGCTGGAGCGACTGGTGGATTTTCTGGCCGTGATCCACAGCGGCCGCTGCGCAGCTGTCGCCGACCCCGACTGGCAACCGGCTGTGCGCCAGCGCATTGAAAGCTGGCTGCCCAAGCAGCCCTGCGAACTGGAATCGGCAGCACCGACGGCAGCCTTCTATACAGGCTTTACCTCGGGCAGCACCGGCCTGCCCAAGGGCTTCAAGCGCCACCATCTGTCGTGGACGGAGAGCTTTCGCGTCGGGCTGCAGGATTTCGGCCCTGTCGTCGCCCAGCGCACGCTGGCGCCGGGGCGCATCTCGCACTCGCTGTTTCTGTTCGGGGCCATGCAAGGCATCTGGTATGGCTGCGGCGCCGTCATGCAGGAGAAGTTCTCGGCCTCGCGCTGTCTCACAACCCTGGCGCGTGGCGATACCCCCTGCCTCATCGCCGTGCCCAGCCAGTTGTTGCTGATGCTGCAATGGGCGGAGCATCGACAACTCGCACCGATTCCCGAGGTCGAACTGATCACCATCAGCGGCGCGCGCTGGATGCGCGCCCACACGCCGGCGCTGCGTGCCCTGTTCCCCCGGGCCCGCATCATCGAGTTCTACGGCGCCTCCGAGGCCAGTTTTGTGGCCTGGATGGATGCCGACGAAGCCAGCGGCCCGCAGGCCGTGGGCAGGCCATTCAGCAATGTGGAGCTATCCATTCGCCCCACCGGCAGCGATGCCGCCGAGAATGCGCTGGCCGAGCATGGCACCCGCCACGTCAGTGACGGCCTGATCTATATCCGCAGCCCCATGCTGTTCATGGACTATGTGGGCGATGCCCATGACGCCACGGCCGTGCTGCGCGATGGCGACTGGCTGTCCGTGCGCGACATGGGCCATATCGACGAACGCGGCATGCTGTGCCTGGCAGGCCGCCAGAGCCGCATGATCGTCACCCAGGGCAAGAACCTGTTTCCCGAGGAGGTGGAGAACCTGCTGGCCAGCCACCCGGCCATTGCCCAGGTCTCGCTGCACGGCCAGGCCGATGCACTGCGCGGCCTGCAGGTACACGCGGTGCTGCAATGGAGGCCGCAGACCGAGGCGCCTTCGGCCCTGGAGCTGAACCAGTGGCTGCGCGAGCGCACCGAAGCCTTCAAGGTGCCGCGCCAGTGGTGGATCTGCGAGCACTGGCCACAGACAGCCAGCGGCAAGACCGATCACGGCCAGCTGGCCCAGGCCCTGCGCGCCCGGATGACAGCGCCGGCCGATGCTGGCATATCCCCTGCCCAGCTCCCCGCATTGCGGCCATGGCAGAGTTGAGGCCCATGCCAAGCAAGACCCCCATCATTGCCTGGGCCCGCAGCCCGGTGGCTCCGCTAGGCTCGGCCCTGGCCCGGCTCAGTCCCCATGAACTGGGCCGGCCGCTGCTGCTGTCACTGCTGCAGCAAAGCGGCTTGCCGGCCCATGCCGTGGACGCGATCGTCATCGGCAACGCCCTGGGCGCCGGCGGCAACCCGGCGCGCATGCTGGCACTGGCCGCCGGCCTGCCCGACAATTGCGCCGCACACACCATCGATACCCAGTGCTGCTCGGGCCTGGATGCCGTGGCCATGGCCGTGGGTCTGCTGCAATCGGGTCAGGCCGAGGTGGTGATTGCCGGCGGCATCGAGGCCTGGAGCCGCGCCCCCATCCGCCAGACCCGCCCGCTACACCCCGGCGAGCAACCCCAGTGCTACGAGCGCCCGCCATTTGCCCCCGACCCCGAGCGCGACCCCGATATGCTGCAGTCGGCAGCCGACTATGCGCTCGCGCATGGCTTCAGCCGCAGCCAGCAGGAGCAGTATGCGCTGCTGAGCCACAGCCGGGCCCTGGCCGCCCAGGCGCAGCTCGCCCCCGAAATCGTGCCTGTGGCAGGGCTTGCGGCAGACGTCTATCCGCGTGCCCTCCAGCCCGGGCGTGCCGCGCGCATGCCGGTGGTGGCCCGGGGCAGCCATGAGGGTTCGAGTGCCGACGAAATCACCGCCCATGCGCTCAGTACGCTGACCATCTCGGCCAAGGCCGATGGTGCGGCCCTGCTGTTGCTGGCCACGCCCGAGGCCTGCGCCCGCTGGAATCTGCAGCCACGCGCACAATGGCTGGCCAGCGCCAGCGTGGGCGCTGCGCCAGAGACTCCACTGCTTGCCGCCATTGCGGCAGCGCAGATGGCGCTGGCCCGAGGCAGCCATGCGCTGGCCGGGTCGCACAAGTCGCCGTTGCAGGCCCAGGATCTTTCGACCATCGAACTGCATGACGCCTTTGCCGTGCAAGGCCTGGCTTTCTGCGCCGCCATGGGCCTTGCGCCCGAGCAGATCAACAGCGCGGGCGGCGGCCTGGCGCGCGGCCACCCGATAGGCGCGTCGGGCGCGATTGCGCTGGTGCGCTGCCTGACTCAGCTTGAGTATCAGGCCCAGTCATCGACACCCAAGACCTCACTCGGCCTGGCTGCCATTGCCGGCGCCGGCGGCATTGGCGCGGCAACCCTGGTGCAATGGCTGCAAGCCACCCCCTGAATTCATTTTTGATAGCTACCACCCCATGTCCAGCAAAGGCTCAACTGCTACACCACTTGAAAGCATCGACTTGCCGGCAGGCATGGCGCTGATGCAGCAGCGCCGCTCCACACGTGCTTTCCTGCCCGATGCCGTGCCTGATGCGCTGCTGCAGCAGCTGCTGCTGACGGCGCGCCAGGCGCCCAGCGGCGGCAATCTGCAGCCAGGCCAGCTGATCGCAGTGCGCGGCAAGCTGCGCGAGCAGCTGACTGCCGCCCTGCTGCAGGACGTTGAAAGCCAGGTGCCCGAATGCGAGGACTACACCTACTTTCCGCGCCCCATGCCCATGCAGCTTCGCAAGCGCCAGGTGGCTTCGGCACAGGCGCTTTACGGCGCCCTGGGCGTGGCGCGCGATGACCGCGCCGGGCGCGAAGCACAATTTGCGCGCAACTACCGCTTCTTCGATGCACCCGTGGCGCTGGTCGTCACCATCGACGCCCATTACGGCCCCGGCGGCTATATGGATCTGGGCATGACACTCTACGGCCTGCAACTGGCAGCCGCCGCCATGGGCCTGGGCAGTTGCGCCATCGGCGCCCTGGCCTCCTACCCAGCCACCGTGCGCCGCGTGCTGGGCCTGGTCGAGAGCAAACACATCGTCTGCGGCCTGGCCCTGGGCTGGGCCGACGACTCAGCCCCCGTCAACCAGACACGCACGAACCGTGCCCCTATCGCCGAGTGGTTTCAGACGCTTGAATAAATGAGCAGCTAGCGCAATCCCACAATAGATTTCAAGCAACTTTCTATCTAAGATTCAATATAAACAAGCGCCATAAGCTATCAAATAAAGAGCAATAAAAAAGCGCTGCAAGTGCAGCGCTTAGTTAAATGCCTCAGAAACAGGCATACCCCAGCAAAGAGACAGCAAGCAAGAGCCGCCTCGCAGCGAGGCTGTCGTCCCCCTTGGGGGCGCCCGGCCAGGGGAAGGCACGAAGCGCCTCAGGGGGGAGTCATCAGAACGCCGGGAAGACCGAGCCCTTGAACTCCTTGTCGATGAACTGGCGCACCTCATCGGAGTGATAGGACTTGATCAGCTGGGCGACCCAGGGCTGATTCTTGTCGGCATCGCGCACCACCATGATGTTCACATAGGGGTTCTTGGCCGACTCCAGCGCAATCGCATCCTTCTTGGGGTTCAGACCAGCCGAGATCGCGAAATTGGTGTTGACGGTGGAGGCATCCAGATCGTCCAGCGAACGTGGCAACTGGGCCGCATCCAGCTCGACGAACTTGAGCTTCTTGGGGTTGGAGACCACATCCAGGGGCGTCGCCTTCAGGCCCGCGCCCTCCTTGAGCTTGATCAGACCCTGGGTCTGCAGCAGCAGCAGCGCGCGGCCACCATTGGTGGGGTCGTTGGGGAGGCCGAACTTGGCGCCGGTGGGGAGCTCGGACAAGGCCTTGATCTTCTTGGAGTAGATGCCGATGGGGAAATTCACCGTGTCGGCCACCCAGCTGATCTTGTAGCCGCGATCCTTGATCTGAGCATCCAGATAGGGGCGGTGCTGGTAGCTGTTGGCATCCAGATCGCCGGCGGCCAGTGCCGCATTGGGCTGGACATAGTCGCCGAACTCGATGACCTTGAGGTTCAGGCCGTTCTTGGCAGCAACCTTTTTGACCACTTCCATGATCTGCGCGTGAGGACCGGCGGTCACGCCGATCTTGATGGTCTTGTCCTGGGCCTGGGCGGCAAAACCCAGGGTGGCCGCAGCAGCCACGGCCAATGTGGTGCGCAAAAGCGAGCGCTTGTTCAACATGCAGATTCCTTGTGCCAAAGATTGAGAGTGGCTAAGACTGTAGCGTCAGTTTCATGTGCCAGCGCGCTGTTTCTTAGACAGATTGCTCAGATGCAAACTACAGATTGGCAATACAAGCCGCAACGGCTTGCATGCGACAACCCAAGCGCCCACAAAAAAGCCCGCTCCTTCACGGTGGCGGGCTTGTCTGCATGCGCAGGCTGTCAAAGATCGGACATCGTGGGTGCTGCCAGCACCTGCTGGGCCACCACGTCAAGCACAGCATGGGACTCGTCTTGCCTGTCGATCCAGACCTTGGGCGTGAAGCTGCCACGCAAGGCAATCGCATCGCCTTCGGAGAGACTGCGCAGCACGGCGCAAGGTGCATTGTCAAAAGCGACGATATTCACGGGAATCGAGGAGCCGTCGCCGGCATTGGCTCGCATGCGAGCCACCATATAGGGGCGGCGGTTGCGGTCTACGCGACTCTCGGGGATGCCGGTCAGTCGGCCGGTAATCAAACCATCCATCATTTGCTGTTATCTACCCAGAAAAAATCATGGCCGCCCTTGAGCAAGAGCGGCCTTTCAAAAAATTTTGAACCTGCATTTTAGGGCGGCACCTGTTTCCAGGCAGCAGCCCTTTTCTTAATTTTTTGTAATGTACGGCACGGCTCAGCGATGGCTCAGACGGCGCACGGCCCAGTCGCCCAGGCTTTGAATGGCTTGCACAAAGAAGATCAGGATGATCACCACAACCAGCATCACATCGGGCAGGAAGCGCTGGTAGCCGTAGCGAATACCCAGGTCGCCCAGGCCGCCGCCGCCAATGGCGCCCGCCATGGCCGAGTAGCCGGTCAGGCTGACGAAGCTGATGGTCAGACCTGCGACGATGCCAGGCAGCGCCTCGGGCAGCAGCACCTTCCAGACGATCTGACCGGTGGTTGCGCCCATGGACTGGGCCGCTTCGATCAGGCCGCCATCAACTTCACGCAAGGCGGTCTCCACCAGACGGGCCACAAAAGGCGCCGCCGCAATCGTCAACGGCACCACGGCCGCCCAGGTGCCGATGGAAGAGCCCGTGATCAGACGCGTCAGCGGAATGATGGCCACCAGCAAGATGATGAAGGGGGTCGAGCGCAGCGCATTCACGATCCAGCCAACAACCTTGTTGGCCGGGCCATTCTGCAAGATGCCGCCATGGTCGGTCAGGCGCAGGAAGACGCCCAGCGGAATACCGATCAGACCGCCGATCAGGCCCGAGATGCCGACCATGATCAGCGTCTCCCAGAAGGAATCCAGCAGCAGCTGGAGCATCATTTCCGAAAAATTCTCAAACATCGCTCTCAATCCTTGCTGGACACGATCTGCACTTGCACACCGCTGGCGCGCAGGTGCTCTACGGCCGCGTCAATCTTGGCGGCCTCGCCGCTGGCGTACACTGCCAGCGAGCCAAAGGTCTGCTCCTGGATCTCATCGATCTGGCCATGCAGAATCGACAGATCCAGACCCAGCTCGCGAATCAGGTGCGAGAGAATCGGCTGATAGGCGCTCTCACCCGCATAGGACAGACGCAACAACTGGCCTTGCTGGCCGGGCTGCAGCTGAGCGGCCAGCTGGTTCACGCGGGTCATCACGGATTCTGGCAACTGCTGGGGCACGATCTCGTCGATCAGGCTCTTGGTGATCGCCTTCTGAGGGCGGGTGAAGACATCGATCACGGGCCCCAGCTCGGCGATCTCGCCACCGTCGATCACGGCCACGCGGTCGGCAATCTGCTTGATGACCAGCATCTGGTGGGTGATCAGCACCACGGTCACACCCAGCTCGCGGTTGACCTTGCGCAGCAGATCCAGAATGGAACGCGTGGTTTCGGGATCCAGCGCCGAAGTGGCTTCGTCGCTGAGCAGGACCTTGGGGTTGCTGGCCAGCGCCCGGGCAATGCCCACGCGCTGTTTCTGGCCGCCGGAAATCTGGGCCGGATAGCGGTCGGCCAGATGATCCAGGCCCACCAGCTCCAGCAGCGGCGTCACGCGCTGGTAAATCTCGTCCTTGGAAATACCGGCCAGCTCCAGCGGCAGGGCCACGTTGTCATACACGGTACGCGAGGACAGCAGATTGAAGTGCTGGAACACCATGCCGATGTCGCGGCGCGCGGCGCGCAGCTCGCCATCGGACAGCTGCATGAGGTCGCGTCCGTTGACGATGACCTTGCCTTCCGTGGGGCGGTTGAGCAGATTCAGGCAGCGCACCAGCGAGCTTTTGCCCGCGCCGGAGCGGCCGATGATGCCGAACACCTCGCCCGAAGCGATTTCCAGATTGATGCCGCGCAAGGCGTGCACAGGGCCCTTGGGGCCTTTGTATGTCAGGGATAAATCCCGAATTTCTATCATGAAAAATATTGCGTATCACGCATGAACAATGCGCTTGACGCTATCAAAAGTGATTATTCCCATCCCAGCTGCAGCGCTGCCGGGCAGCGGGCAATGCAGGCCTTCTTCTGGTAGATGCCGGCAGATCAAGCCAGCCTACTTTTAGTAGTAACCCTCAATAATGCCTGAGTCTAGGCAAACCTGAGAGCAACTGGGACAAGTGAATTCACTTATGGCGCCGCCAGCACGGCATCAAACGCAGGCCTTGCCCGGGCCTGTCCCCACTGGCGGCACGGCCTTGCAGGCCTTAGCATGCTGGCATCTGCCTCTGGTTTTCTCTGCCGCCCTATGCAGCCGCCCCCTCTGCCCATCCGTGTTGAATGCCCACCCGGCGCCTGCGACTGCCGGCGCGAGCAGTTGCTTGGCACGCCGGACGCGGATCTGCGCATTCTGCAGCTCACGCGCGAGGAAGAGAAAAAGCTGCTGCAGCGCCTGGAGAGCATCAGCAGCCTGGTCGATCTAGAGCATATGCAGCAGCGCATTCACGCGCTCTTGGGCCTGGAGATACGCATCACCCCCGGCAACAACGAGGTGCGCACCATGCGCGGCATCCAGATCGATCTTGGCGATATGCCCGGTCTATGCCGCAAAACGCGCCAGAGCATTCCTGCCGCGATCCGCAAGGGGCTGGAGCGCAAGCCCGAGATTGCCTGGGCCCTGCTGGATGCGCATGACCTGTTTGGCATGCCCGGCAGCTGAGCCAAGCACCGGCAACGCCCGGCAGAAAAGTAGACACTTCGCCACCTGATCCTTCAGACACCGGTAGTCCTTGCGGTCTACGTCGCCCCGCCCATGGCGGCCTTTCGCTTTTAAAGGCATCACGCCGGGCCTCCCTTAAGCGCATTTTCATCTTGGTTTTCCCTAGGTCATCTACCACAGGTTTTCCCTTGCTTGCCCGAGTCGGCGCGGGGCCGGAGCGGCAGTCTGTCTCTGTGGTGACTTCGCTAGGCGTTAGTGGCTAGTCCAAACGAGCGATGGCGAGCCGCAAAGCTCGCTTGAACATTGAATTCGTCAACAGGCGTCAAGTCAGCGACTAGCTGACCTGGACTAGACCTTGGCCCGATTCGCGGGCAGATCGATAGTGCAAATGCTGCACACATACATCTTTGAGGATTCGTGATGGAAAGCAACCTGAGCTACCGCGCCCTGATCGCGCTGACCGTGACCGGCGTCATGGCTGGTGCAGCCACCGCCAAAGGCAGCCCCGAAGAAATTGAAAAGCTGGGCAAGTCCTTGACCTGTATCGGTGCCGAAAAGGCCGGCACCGCCAGCGGCGTGCCCGAATATACGGGCAAGTGGCTGGGAACGCCACCTGGAATTCAGTACACGCCGCACGTGGGTCAGCACCCGGTGGACCCCTATGCCAATGAAAAGCCTTTGTTCTCCATCACGGCCGAGAATGCGGCCAAGTACGCCGCCAATCTGACCGAGGGCCAGAAGGCCATGTTTGCGCGCTACCCCAAGACCTTCAGCATTCCCGTGTATCCGGGCCACCGCGACTTCCGCTATCCGGACTTTGCCTGTGCCTCGGCCAAAGCCAATGCGCAGAACGCCGTGATCAACGCCGATGGAATGGGGGCTGACAACGCGGTCAAGGGTGCCATACCGTTCCCCTTCCCCAAGACCGGCATGGAGCTGGCCTTCAACAACCTGTTTCCGCTGCGCGCGTTCACCGAACACACGCTGCGTGACAACGCCTATGTGATGCAGGATGGCTCCACCGTCTTCGGCCGCGCCGACAACCGCAGCATGAGCCTGCTGCACTCCCCCGAGCAGGCCGGCAAGCCGCTGGAAGGCACCATGGCCCAGGGCATGAATGCGGTCAAGCTGCCCGAACGCGAGAAAGGTGGGGTCAGCGTCAGCCGGGAGCCGGTCAACTTCAGCAAGGACAAGCGCCTGGGCTGGAGCTATGATCCGGGCACACGCCGGGTGCGCCAGATTCCCGAGTATGGTTTTGACCAGCCCATGGGTGGCGGTGTGGGCGCCAAGATGACGATTGACTCCGACCGTCTCTTCAATGGCTCGCCCGAGCGCTACAACTGGAAAAATCTGGGCAAGAAGGAAATCTACATTCCCGCCAACGCGTACAAGATTCACGCCAATACCGTGAAGTACGCCGACCTGCTCAAGCCCGGCCATGCCAACCCCGAATACATGCGCTACGAACTGCGCCGCGTCTGGGTGCTGGAAGCCACGCTCAAGGAAGGCTATCGCCATCTCTATGGCAAGCGCGTGCTTTTCCTTGACGAAGACACCGGCCACGCCGTAATGAGCGACTTCTACGATGCACGTGGCAACCTGTGGCAGCAAGGCCTCATCAATTACTACTACGCGTTCGACTCCAACGCCTGGCATGCGGGCACGGCCTTCTACCACGACCTGATCGGCGGCGGCTACGTGGCCTACAACCTGTTCCAGGAACGCCCCAAGGGCCCCGTGCTCAACAAGGGAGACATGACCCCCTCCATGTTCACCCCTGAAGCCACACGCAACGCCGGCACCTGAGCGGCTTGTTCCCCATGAGCGGCCAGCACACGCGGTATGCGGTGCTCGCCGCAGAAAAGGCCGGGCCGGGATGGAAAAAGCCAACGGCCTCGGTCATCACCACAACAACACCATCTCAATCACATGTCAAAGTTGAATCGCGCCGGGCTGCGCGCCATGGCAGCTGCTGCATTGGGCCTTTGCCTGGGCATGACCCATGCCCAGACATCCGTAGCCACCGAAGACCAGGCACTGGACAGCCTGATCCGCGAGGCCATGCTCTACGCCTACCCCTATCAGGAATTCATGAAAATGCGACATGAAGCCCTGGAGGTCAAGGACTCGCCCACCGCCACCACGCTCAACCACTTCCGCCACTCGCGCCACCTGGCCACGCCCAAGGACCGCTGGGCCAACGGCCCGATTCGCGACACCTTCTACTCCACGGCCTGGCTGGATCTCGAAAAGTCTCCGCTGGTGCTGTCCCTGCCCGAAACCCATGGCCGCTACTACGTGATCGCAATGATTGGCGCAGACCTCAACACCTTCTCCTACGTGGGCCGGCGCATTGGCGGCACCACGGCACGCAAGGTAGCCCTGGTCGGCCCGCGCTGGAGCGGCAAGATCCCACAGGTCGACCAGATCGTGCGCGCGCCTACGCGGGACGTCTATCTGAATCTGCGCGTGCTGGTCACCGGTGAAGATGACCTCAAGAGCGCCCATGCCGTGCAGGATGGGTTTCGCATGGAGCCTGTGCTCAAGACCCACGAAGAGAATCCCAAGATCAAGCCGCAAGCCCTGGACTGGAGCCGCTTTGTCGATGTGAGCAACGAGGCCCTGGTGCGCAACCCACCGCCCGGCACAGAGCAACCACTGCTGCAACGCTTTGCCAGCGTGGGCATCTGCGGCAAGGCCTGCAGCTGGGACAAGCTGCCCGAGTCCGTTCAACAGCGCTGGCTGGCTTTGGCACCCGAGATCGAGAAAAGCGAACTCAAAAATCGCCTGAATGCCGACCGCAAGACGACTGACCCTGGACACAGAAACGGCTGGACCCCCTATCGCCTGCCTGACGGCTTTGGCAGCAACTACGCCATGCGTGCCCAGTCGGCAGCCATGTCGGGCGGCATTCTGGGCCTGGAGGCCGCCGAGGCCACCTATTTCGCTGCCAGTGTGGACGGCAACAATCAGGCGCTCGGCAAGGGACAGGCTTACCGCCTGCATCTGCCCCAAGGCCGTCTGCCCTCAGATGCCTTCTGGTCCATCTCTCTTTATGAATTCGTGACCGGAGGCCAGTACATGGTGGACAACCCCATCAACCGCTACTCCATTGGCGACCGCACCAAGGGCATGAAGTTCAACGCCGACGGCAGCCTGGACATCTGGTTGCAGCCCACGGACCCGGGCCCAGAAAAGCGCGCCAACTGGCTGCCCACGCCCGAGAAGAACCTGTTCTACCTGATGGCCCGCGCCTACCAGCCCTGGCCCGAGGTGCTGGACCCTTCGTGGATTCTGGAGCCGGTGCAACGGATCAACGCCCAATGAATGCAGCAATGGCAAACATGAGAAAAGTATCTCGCCTCTCCCGATACGCCTTTGCCACAGCCCTGGCACTGAGCCAGTTCGGCACAGGCACGGCCAACGCCCACGATCAGGATGATCGCGGTGGCTCGGGAGCGAAAAGCCCCGCTGTGCTTGCTGCCCGCGCCCAGGTGTTCAAGGCCAATCCGCAGATGGTCAGGTCCATCATGGAAGGCGGTGGCTTTGGCACCGAGCTGTCGTATGCAGTAGCCAACAGCATGTACAGCCGAACCGACCAGAACGCCATTGCAGATGCCCGAGCCAAGCTCAAAGTCGAGGCCGTGGCTCCACGCACCTGGCTGCTGCGTTTCCCCATCGTCAACGTGGTGGTCTTCGAGACCGACGAAGGCCTGGTCTTGGTCGATAGCGGCTACGCACCTGCAGGCCCGGCCTTGGCCGAAACGCTGAAGAAGCTCAGCAACAAGCCGTTGCACACCGTCATCCTCACGCACTTTCATGCCGACCATGCCTTTGGCGCCTGGGCGTTGATGGACCAGAAGCCGCATGTAGTGACCGAGCAGCGCTTCATCTCCCAGATGGAGCTGGACATGCGCAGCAACGGTCTGATTGCACGCAACAACCAGCAAAGCGTGGCCGATGTGCCCCGGACCTGGGCAGATGCAGTTCGGCCCACCCAGACCTTCAGGGACAAGACCACACTCAAAATCGGCAGCGAAGACTTTGTGCTGACCCATGCGCGCGGCGAGACCGAAGACCAGATATGGGTTGCCGTTCCAGGCCGGAAAATCGTGGCCAGCGCGGATTATTTCCAGGGGTTTCTGCCCAATGCGGGCAACGGCAAGCGCCGCCAGCGCTACCCCGAGGAGTGGGCCCGGGCCCTGCGCGACATGGCAGCACTCAAACCCGAGCTGCTGCTGCCGGCGCATGGTCCGGCCATCACCAAGCCCGAGGAAATTCAGGACCGACTGCCCGCCCAGGCCCAGATGCTGGACAGCATCTCCAGGCAAGTGGTGGCCGGCCTGAACAGCGGAGTACGCCGCGATCAGGTCATTGAAAAAGTCGCACTGCCGCCGGAGCTGGCCCGGCGAAGCGATGCACGCGAGCTATATGTGTCTGCCAAGGACATAGGCCGCATGGTGGTCAGCGAGTACAGCGGCTGGTGGGACGATATTCCATCGCACTGGCGCCCGGCGCCCCTGGCCAATGAGGCCAAAGAAATCGTGCAGCTAGCTGGCGGAGCCAGGCCGGTGATTCAGCGTGCAGTGGCGCTGGCAGACAGCAATCCGGAGCTGGCCTCCCATCTGGCCGACTGGGCCTGGTATGCAGACAGCGATGACCCCGAGGTAGTCCAAGGAGCGCTGAATGTCTATGCCAGACGTGTCGCCAAGCCTCTGCCCACACAGGAAGTGCTGGTCTATGCCGAGCACATGGTGCGCCTGCAGCTCAAGCTCAATGAGCTGAACAGCACACGCGCGGCCAGCGCCAGTCAGAGCAGCACAGCGCATTAATCACTGCTGCAGACCCTGAGGCAGCTGCCCATTCTTGGCAAAGGCATTGATGGGCAGCTGAATATAGGTGCGGCCGTCATCCTGTGCAGGCGGCAGCTTGCCGGCGCGCACATTGACCTGCACCGAGGGCAGAATCAGCGTGGGCATATCCAGCGTGGCATCGCGTGCAGTGCGCATCTGCACAAACTCCGACTCGCTGACGCCATCATGCACATGGATGTTGCTGTCGCGCTGGGCCTGTACCGTGGTCTGCCATTGCGGCTTGCGCCCCGCCGGAGGGTAATCGTGGCAGACAAAGATGCGGGTCTGCTCAGGCAGCGCCAGAATGCGCCGAATCGAACGATAAAGCGTCGCCGCATCGCCGCCGGGAAAGTCGGCACGTGCCGTGCCCACATCGGGCATGAACAGGGTATCGCCTACAAACACGGCATCCTCCACACGGTAGGCCATATCGGCAGGAGTATGGCCGGGCACATGCATGGCCAGCAACTCCAGCTGCCCCAGCGGCAGACGTTCGCCATCCTGCACCAGATGGTCGAACTGGCTGCCGTCGGGCAAGAAGCTGCGCTCGAAGTGATAGATCTTGCGAAACACGGCCTGCACATCGCAGATATGGGCTCCGATCGCCACCTTGCCGCCCAGATGGTGACGAATATGCTGGGCTGCGGAGAGATGATCCGCATGAGCGTGAGTCTCCAGAATCCACTGCAGCTGCCAGCCATTGGCTCGCACATAGTCGATCAGCTTGTCCGCGGAGCGGCTGCTCAGGGTGCCGGATTTGGGCTCGAAATCCAGCACCGGGTCAATCACTGCGGCCTGACCACTGATCGTATCGGCCAGAACATAGCTCACGGTACCGGTTGCCGCATCAAAAAACGGCTCGATATGCATCACATTGGCTGACATGGCGACTCCTAAAACGATGTACCCGAAACTCTGAAGCACACCAATCAATTTACTTTTTTATATAATATATGAAAATATTTTGAAAAGCAGAACAGTGAACTCATCAACCTTTGACGAAGCACAGTCCACGCTGGATTTGCATGCCGTGCGAGCCCATGCAAGCGAAGCCGTGGCCATGCTCAAGCTGCTGGGCAATGAAGACCGACTGCTGCTGCTGTGCCAGCTCTCCCTGCAAGAGCGCACCGTGGGCGAGCTGGAGCAACTGACAGGCGTGTCCCAGCCTACCTTGTCCCAGCAATTGGGCATTTTGCGGCGTGAAGGTCTGGTCAGCACCCGCCGCGAAGGCAAATTCATCTGGTATCAGTTGGCCGATGCCCGCGCCCTGCAGCTGATGCAGACCCTCTATCAATTGTTCTGCCAACCAGGAGAGACAGCATGAATATCTTATGGAGTGAATTCACACCCTGGACATCTCTGGCCGGCGGCCTGCTGATCGGTCTATCCGCAGCCCTGCTCATTGCCTTGCTAGGTCGCGTGGTCGGCATCAGCGGCATTGCCGGGGCATTGCTGCAGTTGCCGACCTGGACCTCCATCAAGCAGTGGGGCTGGCGTCTGGCATTCATCCTGGGCATGGTTGCTGCGCCACTGGTCTGGTCGCTGTTTGCCCCACTGTCAGCCATGCAGCTGCCCTCCAGCCCGGCAGTCATCATTGCCGCCGGCCTGCTGGTGGGCTTCGGCACGCGCATGAGCTCGGGCTGCACCAGCGGCCACGGCGTGTGCGGCCTGTCACGCCTGTCGACGCGCTCTCTGGCCGCTACGGCGACCTTTATCGCCACGGGCGCCATCACCGTGTTCGTGATGCGCCATGTCATTGCCTGAGCCAGCAAGGAGAACATCATGATCATCAATATTGCTGCCTTGCTCTGCGGGCTGGTTTTTGGCCTGGGTCTGATTCTTTCGGGTATGGGCAACCCCGCCAAGGTTCAGAACTTTCTGGATTTTTTCGGTCGATGGGATCCTTCGCTGGGTTTCGTCATGGGCGGAGCCATCGCCGTAGGCTTGATTGCCTTCACCTGGGCCAAGCGCCGCAAGACCGCTTTGTTGGGAGAGCCCATGCAACTGCCCACCAGCACCGTCATTGATCGCAAGCTGCTGACAGGCTCGGCCCTGTTTGGCATAGGCTGGGGGCTGGCAGGTTTTTGCCCCGGCCCGGCGCTGATGAATCTGGCGACCCTCACACCGCAAGTCTGGCTGTTTGTCGCCGCCATGCTGGCCGGTATGTGGGCGCAGCATCTGTGGGCTGCAAAGCAAAGCTGAGACCTGGCGGCGACTCACTCAGGAGTCATCCACCAATCGACGTGCCTGGGCCGTGCAAGCTGCCTGCATCACTTGCCCATAGCTTTGCAGGCACGCAATGGCAGACATCGGCCTTGACCGGCTGAAGTGAGTCCAGCAAAGGCAGGCAAGCAGCGCCCATATCGCTTCATGCAATCCGCTCTGCCTCACTCCTTCGGCATCAGTGCCTGTGCAAAATGTCTGGCCGGTGCAGGCAGATCGGCAAAGCTGTTGGCATACAGCTTGAGGCTGCGCTCTGCCCAGGCATCGGTCAGCGGCACCGCATGCAAAGCGCGAGCCTCGCCCAGTCTCTGGTATGCGCCTTCGGGCATGACGCCTACGCCCAGCCCGCATTCGATCATTCGGCACATGGCACTGAGGCTGTCGACCTCGATGCGCTGGCGCAGCATACGTCGGCCAGCGCGGGCTTCCTGATTGAGCACCTCCTGAACGATGCTGCTGTCGCGCAAACCGATCTGGGCATAGTCCAGTGCTTCTTCATAGGCCAGTTCCTGATGATGGGCCAGAGCGTGGTCATTGGGCATGATCAACACCATGCGTTCATGCCGGTACGGCATGGACTCCAGCCCCTCGACTTCATCACTCGGACTGCAGACCCCCAGATCTGCCATGTGATCGCGCACGGCGCGCGCTACCGAGCGACTGGTTGCCTGACGCAGGTCGATGCGGATGTCGGGATGATGCTTCACGAAGACAGCAATATCCTCGGGCAAGAACTGCTCCACGGCCGAAGCATTGGCACTGAGGCGCACCAGCCCACGTACGCCCCGCGCATATTCGCCAAGGTCGTCACGCAGGTGTTCGACACCCAGAAGAATCGTGCGCGCATGCGCCAGCAGCAACTCTCCGGCAGGGGTCGGGCGCACCCCGCGGGCATGGCGCAGCAGCAAGGGAGTGCGGGCCAGGGATTCCAGTTCGGCAACACGCTTGCTGACCGCCGAGGCGACCATGCCGCCCTGCTCGGCCGCCCGCGCAATACTGCCGTGCTCGCAGATCAGCACGAACAGATCCAGCGATGAAAGGTCTATCTGGCGCAGAAAGCTGCGCGGCGAAGTGAAGTCGGACATGGAGCGATGACAAGCAGGCGCACGCAAGCGCAGCCAGGGATTTCAGACAGGACGCAGCCGTCAACACCCCGACGCGCAGCTCAAGCCATCTCGTTTTGGAACGGCTCGAGGAATTTTAGCCACTTCTTGCTGCAGGCCTGGCTACTTAACATGCCCGCTTTGCAAACACACACTCACATGCTTCTTTCCGCTTCCGACGCGCCACGCGTTGCCCAGGCCCTGGTCAGCCTCGGCGCTGTACGCATTGCTTCGCATCAACCGTTCATCTATACCTCGGGCTGGGCCAGCCCGGTCTATGTGGATGCCCAGGTCCTGATGTCCGATGTCGCTCTGCGCAGCGAAATCATGGACATCGCAGCCCGCTGCATACGCCCTCTGATTGCTGCACGCGGCATCAATGCCATCGTGGGAACCGAAAGCTCGGGCATTGCCTTTGCGGCATGGCTGGCCGAGCGACTTGAGCTGCCCATGCTCTATCTGCGCAAGCGCCCTGTCGGCTGGGACATCACAGCCCAGCTCGAAGGCCGCCTGCCTGCCGATGCCAAGGTCCTGCTGGTGGATGATGTCACCACCGACGGCCGCTCCAAGGCCGGGACGGTTGCCGCCCTGCGCCGCGCCGGTCCCGTGGTCGAGGACGTGCTGGTTCTGCTCGACTATGCGCTCTATGCCCCCCAGGCAGGCACCCTGGCCGATCACGCCTTGTCCCTGCATGCTCTGGCGACCTGGAATCAGCTGCATGAAGCGCTGCTGGCGAGCGGACAGCTCAGTGCCGAGCAAAAGGCCACGCTGGCGGACTTCTCGGCCTCGCCTGTGGACTGGTCCATCCGACATGGAGGTAGCGGAGCATGATGGCCTGCAACACCATGACGGATACCAGCGCACTGGCGCAGGCCCTGCTCTCTGAAATTCGCGAAGCCACCCGTGACGGCCTGGGCGTCACCCGTGAAAGCTATGGCGAAGGCGAGACGACCGCGCTGCGCATACTTGAGGACCGGGCCGAAGATCTGGGCCTGAGTCATGAATGGGATCGAGCCGGCAACCTGTGGCTGAGCCTGCCAGAGGAAAGCCGGGCGGAACCCTACATCGTGGTTGGCTCGCATGCCGACTCCGTGCCGCAGGGCGGCAACTTCGACGGACTGGCAGGCATTGTCGCCGGCATGCTGATGCTGCTTCAGCTGCGTGGCCGCCACGAACAGGCCCCGCCACTGCGCGTTCTGGCCCTGCGCGGCGAGGAAAGCGCCTGGTACGGCAAGGCCTACCTCGGCTCTCTGTCTCTGCTGGGCAAGCTACCTGCCGCCACATTGAAGCGCCCTCACCGAGATGGCGCAGGCGTGCTCGGCGAAGCCATGTCGCGCTGCGGAGCCGATGTCGACGCCATTGAGCGCGCCGAGCCGCTGCTCGACCTCGCGAATGTATCGGCCTATCTGGAGCTGCACATCGAGCAAGGTCCGGTCATGGTCAATCGCGGCTGGCCGGTAGCCCTGGTCACAGGCATCCGCGGCAACGTCCGCCACAACCTGATCCGCTGCATCGGCGAAACCGGCCACTCGGGCGCCGTGCCGCGCTGGCTGCGCAAGGATGCATTGCTGGCGGTTGCCGAGCTGCTGTCGCGCATGGACGAACACTGGCGCGTGCTGCTGCAGATGGGCATGGACATGGTGATGACCACGGGCATCTGCTCCACCTCGGCACAATCGCATGCAGTTTCCGTCATTCCCGGCGAAGTGGCATTCAGCTTTGAGGTGCGCAGCCAGGACACCCAGACCCTGGAGCGCTTCTATACCCTGATGCGCGAAGAGTGCCAGGCCATAGAGCGCGCCCGCGGCGTACGTTTCGAGTTCGACGAGCGCCTGTTCACGGAACCAGCCACCATGGATGCAGGTTGGCTGAACCGTCTGGAAGCAGCCGCTGAGCAAGGCATGAAACTGGAGCGCATGGCAAGCGGTGCCGGCCATGATGCAGCAGTGTTCGCCAATGCAGGCGTGCCATCGGCCATGGTCTTCATTCGCAACGAAAATGGCTCTCACAATCCGCATGAAGCCATGGACATCGGCGACTTCCTGGCAGGAGTCGATCTGCTGACTCGCGCGCTGGTTGCCTGAACCCTGCTCGGTCCGGGCGGGCACTATTGAGTGCCTTGCGAACCGTCGCTCTAACCATGCGACATCAACCTCACACCCAATTACCTGATGAAATGCAGCTTGGTCCCGACCAAGCTGCACCGGAGATACCCTCTTCGGCTTCTCCTTAGCCTGCATCCGAAGCTACGACAAGCGGCAATCGTCGCATTGCGGTGTGTAAAGGCGTCTGAACATCCAGGCATTCTTTTCCGCGGGAATGATGGATGTGATGCTGCTCTCCGTCATGACGATGAGCAGATGGCCCCCTTGCCAGGATCTGCGCCAACAACTACAGCAGCACCGCTGACATTGTTGGAGGTGACTGAATGGGCCGGCACCTGGAAGGTCTGGGCATCGAAGCCAATGTGCAATTTGCACTGAAGCACAATCATTGTGCTGCATTGGCCCGCTCAATACACTGTCGACACCCGTTGCAGAACCGTGCATTGAAATCCTGGCGGACCGACTTAGTGAACAAGTGACGGTTTTCAGGCGTAGAGCGGAATTTCAGACCAAGCCTCTCGTAATGCCTGCTATCGATATGGGCAGTCGTCGATTAGCAATATTCAACCTCACGGAACATTGGCGTCACTCCATCTATTCGCTCGATCCGCTTTGGGTCCGCGGAACACCTGGATTGCTGTTGACATGGCTCTGTTGGAAAAACGCGGTCATGATTGCTGGGTATCATTTCATTGGCACCTCTTTCGAAGTATGTGGCTTGCTCTGCAAGCTCATGTCATCACACACCGCCAGGGCCTTGAACTCCGGTTCAAGACGGTCACATTCGCTTGACTTCATCTTTTGTGCTATCTCTAGAACGCCAGGGATTCATCCTTACTCGCAATTGGCGAGACACACCAGCGGGCGTCGAGCTTGAGTACTGGCTGGCAACCGATAGCGGCCCCCTGAAGGTCCTCCTCGCTGCTCAGAAATCAGTGGCTTTCGTCGAGGCCCGGCACAGAGAAGCGGTAGAAGCGCAACTCTCGCTCCTGGCTGGAGTGGAATTGCGGGAACTGGGACTGAGGAGCTTTCAGCAAGAGCCCGTCCTGGGTATCTATGCCAGGAGTTTTCGCCAATTACGGCGACTTGCACGCACTCTCCAGCAACTAGGCATACCCCTACTGGAAGCCGATGTTCGCCCCCATGAGCGCTACTTGATGGAGCGTTTCATCACGGCGGGAGTCGCGCTGCAAGGCGGC
The DNA here is from genome assembly GCF_003350425.1 of Comamonas sp. AG1104. Lineage (NCBI taxonomy): Bacteria > Pseudomonadati > Pseudomonadota > Betaproteobacteria > Burkholderiales > Comamonadaceae > Comamonas > Comamonas sp. AG1104. Next base: position 442,838 of record NZ_QQAS01000001.1, on the reverse strand, counting down.
CGGACGGAACATGCGGCGCTGGTGAACTGCAAGCTTGTTCCTGCGCCCGATTTCCGGCCGGTTCTGAAGGTCGTTTCATTGGACATCGAGACCAGTCAGCACCAGGATCTTTATTCAATCGCACTGGACGGCATGGCAGAGCGCGTCGTTTTCATGCTGGGTGAGCCTCCTGCCGACCCCATAGAAACGCCTGGATTCGAGCTGATTCATTGCACAACACGCAAAGCCATGATTGACAGGCTCAACGATTGGTTTGCACGCAATGATCCGGACGTCATCATTGGATGGAATGTCATTCAGTTCGACCTTCGTGTGCTGCAGAAAACTGCAGACGAATGTGCAACACCGCTACTCCTGGGACGCGAGCGCAAGCCCATTGCATGGCGAACTCATCCCGGCAAACAAGGCTATCTGTTTGCCCCCATGCCAGGACGAGTTGTCGTTGACGGGATTGAAGCGCTCAGGGCCGCTGTCTGGAGCTTCCCGTCCTTCAGCCTCGAGAACGTCGCGCAAGAGCTTCTGGGCGAAGGCAAGGACATCGGAGACGAATACGACAAGATGGCCGAAATCGAGCGGCGCTACCAGCTAGACAAGCCCGCTCTTGCAGCCTACAACATACGCGACTGCGAGCTGGTTCTACGAATCTTCGAAAAGGCGAAGCTGCTGCAGTTTGCGATGGAGCGGGCCCACACTACTGGCCTGCAGCTCGACCAGTTCGGTGGCTCCATTGCTGCATTCAGCCATCACTATTTGCCACGCATGCACCGCATGGGGTATGTCGCGCCCAACGTGGGCGATGTTCAAGGAAAGTCATCCCCCGGTGGCTACGTCATGGACTCCAAGCCTGGCTTCTACGACTCCGTCGTGGTTCTGGACTACAAGAGTCTCTATCCATCAATCATCCGCACCTTCCTCGTTGACCCCGTGGGTTTGGTCGAGGGTCGACATGCGAGCTCTTCCGAGCTTTTGATCAAAGGCCCAAGAGGCACGCTCTTTTCTCGCGAAAAACACTGTCTTCCGGAAATCGTGACTACCCTCTGGCAGGCACGGGATGAGGCCAAACGCGCCAGCAACGAACCACTGTCGCAAGCGCTCAAGCTGGTGATGAACTCATTCGCAGGGGTGCTAGGCGCTTCGGAATGCAGATTCTTCAATCCGGATTTGATCTCGGCCATTACCTTACGTGGCCACGAAATGGTGAAGCTCACAAGGGATCTGGTTGAAGAGCGCGGATACGAAGTTATTTATGGAGACACGGACTCCATCTTTATTTGGCTCAAGAGGCCCCATAGTACCGAAGAGGCATATGCCGTGGCTGCCAAGCTGGCTCAGGACATCAACGCGTGGTGGACTCAAACCCTGCGCCAGGAGCAAGGCCTGAAGAGCTTTCTTGAGATCGAGTTCGACACGTATTACAAGAAGTTCTTCATGCCCACCATCCGCGGTTCGGACGTCGGCAGCAAGAAGCGCTATGCCGGCCTGAGTGTAGACGCCGCCGGAAACGAATCGATGATCTACCGCGGCCTTGAAATGGCGCGAAGCGACTGGACACCGCTGGCACGGCAGTTCCAGGAAGGCTTGCTCTCGCGCGTCTTCCAAGGTGCCCCTTACCGCGAGTTCGTCATCGAGTACGCCCATTCGACGCTGGCGGGCAAGAAGGATGACCTGCTCATCTACCGCAAACGCCTGCGGCATCGCCTGGATGCCTACGTGGCCAATGTGCCGCCACAGGTCCGTGCCGCTCGCATTGCCGATGAGTACAACGATCGTGTGGAGCGACCCAGGCAGTACCAGAACGGCGGCTGGATCCAATACGTCATGACCAGGAATGGTCCTGAGCCTTTGGAAATCCGCCGCTCACGCATCGATTACGAGCACTATCTGGCCAAACAGATCAAGCCGATTGCCGACTCGATCTTGATCCCCCTCGGAGAGGATTTCGCCACCCTGACGTCCTCTCAGCAGGAGCTTTTCTAGCGCGATCCAGGCTCATGCTCTTACGCCTTCGGGAAAGGCAGCTCGCGTGGTGTATGGCCGCTCAGCTTGGCGATGGCATTGGCAAAAGCGGGTGCCAATGGCGGCACACCCGGCTCACCCATACCCGTGGGTGCATCGGCACTCGGCACGATATGCACGGTGATCGCGGGCATATCGGTCAAGCGGGCCACAGTGTAGTCATTGAAATTACCTTGCTCCACCTGCCCGTCCTTGAATGTGATGGCCGCGCCAGGCAAGCACATGCCGAGCCCCATCAAGGCACCACCCTGCACCTGGGCCTCGACACTCCGAGGGTTCACCGCCAGATTGCAATGCACGCCAGCTGTAACCGCATGCAGCTTGGGAGTGCCGTCCTTCATCGATGCCTCGACCACATAGGCAACCACCGAATCAAAAGACTGATGCACGGCCACGCCCCAGGCTCTGCCTTCGGCCAGTTGGCGCTTTCCGTAGCCCGACTTTTCGACTGCCAGTTGCAACGCGGCCTTGTGACGCGGATGCCTGTCGCCAAACTGTTGCAGCCTGTATGCGACCGGATCTTGCCCTACAGCTCGGGCGATTTCGTCCATCAAGGTCTCCATCACATAAGCGGTATGTGTTGAGCCCACGCTGCGCCACCACAGAACCGGCGCATTGAGTTCGGGGTGATGCACCGACAGTCTCATCGGCAGGTCGTACGGCTCTTTCATTCCTTCAACCGTCGTGGTGTCCACTCCGTTCTTGACCATGAAGCCCTCAAACGCCGTACCTTTGGCAAGCGACTGGCCTACGATCACATGATCCCAGGCGATCACCTTTCCCTTACCGTCAAAACCTATCTCGGCACGATGCACATGCATGGGTCGGTAGTAGCCTCCTTTGACATCGTCCTCGCGACTCCAGATCATGCGCACCGGGGCGTCAACACCAGATGTTCTAGCGGCCTTGGCAATCTCGCAGGCTTCGGCCACGTAGTCACTGCGCGGGTTGGCACGACGACCGAAACCGCCCCCTGCCATCTGAACATTGACTCGAACATTCTGAGGAGCCACACCAAGCACGCGCGCCGCAGTTGCAACTTCCCAGCCCGGAGCCTGTGTACCCAACCAAAGCTCAGCCTTGGCATCCTTTCCTACACCTGTCACACGCACCGTGCAGTTCAGCGGCTCCATTGGCGTATGAGCAAGGTAGGGGAATACATACTCGGCACTGATTTTGTGAACAGCACCGTTCAGTGCCGAAACATCGGCATCGAACTTGAGCGCGCCCGGTTTTTTGGCCAGTTCACGATACTGCGCCAGTTGCCGGGCCGAATCGACTTTGCCAACCCCTGCGCTGTCCCACTGGATTTTCAGGGCATCGCGCCCCTGCTTGGCTGGCCAGTAACCATCGGCCAGCACCGCAACCAGCTCGCCACCCCATACGCTGGGCACACGAAGCACCGCACGCACGCCCTTGATGGCTTTGGTTGCCGCATCGTCTACCGATTGAATCTTGCTTCCATACACCGGCGGATGCGCCACAACCGCGGTCAACATCCCCGGCAGATGCATGTCGATGCCGTAGGACTGGCTACCGCTGGACTTGGCGCGTGCGTCGAGCCGCCCCGTGGCACGACCGATGATGCGAAAGTCTTTGACGTCCTTGAGCTTCACCTGCTGCGGAACAGGCATCTTCATGGCCTCATCCGCCAACTCGCCGTAGCCCAGCTTCTTGCCCCGAGGTCCGATCACCTGTCCTGCCTGAGTGCGCAAGGACTGCGGGTCTACACCCCAGCGCTTGGCCGCCGTGGCCAGCAGCATGGAGCGGGTACGCGCCCCCAGTTCACGATACTGGACATACGAGTTCTTGATGGCAGTGGAGCCGCCCGTCAGATGCATCCCCATGACCGGATCCAGATACGCGGGATCGGCATTACCGTGCACGCTGTGCAACTTGGACCAATCGGCATCCAGCTCTTCGGCCAGCACCATGGGCAGGCCGGTTTGCACGCCTTGACCAAACTCCAGACGATTGATCGTTACCGTCACCGTACCATCGCGATCAATCTTCACAAAAGCCGATGGCTGCTGGTAAGGCTTGAGTGCGCTTGTAGAGACCTCTTCGTTACCCTTCGCCTGTGCCAGTGCAGCGGAGGGAAATACGCCCAATGCAAAACCAGAGGCCGTCGCCAGCTTGAGGAAATCGCGTCGCTCGAGCTTTGTGCCTGCATCTATCGTGTCAGCCGCCAGCGCACGCAGACCTTTGGGCATGTCTGCAAGAAAATGGTTGGGTATAGGCATGGGATGTGCTCCTTCTTTCTTTTAGGCCGACAGTTTTTTGGCAGCATCGTGGATGGCTGCACGGATGCGTGCATAAGTTCCGCAGCGGCAGATATTGCCAGCCATGGCTGCATCGATCTCTGCATCGCTGGGTTGGCGATTGCTTTTGAGCAGCGCCGTTGCACTCATGATTTGCCCACTTTGGCAATAGCCGCATTGCGCCACATCGTTGCGAACCCACGCATCCTCGACAGCCTTTCCAACCTTGTCGGCAGCCTGTGCTTCGATGGTGTCGATTTTTTGCCCTTGCGCCGCTGATATGGGCGTAATGCAAGAACGAATGGCCTGGCCATTCAGATGCACAGTGCATGCTCCACACATGGCCATGCCGCAACCAAATTTGGTCCCTGTCATACCCAGCGTGTCACGCAGGGTCCAGAGAATGGGTGTTGAAGAATCCACATCGGCCGATGCGGGCTTGCCGTTGAGAGTGAATTTGACAGGCATGGGGAGTGCTTTCTTATTTGCTTTTAAACACAGGAGCTGCCGCACGAGCACATGCAGCATCGCGCGAAGCAGAGGCAGTGTGCGCCAGGCGATGCAAAAGAAAAAGCCAGTCAATCTATTTAAGTTATTAAGTTTTACTTAAAAATAGAAGCCATGAAGCCCGAAATACTCGCCTATCTGGCTGCCTTTGAGCAGGTAGCTCAGCATCGCAGTCTGACCTATGCCGCCCACGCCATCGGGGTCACACCGGCCGCACTGTCCCAGACGATCAAGAAGCTGGAAACCCGTCTGGATGTACGCCTGTTCGATCGAACAACGCGCAGCCTCAATCTGACAGAAGCCGGAAGAATCTATCTGGAGCGCATTTCCCCGGCTCTCACCAACCTGCGCGAAGCGACCGAAGATCTTCAACTCCAAGCGGGCGTCGAAGGCGGCACACTGCGCCTCACCATCTCTCATCCTGCAGGCCAGGTGCTCGTCGAGCCCATGCTCGCCGAGTTCTTTGCACTGCATCCGCACATTCATGTCGAGCTGGTCTATGACGACGGCTTTGTGGACATCGTGCGAGAAGGATTTGACGTCGGCATACGCAATGGCGAGTCACTGGAGGGCGATATGGTTGCCGTGCCACTCACACAGGATCTGACCATGTGCTTCGGTGCATCCCCTGCTTATCTCAGAACGCACGGCACACCCGAGCACCCCGATGAGCTGGAGCAACACCTATGCATCAACTACCGCATGAGCAGCAGCGGTGCAGTCTACAAGTGGGAATTCAATATCGACGGCAAACTGAGCGAGCGCTCCGTGAGCGGGCCACTGACAGTCAACCATAGCGACACGGCCATGCGCGCGGCCCTGGACGGCATCGGCGTGATTACCGGCTGGCGCGAATCCATGATCGACGCATTCAACACAGGCCAGTTGGTTGAAGTGCTGAAACCCTATTGGGCAAGCTTTCCGGGCTTTTATGCCTATTACCCACACCGCACACACCTGCCTCTCAAGACCCGGATATTTCTTGATTTTCTGGTCCAGCATGTGCAGCGCAATGGCTTGTCCGAGCTAGCCAGTGGGCAAATGAGCCCCTGACCTTGGCTTCTTCTTGTGTACTCCGGAATCAGTGACTTCCAGTCATTGTTAAGTTCAAGCCTCATGCCTCATCGCCGGATATTCTTCAAGGACTGAAATATCCCTGCAGCAGCTTGGCAACGATAGTTGCTGCTCATGTCTGCCTTGCGCGCTACCAGTCAACACCAGCGATTGCAGCGACTCATTGCAGTCGGTAACCGTTCCAGAGCGCTCATCCGCGCATCAATGCAGGCATCCCAACGCAAGGTTCTCGGGAAGCTGGGGACAATGAATGGCAGCTCCAGCCCGGCGACTTGCCTGGAGTCCGCTCTCACAGCTCGGGCACAAGCGCTGCAGACCCGATGCTGTGCGATTTCTACATCAAATGATCTAGCTAAATTTGAGCTCCACTCAAAATCATGAGATCAATATAAAAGGCCGATTTCCTAAAGAAACTTCGGTAGCTCTGATCTTCTGCTTGCAAAAATGGCTCGAATTGTTTGTGGTCCTTATACGCAACTTCAAAACCTGAATTTTCCAGTTGCTCCACAAAGCCTGTGTCTTTGATCACCTTGTTGATCTCGGTGGATAGATATAGAGCCAGTTCGGATGACGCCCCCTTGGGAAGAAAGACTCCTTGCCAGTATTCGAAGCTGACGCCTTGGAGTCCCTTCTCCTGAAACGTAGGAATATCGGGGAAGCGCTTCGACCTGTGAGCCGATGCAATGCCCAATGCGTGCATCTTTTGGCTTTGAAGATGGGAGGCTATGGGAGCAAGCCCCGCAAAAAGCAAGTCCACTTGTTTGCCCATCAGGCTTGCAGTTGCAGAAGCGGCTCCCCCGTATGGAACGTGCAATAGCTCGACCCTCAGAGCTTCTCCCAGGCTCTCGCCCACCAAATGCTGCAAGCTGCCAATTCCTGAGGACGCGAAACTCAGGCCACGGGCATTTTTTTGTGCTGCAACTGCGATATCACTCAGTTGATGTATTGCGGAGTCGCCCCGAGTGGCAAGAACAATAGGAGCCGAGGAGACTTTTGCAACCGGCACCATGCCAGCGACCTCGCCTGACTCCCGACTTCTGGTGTAAACAGGATTGATGAATATTTCGGCAGGCGACGCCAAGAGCAACGTATTTCCATCGGGCCTGGATTTTGCAACATAGTTCGCAGCAATGGCTCCACCTGCCCCCACTCTGTTTTCCACATAGACGGGACGCTGCAATTGCGCTGAGAGCCTGGTGGCAAACGCGCGCGCCAAGGTATCCATCGCACCGCCGGCTTCGAAGCCGACAACGATTTTGACGGATTGGCGAGACGCAGCCTTGTCGGCACAGGCTGCACTCATCAGCAGCCCGCAAAGCAGGCAGGCTCGAATTAGCGTCGCGGCAAAGCTCATGAATCTTCAACAGAGAGGTGGTGAGTGCCCGCACTCAGAGCATTCAGGGCGGGTGGCAATGCTGTGCGAAAGCTTGAAATCAGCGGTAATCTGCCGAGCAGGCATAGAAATGAGGGTTGCTCAAATCTCGTTTGCCGTAGCTCAGAACATCTCCATTGAGCGCATGAATCTGGCCGCCTGCCGCGGCCAGCACCGCATGACCCGCAGCGATATCCCACTCCATGGTGCGCCCCAAGCGGGGATAGAGGTCAGCCTCTCCCTCTGCGATCAGACAAATCTTGAGCGATGAGCCTGCACTTTTGAGTGAGCGCACCAAGCGCCCATTGAGAAACTGACCCAGCGCCTCGGCATCGCCGTGCGAACGGCTGGCCACCACATCAAGGCCATCCTCCGGAATGCTTCTACATTCAATGGCCTGCCGCCTGCCCTGCACCTCCAGCCATGCGCCAAGTCCTAAGGCTCCCGCGTACATGCGATCCAACGCTGGAGCGAACACGACACCCAGCACAGGGGTTTCATTTTCGATCAGCGCGATATTGACTGTGAACTCGCCATTGCGGTTGATGAACTCCTTGGTTCCGTCAAGAGGATCAACCAGCCAGAAGCACTGCCCCATATCAGGTACATATCCCGCTGCAGCTGCCTCTTCGGAGACGACGGGAAACTGCGACTGCAAGGCGCCCAGGCGCTCAAGAATCAGGCGCTCGGCCTTTTCGTCGGCTTCAGTCACGGGCGATGCATCCTGCTTGCCGCGCACCTCAAAGTCGCTGCAATAGATCTTCATGATTAAAGCACCCGCTTCGCGGGTGATGGCCATTACGTCTTCAAGCAGTGCGCTTCGAGTCTGAGTCACAAAAATCTCCTGTGTTGTTATTCAGGTGGTCCGTTTGGCCTATGCGCCGATCAGAGGACAGGCCGACAGTAAATGCGTCCGGATCTTCGCAAATAAGCGATTGAATGTTTAACAGGAATGCGCATGGCTGTTGGTAAGAAACTCAGTGTTCAAGATATCAATCCACTGCGAATTCAAGCCGTGAAACTGCGGCTTGAAGGCAAAACACTCAAAGAAGTCGGTATGGCGACAGGCCTGTCCACGCCGACCATCATCGCCGCCCATAAAGCCTGGCAGGAAGGGGGATGGAACGCTGTCCCTGTGCGCGAGCGAGGTCGCAAACCGGGCGAAGGCCGCTCCTTGTCGGCCATGCAGGAGCAGGACATCTATGTCCAACTGGTCAGCACCCAGCCCTCCGACCATGGCCTGCCTTATTTGCTGTGGCAGCTAGAAGCCATGCAGCAGCTGATCTGTCAGCGCCAGCAGCTCGAGTTGCCCGAGCGCACCAACGCGCAATACCTGCAGCGCTGGAATCTCAATGCCGACCGCCCCGTCAAGCGCATGAAGCAGGCATCCCCTTCTGTGCAGCGCTGGTACGCCAGCACTTATCTGGACATTTGCGAGCAGGCAAGAAAAGAGAGCGCCAGCATTGTCTGGATCGACGATTTTGGCGCCCACAACAACTGCCCCGGACGCCTCAGGCACGGCATCCTGCGTGCAGTCGATAACCGCGGCAAGGTGTATTGGCAACCATATGAGGGCAGTTTGCGCGCCGCACATCTGGAAGATTTTTTTGATCGCCTCAGGCACTCCAGCGACGGCAAGATCTTTGCCTTGCTTGCGGCCATGCAATGGCAACGTGCAGCCACCTTTTCATCGCTGGCCAGCGACAGCCACGACCGGCTTCGCCTGTTTCATCTGCCTGCGGCCACAGAGATGCTCAGCCAGTCGAACGAACTGGCCAGCAGCATCTTGAAGACTGCGCAAGACGTATCGCTGGCGCCAAAGAACACCGCCGTCAGAACCCCAGCGTCACCGAAGCTGGATCCTATGGCGAGCATGACCCGGCAACTTCTAAAACATCAATTCGCGCAAAGATTTGATTTAACGGACTCCTACAGTTGGCAACACCCAAAACAAAAAACCAAGGAGAAATCTGTGGTGCTGACTCATTTGCAGAGGCTGGAAGCCGAAAGCATTCAGGCCATGCGCGAGGTTGTTGCTGAGGCAGAGAACCCCGTCATGCTCTACTCCATCGGCAAGGACAGTGCGGTCATGCTGCACCTGGCGATGAAGGCCTTCTACCCGGCCAAACCTCCCTTCCCTTTGCTGCATGTGGATACGACCTGGAAGTTTCAGGACATGTATCGCTTTCGCGATCAGATGGCTGCCAAGCTGGGCATGGACCTGCTGGTCCACATCAACCCTGAAGGTCTTGAAATGGGCATCAGCCCGTTCAAGCATGGCTCGCAAATTCATACCGACGTCATGAAAACCGAGGGTCTGAAGCAAGCTCTCGACAAGTATGGTTTCGACGCCGCCTTTGGCGGCGCACGCCGCGATGAAGAGAAGTCTCGCGCAAAGGAACGCATCTTTTCCTTCCGCTCGGACCAGCACCGCTGGGATCCCAAAAACCAGCGCCCGGAGCTCTGGCATCTGTACAACACGCGCAAGAACAAAGGCGAATCCATCCGGGTATTCCCGCTGTCCAACTGGACCGAGCTGGATATCTGGCAATACATCTATCTCGAAAACATTCCCATCGTTCCGCTCTATTTTTCAGCGCCTCGCCCAGTGGTGGAGCGAGACGGCACGCTGCTGATGGTCGATGACGAGCGCATGCCGCTCAAGAGTGGCGAAGTTCCCATGATGCGCAATGTGCGCTTTCGCACCCTGGGCTGCTACCCCCTGACGGGTGCGGTCGAATCCGACGCGAACAGCTTACCCAAGATCATCCAGGAAATGCTGCTGACCCGTACTTCGGAACGACAGGGCCGGATGATCGATCACGACTCGGCTGCATCCATGGAAAAGAAGAAGCAAGAGGGGTATTTCTGATGTCACATGTATCTGCACTCATCTCTGAAGATATCGAGAAATACCTGAAGTCACACGAGCAAAAAAGCCTGCTGCGCTTCATCACCTGCGGCAGCGTGGATGATGGCAAGAGCACGCTGATCGGCCGCTTGCTGTACGAATCCAAGATGCTGTTCGAAGACCAGATGGAAGCACTGGTCGCAGACTCCAAGAAAGTCGGCACGCAGGGCGGAGAGCTGGATTTCGCGCTGCTGGTCGATGGTCTGGCCGCGGAGCGCGAGCAAGGCATCACCATCGATGTGGCCTACCGCTTCTTCTCGACCGATCAGCGCAAGTTCATCGTGGCAGACACGCCTGGCCATGAGCAGTACACCCGCAATATGGTTACTGGTGCCTCCACCGCCGATGTGGCCGTCGTGATGATCGATGCGCGCCGCGGTGTGCTGACGCAATCCAGACGCCATAGCTATCTGGCATCGTTGATCGGCATCCGCAAGATCGTGCTGGCCGTCAACAAGATGGACTTGATGGGCTACTCCGAGAAAGTCTTCAACGACATCGTGGCCGACTACCGCGAGTTCGCCAAGAAGATCCATCTGGAAGACATCACGGCCATCCCCATGTCTGCCTTGCGTGGCGACAACATCACCGAGCAAAGCGAGCATATGCCCTGGTACCGCGGCACCACGCTCATGGGCTATCTGGAGACGGTGGAAATCGACGAAGCGCGCCAGCAAAAGTTGCCATTTCGCATGCCCGTGCAATGGGTCAATCGCCCCAATCTGGACTTTCGCGGTTTTGCGGGTTGCATTGCCAGTGGCCAGATTCACCCCGGAGACAGTGTCCGCATCCTGCCCAGCGGGCGGGTGACCAAGGTTGCGCGTATCGTCACCCAGGATGGAGATTTGCAACAGGCAGTTGCCGGCCAGTCCGTTACCCTGACTTTGGCTGATGAGGTGGACTGCAGCCGGGGCGATGTGATTGCCGTCGCGGATGCTCCTTCCGATGTGGCCGATCAGTTCCAAGTCACGCTGATCTGGATGCATGAGCAGCCCATGCTCGGCGGCCGCCCCTATCTGATGAAGATCGGCGGCAAGACCGTTCCTGTCACTTTCGCAGCGCCAAAGTACAAGATCAATGTCAACACGCTCGAGCATCTGGCCGCCAAGGAGCTGGCACTCAATGAAATCGGTGTCTGCAATCTGTCCAGCAGTCAGCCTATCGCTTTCGATGCCTACAAGGACAATCGCGAAACCGGCAGCTTCATTCTGATCGATCGCCTGAGCAATGCCACGGTGGGTGCGGGACTGATCGACTTTGCGCTGCGCCGCTCGCAGAACATTCACATGCAGCATGTGAACGTGAACCAGGCTTCGCGCTCCGAACGCCTGCATCAAAAACCTGCCTTGCTATGGTTTACCGGTCTGTCGGGCGCTGGCAAATCCACGATTGCCAATCTACTCGAAACCCGTTTGCATGCGCGTGGCCGGCATACCTATCTGCTCGACGGCGACAACGTGCGCCACGGTCTCAATCGCGACCTTGGCTTCACCGATGCAGACCGCGTGGAAAACATTCGGCGCGTCGCTGAAGTGGGCAAGCTGTTTGTGGACGCCGGGCTGATTGCCATCACCGCCTTCATCTCACCATTCCAGGCAGAACGCGAAATGGCGCGCAAGCTGGTGAGAGATGGTGAGTTCCTCGAAGTATTCATCGACACACCGCTTGCCGTTGCCGAAGAGCGTGACCCCAAGGGCCTCTACAAGAAAGTGCGCCGTGGCGAGCTGAAGAACTTCACGGGGATCGACTCACCGTTTGAAGTGCCGGAGTCTCCGGACATTCATATCTCCACCCCCGAGATGACTGCGCAAGAGGCTGTAGACAAGATCATCGCCGAACTGGTGGCCCGCGAAATCATCGCCGCGGAAGACTAAAGCAACTGGATGAACTGTGGCGTTGCCAGCCTTTGCAACGCCCCTTTTTCTTCTTTCACCCACCGCACACAGCCACCACATGGCAATGCGCGGCACACAAAGAAAGCCAGATCATGGATACCCAAACCATTAATGAACAACTGCTAAGCGGCGAAACCTGGTCGCAGTTCTGCGATCACCTCAAACGCTGCGGCCAGCAGATTCTGCGTCCCGAAACCCCTGCCGACCCTGCAACGCGGGCAGAAGGCTATCGCTATCTGACCCGACTGCTGCGCATCGCGCTGGAGATGCATGTGGAATTCGCCGACCCGGCGTTTCCCAGCTTCTTCAAGACCTCGCACGAAACCGCCAAGATTGGTGCGGACAATCCGGACAACATCTACGAATACTCGCGCCTCAACGGTTCCATGAAGTACCGCATTCAGGGCAACCGGGGCAGTGTTTCCTACCTGAGTTTTTGCACGCAAAAAGGCGGCTATGAAACCGATGGCCGCATGGTCGTCACCGGGTTTATCGACGCTACACAGCTCAAGACTGACGAGAACGGCGACTTCGAACTCATCGTCAGCCGTGACCCGCAGCCGGGTAACTGGCTGCCCATGGAAGATGCCTCGGTGTCGCTGCTGGTGCGCCAGACCTTCATGGATCGCAAAAGCGAAGTGCCCGCCAAGCTCGCCATCGAGCGCATTGGCACCACGGACACCCCTGGCCCGCTGGACCCGCAAGTGCTGGCGCAGTCGCTGCGGCGCGTGACATCCTTTGTCGAAAACACCGCAAAGCTTTTTGCAGACTGGGCACAAAGCTATCAACCCCATAGCAATCAGTTGCCGCCAGCCGATCAGGCCTACTGCCAGTCCGTGGGCGGCGATCCCAATATCTTCTACTACCACTCGCATTGGGAACTGAGCGAGGACCAGGCCCTTGTCATTCATATCGACAAGGTGCCGGAATGCTCGTTCTGGAATCTGCAGATCAATAACTACTGGCTGGAGTCTTTGGACTACCGCTACCACCAGATCTGCATCAACAAGCATCAGGCGCAGTACGACGAGAGCGGCGGCGTCACTCTGGTGCTCAGTGAAAAAGACCCCGGCCTTGCCAACTGGCTACAGACAGCCGGTCTACGCCAGGGAACCATGTGCCTGCGCTGGGTTGGCGCCAAGGAGCAGTGCCACCCCACCACCAAAGTTATCTCGATAGACCAGTTGCTGGAGACTGTATGAATACCCCTGTGACACCCCAAACTCTGCACGTCGAAGAACTGCTGCATGCTGCACGTGAGCGTGCCCCAGGCCTCAAAGATTTTGGCAACGACAACTACCGGCAAGCGCTGGAAGTTCTGACGCGCGCCCTGAACACCGAGGCCAAGCTGTCAGCAACCGGCATTGTCATGATGCGCGAGAGACTTGTGGGTCAGTTGGCCAATCGCCTGCTCATGGAGGACTATCTCCAGCGCTTCCCAGAAATCTCGAAGATCGAGATCGAAGACCCCTTGGTTATAGTGGGCCTGCCGCGCACCGGCACCACCATGCTGCAACGAACACTGGCCGTAGACCCGCGCTTTTACTCTGTTGCCTGGTGGGAGACCCGCTACCCTGCACCACTGACCGGAGAAGGCCCGCAGGACTGCGAAAAACGCATCACCATGGCCAAAGCAGAGGTCGCTCAAACGATTGAGGCGATTCCCCAGATTCTGTCCATCCACCCCATGAGCGCCACGCTGTGCGACGAGGAATTCATGCTCATGGAGCATTCCTTTCTCTGCGCCATGGACGCTTACGCTGATGTGCCCAGCTACACCACCTGGCTCGATCAGCAGGATCAGCGCCCCGTTTACACCCAGCTCAAGAAGATGCTGCAGTTTCTGCAATGGCAAAAGAGCCAGCGCGGCGAGGCGCAGGGCCAGCGCTGGCTGCTCAAAGCCCCGCAGCATCTGCACACTTTGGAAATTCTGCTGTCCGTCTTTCCCCAGGCTCAGGTCATTCTGACCCATCGCGAGCCAGCGCAGACCATCCCGTCCATGGCCAGCATGGCGCATACGCTGTGGCAGATCTACAGCGACCAGCCCGACCCAAGCGCTGCAGGCCGCCAGTGGAACAGCCGCATGGCGCGTGGTATTCACCACACCATGCAGGTGCGCGAGCAGCAGGACAGCCGGCGCTTTCTGGATATCCACTTCTTGGACACCGTGGCCAAGCCCATGCAGGTGCTGGAGGCTGTCTATCAGTTCGCCCAGATGCCCTTCACCGAGAAAGCCCGCACCGATGCGCAGCAATGGCTTTCCAGCAATGGCCGTGAAAAACGTGCGGGACATGACTACAGCCTGGAGACCTTTGGCCTGAGCGAGCAGCAGATGCAACGCGACTACGCGCTGTATCGAGCCAGGCATCTGCAAAGCCAAAGCTAAGAGGTGGCGGCAGCTAAAAAATCATGTTCAGTCCGCGGCGCCCCGAGCGGTATTCGGCTGACAGCTGGCGCCAGTTCCTCATTGGCAGTGCTGATGGCTTCCATGACTCCCAAGGGGATGAAGAACTGTTGCGCCTGCGGCAGCAATACATGTCCGAATCCGAGGACCTCATCATGGACTTCAGCAGCCCGGACTGCATCATCCGCAGCTTTTATCAAGTCGGCACCCAAGACCGGCTCATCACAAAAGGAGACAAGACATATGTTGGACTTAGAAGCCATTGAGCTAATCAAACAGCTCAAGGCGCGCTACTTTCGCGCCATCGACACCTGCAATCTGGAGTTGCTGAGGGGCATGCTGACATCAGACATCAAGCTGGCTTTCAAAAGCCCTGCTTATGAATTCCACCTGGAGGGCATAGACAAGGCGCTGGACTTCTACAGAACCTCCTTCACCAAAACCCGCCTGGCCATGCACAACGGCCACACGCCGGAGATCGAGGTCATGGGAGAGGAAGCTACTGCGCTCTGGTATCTGAACTACGTCTTCATCAACCTCGAAGAGAAAACGCATATGCATGGCGGTGCGATCTATGAAGACCGTTATGTCAAGCGCGATGGCCGCTGGTGGATTGCAGAGACGGGCTACAAGACCTTGCTTGAAACCGTTGAGCCACTGAGCGAGCAGTTGCAGATCACCTCCAAGCCCATCAACTGAAGCGACATCCAAGATGACCAAAGCTGCCAACCTCGTCACTTCCATCAAGGTGGAAATCAATGCGCCCGCCAGCGTGGTCTGGGAAGTGCTTGCGGATCTGGAAAACTATCACCTCTGGAATCGCTTCTGCCCCGACATCCGCTGTGGGCTCAAGCTCAATGACCTCGTCGAGATGAAAACCCGCCACCCGCTGACGGGAGAAGTCTGGCCTGTCAATGAATACTTGGTCGCATTTGAGCCCGAGCAACTGCTGTCCTGGGAACAGCGCCCCGTGCCCGAAAACAAGGACGCAGCGCGCCGTGATCAATACATAGAGGCAATTGACGCCAACCGCTGCACCTACTTCACCACCGACCAGTTCCTGGGTCTGAACGCCGACACCATCATGCGCGAGCATGGTGCCTGGGTAAAGATCGCCTTTGACCAGGTCGCTGAGGATGTCAAGCACCGCGCGGAAGAGCTGCACTTTGCCCGCACCCGGGCTGCATTCTGAGAAAACCCCAGACTATAAATCCAAGGAGACCCATATGCTTCTGAAAGACAAAGTCATCATCATCTCTGGCATCGGCCCCGGCATGGGCATCAAGCTCGCCCTGCGTGCGGCGGAGTATCAGGCCAAAGCCGTGGTGCTGGCAGCCCGCACGCAGTCCATGCTGGATGAGACAGAGCAAGCGATTCGCGATGCCGGCCACTCCTGCGAGACGCTCAAGGTGTCCACCGATATCTCGCAGCCCGAGCAGTGCCAGCGGCTTGCAGAGCTAACCATCGCCAAGTTCGGCCGCATTGATGCATTGATCAACTCGGCCTATGCCCACGGGAGCTGGGGATCTTCTAGCAACTCCTCCATGGATGACTGGCGCAAGGTCATGGAAGTCAATCTCTACGGTTCCATGAACATGACCCAGGCCGTGGTGCCACAGATGAAAAAGCAAAAAGACGGCAGCATTGTGATGATCAACACCATGGCAACGCGCCGCCCCAATCAGCTCGAAGCCGGTTACGCCGTATCCAAAGGCGCGCTCAAGACCGCTGTGCAATATCTGGCAGAAGACCTTGGCCCCTTCGGCATCCGTGTCAACAGCACCTACAACGGCTGGATGTGGGGCGCACCGGTCAAAGGCTATTTCCAGGCGGAAGCCAAGCGCCAGGGCGTGCCCATGGAATCGCTGGTCAATGTGATTGCCCAGCAGATTCCCCTGCGCAACGAGATTCCCGACGATGCCGATTGCGCCTCTGCCGCGCTGTATCTGGCCAGCGACTATGCGCGCGTGGTGACCGGCGCCCAACTGGACGTCAGTGGCGGCCATTACCTGCCTCACTAAACTCCAGAGGAGAACCGCATGCAAACTCTTCTGGATATTGAAGAAATCAAACAGCTCAAGGCACGCTACTTTCGCGGCATCGACACCTGCAATCTGGAGCTTCTGAAAACCGTTCTGGCCGATGATGTCCATATCCGCTTCGACAGCCCGACTTACCAGTATGAGATCAATGGCATCGATGAAGCCATGATCTTCTACCGCAATGCCTTCACCCATAGGCGCTTTGGTATGCACAACGGGCACACACCGGAAATCCAGGTCAACGGTGACGCGGCCACCGGCATCTGGTACCTCAATGACCTGTTCATCAATCTGGATGAGCAGACCATACTCACCGGCAGTGCACTGTACGAGGACTGCTATACCAGGGTCGCCGGCCAGTGGCGGGTGCAGCGCACGGGCTACAAGCGACTGCTGGAGATGATTGAGCCCCTGAGCAGTGGTTGCCGCATCACATCGCAACCTATTACGAGCAGCTTATAGGTGACACCAGGATTGCGATTGGACTCTCCCTGAGCAGGTAGACAAGCCTAGGGGTAGTCCAATGCAGGTTGATGGACGAGCAGATGCAGAGCTTCGCTCATAAATACTTTGCTCCTATAAAGCGCTTTTGTGGAGCGCTTTTTGGTTCGACGCACATCGTGCTCGGTACGGCGATGCTTCGAGCTTGCACAAATCCAGGTTGAATTCGCATGAGTCTCGTTGTCATTCATTGCCTGGCTGAAAGGAGCGCGTCTTGAATGCCGCGAGGTCCTGCGCTGCATTGAGCCACTGAATCCACGGTCTGCAGCAATTTCTTGTGCAGGCTTGGCTTTCCGGCGATTTCCATCACTGAATGCGGCCATACGAAACCTCGATTACCACTCTATGGCGGACAGGTGATCCAGTGACGGTTTTCAAGCAAGCAGCAGACGGCGGCTATCGGTTTCAGGTCCGGTGCCACTTCTCAACTTCAACGGATCAGTGCGAGATTGAGGCGCAAATTCAGTTTGCAGAGGGCTGTTCCAAGCTGCGCTTGAGTCAGCCAGCTATTTAGTCAACACCCGAGGCATCTCCTTGAATGTCAATTGACTTAATGAAATCTGAATGAAGGAATTGATGTAATGCAACGAATCGAGAAGAACCTTGTTGCAAGTCAATTTTGTAGGTAATCTCGTGGCAAAGTTCGTTATCGGATCTCTATCGCCAAATCACGGATGCTCAGGCATCCAAGCCAAGGGGGATTGCTAATGACAGAACCTCAGCCTGAATCGACTCGTACCGAGGAGTTGCGTAGCTTCGCATTTCTCGCAGTTGTTATGGCACCTATATTGGCCGTTGTACTGATTGCGTCTTACGGCTTTGCGATCTGGTTTTATCAGATGATCATCGGTGGCCCTCCACATGCATGAAGAATCTGAGCCCATTGAAACTCATACCGACTTGCATATCACCAGCCTGGTTGTGCATGTGCTTCCTCAAGCATTGGCACAAGTAGCTGCTGGCATCGTCACGATCAAAGGCGCCCAAATACATGGAAGTCATCCGGCCGGCAAGTTGGTGGTGACCTTGGAAGCGCCCCATGCAAGGGAAATACTTGATTGCGTGTCTCAGATTGAGCTGCTCGATGGCGTAATCAACGCATCCCTGGTTTATCAGCATGTTGAGAACTGGCAGTCGCTAAACCAAGAGGTAACACATGACTAGCACTAGGCGTGATTTTGTCCGTCAATCTGCGGCCGCAGCCGCAGGTGCCGTTGCAGGCATACCCATAGAAGCTCTGTCCCAGGATGCAGGTGCAATGGCCGCCGATCTGAAGTGGTCCAAGGCGCCATGCCGCTTTTGCGGTACAGGTTGCGGCGTCATGGTGGCCGTCAAGGACAACCGCGTGGTGGCCACTCAGGGTGACCCTGAGGCCGAGGTCAACCGGGGGTTGAACTGCGTCAAGGGTTACTTCCTGTCCAAGATCATGTATGGAGGGGACCGTCTGACAAAGCCGCTGCTGCGCATGAAGAATGGTCGCTACGCCAAGGATGGCGAGTTCCAGCAGGTTTCCTGGGATACGGCCTTCGACGTCATGGCAGAGCAGTTCAAAAAGACGCTCAAGGCCAAGGGGGCCGACGCAGTGGGCATGTTCGGCTCCGGCCAATGGACGGTATGGGAGGGCTATGCAGCCTCCAAGCTGTTCAAGGCGGGCTTTCGCACCAATAACATTGATCCCAATGCACGCCACTGCATGGCCTCGGCAGTTGCCGGCTTCATGCGCACCTTTGGCATGGACGAGCCCATGGGTTGCTATGACGACATCGAGGCCGCGACTGCCTTTGTGCTCTGGGGCTCGAACATGGCGGAAATGCATCCGGTGCTGTGGACTCGCGTGACCGACAGGCGCCTGTCCACACCAGGCGTGAAGGTGGCCGTGCTGTCCACCTTCGAGCACCGCTCGTATGAGTTGGCGGATATGTCTCTGACCTTCAAGCCTCAGACCGATCTGGCCATACTCAATTACATCGCCAACCACATCATCACCACGGGCAGGGTCAACAAGGACTTCGTCTCCAAGCACTGCAATTTCAAGCTCGGCAACACCGATATCGGCTACGGGCTGCGTCCCGAGCACCCTCTGCAGAAGGCGGCCAAGAACGCCAAGGATCCCAACGGTGCCAAGTCCATCAACTATGAGGAATACGCCAAGTTCGTATCCACCTATACGCTCGAGTACACAACCAAGCTCACGGGTGTACCGGCCAACCGCCTCAAGGCCCTTGCCGAACTCTATGCAGACCCCAACAGCAAGGTGGTGTCGTTCTGGACCATGGGTTTCAACCAGCACACGCGCGGTGTCTGGGCCAACAACATGGTCTACAACATTCACTTGCTGCTGGGCAAGATCGCCACACCCGGCAACAGCCCGTTCTCACTGACGGGACAGCCGTCGGCCTGTGGAACGGCGCGTGAGGTGGGCACCTTCTCGCATCGCCTGCCTGCGGACATGGTGGTGACGAACCCGGAACATCGCAAGACTGCGGAAACCATCTGGAAGCTGCCCGAAGGCACGATTCCCCCCAAACCCGGCTACCACGCAGTGGAACAAAACCGTGCGCTCAAGGACGGCAGGCTCAACGCCTACTGGGTGATGGTCAACAACAATATTCAGGCGGGTGCCAACCTGGCTCAGGAAGGCTATCCGGGCTACCGCAATCCCGACAATTTCGTGGTGGTCTCCGATGTCTATCCCACAGTCACGGCTGTGGCCGCCGACCTGATCTTGCCGTCGGCCATGTGGGTCGAGAAGGAAGGCGCCTACGGCAATGCAGAGCGCCGCACCCACTTTTGGCACCAGTTGGTCAAGGCTCCTGGTGAGGCGCGCTCCGACCTGTGGCAATTGATGGAGTTTTCCAAGCGCTTCAAGGTCGAGGAAGTCTGGCCCGAGGAACTGCTGGTCAAGAAACCGCAGTTGCGCGGCAAGACCCTGTTCGAGGTGCTGTACCGCAACGGAAACGTGGACAAGTTTCCCTTGGCCGATATGGATCCAGCCTATGAGAACGAGGAAGCCAAGGCCTTTGGCTTCTACCCGCAAAAAGGTCTGTTCGAGGAATACGCCTCGTTCGGACGTGGCCACGGCCACGATCTGGCACCGTTCGACCAATATCACAAGGTACGCGGCATGCGCTGGCCCGTGGTCAACGGCAAGGAAACCCTCTGGCGCTACCGCGAAGGCTCGGACCCCTATGTGAAGGCCGGTACGGGCTACCAGTTCTACGGAAATATCGACGGCAAAGCCAACATCTTTGCCTTGCCCTATGAACCACCAGCGGAGGCTCCAGACAAGGATTATCCGTTCTGGCTTTCCACGGGCCGAGTGCTTGAGCACTGGCACTCAGGATCCATGACCCGGCGCGTACCCGAGCTGCATCGTGCCGTGCCTAACGCACTGTGCTACATGCATCCTGATGACGCCAAGGCGCTGGGCGTGCGCCGCGGCAGCGAAGTGGAGCTGTCCTCGCGGCGTGGCTCCATGCGCACGCGCGTCGAGACCCGCGGCCGCAACAAGCCACCGCGCGGGTTGGTCTACGTCCCCTGGTTCGACGCCAGCCAGCTGATCAACAAGGTGACGCTGGATGCTACCGACCCGATTTCGTTGCAGACGGACTTCAAGAAGTGCGCTGTGAAGGTCACCAAGGTTTGACGAAAGAGAGGTTGACCATGAACTTCGTCCGCAAATTCGTCCGTCTTGTGGGCATGCTGCTCATGCTCAATATAGGTATGGCCTGGACGCCATCCGCTATCGCGGAGACCTTTTATGACTCGGCGCGCGGCCCTACGCCCATCATGCAGGCGACCAAGCCACCAGTGCTTGGCAATGCCGTCAACGATGACGTGCGCCGCACGCGCAACTACACCTGGCAACCTCCCACGATTCCCCATCGCGTGGACGGCTATCAGGTAGACAAAAATTTCAACAAATGCATGGACTGCCACTCACGAACCAAGGCCGAGATCTCGCAGGCCGTGCCAGTATCGGTCACGCACTATATGGATCGCGACGGGCGCATGTTGGGGCAGGTATCCACGCGACGCTACTTCTGCCAGCAATGCCATGTGGCCCAGGATGCCGTTCGCCCTCTGGTCAGCAACACCTTCGAGGACGTGGATACCGTGATTTTGAAGGCCCTGCAGTCCCAGTCGGGCAAGCCATCCAAGAAAAATTGACGCTGCGGCGCACGAGGTTCATCTATGTTGACACTTCTCAAGCGCTACTGGGCGGTGATCCGCCGCCCCAGCGTACATTTCAGCCTGGGCTTTCTGACCATCGGCGGCTTCATCGGCGGCATTCTCTTCTGGGGCGCGTTCAATACCGCCATGGAACTGACCAATACGGAGAAATTCTGCACGGGTTGTCATGAGATGCGGGACAACGTGTTTGCCGAGCTCAAGAGCACGATCCACTACACCAACCGCTCGGGCGTACGCGCCGTATGCTCCAACTGCCATGTGCCGCACGACTGGACCGACAAGATCGCTCGCAAGATGCAGGCCTCCAAGGAAGTGTGGGGCAAGATCTTCGGAACGATCGACACGCCTGAAAAGTTCGAAGCCAAGCGGCTGGAGTTGGCGCAGCACGAGTGGGCTCGCTTCAAGGCCAACGATTCGCTGGAGTGCCGCAACTGCCATAACTACGACTCCATGGATATGACACGGCAGAGTTTGCGCGCACAGAACATGCACAGCACCTATCTGGCCAGCAAGGAAAAAACCTGTATCGACTGTCACAAGGGCATTGCCCATAAGCTGCCTCACATTCCTCCTGGACAGGGCCCAAGCGACACGCCAGGTCAGAAAGTGCCGGGGCCAGCTGAGGCTTCAGTTGCGTCGGTGCAATAGCGGGATGAATGGTTTGGGTACGGCTGCTTCCAGATTTCTTTGCATATCCGGCCTGGGTTGTGTACGCGGCGGCCGGGTGGTACTGCGCGATCTGGGCTTGGAACTCGGTGGCGGTCAGCTGCTGATGCTCAGAGGTCATAACGGCGCGGGCAAGAGCAGCCTGCTGCGTTGTCTGGCCGGCCTTCTGACATGGCGCACTGGCAGCCTCCAGTGGTGCGGCGGCACGCTGTCCCCCCAGGATCCTGCCTACCAGCGGCAACTGGCCTATATGGGACATCAGGCAGGAATGAGCGACACCTTGACAGGGATGGAGAATCTGCGCTTTGCGCTGAATCTGATGGCAGTGAGCTGGAATGAAGCACGTGTTCAAGCCGTTTTGCAGGCGTTGTCGTTGACGGAAGTCGTCGCACGGCCTTTTGGCCGACTGTCCCAGGGGCAGCGTCGGCGCTTGGGACTGGCCCGTGTCTTGCTGGGCGAGCGTCCGCTGTGGTTGCTGGACGAACCCGACAACTGCCTGGATGGTCAGGGCGAACAATATCTGGGCGAGGCACTGGAGCAGCATCTGGCCTCTGGAGGAATGGCTGTGGTGGCTTCGCACCGCAACCTGGTGCTGCCGACGCCCCGGGTGTCGGTGCTGGATTTATCCCGCTCCGTGATCACAACGGCAATGAATGAGCAGGTGGCCGTTTGCTGATAGCTGTGTGTGCAAGAGAGTTGAAGTTGGCCGCTCGAAGGCCTTCCGATGCATTGGGCGGGCTGTTCTTTTTCGTGCTGGTGGGCAGTCTTTTCCCCTTGGCCTTGGGGCCGGACGCGCCCCTGCTGAGGCAGATTGCGCCGGGCATTGTGTGGGTCGCAGCCTTGCTGGCCGTGCTGCTGGGGCAGCACCGGCTGTTCGAGAGCGACATGGCCGACGGGTCGCTGGAGCAGTGGTTGCTGGCGCCGGCGCCCCTGCCGCTGCTGGTGGGCCTCAAGGTGGCCACGCACTGGTTGCTGGGCGTGTTGCCATTGTTGCTTGTGGCTCCCTTGCTGGGCTGGCAGTACGGCCTGGATGGGACGGTGGTCGGCATCCTGCTGGCATCGCTGGCTCTGGGAACGCCCAGCCTGTGCCTGCTGGCTGCTCTGGGCGCAGCACTGACACTGGGTGTGCGTGGGCAGTTGTTGCTGGCTCTGGTGGTGCTGCCGCTGAGTGTGCCCATCCTGATCTTTGGCAGCCATGCCGTGGCCCAGGCGCAGCAAGGGCTGAGTGCAGCGCCTGCTCTCAATCTGCTGGGGGCCTGCCTGTGCCTGGCGCTACTGGCCGGCCCTTGGGCTATCGCCGCGGCCTTGCGCCTCGCGCTGGAGTGATATGAGTTCCCTTACTTCCAATGCATCACCGACGCCTGCAGCAGGGTCCAGCGGCCGCAAATGGCGCCAACTGACCTCGCCCCCGATTTTTTACCACTGGGCGGGCCGAGTCTGGCCCTGGATGGCTGTGCTGGCTGCCGTGCTGGCTGCCGCGGGTCTATGGGTCGGATTTGGACTGGCACCTACGGATCACCAACAGGGCGAGGTCTACCGCATCATCTTTTTGCATGTGCCGGCTGCCTGGATGTCCATGTTCATCTACCTGGTGGCAGCGCTCCATGCTGCCCTGGGGTTGATTTACGGCACCCGTCTTTCACCCCTGCTGGCAAGGGCACTGGCACCTACGGGTGCGTTGTTCACGGCCATCGCCCTGTGGACCGGGGCTGCCTGGGGTAAGCCGACCTGGGGAGCCTGGTGGGTATGGGATGCCCGTCTGACGTCGGAGCTGATCCTGCTGTTCCTGTATCTGGGCTATATGGCCATGGTCTCGGCCATAGAGGATTCGCGTCGGGCCGATGGCGCTGGCGCCATCGTGCTGCTTGCTGGCGTGGTCAATGTTCCCATCATCTATTTCTCGGTTCAGTGGTGGAGCACCTTGCATCAGGGCGCAAGCATTCGCATGGATACAGCTCCCAGCATGACGCACACCATGCTGGCCGGCATGCTTCTGATGGCGCTGGCTTGCTGGGCCTATACGCTGGCCGTTGCACTAGTACGAGCACGTTGCCTGATTCTGGAGCGAGCCCGCGAGGAGAGTCTGTAATGCAGGATCATGCTTTTTTCATTGCTCTGGCCTACGGTGTGAGCGCGATGGCTCTGGGTATCGAGTTGGTCAGCATTTATGTGCGCAGCCGTCGGCTGAAGGCTGAAGCCTCATCCGGACTCGCAACCTGGGAGAACCCATGAAGCCGCGCCAGCGTCGCCTACTGTGGGTGTTGGCAGGACTTGCGCTGGTGACCGTAGCCGTCACACTGGTGCTGCGAGCACTCAACTCCAATGTGATGTTCTTCTACAGCCCCAGCCAGGTTCACGCGGGCGAGGTTCCGCATGGTGCAGCCTTTCGCCTGGGTGGCCTGGTGGAGCCTGGCTCACTGCAGCGCAGCGGCGACGGAATGCTGCTGCGCTTTGCAGTGACCGATGAAGTGCGCAGTGTGCCTGTGCAGTATCGGGGATTGCTGCCCGACCTGTTCCGTGAGGGCAAAGGTGTGGTGGTATCGGGCCGTATGCAGGCGGACGGAGCCTTCCATGCCTCCGAGGTGCTGGCCAAGCACGACGAGAACTATATGCCGCCCGAAGCGGCCCATGCATTGAAAAACGCCGCCGGCAAGCCGCCAGAAAAATCTGCCGGGGATGACACTGTCAAGGAAACCGGCCAGGACAGGGCCGGCACCGTCTCCAGCGGAGGCCGCACATGATCGCTGAACTCGGTGTGTTCGCTCTGGTACTGGCCCTGGTCACGGCAGTACTGCTGGCGGTGCTACCACTGGCCGGTGCCCACTGGGGAGTGGCGGGTTGGGTAAAGCTGGCCCGGCCAGCAGCCTTTTTGCTATGCGCATTGTGCGTGCTGTCCTCGGCCAGCCTGTTCTGGTGCTTCTGGCGCGAAGACTTCTCGGTGCTGTATGTGGCGGCCAATTCGCACAGCGACCTGCCCATGGCCTACAAGCTGGCAGCTTTCTGGGGTGGGCATGAAGGCTCCATGCTGCTGTGGCAGCTCATGCTCTCTGGCTGGACCCTGGCGGTGGCCTGGCGCAGCCGAGACCTGCCGCCGGCCTTCGTGGCGCGCGTGCTCGCCGTGCTGGGCTGGATCAGTGTAGGCCTGCTGCTGTTCCTGCTGTTTCTCTCCAATCCGTTTACGCGCCTGATCCCCGCAGCTGCCGAAGGCAAGGACCTCAATCCCTTGCTGCAAGACCCCGGCATGGTGCTGCATCCGCCGCTGCTGTACATGGGCTATGTGGGCTTTGCCGTGCCTTTTGCGTTCGCGCTGGCGGCACTGATCTCGGGCGAGTTGGGTGCTGCCTGGGCACGCTGGTCTCGCTCCTGGACGCTGGCGGCCTGGGGCTTTCTGACGCTGGGCATTCTGCTGGGCAGCGCCTGGGCTTACTACGTGCTGGGCTGGGGCGGCTGGTGGTTCTGGGATCCGGTGGAAAACGCCTCTTTCATGCCCTGGCTGGTGGGAACGGCCCTGCTGCATTCGCTGATAGTGACTGACCAGCGCGGCGCCTTCCGCAGCTGGTCCGCCCTGCTGGCCATCTGCGCCTTTTCACTGAGCCTGCTGGGTACCTTTCTCGTGCGCTCAGGCGTACTCACCTCAGTTCATGCCTTTGCCGTAGACCCAGGTCGGGGGCTCTTCATCCTGTGCTTCATCGTGGCCGTGGTGGGTGCCTCACTGTGGCTGTTCGCCTGGCGCGCACCGGAGCTGGGCCGCGGCTCCGGGGAATTTGCCATGCTCTCGCGCGAAACTTTCTTGCTGATCAACAACGTGCTCTTCACCGCTGCTGCGCTGGCGGTGCTCATAGGTACGCTGTACCCGCTGGTGCTCGATGTGCTGAGCGGTGAGAAGATCTCCGTTGGGCCGCCGTACTTCCAGGCCGTCTTTTTGCCCTTGGTACTGCCGGCACTGGCACTGATGGGCGTGGGCACGGTGGCGCGCTGGAAGAGCAGCCTAGTTGGCGAGCTGTGGCGGCGCCTTCGCGTAGCCCTAGTGCTGAGCCTTGCCTGCGCGGCGGTGCTGGCACTGGCAGGCGGCTGGATGGGGGTGCGCCTTTCCCCGGCCACCCTGCTGGGCCTGGCCCTGGGCCTGTGGTGCCTGCTCAGCACACTGGCCCATATCTGGCAGCGTCTGGGGCAAGGCCTGGAAATCGGCCATCTGGGTCAGCGCCTGTCGCGCCAGCCCTGGGGCTGGTGGGGCATGCTGATGGCCCATGCCGGTGCGGGCGTGTTCGTGCTGGCGGTAAGCCTGGCTGACGGGCTGGAGAGCCGGCACGAAACCACGCTGGCTCAGGGTGAGACTGCCGAGGCGGGTGGCTACCGCTTCCGCTTCGACAGCCTTGGTCCAGCCGCCGGCCCCAACTATGACGCGCAGCGTGCCCAATTCACCGTCAGTCGAGCGGGGCTGGACAGCTGGAGCATGTTTCCCGAGAAGCGGGTTTACCGTGCCCAGGGCATGGCGCTGAGCCAGGCCGCCATTGACAGCGGCTGGACGCGCGACGTTTTCGTGGCCCTGGGCGATCCACTGGACGATCAAGGCCTGCGCTGGACCGTGCGCCTACAGGTCAAGCCTTTCATGGACTGGGTCTGGATAGGCACACTGATGATGGCGCTGGGCGCAGGACTGAGCCTCATGGACCGGCGCTTTCGTACAGCCAAGCAGCGAGCGCACCGCCAGTCCGGTGCTCCGGCCCTGCAAGGAGCTGCCTGATGCGCTTTGTCCTGCCCCTGGCAATATTTTTAGGCCTGGCCGTCATGCTCGGGCTTGGCCTTCAGCGTGACCCACGGGCCCTGCCTTCGGCGCTGCTGGAACAGCCCGCACCGGCCATAGACCGCCCTCTGCTCGAAGACCCGCAGCAAATCCTCCAACTGCAGGACCTGCGAGGCCGGGCATGGTTGCTCAATGTCTGGGCCTCATGGTGCGCACCCTGCCGACAGGAGCTACCCGTATTGGCCGAACTCTCGAAGCGCGACGCGGTCGCCGTCTACGGCCTGAACTACAAGGATCAGCCGGACAAGGCTCGCGCGCTGCTGCGAGTGGCGGGCAACCCCTACCGAGCCTCAGCCATCGACGGCGATGGCCGCGTGGGCATGGACTTCGGCATCCAGGGAGTGCCGGAAACCTTTGTCATTGACGGCCAGGGCCGTGTGCGCTATCGCCATGTGGGCCCGGTAACCGCAGAAATATGGCGCGATCGGCTGCTGCCGGTCATCAGGAGTCTCCAATGAAACCGCGAAGCACCGGTGCAGCCGGCATAGCGGCCTTGCTGGCCTGCATGGCAATGCTGGCCCAGGCTGGGCAGACCGCTCGGGACCAGGAACTGCTGGATCGTGAAATGGCGCTGGCCGCTCAGCTTCGCTGTGTCGTCTGCCAGAACCAGACCGTGGCCGAATCGCGTGCCCCCATGGCCGAGGACATGCGCCGCGAGATCCGCAGCCAGCTCGAGCAGGGCCATAGCAATGAGCAGGTGATCAACTTCTTCGAGCAGCGCTATGGCTCCTTTGTGCGCTACAACCCGCCCTGGAAGCCATCGACCTGGCTGCTGTGGAGCAGCCCGTTCCTTGCCGCGCTGGGCGGCTTTGTCCTGCTGCGACGCACACTGCGCCACAGGAGCATGCCGGACGAGCCACTCACGCCGCAGCAACGCGACCGTGCACGTCAATGGCTGGATACGACCTCGAAGGAGGAACGCCAATGAGCGCCATGCACTGGTTGTGGCTGGGTGCCATAGTCCTGATGATGCTGAGCCTGGCGGTACTGCTGCCGCCTCTGCTGGCCGAGGTCCCATTGCCCGCCGGCGATCCTGATGAAGCTCTGCGCCGCCTCTACCAGACCCAGTTGGCCGAGTTGAAGCTGGAGCGCTCAGGCGGGCGCCTGAGCGAGACCGACCATGCTCAAGCGGTCGAAGAACTTCAGCGGCGTCTGCTCAGCGAACTGGACAGGCCACGGGCATCGGTTGCCTGGCGCCAAAGTCCATGGCTACGCCGTGGCAGCGCACTGTTGTTGGCGGTGCTGCTTCCTGTTGCCGCGTTCGCTTTGTACCTGCAGGTGGGCGACCCCAAGGCTGCAGCGCAACTGGCGCAGGAGCAGCCCGGCGTGCACGGAGACGGTGCGGGCGATGCACAGGTGCAGGCCATGGTGGAAGGGCTGGCCCGGCGCCTTGAAGAGCAACCCCAGAACCTGCCTGGCTGGGTAATGCTGGCCCGCTCCTATGAAACGCTGGAGCTCTTTGACGCTGCTGCCCATGCATACCGACGGGCTTTGCAGGAGGCGCGGCGTAGCTCGATGGATGAGGAAGTCCAGGCGAGGTTATGGGCCGATCTGGCCGACGCGCTGGCATCGGCACAGGGCGGTGATCTGGATGGCGAAGCCGGCAAGGCCATAAAGCAGGCACTGATGTTGCAGCCCGATCAACCCAAGGCCCTGGCACTTGCAGGGAGTGCCGCCGCACGCCACGGCAAGCTGGATGAGGCACAAAAGAACTGGCAAGCCCTGCTGCGCCAGTTGGAGCCAGGATCGGACATGGCACTGCGAGTGCAAGATGATCTGCTCAAGCTGGAGGCTTTGGCGTCCGAAGACAGTTCGACTAGCACTGCCAGGACTGCGGCTGTCTCCAAAAGCCGCCTGAGCGGAGAATTGCGATGGACAGCCTCCAAGGCCAATCCATCAGAACCAGCCCGGTTGGCCAAGGCTCAGGTCTTTGTCGTGGCTCGCGCCGACGGTCACCCCCGGCCTGTGGCTGTGCTGCGCCTGCCTGCGACCTCCCTGCCGGCACATTTCACGCTGGGACCGGAGAACCTGCTCGATCCCGCAGTTTCGATGTCGTCATTCCCGGAGCTACGTTTGCAGGCGCGGCTGTCGCTGGACGGCCAGGCCATGCCACGAGCAGGAGATATCTACAGTCAGTCGTTCTCGGTGACTCCCGGCTCCTCGAACTTGCTGCTGGAATTGAATCCGGCTTTCTAGCAAGCGTGTCTGAACTGCAGCCAGTCAGGCAGACAACGTGCGTTATTGGCACCTCCGGGAAGGCATTGCGCCGTCATGTGAAGTGACAGCAAATCGGAAGACGGAGTCAAGAGCAGCCATGTTGCGAGGGGCGGCTCAATCCTGAACCACTACTGCGCTCTGGACGATGATCGGGATGCGTGATCCGGACACAGGCAGAAATCAACCGACAGTTGCGAAAAAATGTCTGTTTGAATGCCGTTCTGCTCGAACGGCTTCATACCAACAAAACAAAAATGCCCGCTTTTCAGCGGGCATTTTTGCTGCAAACTCTGGTTTCGTCTGCACGTTTGGTAGGCGCGATTGGACTCGAACCAACGACCCCCACCATGTCAAGGTGGTGCTCTAACCAGCTGAGCTACGCGCCTGTTGTTCTGTTCGATGAAGCAATTGTAGCACGGGTTTTTCACTCATTTTTTGAGAGCTAACATTTTCTTGTCATCGAGCACTGTCAGGCGCAATTGGGACTTACATCAGCGCCTTCTGGCAGAGCGAACGCCGGAGACGCTGGCAACGATGCCAAGTACCTTGTTGAGGCGACCCGAATCCGCCACTTCCACCGTGAACGTCATCCACGCCGTTCCCTTGACGGACTGGGTCTGCACCCCGATGACATTGGTCTTCTCGCGTGCAAACACGTCCGAGATATCGCGCAGCAAACCTTGACGGTCGGCCGCCTCCACCGCAACGTCCACAGGGTAAACCGGTCCGCCCTTGTCCACATGCTTGGGGGTGCCCCAGTCGACCTCGATGACACGCTCGGGGCTCTTGGCCATCATCTCGCGGAAATTGGAGCAATCGCAGCGGTGCACGCTCACGCCCTTGCCACGAGTCACAAAGCCGCCAATCTCATCCGGAGGAGCGGGCTTGCAGCATTTGGCCAGCTGCGTCATGAGCGAATCGACGCCCACCACCAGCACCCCGCCGCGCGACGAGTCATGGCCACGCGCCTTGCGCACCGGAGTGAATGCGTCTTCCTCTGGCGTTTCTTCACTGGGGCGCAGCACGACTTCGATATTGCGCAGCGAATACTCGTCCTTGCCCACGACTTCAAACAGTGCATCAGCAGACTTGAAGCCCAGCTGTGCAGCCAGCTCTTCGAGCTTGATCGCCGTCTTGCCCTCGCGCTGCAGCAGCTTTTCAACGGCCTCGCGCCCGCGCGAGACGGTTTCGTGCGTGGCCTGGGCATTGAACCAGGCGCGCACCTTGGCCTTGGCACGGTTGCTGACCAGATAACCCAGCTCGGCATTGAGCCAGTCGCGGGAGGGCCGGTCTTCCTTGGCTGTGTTGATTTCTACCGTCTGGCCGCTTTCCAGAGCGGTGTTCAGCGGCACCATCGCTCCGTCCACACGCGCGCCACGGCAGCGATGGCCCAGGCTGGTGTGCACCGAGTAGGCAAAGTCCACCGGCGTGGCCCCTTGCGGCAGCTCGATCACGGCCGCATCGGGCGTCAGTACATAGATGCGATCTTCAAACAGACCACGCTGGGCCGAGCCCGTCAGGTCGCTGCCCCAGGCCAGCAACTGGCGCAGCACGGCGATCTTGGCGTCATATTCGCTGGACGCAGAGACGCCCGCATAACCTTTGGTGCCGGCTTCCTTGTAGGCCCAGTGCGCGGCCACGCCATGCTCGGCATGGTCGTGCATCGCCTGGGTACGGATCTGGATCTCTATGGTGCGGCCGGTTTCATCGCGCACCACTGTGTGCAGCGACTGATAGCCGTTGGGCTTGGGTTTGGCGATGTAGTCGTCGAACTCCTTTTCCAGCGGCGTGAATTGCTCATGCACCCAGGAAAGGGCTGCATAGCAGTCCTTGACCGTAGGCACGATGACGCGCATGGCACGAATATCGAACAACTGGTCAAAGCTCAGCGACTTGCCGCGCATCTTCTTGACGATGCTGTAGATATGCTTGGGACGCCCCTGAACCGAGGCGCTGATGCTGTGGGCGCGCAAGTCGGCCTCGAGGCGCGCGCGCATCTGCTCCATATAGGCTTCGCGCTCGACCCGCTTTTCATCGAGAAGACGAGCAATCTGGCGATAGGTATCGGGCTCCAGAAAACGGAAAGCCAGATCTTCGAGCTCCCACTTGATCTGCCAGATGCCCAGACGGTTGGCCAGCGGCGCAAAGACATAGAGCGCTTCGCGCGCGATGCTGGGTGAAACCGGGCTCTTCTCGGCCGCGTAGTAGCGCAGCGTCTGCAAACGCGACGCCAGGCGCAGCAGCACCACCCGCAGATCGCGCGAGAAGCCCAGCAGCATCTTGCGCACGTTCTCGGTCTGCGTGGCCACGCCATCGACATGCTGGCTGCTCAACTCGGCCTCTCGCGCCTGCTGCTGCACGCGGATGAGCTTGATGGTTTCGACCGCCAGGGTCGCAAAATTATCGCCAAACGCCTTGGCAATCACTTCCTGCGGCTTGTTCAGGTGCACGCTGGCGTGCACCAGATAAATGGCCGCCTGCATGGTTTCCGAGCCCCCAATCTTCTTGAGGATGGCGGCCACGGCGTCGGCGTGGGTCAGGGTGTTTTCACCGGTCTCCATGACTTCGCCGGCAATCAGCGGCTCTGCAAAGGCGCGCGCGCGCGCCAGCGCATTGACTTGGTCAGGCAAAACCTCGGATGTGGCGGTAATCAGATGCGGCGTAGGCTCCGTGAGCTTGGGTGCGGCGTCAGAGACTGTGGTTACGGTATCGCTGGTCTTCATGCAGCTTCCTCTTGGGCCTGCTGCGCAAGACTGATGCTCGCAGGCAGACCCTTATCCCCTTGTAAAAACTTTTGTATCAACGCCACTTGCCCTGGCACTACCAGCGTCGGAGCATGTCCCACACCTTCCAGTTCCGTGCAATGCGCTCTGGGCCCACGCTCGGTCATGGCCTTGGCGGTACGGCTCGAAAGCAGATCGGACTCGGCCCCTCTGATAAGCAAGACCCGTGCCTTGATCTGGTCGTAAAGCTGCCAGAGCAAGGCCTCACCAGCCTGGGCGGTCTCGCGCGTCATCTGAGCCATGGGCACTGCAATACGGGGGTCGTAATGCAACACCACGCCCCCTTGGGGATCTGGCTTGATCATGGCTTGCGAGAGCCGGCTCCACTGCTCATCGCTATGTGGGCCGAATCCCTCGGAAATCAAGCGCATGGCAGCAGCAGCGCTCTCAAAGTTGGGAAACTGCAAGCCTTTGCCGACATAGGAGCCGATGCGTTCCAGCGACTCCCATTCAATCGCCGGACCTACGTCGTTGAGCACCAGCCGCCGAACAGGCACCGGCAGCGGCAGACCGGACTGCCCCACGACCCCCATCCCGATCAGACCGCCCATGCTGGTGCCCACCCAGTCCAGGGTTTCAATCGGCGCCTGTGCATGCAGCTGGGCCAGCAGCGCAAGCATATCTGCCGCATACAGCGGCAGCTGATAGCCCATGGGGTCGGCCAGCCAGTCGCTTTCGCCGCGCCCCACCACATCGGGGCAGATCACGCGAGCAAAGCGGCTGAGCTCGGTGGCCAGCACATCAAAGTCCCGCCCCTGGCGCGAGAGGCCATGCACGCAGACGATGACATGAGGATGTCTTGGATTGCCGGTATGGTTCCATTCCCAATACGCCATGCGGTGTGTGCCCTCGGGCTGAACCTCGACCTGCTGGCGACGCTGGGAACTGGCCCAGTTGGGAGCCATGGCAGAGGCTCCGGGACACGATACGTAATTCAGCGTAGGTTGATTCATGGAGAACGCATTTTCAGGACCGGAGCCGATAATGGCTGTGTCGCATCGTAATTCATTCGGAGACCTTGTATGTCCATGTTGAAAGGCAAAACCGCTCTCGTGACGGGATCGACCAGCGGAATCGGCCTAGGTATCGCAATCGCTCTCGCACGCCAGGGCGCCAATATCGTGCTCAACGGCTTTGGCGATGTCGAAGCACCACGCGCCCAAGTGCTTGATGCAGGCAAAGCGGCTGGCATCGAAGTCGGCTACCACGGTGCGGACATGAGCAAGACCGCCGACATTGAAGCCATGATGAAATACGCCGCGGCCGAATTCGGCCGCGTCGACATTCTGGTCAACAACGCCGGCATCCAGCATGTGGCCAAGGTGCAGGACTTCCCCGTGGAGAAGTGGGATGCCATCCTCGCCATCAACCTGAGCAGCGCCTTCCACACCACGCGCCTGGCCCTGCCAGCCATGCAGCAGGCCAACTGGGGCCGCATCATCAATGTGGCCTCGGTGCACGGCTTGGTCGGCTCGGCCGAAAAATCGGCCTATGTCGCCGCCAAGCACGGCATCGTCGGCCTGACCAAGGTGACGGCGCTGGAAAACGCCACCACTGGCGTGACCTGCAACGCCATCTGCCCCGGCTGGGTGCTGACGCCGCTGGTACAAAAGCAGGTGGATGCGAAGGCTGCCGCCCAAGGCATCAGCAATGAAGACGCCACCAAACAGTTGCTGGGAGAAAAAGAGCCTTCAATGCAGTTCACCACGCCCGAAGAGCTGGGCGAGCTGGCCGTCTTCTTCTGCTCGGCCGCTGCCAACAATGTGCGCGGCGTGGCATGGAATATGGACGGCGGCTGGGCCGCACAATAAAAGCCGCTCGGCTCCAGCGAATGCGTCTATCAATTAGATAGCATCTAGCGCCGTCCAGTAGCCATATTCAGCATCAAATCATGATGAAAATCAAAAAGGAGCAGCGCAAGCTGCTCCTTTTTTATACGAGCCACGCGGATCCGATCACTGCATCTGAATCGAGCCACCGACGCTGACCGTCACCTCGGTGCGATCCGCCTCCACCGGCACAGGCGCAGCATCGGCATAGCTGGCCTTGGCCATGCTCATCATGCGAGGGCGCGGCATGGGATGCCCGCCACTGCCGCTGCTGCTCACATTGACCTCGCGCAGGCTGTAGCCCGCAAAACCGAAGCTCTTGGAGATGGCCGCAGCACGCTGGCGGAAGCTCTCGATCGCCTTGGCCTGGGCTTCGCCCTCCACCTTTTCCCGTGCTTCGCGTGAGAGGCCGAAGCTCATGCTGGCCAGCGTCATGTCCTGCACCTTGGCCGCAGCCTGGGTGATGCGAACAAAGTCGCGCCCCTGCAGCACGATCTCGGCCTGGCCCTGCCAGCCTTCGATCTTGCCGTTGTTGCCATAACGCGGCGAGATGGAGAAATTACCGGTGCTCAACTCCATCTGCCGACCTTGGGCATCGTTACGCAACGTGGTCATGGCGGACTCCACGATCTTTTGCAACTGGGACTGAACGGACGCAGCATCACGACCATCCTTGCTGGCAGACAGGGTTGCCGTCATCCAGTCCTGCTTGACCTCCACCGTTCCCTGAGCCGACAGCTGCACCACATTGGCAGGTCTTTGCATGTCGCGCGCGGCGACCTGGGCCCATACATTGCCGCCAGCACAGGCCGCAGCCAGCACAAGTGCGGCAGCCGCGCAGCGAGAGGAAGAGGAAGAGGAAGACTTGGAAAATTGATTCATGCGGTTCACCCTTGTAAGTAAATCAGGCCATGCAGATACACATGCATTTCACCATTGCGCAAAGTCGCTGCAGCGCAGCATGTCAGCCCAGAGTGTGACTTTATGTACGAATACTCCACATTCGACACACCAACAGAACAAACACTGAAACAATAGTGCAAAATACTCTGAAAAAGTTCCTCATGAAACATTTATTGTTCCATTAATAAACGCAACAATCGTAACAAGCAGCAAGATTTGACCTTGTTTTGCTGGATTTTTCTGATCCAGCGATAACAATGGGCCAGTTACAAATAAATCGACAAGGACGATCATGGCAACGACGAACAACCGTACTGACAAGATCCTCGTGGTGGATGACGATGCACGCATCCGCGACCTGCTGCGCCGCTATCTGACGCAGGAAGGCTTCGAGATCATGATTGCCGAGGACGGCAAGGCGCTCAACCGCATCCTGCTGCGCGAGACTGTCGACCTGATCGTGCTGGATCTGATGATGCCCGGCGAGGATGGCCTGTCCATCTGCCGCCGCCTGCGCTCTGCCAACGACCGCACCCCCATCATCATGCTGACCGCCAAGGGCGAGGATGTGGACCGCATCGTGGGCCTGGAAGTGGGTGCCGACGACTATCTGGGCAAGCCCTTCAACCCGCGCGAGTTGCTGGCCCGCATCCATGCAGTGCTGCGCCGCCGCCCTCCTCAGGAAGCACCGGGCGCTCCTTCGGGCGACAACGAGGTGGTGACCTTTGGCCCATTCACCTTCGACCTGGGCACTCGCGTGCTGCAAAAGAATGGCGAGGAGTTGCCACTCACCACGGGCGAATTCGCCATGCTCAAGGCCCTGGTGCGCCACCCGCGCCAGCCTCTGTCGCGCGAAAAACTGGCCCTGCTGGCCCGTGGCCGCGAATTTGAGCCGTTTGACCGCAGCCTGGACGTGCAGGTTTCCCGCCTGCGCAAGCTGATCGAGGAAGACGCTGCCGCACCACGCTATATCCAGACCGTCTGGGGCGTGGGCTATGTGTTCGTACCCGATGGCATGAACTGATTCTGCCCACCTCCATTGCAACAAGCCGCCCGCTGCGCGGCTTGTTGCGCTTGGGTGCCGGCCCATAAGGCCCATAAGTCAAGCTCTTTCAACAACCACCAGTAGATAGACACTTTTTGGACAAACCGTAACCCGTGTCGCCCATATTGGGCGTACCCTCGGGTCCAGTTATTTCCGCATTGCTGTTCATGAGCGCCTTTCACCATCCGCCGCCCGACGCCACCAGCCCCGTACCTCTGGAGTACGAGCGGCGCAGCACTGCTCGCTCGCCTGTGGGGCTGAACCTGTTCTGGCGAACCTTCTGCCTGCTGGCCCTGCTGCTGGTGGGCAGCATTCTGGCCTGGCTGCAGACACTGCGGGCACTGGATTTCGAGCCGCGCACGCTGCAAACAGCCAAGCAAGTGGCCTCTTTGGTCAACCTGAGCCGCGCCGCACTCGAGCATTCGGATGCGATCAATCGCGTCTCCCTGATCAAGACCATGGCCGACCAGGAAGGCGTGCGCATTCTGCCCCGCGAGCCCGGCGACTCCTTCGAGCTGCTGGAGCAGAACGCCCTGGGCCAGAAGCTGACCGAGGAGCTGACCACCCGCCTGGGCTACGGCACCGTGGTGGCGCGCAGCGTCAACGGGGAGCCTGGCCTGTGGGTGGGCTTCACCATCAATGGCGACCGCAACTGGATGCTGATGGACCAGTCGCGCTTCACTCCTGCCAGCGGCCAGACCTGGCTGATCTGGCTGATCACGGCCGCCCTGCTGTCGCTCATCGGCGCAGCCGCCATCGCCCGTCTGATCAACCGGCCGCTCAAGCAACTGTCTTACGCGGCCAATCGCGTGCGGGAGGGGGACTTCGACGCCAGCCAGCTTGACGAGGAGGCCGTGACCAGCGAAATCCGCGAAGTCAATATCGGCTTCAACCGCATGGCGCAGAAGCTGGCCAAGCTGGAGCAGGATCGCGCCGTGATGCTGGCCGGTATCTCCCACGACCTGCGCACGCCGCTGGCGCGGCTACGTCTGGAAACCGAGATGAGCGTCTATGACGATGTGGCGCGCGAGCACATGGTGGCCGACATCGTTCAACTGGACGCCACCATCGACAAATTCCTGGATTACGCCCGCCCCGATCATCGTGTCATGCTCAGCCCCGTGGATCTGCACGCCGTGGTCGCCTCCTGCGTCTATGCTGTGCAGGACCACCGTGAGCTGCAAATCACCATGAACGTGCCGGAAGACCTCTATGTCATGGCCGATGAGGTGGAGCTGGCACGCGTGATCTCCAACCTCTTCGAGAACGCACGCCGCTACGGCAAGACCCCGTCCACCGACACCACCGAGGTGGACGTGGTTGCCAAGGAAAGCGAGAAATGGGTGGTCATCCGCATCCGCGACCATGGCAAGGGAGTGCCTGCCGAGCAACTGGCCAACCTGACCCAGCCCTTCTTCCGCGGCGACACGGCGCGCACGGCAGCTGCGGGCGCAGGCCTGGGCCTGTCCATCGTGGACAAGACGGTGCAGCGCATGGGCGGCATGTTTGCCCTGTCCAACTCATCGACGGGCGGCCTGGTCGCCCATCTGCAGCTGCAGCGCGCCATGGGTGTGACAGCCGGTGCGGCGCCCGAGCAGCGCCTGCAGCGCCCCCAGGTCAAGCGCAATCTGCCGCGCGACAAGAAAGACGATGAGGTCGTGGAAGACTGAATCTGCCCACCCCATTGCACAATCGGCATCGCCTTTCAACCATCTGCCGGAGAGTTCACCATGCAAGCCCGATGCCTGTGCAAAGCAGTTCTCGTCACCGCTCCCGATACCCACGAAGTTCATGTCTGCCACTGCAGCATGTGCCGGCGCTGGGGAGAAGGCCCTGCCTTCACCCTGCATGGCGGCACGGCGGTGCAGACCAGCGGCCCCGTCACGCGCTATGCCTCCTCGCCATGGGCCGAGCGTGCCTTCTGCAGCAGCTGCGGCACCCACCTCTTCTACCGCCTGCTGGCAAACAACGAGCATTTTCTGTCTGCCGGGCTGTTTCAGGACGCCCAGGGACTGACACTGGCGCAGCAGATCTACATCGACGAGAAGCCCGACTATTACGCGTTGGCCAATGACACCCCGACCCTGACCGGGGCCGAAGTGCAAGCCCTCTACAGCGATTCATGACCGCCTTTCGCAGCGGCCATTGCGCCGAACGAGGCTAGGCAGTCCGCACCAGCAAGGCCACGGCACGGGCCTCCATGGCCTGCTGCTGACCCACAGGCCCCAGCTTCTCGGCCGTCTTGGCCTTGACGTTGACCTGCTCCACATCCAGCTCCAGCACCTGGGCAATGCGCTCGCGCATCTTCTCGATATGGGGTGCCAGCTTGGGCGCCTGGGCCACGATGGTGCTGTCGATATTGCCGATCTCGAAGCCCTTGGCACGCACGCGCCTGGCAGCTTCGGCCAGCAGCACGGCGGAGTCAGCCCCCTTGAACTGCGGGTCGGTATCCGAGAAATGGCGGCCGATATCGCCCAATGCCGCAGCACCGAACAAGGCATCGGTGATTGCGTGCAGCAGCACGTCGGCATCCGAATGCCCGAGCAGCCCCAGGGTATGAGGCACTTCGACACCACCCAGAATCAGCTTGCGCCCAGGGACCAGGGCATGGACATCCCAGCCTTCACCAATACGAAAATTCATAAAAATCCTTGTCAAACCCTTGCTCAGAAAGCGCAAGCAGCTATTAAATTAAATACCATCTGTGCCAATCCGGCTCGGACACGGCCTTGCCCGTCGCCAAGCTCAGTCGATGGCGAATCCGTCTACCCACGCGCCTTGCGCTGCAGCAGCACAGCCTCGGCCAGCGCGAAGTCGTCGGGATAGGTCACCTTGAAATTCTGCGCACCACCCGGCACCAGTCTGGGTGAGTGACCGGCCAGCTCCATGGCGCTGGCTTCGTCGGTCACCGCAGCACCCGCCGCCTGCAGCGCAGCCAGCAAGGCTGCAATACGGAACATCTGCGGCGTCTGAGCCAGCCATTTGTCGCTGCGCTCCACCGTCTGCGCCACACGCGCCGGGCCTGCGCCGGCGGCCTGCTGCTTGAGCGTGTCGGGCAGCTTCAGCGCCAGCAGCCCACCCACCGCATCCGGCAGGCAGGCATCAATCAAGGCATTGACCTGCGCCGATGCAACCAGACAGCGCGCCGCGTCATGCACCAGCACCCAGTCCTCGCCGCTGGCCCCCATGCGCAGCAACTCCTGCAGGCCGTTGCTCACGGTCTCGGCACGGGTGGCTCCGCCACAGGCAGCAATGCCGAGCCGATCGTCCGTGGCGCGCCCCTGCCAGAAACCATCGGCAGCAGAGACCACCAGCAGCACCCGGTGCATGCGCTGCACCGCCAACATGGCGGCCAGCGTGTGCATGACCATGGGCTGGCCCGCAACGCTCTGGTATTGCTTGGGCAGCTCGGGGGCAGGGGAATCTGCAGCAATGGCGCGCAGACCGACGCCCGCGCAGGGAATCAGCCCCCAGCAGCGGGGCGCAGATACCGGCGACGACGACGACGACGACGCCGCATTTGCCTTGTCGTCCGTCATGGACTCAGGCGAGAAAAACCGATCTGTCATGCACAGTATTTTAAAATCAGCATTTCGTCCGAAAGCCCCTGAGATCCATCGAAGACCTGCTTTCGACTTGCATCGCCTTGAGGTGTCCCCATTTTGAGTGAATGCGCCGCCAACCATCAGCTCCGCGCTGATTGGGCTGTGAGCCCTGCCTTTGATGGCCGGACTCGCCCGCATTCAATCTGTCCCCTTTTTTTTTGCATCCAGCCCGCACCTGTGTGCCGCTGCCTGCGCTCGTCTGTGAAAAACCATGCAACTGCCCAAGCTCACCCCCGGTAAACGCTTTCACCTGCCCCGCCCTGTTGGCAGCGCCGACGCACTGCTGCTGGCCAGGCTGGGCGAGCGTGAAAAGCAGGACGGCCGGGTCACCGCCATCGTCACGGCCGATGCCGCCGATGCCCATCGCCTCATGGAGGAGATGGCCTTCTTCGCCCCCGAGCTGCGCTGCGCATTGTTTCCCGACTGGGAAACCCTGCCCTACGACAGCTTCTCACCACACCAGGATCTGATCAGCGAGCGCCTGGCCACGCTGTGGCGCATCAACCAGCGCGACAAGCAGCATGGCGCCGATGTGGTCATCGTGCCCGCCACCACGGCCCTCTATCGTCTGGCCCCGCCCTCGTTTCTGGCCGGCTATACCTTTGAATTCAAGCAGGGCCAGAAACTGGATGAGGCCAAGCTCAAGGCCCAGCTCACGCTGGCGGGCTACCAGCATGTGTCCCAGGTGGTCAGCCATGGCGAATACGCGGTGCGCGGCGGCCTGATCGACCTGTTCCCCATGGGCTCGCTCCAGCCCTACCGCGTGGACCTGTTCGACGACGAGATCGACTCCATCCGTACCTTCGACCCCGACACCCAGCGCAGCCTCTACCCCGTGCCCGAGGTGCGCCTGCTGCCCGGCCGCGAGTTCCCGATGGACGAGGAGGCGCGCGCCAAGTTCCGCAGCCGCTGGCGCGAGCTGCTCGAAGGAGACCCCACGCGCAGCCGCATCTACAAGGATATGGGTGTGGGCATTGCCACGGCCGGCATCGAGTACTACCTGCCGCTGTTCTTTGACGAGACGGCCACCGTCTTTGACTATCTGGGTGACGAGGCCACCGTGGTGCTGCACGGCGATCTGGAGCCGGCCTTCCAGCGCTTCTGGCAGGACACCAAGGACCGCTACCGCCTGGTGCAAGGCGACCCCGACCACCCGGCGCTGCCGCCCGAGACCCTGTTTCTCAGCGCCGACCAGTTCTATACCCGCAGCAAGGAGCATGCCCAGCTGGCATTGCGACCGGGCACCGAAGATGTGGCCGACAGTGCCATCTTCCAGAAGCTCGAAGACCTTTCCGTGCTGCGCGGAGCCGATGATCCGCTGGCCAAGCTGCAAAAACATATAGCAGCGGGCACAAGCAGGGTCTTGCTTCTGGCCGAGTCCGACGGCAGGCGCGAGAGCCTGCTGGACTTTTTCCGCGCCTCGGGCGTCAACCCGCCCGTGTTCGACTCTCTGGCCGAGTTCCAGGCCGATGCCACAGAAAAGGTCGGCATTGCCACCTCAAGCCTGATGACGGGCTTTGCCTGGATCGAGGAAGGCCTGGACTTTGTCACCGAAACCGAGCTGTTTGCCAGCAGTCCCACGGGCCGCCGTCGCCGCCGCCAGGAGCAGGTCAGCGACGTGGAGGCCCTGATCAAGGACCTGTCCGAGCTCAAGGTGGGAGACCCCATCGTCCATGCCGACCATGGCATTGGCCGCTATCGCGGACTGATCAATATGGACATGGGCCAGAAGAACCCTGACGGCACGCCCGCGCTGCAGGAATTTCTGCACCTGGAATATGCGGCCGACGCTGTGCTCTATGTGCCCGTCAGCCAGTTGCACCTGATCAGCCGCTACACCGGCGTCTCGCCCGACGATGCGCCCCTGCACAAGCTGGGCGGCACGCAATGGGAAAAAGCCAAGCGCAAGGCCGCCGAACAGGTGCGCGACTCGGCCGCCGAGCTGCTCAATATCTACGCCCGCCGCGCCGCGCGCCAGGGCCATGCCTTCCGCTTCCCCACGGCCGACTATGAGCAGTTTGTGGCCGACTTCGGCTTCGAGGAAACGGCCGACCAGCGCGCCGCCATTCACGCCGTGGTGCAGGACATGATCAGCCCCCAGCCCATGGACCGCCTGGTCTGTGGCGATGTGGGCTTCGGCAAGACCGAGGTCGCGCTGCGCGCGGCCTTTGTGGCGGCCATGGGCGGCAAGCAGGTCGCCTTCCTGGCCCCCACCACGCTGCTGGCCGAGCAGCACTACCAGACCCTGGTGGACCGCTTCTCCAAATGGCCGATCAAGGTGGCCGAGGTGTCGCGCTTTCGCTCGGGCAAGGAGATCACGGCCGCCATCAAGGGCATCTCGGACGGCACGGTCGATATCGTGGTCGGCACGCACAAGCTGCTGTCCGAGTCCACGCAGTTCAAGAACCTGGGCCTGCTCATCATCGACGAGGAACACCGCTTTGGCGTGCGTCACAAGGAGGCCATGAAGGCCATGCGTGCCGAGGTCGATGTGCTGACACTGACGGCCACCCCGATTCCGCGCACCATGGGCATGGCGCTGGAGGGGCTGCGCGATCTGTCGGTGATTGCCACGGCGCCGCAGCGGCGTCTGGCCATCAAGACCTTTGTGCGCAACGAGGGCACGGGCGTGATTCGCGAAGCCGTGCTGCGCGAGCTCAAACGCGGCGGACAGATCTACTTCCTGCACAACGAGGTCGAGACCATAGAGAACCGCAAGCAAAAGCTCGAGGAAATCCTGCCCGAGGCCCGCATCGCCGTGGCCCACGGCCAGATGCCCGAGCGCGAGCTGGAGCGCGTGATGCGCGATTTCGTGGCCCAGCGCTACAACATATTGCTGTGCTCGACCATCATCGAGACCGGCATCGACGTGCCATCGGCCAACACCATTCTCATCAGCCGCGCCGACAAGTTCGGTCTGGCACAGCTGCACCAGTTGCGCGGCCGCGTGGGACGCAGCCATCATCAGGCCTATGCCTATCTGATGGTGCCGGACCTGGACGGCCTGACCAAGCAGGCCCAGCAGCGGCTGGAGGCCATCCAGCAGATGGAGGAGCTGGGCTCGGGCTTTTATCTGGCCATGCATGACCTGGAAATCCGTGGCGCCGGCGAGGTGCTGGGTGAAAACCAGAGCGGCAACATGATGGAAGTGGGCTTTCAGCTCTATAACGAGATGCTGTCCGAAGCCGTGCGCAGCCTCAAGGCTGGCAAGGAACCCGATCTGCTATCGCCGCTGTCGGCCTCCACCGACATCAATCTGCACGCACCGGCCCTGCTGCCCAACGACTACTGCGGTGACGTGCATCTGCGCCTGTCGTTCTACAAGAAGCTGGCCACAGCCAAGACGGCCGATCAGATCGATACCCTGCTCGAGGAAATCGTGGATCGTTTCGGCAAGCTGCCGCCCCAGGCGCAGACCCTGATTGACGTGCACCGCCTGCGCGTGCTGAGCCAGCCCTATGGCGTGGTCAAGGTCGATGCCGCCCCCGGCGTGATCAACATCAGCTTCAAGCCCCAGCCGCCGATCGATCCCATGAACATCATTCACCTGATCCAGAAGAACAAGCACATCAAGCTGGCGGGCAACGAGAAGCTGCGTATCGAAAAAGAGCTGGAGAACCCCAAGGACCGTGCCCAGATGGTGCGCGATGTGCTTCGCAGCCTGGGTCAGCCGCTCAAGAGCGAAACAGCTGTTCATGCCTGACAAGGCTGCTGACAACGCCAGCAGGGCTATTGAGCCCAGTCCGATGCAGACGGTGCAAGATGGCGGCGGAACCTGATTTTCCGAGCCGCCATGTTTCTGGAAACCGCCATCACCCTGCTAGCCCTGCTGCTGGCCCTGCTCTGCCGTCCCTGGCGCATGCTGGGCAGCCGGGCCGGCCCCGGCGGCATGCATGACCCGGTGCTGTCGCCGCTGATCACACCGCTGCTGGCCATTCTGGTGTTGCTGCCCTGGATCTGGGCGCTGCCAGAGCTGCACAAAATGCCTTTGCAACTGCACTGGTCTGGTGCACCGTTGGTGCTGCTTATGATCGGCTGGCCGCTTGCGGTGCCGGTACTGATTGCGACAAGCGCGATTGCCTTTGCGCTGGCTCCCGCACTCGGACTGCAGGACGCTCTGGGCCTGGCGGTCTGGCAGGGGCTGGTGCCGGCCACGCTGGCCATGCTCTGGGGGGCAGCAGTGCGCCGCTGGTGCTGGCACAACATCTTTGTCTTTATTTTCTTGCGCGGCTTCCTGGGCACGGTTGTGTGCGTGTTCATTGCGTCCTTGCTCGGCCAATGGGCCGGGCATGTGCTGCCCAATGTCAACGACGAGCTCTCGCACATGGCGCGCTGGCTCATGGCCTGGAGCGATGGCGTGACCACCGGCATGCTGACAGCGGTATTCGTGGTGTTTCGCCCGCACTGGGTGGCCACCTGGTCCGATGCCATATACCTGCAGCCGCCTGGCAATCCTGAAAGCTGAGGCCCTCGAGGCGCATCAGCTCTACCACTTCAGCTCTACCACTTCAGCTCTACCACTTCAGCTCTGCCACTTTCCCGTCCACTGCGCAAACCGCATCTTTCCCATCCGGCTAAACGCCAAGGCATTTGGCACAAGGCTTGCTCATCATCGGGCTATCGCACCGCGGCAATCACCAAGCTGGTGCATATCTTGAGAAAGAGAGGGATCGCATGCTGCTCCAACCCGTTCGCAATATCGCTCACAGCAAAATTCGCCATGCCGTT
Source organism: Comamonas sp. AG1104 (assembly GCF_003350425.1). Classification (NCBI taxonomy): domain Bacteria; kingdom Pseudomonadati; phylum Pseudomonadota; class Betaproteobacteria; order Burkholderiales; family Comamonadaceae; genus Comamonas; species Comamonas sp. AG1104. Next base: position 399,081 of record NZ_QQAS01000001.1, on the reverse strand, counting down.
CATGCCATGGCCCGCCCCGCACTGGCCTGCGCGCTGGCTGCAGGCTTTGCCGTCACGGCACAGGCACAGGACGCCTATCCCGAGCGCGCGGTCAAGGTCATAGTCGCCCTGCCCGCAGGAGGCAGCGCCGACATGATTGCCCGAGTCGTGGGGCAAAAGCTGGCCAGTGAACTCAAGCAGCCTTTTGTGGTGGACAACCGCGCCGGCGCCTCGGGCCAGATCGGCACGCCGGCCGTGGCACGCTCGGCCCCGGACGGCTATACGCTGATGGTCTCGCCGGCCTCATTCCTGACCACCAACAAGAGCATCTTCAAATCCCTGCCCTATGACCCCGAGACCGACTTCGCGCCCATCAGCAAGCTGGTGAACCAGCCCATGGTGCTGGTGGTCAAGGACAGGCAGAAATTCCCCAGCGTGGCTGCCGTGGTGGCGGCAGCCAAGGCCGCACCGGGCAAGCTGACCTTTGCCTCCTCCGGCGACGGCAGCCCCCAGCACCTGGCCGCGCTGATGTTCGAGACGCACACCCAGGCCAAGATGCTGCACGTGCCCTACAAAGGCGGTGCGCCAGCCGTCAACGATACGCTGGCAGGCAATGTGGACATGCTGTTTGCCGTGCTGCCCGAAGCCCTGCCCCATATCCAGGCCGGCAAGCTGCATGCCCTGGCGCTGATGGCGCCCAGGCGCGCGGCCATGCTGCCCAACACCCCCACCATGGCGGAAGGCGGCTTTGCCGACCTCAACCTCTCGGCCTGGGTCGGCCTGTTCGCTCCGGCCAAGACGCCGCAGCCCGTGATCGACAAGCTCAACCGCGCCGTGCGCGTTGTACTGGACAGCGAGATCAAGACCAAACTGGGTGAAAACGGCATGGAAGTCGCGCCATCGACGCCAGAGCAGCTCAGGCAGACCGTGGCCCAGGACATCAAGCTGCATGCCGAGCTGGTCAAGGCCGCAGGCATTCGGCCGCAGTAGATGCCGTCTCGTGCAGCATCAGGGGGCAGACTCCTGGGTGAATGGCCAGCCGAAGCCCGCCACAACAGCGGATAATGGCGGCCATCTTGAGGAATGGCGCAGACCCGATCTCCGCCATTCCCCCTTCTGCTACCCCCTCATTCGCACGACTCGCAATGACCGACGCCACCGAATTCGCTCCCGGCCTGATGATCCGCGGCTTTACCGCTCCCCAGAAGCTGGCGGACTACAAGCTCATCGCCTTTGATATGGACTCGACGCTGATCACCATCGAGTGCATCGACGAGATCGCCGACGCCACGGGCAAGAAGGCCGAAGTGGCGGCGATTACCGAAGCCACCATGCGCGGCGAGATCACCGACTTCAAGGACAGCCTGCGCCAGCGCGTAGGCAAGCTGGTCGGAGTGACCGAGGCCGACATGGCCCGCGTTCTGGCCGAACGCATGAAACTCTCGCCGGGCGCTGAAACCCTGGTCAAGGCCGCCAAGGCCGCGGGCCTGAAGGTGCTGCTGGTCTCGGGCGGCTTTACCTACTTTGCCGAGCATGTGCGCGGCCTTCTGGATATCGACTTTGTGCGCGCCAATGTGCTGGAGATCAAGGGCGGAGCACTGACCGGCGGCCTGGTGGAGCAAGCCTGGGGCGATATCTGCGACGGTGCGGAAAAGCGCCGTACCCTGCTGGAAGTGGCCTCGCTGATCGGCATCGATGCCAGCCAGTGCATTGCCGTCGGCGACGGCAGCAACGACATTCCCATGATGCAGGCGGCCGGTCTGTCTGTGGCCTTCCACGCCAAGCCGCGCGTGCGCAACGAGGCCAAGGTCGCCATCAACGAAGGCGGCCTGGATCGCCTGCTGGAAGTGCTCCGCTAGTCTGAGACAGATTCGCCCAGCACCAAGCCGCAGTCCCTGCTTCCGGGGGACTGCGGCTTTTTTGCGTGCGCTGAGGTGCGGCATTTCTCTGCGGCTTTGCTAAAGTGCCATGCATCTTCCTCAACCCGGTCGAAAGGTCAGAGCATGAGCCAACTCAGAATCGCCGTCATCGTGGGCAGCCTCAGCAAGCAGTCCATCAACCGCCAGCTCGGCCAGGGCCTGGCCGCACTCATGCAGGACAAGGCCGAGTTCGAATTCATCGATATCAGTCGCCTGCCGGTCTACAACCGCGACTTCGACAACACCCCCGATTTCAAGCCCTTCGACGACCTCAAGCCCCTGATTCGCGCCAGCAACGGCGTTCTGTTCGTGACGCCCGAATACAACCGCTCCATCCCTGCATCGCTCAAGAACGTGCTCGATGGCCTGAGCCGTCCCTATGGCCAATCCGTCTGGGCAGGACTGCCGGCCGCCGTGATCGGCAGCTCGCCCGGCGCGGCTGCTACGGCCATGGCCCAGCAGCACCTGCGCAATGTCCTGGTGTCGCTGGACATGCCCACCCTGCCCCAGCCCGAGGGCTTTGTGCGCTGGTCCGACACCATGCTCGACGCCGATGGCAAGATCGGCCTGGGCAGTCATGACTTCCTCGTCAAGTACATGACACGCTTTCTGGACTGGGTGCAGTTGCACCAGAAGCGCTAAAGCAATCTTCCGCCGATTCGATAGCATGCCCCACTTACGCTTCAGGCGCTGCGGGGGGGCACTTCATGACTATTTCCCTGCATTGAAGACTGCTGGAACTTTTGCGCATGCAGACTGTTCCTACAATAGCGTGCGGCCTCATACATCACACAACATCCGGCCGCCAGGGTCTGAGCCCTGTCCTTTTACGGACAGTTTCAGTTCAGCACCTTGAAAATCCACCCATTGACTTTAAATACCATAGCAAGCAAGTCTGATGCGACAAGAGTCGCAAGGCATGCTGGTGGCCTGCATCCTTGAGAAGCAGACGGCCATCTATGACAACCATGACTGGAAACCAATTCGTGAAGACTTCGTACCGTGCTGCTGCCTCCGTGATTGCTATCGCCATCGCATCGCTGACCGTGCCTTCCCTGGCTCAGGCCAAGCGCATGGGCAGCAGCAAGTCCGTTCGCCCTGCCAGCATCGGCAGCAAGGCGCCCGCTCAGCCCGCACCCGTGGCTCCTGCCGCCGCCCCCAAGGCTGCTGCACCGGCCACACCAGCAGCCCCCGCCGCGGCAGCAGCTCCTGCGGCCGCTCCCGCAGCTGCAGCGGCTCCTGCCGCTCGTGGCTCCGGCATGATGGGCACCATGGCAGGTGCTGCCGTTGGCGCCGTGGCCGGCACCATGGCTGGCAATGCCATTGCCGGCGCCATGGGTGGCGGCGACAAGGAAGCCGAAGCCAAGAAGGCCAAGGAAGAAGAGGCCAAGAAGGCTGAAGCGGAAGCCGCCGCTCTGCAAAAGAAGCTGGACGAAGCCAAGGCCAAGGCGGAAGCCGCACGCGCAGCTGTCAAGTAATCAACAGGCTTTGTTGCCGCCAGGCACACCGGGCCTGCGGCCACTGTCAAAAAGGGATGCACCTGCATCCCTTTTTTGCATCCTTTTTCGTCACGCTCTGCATGATTTTGTGCCACCCGGCACACGCAAGATGAAGGACCACAGCCATGCACCATGAGCTGGCCGTGGCCGCCGATGCCGGCCTCCGCCGCGATCTCAGGCGCGCTAGACAGCGGCCATGATCGCTGCAGCCGCAGCCAGAATGCAGGCAGCCACAGCGGCCCAACGGGCAGCGATGCTGATCAGGGCAACGACGAGCAATGCGCCCGCCGATAGCCAGCCCAACCATGCCACAACGCCTACGGACCAGCCCCAGGCCTGTACGCAGGGCATGACCGCCGCAGCCAGCAGCCCCGCTCCCACTGCGCGCAGCAGCCCTGCTCGCGCCGCAGAGATCTCCATGGCAGCCGTGAGCTGCTCGTGGTGGCGCTCCATGGCAAACGCCAGCGCCGCCATGCCCGCAAAGCTCAGCGCAAACGCCAGCCACGATGCTTGCAAGACATTCATGCTCCCACCTCCATCTTGCCCTTTGAAACCGGGCTTTCCGAACGGGCGCTGCGGCGCCGCAGATAACGCCAGGCCCAGGCTGCAAGCAATCCCATAGCCATGGCGCTCAGCTCCACCCCTGCGCTCTCCCAATCGCCGCGAGCGATCTGCGCAGGCAGGCTGTCACCGACCGTGATCCAGTTCAGCAGCGGCAGCAGCAGGCATAACAGGGCAAGCAGGCCCAGTTGCTCCTGCCATGCCGCGGCGGGCGCACGCACCAGGGCATGCAGCAGCGCCAGACTCCAGAGCCCAAAGAACACCGCCAGCTCCCAGTTCGCTCTATGGGACAGCCCGACGGGAACCAGGCGGTTGGCCCACAGATAGCCGATGCAGCCCAGACTCAGACCCGCGATGGCCGCCACATTGAGCCCTTCGACGAGCCGGTACACGCGCGCCGTGGCGCTGCCGAACTCGCCAGCCTGCCGACCCAGATGCTTGTTGCGACGCTTGACCATGAACAGGATTGCCCCGGTTGCCATCATGGCGCTGCCCGCCAGCCCGCAGAGGAAATACAGCCACTTGAGCGGCTGACCGCCGAACTCCACCTGGTGCAGACTGCCTATCACCGACTTGGCCATGGAGGCGTCACCACCGTCCACCTCGCCAGGCTGGCGCAGCCTCAGCACCTCGGCTGTCGCCGCCGAAAACATCACCATGCCGGTCGACGGGTTCAGGCGCTGCTGCATTTCCTCGTCGCTGTTCCAGCCGTAGACACCGATGCGCGCCGCCACGTCACCGGGGTTGTCCACGACCACGGCCCGCACAGGCTGTCCCATCAGTTCCTGACCGCGCCGAGCAAACGGCTCCAGATCCGGAACAGCCATGACCTTGCCCGATCGCTCAGGCCTGTCCGACTCGTTGAGCGCCACCACATAGGAGCGCAGCCCCTGACTGTCGGTACCAAAATAGGCCGCAATGCCGGCGGGCATCAAGGTCGAGGCGGAGATGGCAATCCCCGTATAGGCAATCATGACCTGAAACGGCAGCGTCAGCACCGCCACCGCATTGTGGGCATCCAGCCAACTGCGCTGCCCCTTGCGAGCACGAAAGGTGAAGAAATCCTTGAAGATGCGCCTGTGCGTGATGACCCCGCTGAGCAGCGCCACCAGCATGGCCATGCCCGCAATGCCGACCACCCAGAGTCCTGCCTGCCCTGCATGCAGCCGATAGTGGAAATCCACGAAATGGTGACCGCCCTGGGTGGCGCGCACGACGCCACGAGCTGGGTCTCTGACCAGCGGCTGGCCGGTGGCGGAATCCAGCTGGGCCGAGGCGTACTGGTGCTTTTCATCGAACCAGTACACACGCAGGTCGCCAGCGCCCTCGGCATCCGAAGGCCATAGCTCCCACATCTCGGCCCCCGGATGGTGTTTTTCCATATAGGCCAAGCCCCAGGCCAGGCGCTGGCCCAGATCACCCCCACGCTGGCCGGAAGCACGGGCGGCCGCCTGCGCCTGCTCCTGGGCGTGATGCTCGGGTGTCATCCAGTGGGAGATGGGCTCCTCGAAGACCGCCAGCGTCCCCGTGAAAAAGACCGCGAACAGCAACCAGGAAAACCACAGGCCGCACCAGGTGTGCAGCCAGGCCTGGGCCTGGCGAAAACCGCCCTGGCCTGCTCCGCCCGCATTTTTACGCTCGGCCATGCTCAAGCACCTCCAGCCAGCCAAGCCGAGACGCCCGCCAGCACGACGCTGGGCAGCAGCAGCCCCAGCCAGACGCGGCCCGGCGACACCGGCGAGAAGGCCCAGATCACGGCCAAAACATACACAGCGAAACTCCACAGCATGCCCGCCAGCACCGACTCGGCACGCGGCTCGGACAGGACCGTCGCCAGGAATACGGCCAGGGCGCTGGCCAGCAGATAGCCACCCAGGACGGCGGCCAGCAGCCGGGACAGGACGCTGCTGCCCACAAAGCGTAGAAAGAATGGAGTCATGACATAAGGAAAGAGATGGAGGCCCCGGACAGCCCGGGGCGAAGCAAGCCGCAAGGCCCTTTCTCTATGTATGACAAACGAAAACCCGAAAAGGGTCATCCGCGCCGCGCCCTGGCACAGGCCGGCCCGAGCAGCAGTGCCGCAGCGACGCGTGCTTGCCGCCGCCAGCCCGCACAGGGCTTTGGCTGAACTAGGGCAGGGCGGGCCAGCAACAGCCCGCCTGGCGCGCCTCCGCACTCAGGCAGAAGTGGCTGGCGGACTCGAGGACCCGAGTACTGCCAGCCCTCAGAAGTCGTAGCGCATGCCCACATTCACGCTGCGCGGTGCACCCCAGGTGTAGTAGAGGCCACCCAGACTGCTGACGCCGGCAAAGTATTTCTTGTCCAGCAGATTGTTCACGTTCAGGCTCAGCGACAGATGCTTGTCGACCTGGTAGCGGGCCATCAGATCCAGCACGGCATAGGACTGCTGGGCCAGTGTGTTGTGGCTGTCGCTGGTCGAGGTCTTGCTTTGCCAGCGAGTCGCAGCCCCCAGCGTCAGACCGCGCAGCGCGCCGCCTTCGAAGCGGTAGGTGCTGCCCAGCTTAAGCTGGTACTTGGGGTATTGGCTGGAGCTGGTCAGCGAGCTGTTTTGCTGCACCAGACTGCCCTGCACCTGCCAGCCGCGCGCCAGCTCGCCCGACAGCTCCAGCTCCCAGCCGCGCCGCGTGGCGCCGCTGACGGCACGGTAGGCCATGTCGCCGCCAGGCGTGAAGCTGCCTGTCTCCTCGGCCGAGTTGTCGGTCTTCATCCAGAAGTGAGCGATGCTGGCGTTGAGCCGCTTGTCGAAGAACTCGCCCTTGGCCCCGACCTCATAGGTCTTGCCTTGCTCGGGATCGAGGGTACGCCCCTGTTCATCCTGGGCGCTTTGCGGCTTGAAGATGGTCGCGTAGCTGCCGTACAGCGAGACCTGGGGATGCACTTCGTAGACCAGGCCGGCATAGGGCGTGGTGACGGTCTCGCGCATATCGTAGTTCCACCAGGTGGGCGTCACGTCATGCTGGCGGTACTGCGTCACGCGCATGCCGGCTATCAGCTGCAGCGGATCTGCCAGGCGGAAGCGCCCTGCCGTATAGGCATACTGCTGACGCTGGTTGAAGACATGGCGGTCATAGTTCCAGTTGCGGAAATCGGGCTGCGCCAGCGCACCACCGCCCTGGGCATAGCTCAGGCCCAGATTGGCCAGAGGTACGTTCTTGGAGCTGCCGTAGAGCAAGCCGCTGTGGTAGCGCGACACACCCACGCCGGCCAACAGCTCGTGCGTGCGTCCCAGCAAGGTGAAAGGGCCTTTGACATCGAGATTGACCGACCAGTTGCGGTTTTCCACGTCCTGCCACGGCAGATAGGCAGCGGTTGTGTTGTTCCAGAGGTAGCCCAGCGTCATGTCGTCCATCTTCACGCTCTGATGGAAGAACTTCAGGGTTGCCGTCCAATCATGGGCCAGACGCTGCTCCACGCTGCCGAACAGCTCGGTGCTTTCCTGTTCATAGCCCGACCAGGGCGCACCGTTATTGAACGAGCGCGGCATCAGCCCCACTTCGGCACCCGCTGCGGTGTAGCGCTGGATGGGTCGGGTCGTGCCAAAGCCGCGTGCCTCGCGCTGACGCAGCGTGATGCCCAGATTCAGCAGGGTATCGGGCGTGAGGTCGGCCTCCAGCGTGCCGAACAGCATCTTGCTGTTGCTCTTTTCGTTGTCGCGAAAGCTGCCCGCATCTGTCATGGACGCAACCACGCGGCCGCGCAGCGTCCCCGCCTCGTTGAGCGAGCCGCTTATATCGGCCTGCGCACGGTAGGTATCCCAGCTGCCGGCATTGGCGCGCGCACTGGCCTGGAACTCACGCGTGGGACGCTTGCGGATCAGATTGACGGTGGCGCCATAGCCGCCTTTGCCGACAACCAGTCCCGACGAGCCTTTGAGAACCTCGACACGGTCCATCTCCGCCATATCGTCCAACGAATACATGGTGCTGGTGACGAAGTACCAGCCATTGCTGAGCTGGGACATGCCGTCGACCTGCAGGTTCACCTCCGAGCCGCGGGCCTGGAAGTCCGTCGCGTTGTTCTGGCGATAGACGCCAATGCCCGGCGTCTGCTCCAGCACATCTGCCAGTGTCTCCAGCTTGAAGTCGTCCATCCGCTGGCGTGTCATCACGCTCACCGACTGCGGCGTCTCGCGCAGAGTCAGGCCCAGGCCCGTAGCCGTGCGGCTGGGCCCCGTCTGGGTGTAGCTGCCCGTGCCTTCCGTGGTGCCGCTGCGCTCGGCCTGGACCGTGACGCGCACCTCCGACAGGGTGCTGCCCTCCTCACTCGAGACGGGCGCCACTGCCTGCCTTTGCAGGGTATAGCTGCCGCCAGGACGCGACACCAGCTCCAGCCCGCTGCCAGCCAGCAAGCGCTGCAGTGCCTCGCGCGGCGTAAAGCTGCCGGAAAGCACCGGGCTTTGCCGGCCTTGTGTGAGCGCAGGATCGAACGACAGTGCCATGCCGGCCGTAGCCGCCACCTCGGACAGCACCCGGCCCAGCGGTCCTGCTTCTATCCGGTAGGCCTGAGCCTGCCCGGCTGCAGGCGGCTCGGCCGCCTGTACGGCGGTCGCTGCCAGCGCCCAGCCCAGCAAGGCAAGCTGCGCGGCGCGCGCAACGGGGCTGAATACAGGATTCGATAGGGAACGGGAGGCCATGGAAGCAGGCATGAAAGACAGTCCTTTGGAAGCAAAAATGAGTGGTTCACCTTGCTTGCCAAACAACTTTCCAGAAAGTCTCACCTTCGTGCATTTTTTTAGAAGATGCCTTGCTTGTGAACTCAGCGGGCCGCCACCGTGACCCAATAACCCTGCCAACGCCGGTGCACCGTCACGGCATAGGTTTCGACCAGCATGGCCAAGGCCCGGTCGGTATCGGCCAAGGGGTACGCACCCGAAACTTTGATGGACACCGCCTCCGGGGCACAGTTCAGCAGGCCGGGCCGGTAACGCGACAGCTGGGCACAGACTTCTGCCATGGGCATGGCATCCGCCACCAGCATGCCGTGCACCCAGGCCAGTTGCTGCGGCCCTGCCGTCTGCAGCTCCCCTGCGCCCAGCGCAGTCAACCTAGCCCAGTTGCCCGCGGGCACCACCAGCGCGGGCCGGGAGGCTCCGAGTAATGTGACTTCGACCGCACCCTGGGTTACGGCCAGATCCACGAATTTGCCTTCGCTGCTCTGCTGTACCGAAAAGCGTGTGCCCAGTGCCCGCAGGCGCCCCACGGCCGTCTCAACCAGCAACGGCCGGTCCACGCCGCTGGGATCGGCGGCAGTTTCCAGCAGGATCGAGCCCCGGTGCAGATGTATCAGGCGCTGATGAGCATCAAACCGGATATCGACAGCCGTTCCTGTATCCAGCAGCAAACGGCTGCCATCGGCCAATGTCACGAGGCGCTGCTCGCCCGTGACAGTACGCAGATCGGCTGCCCATCCCTGCTGCTGTGCCACACGCCAGCTCATCCAGCCACCAGGCACTGCGGCCAGCAAAACAGCCAACTTGGCCACTGCGGCCCGTCGGCTGCGACGCTGCGATCGGCCCAGCGCCGGCATGGCCAGCGCCGGCGGTAACCCTCCCAGCTTGTCCATCAGCCGCTCGGCCCGCATCCAGGCGCCTTCATGGGCGGGACTGGCCTGGCGCCAGCGCTCGAAGGCGACGCTTTCGGCAGCCGTCAGGCCTTCATCGTTCAGGCGGACCAGCCAGTCCGCAGCTTCGTCCAGCAAACGTGCATCCATTGCAGTCATTCCATCAGCGCCAGACACTGCCTGAAAGCCTGGGCCATGTAACGCTTGACGCTGGTCAGCGACACGCCCAGCTGCAAGGCGATATCGTCGTACTTCATGTCCTCCAGCTGTGAAAGCAAAAAAGTGCGTCGTACCAGCGGCGGCAAGGCATCAAGCATGGCATCTATCTCATGCAGGGCCTCCAGCACCAGGGCCCGGTGCTCAGGCGACGGCGCTTCAGGTTCGGGCAAGAGGGCCAGAGCCTCCAGATAGGCACGCTCCAGCGCCTGCCGCCGGCACCAGTTGACCAGTACCCCTTTGGCCACTGTGGTCAGATAAGCGCGCGGCGACTCTATGCGCGGCGGCTCGCGCACGCCCAGGATTCGGACAAAAGTGTCTTGCGTCAGATCTGCTGCATCAAAGGCATTGCCCACCTTTCGGCGCAACCAGCCCTGCAACCAACCGTGATGATCTGTGTAAAGCGCGGCGACTTCACGATGGGAGGCTGTTTCGACAACGGGCATGGTGCAATGGGGATAGATCTCAAACAGACCTCAAATGATATCAATTCTCATTTCAGGTTTCTCAATGCCTTCACTATTTCCGCATATGTTTCAGCTCCATCTTCTGCCGGCCGCATCGCCTTGTGCCCGCGACAAGCTTGGTGGAAGGGCCGGCCCTGCACAATCACTCACACGCAATACTTCGATGCCTGGAACTCCGCTACTGACCATTCACGCACGCGGCACACCCTCTCGGACGCCTGCTCGCATCAACCTCCCGGCACCTGCTGGATGATTGCAAGACTATTGCGCTGTTGAGCTCTGCGATGCTTTACTCGGCAGGTGATTGATGCAAATGTCTGGAACCGAGCCGTTTCATATCCAGGTTGGTATTCAAGGACCTCAAGAATCAAGATGACAAGCTTTCGCTCTCACAAGCTTTTACATCGCATCGTGCTCGGCAACCTGCTGGTAGCGGCCTTGCTGTGTTTTGCCACATGGCTGGGCGTGCATGCCAATTACCGTGCGGACATGGACCTGGGAGTGGCCGTCACCAGACATCAGGCGCGCAGCCTGAGCTTGGAGCTGGCTGCCGAGGTGCGACTGGTGGACAACGCTCTGTCATCGATTGCCAGTCGTTACCGCGCGCGCAGCTTTGACGGCCTTGCCGCTGCCAACTTTGCCCTGTACGAAATGCTCCATGAGCAGCGTGCCCTGATTCCTTTTGTCACCGCCCTGCGCATCACGGACAGTGCTGGCGAGGTACTCATCACTCCCAGCGAAATTGATGTGCCGTTTTCAGTGGCGGAACGCGCCTATTTCGCCCAAGCCCGCGAAGCAGACCGAATGGTGGTGTCCGAGCCTTTGATCAGCCATTCCTTCGGAAAATGGTCTATCGTGCTAGCGAGGCGTCTTCAGGCCGAGGGCGGTCAGTTCCAGGGCATCGTCTATGCCATAGTCGCGGCCGAGCATTTTCACCAGCTATTCCAGCGCCAGTCGTTCGGCACGAGCAGCGCCATGGCATTGCGCACCGATCAGGCACTGCTGGTAGCGCGCTATCCGGCTGCAAGCCAGGACGCCGACGCGGGTATCGGCAAGGCCGCCGTCTCGTCTGAATATCACCAGGCCATCAGCCGCAACAGCGAGGAAGGCTGGTACATCACACCGACCCTGATCGATGGCGTGGAGCGCATCACGGCCTACCATCGGTTGCCTGGATATCCTCTGACGGTGTTTACCGGGCTGGGTACGGAAGCCTATATGGCCATGTGGCGAGCCTCAGCCTGGCGTGCATGGGGTCTCACCGGCTTGTGCATTGTCCTGATCGCTCTTGGTTCGGTGGCACTTTACCGGCTGCAGCAGCGTGAACGCCGCATCCGCAAAGAGCAGGAGCTGGTCATCAACAATGACCTGATCGGCATGGCTCGCCTGCGCGAGCGCAAGATCGTCTGGACCAACCCCGCCATGCGCCGTCTGCTCAAGCAGCCAGCAGCTGCACTGCAGGGCGCATCCACGCGCATGCTTTACCCGGACGAAGCCTCCTACAGGCGTATCGGCGAAAAAGCCTATGCCTCCTTGCTGGCTCGGGGCAAATTTCACGCGCAGTTCCAGGTACAGAATGCCGAGGGCAAGCTTTTGTGGGTGGATGCATCCGGCACACTGCTGAATGCCGAAGAGTCGCTATGGATTCTGGTGGACATCGACGCCCTCAAGCAAGGTGAACAAGCCGCCAATCACCTTGCCAACCACGACGCTCTGACGGGTCTGGCGAACCGCCGAGCACTTGAGGAAACGCTGAACCAGGAGCTCGCCGACGGCCAGATGCTTGCCGTGTGCTTCATGGACCTGGATGGTTTCAAACAGGTCAACGACACCCAGGGTCACGATGCGGGCGACGAAGTTTTACGTGTGGTGGCTGCCCGACTGACGGCCCAGGCTCGTGCCGGCGACTGCGTTGCCCGCCTGGGCGGCGATGAGTTCGTGGTGCTGCTATCCGGCTTGCGCACTTCCGGTGAGGCCATGTCTGTCATGAAGCGATGCATGGAAGCCGTGCGCCAGCCCATTGCGCTGGATGGTGGAGTGATGGTGCAAGTCGGCAGCAGCATCGGTATCTCCATCAGCACCGCAGGTAGTTCCTCGGCCAACCTGATGCAGAGTGCGGACGAGGCCATGTACTCAGCCAAACATGCAGGCAAGGGGCGCATTGTTCAGCATTCGGACCTCTCGCAAGACTCAAAGGCGTGAGAGCATCCCCTGCGAGCAGCTGCATCCATATATGTCCAGAGCCGGGAATTGACAACGCCTTCGGGCCAAAGCAGGGCATTTTGAAGACTCGCGGCCAGGCCGCAGTCAGCCAAGCCCAAAGGCCTGCTACCTGCTTCCGACCAAGGGCGAACGGCCAGGGCTTGTGCAGGCCCGCCTGCCGCATATCTCATCTGGCCGTCTGAAGCCTGCCCTCTCTGCGACCTATTCCTGTGCTCTTGGCGGCAGCCCTGCAGCCTTGCGAATGGGCTCCAGCAAACCGCTGAGTCCGTTGTGATCAAGCTCCTGCATCAAAGCCAGCAATTGACCGATCTCGCCTTTGGGAAAGCCCTCGCGGGCAAACCAGTTGAGGTAGTTGCCGGGCAGATCGGCAATCAAACGGCCCTTGTACTTGCCATAAGGCATAGGCACGCGCACCAGGCGCTCCAGCATTTCGGGATTCATGGCAGTCAATCGGAATGAAATTTTGTATAAAAAACGACGCTCTTATAACCAAATAAGAAAAATGTCCTGCAGACGTCGGTACACGGCACTAGACTATGTACCTTAGTTCACTGCGGTCCAGATGAGGCCCGGAATTTATTGCAACTTGCTGAAGAAGGTCAGAACCAATGTTGAAGAAAGCTCTCTCTGCTATCGCTATTGCCACTCTGGCGCTGTCGGCCCAGGCTGCTGACGTGCTCAAGGTGGGTGCCACGGCTGTTCCTCACGCCGAAATCCTCAATCACATCAAGCCCGCACTGAAGGCTCAGGGCATCGATCTGGAAATCAAGGAGTTCAGCGACTACGTGCAGCCCAACGCCGCCGTGGAAGACAAGCAGCTCGATGCCAACTTCTTCCAACATCAGCCCTATCTGGACAGCTACAACAAGGACCGCAAGACCTCGCTGGTGGCGGTGCCCAACGGCAAGGTTCATGTGGAACCCTTCGGTGCATACTCCAGCAAGATCAAGAACATCAAGGATCTGAAGAATGGCGCTACCGTGGCCATTCCCAACGACCCTTCCAACGGCGGCCGTGCGCTGATTCTGCTGGCCAAGCATGGCCTGATCGAGCTCAAGGACCCCAAGAGCCTGACCCCTACTGCTCTGGACGTCGTCAAGAACCCCAAGAAGCTGAAGTTCAAGGAACTGGAAGCGCCTTTGCTGCCCCGCGCCCTGGCTGATGTCGATCTGGCTCTGATCAACACCAACTACGCAATCGAAGCCAAGCTCAACCCCACCAAGGATGCCCTGTTCATCGAAGGAGCCGACTCGCCCTACACCAATATCGTGGTGGCCCGCAAGGATCGCGCCAACAGTGCCGACATTGCCAAGCTGATGAGCGCTCTGCACTCTGCAGACACCAAGAAGTTCATCCAGGAAAAGTACAAGGGCGCCGTGGTTCCTGCGTTCTGATTCGCAAAAGTCTTAGCAGCGCTGGCCGCCCCTCATCGACAGGGGTGACGGCCGCGCTCGAAAGGGTACGGTGGGCACAAGCTCCTGCTGTTGTCCCGGGGCCGGACAGAACCGGCCGCCGACCACACTTGACGACCTGACCCAGAAAAAAGCGCTGCTTATGCAGCGCTTTTTCTTTTCATTTGATAGCTTATAGCGCTTTACAGGCAAGGGCCTTAAGCAATTTCCACTTGAGATTTCTCAATGCGAGGGGGCAGGCACCGAGTGCCGCAAAACCGGTGTCTCGCCATCGCCGTTGACGCTTTCCAGATGCACGCCAAATCCCCACAGGCGAGCCACATGCTTGAGAACCTCCTGCGCATCTTCTGCCAGCGGCCTGCCCTGGTACTGGGTATGCCGCAGGGTAAGACTGCGGTCGCCGCGCAGATTCACGCTCCAGGCCTGAATATTGGGCTCACGCGTCCCGAGGTCGTATTGCTGAGACAGCAACTGGCGCAGCGTGCGGTAGCCATCTTCGTCGTGAATGGCGCTGACCAGAACATCACGTTCGTCAGGGTCATCGTGCAGAGAGAACAAACGCATGTCGCGTATCAGGTGCGGGCTCAGAAACTGGCCGACAAAGCTCTCGTCCTTGTAATTGCGCATGGCGTGGTGCAGCGCCGGCAGCCAGGGCGTACCGGCCATGTCGGGAAACCAGCGGCGATCTTCTTCGGTCGGCTTTTCGCAGATCCGCCGAATATCACGGTACATGGCAAAACCCAGCGCGTAAGGATTGATGCCGCTGAAAGCCCGGTGGCCCGCTGGAGGCTGGTAGATCACATTGGTATGCGATGACAGCCACTCCAGCATCACGCCATCGGTCAACCAACCCTCGTCATACAGAGTGTTGAGCAATGTGTAATGCCAGAAGGTGGCCCAGCCCTCGTTCATCACCTGAGTCTGGCGCTGCGGATAGAAATACTGGGCGATCTTGCGCACGATGCGCACGATCTCTCGTTGCCAGGGTTCGAGCAAGGGAGCGTTTTTCTCGATGAAATAGAGGATGTTCTCTTCGGGCTCTCGGGGAAAGCGCTCGCTGCCTTGCGTCGTGCTGTCCTTGTCCTTGTCCCTTCGTGCTGGAAGGGTGCGCCACAGCACATTGACCTGTTGCTGCACATAGGCTTCACGTGCCTCTCTCTCGGCGCGCTCGCGCGACAGGCTTTTATGCGAGGGACGGCAATAGCGGTCCACACCAAAGTTCGACAACGCATGGCAGGAGTCCAGCAACTGCTCCACGGTGTCGAAACCATAGCGTTCTTCGCATTGCGCCACATAGTCGCGTGCATAGACGAGATAGTCGATGATGCTGCCCGCGTCGGACCACATGCGAAACAGATAGTTGTTCTTGAAAAAGCTGTTGTGCCCATAGGCCGCATGCGCAATCACCAGGGCCTGCATGGCCGTGCTGTTCTCCTCCATCAGGTAGCTGATGCAAGGGTTGGCATTGATGACGATCTCATAGGCCAGTCCCATGTGACCTCGTCGGTAGCGGCGCTCCGTGGCCAGAAACTCCTTGCCATAGCTCCAGTGCCGGTAGTTGACCGGCATGCCCACGCTGGAATAGGCATCCATCATTTGTTCGGCCGTGATGATCTCCAGCTGATTCGGATAGGTATCCAGGCCGTAGCGCTCAGCCGTGGCCGCAATCGCCGCGTGATACTGTTCGATCAGCTCGAAAGTCCAGTCGCTGGGGTCGGGCAAGGGAGACGCCGGTCGCTGGGACGCCATCAAAGGCGCCTGCGGCACATCGCGAAAGCGCGGCTCCCCTTGAACATGCGAATTTCCGGCCTTTCTGCTTGCGCTGAGATCCAGCACGGGATAGAGATTGAGGTTCATATCGATACCCCATCCTTTTTGAAGAGATCGCGGAACACCGGGTAGATCTCGTTGGCGGCCGATACCTTGCGCATGGCGAAATGGGGGAACAGCGGCAGCAGGCGGCTGTACTCCTCCCAGAGACTCTGCTCCTCGAGCACCACTTGCAGGTATGCGTAGTAGCGCACCAGCGGCAATATTCTCTCGGCCAGAAGGCTGTGGCATTTGCCACCATCGTCGCTGAAGTTGTCGCCATCGCTGGCTTGGGCAACATAGATATTCCAGTCGTTGACCGGATAGCGGGCCCTGATGATCTGTTCGAGCAGGACCAGCGCGCTGCTGACTACCGTGCCACCGCTTTCCGTGGAGTGAAAGAACTCGTCTTCGCTGACTTCTGCAGCCTGGGTGTGGTGGCGGATGAAAACAATCTCGATCTTGTCGTAATGCCTGGTGAGAAACAGGTACAGCAGAATGAAAAAGCGCTTGGCCAGTTCCTTGCGCTCCTGATCCATGGAACCGGACACGTCCATCACACAGAACATCACGGCCTGGCTGCTGGGCACAGGCACCTTGCTGCGATTGCGAAAGCGCAGATCCAGTTGTTCCAGGAAAGGCACTGCGCCGATACGCTCACGCAAGGTATCGATACGGCGCTGCAACTCGGCTACTGACTCACTGGTGCCGTCATCCTGCGCCAGCAGAGTTTCAAGCTGTTCTTCCAGCGCCTTGAGCTCACGGTGCGGAGCTTTGGTCAGCGCAATGCGCCGCCCCAGGGCGCCGCGCATGGTGCGCACCAGCGCCAGATTGCTGGGCGTGCCGTCATGGCTGTAGCCGGCGCGCCTTGTCTTGTATTGCAAGGTGTTGCCGATGTGGTTGCGCAGCAGGCGCGGCAGGGCCAGATCTTCAAAGAAAAGCTCCATGAACTCTTCCTTGGTCAATGTGAAAGTGAAGTCGTCCTGCCCCTCACCGCTATCGCTGGCCTGCGATCCTGAGCCGCCGCCTCCACCAGGCGGCCGGGCAATGCGATCACCGCGCACATGCTCGCGATTGCCGGGCAACACCATATCGCGGATACCACCCTGCCCATGCCTGAAGACCGGCTCCTGAATGTCTTTTTTCGGAATGGTGATGCTTTCCGCCTGATCGATATGGCGGATGTCGCGCGCAGACACGGCTTTGCGCACCGCCTCCGCGATCTGCTCTTTGAAACGCCGCACAAACCGCTCGCGGTTGCCCACCGATTTATTCTTGCCTGCGAGCCTGCGGTCGATGATATGCAGTGCCATCTGTGCTCCCATCTCAAGGGGCTGTTCTCAACCGTCCTGCCGGTGGCCGCGCCGGGCCACCGACACCGCTGTCAGCTGCTCTTGCGCACGCGCAGATACCACTCGCAAAGCAGACGCACTTGCTTGGGCGTATAGCCCTTGGCTTCCATACGGGTGACGAAGTCCTCATGCTTGCGCGCATCCTCCGCACTGGCCTTGGCGTTGAAGCTGATGACGGGCAGCAACTCCTCGGTGTTGGAGAACATCTTCTTCTCGATCACCACGCGCAGCTTCTCGTAACTGGTCCAGCTCGGGTTCTTGCCCTGGTTGTTGGCCCTGGCCCGCAGCACAAAGTTGACGATCTCGTTGCGGAAATCCTTGGGGTTCGCAATGCCAGCCGGCTTTTCAACCTTCTCCAGCTCGGCATTGAGAGCATTGCGATCGAACACCTCGCCGGTATCGGTGTCGCGGTACTCGCTGTCCTGAATCCAGTAGTCGGCGTAAGTGACATAGCGGTCAAAGATGTTCTGGCCGTACTCGCTGTAGCTCTCCAGATAGGCGGTCTGGATTTCCTTGCCGATGAATTCGGCATAGCGCTGCGACAGATATTCCTTGATGAAGCCTATGTACTTGGTCTCCAGTTCGGCCGGGAACTGCTCGCGCTCGATCTGCCGCTCCAGCACATACATCAGGTGCACAGGGTTGGCCGCCACTTCGGTGCTGTCGTAGTTGAAGACCTTGGCCAGAATCTTGAAGGCAAAGCGGGTGGAGATGCCTTCCATGCCCTCGTCCACGCCCGCATAGTCGCGGTATTCCTGGTAGCTCTTGGCACGGGGATCCGTGTCCTTGAGGCTTTCGCCGTCATAGACCTGCATCTTGCTGAAGATGCTGGAGTTCTCCGGCTCCTTCAGGCGCGTGAGCACGGAGAACTGCGCCATCATCTTGAGCGTGCCGGGCGCGCAGATGGCGTTGGCCAGCGAAGACTCCCGGATCAGCTTCTCGTAGATGCGGACTTCCTCGCTCACGCGCAGGCAGTAAGGCACCTTGACGATGTAGATGCGGTCGAGGAAGGCCTCATTGTTGCGGTTGTTGCGGAAGGCCTTCCATTCGCTTTCATTGCTGTGTGCCAGCACAATGCCATCAAACGGAATCGCACCAAAGCCTTCCGTGCCCTTGTAATTGCCTTCCTGCGTGGCCGTCAGCAAGGGGTGCAGCACCTTGATCGGGGCCTTGAACATTTCCACGAACTCCAGCAGACCCTGATTGGCCAGGCACAGGCCGCCGGAGTAGCTGTAGGCGTCGGTGTCGTCCTGCGAAAAGTTCTCCAGCTTGCGGATATCCACCTTGCCCACCAGACTGGAAATATCCTGGTTGTTCTCATCGCCGGGCTCGGTCTTGGCAATGCCTATCTGCTTGAGAATGCTGGGGTAGCGTTTGACCACTCGGAACTGCCGAATGTCTCCGCCGAACTCCTCCAGCCGCTTCACTGCCCAGGGCGAGAGCACATGCTGCAGACTGCGACGCGGAATGCCGAACTCATCTTCCAGCACCGGGCCGTCTTCCACGGGGTCGAACAAGCCCAGTGGCGACTCGTTCACCGGCGATCCCTTGAGCGCGTAGAACGGTGCCTTTTGCATCAGGTATTTGAGGCGCTCTGCAATCGAGCTTTTACCGCCGCCAACAGGCCCCAGCAGATAGAGAATCTGTTTGCGCTCCTCCAGACCCTGGGCCGCATGGCGAAAGAAGCTCACCACCTGCTCGATGGCATCTTCCATGCCGTAGAACTCGGAGAACGCGGGGTAGCGGCGGATGACCTTGTTGGCAAACAGACGCGACAGCACAGGATCGTTGCGGGTGTCCACCATTTCGGGTTCACCGATGACGGACAGCATGCGCTGTGAGGCTCCGGCATAGGCCATGGGATCACGCTGGCAAAGGCTAAGGTACTCGTCCAGCGACATTTCTTCTTCACGCAGACGAACGTAGCGTGCTGCAGAATTGCTGATGACATCCATATGACCTCCCGTGGCGGCACCAGGGCTCGAATCAGTGCCGCAAAGTTGCAAGGCATTCGTTACCGTGTGCATCCGTTGTAGCACCTCGCTCCTAATTTGAATAGACCGAGATTCCTACAAATACGCAGTAGCCACGACAGCCAAAACCGCAAACCGGATAGCGTAAAAATCGGTCAAGAAATATGACTCGAAATGAGCATAGAAGTCTGCCCTCATTGAAGCAACAAAGCCCCCTATCTATCTGCCATCATTCAAGATTTCGACGACTCGAAAAACTGATCGGAACATCGATTTACAGGCAGTCGAGGTGGCAATAAAAAACGCTGAACAAGCAGCGTTTTGAACTATTGCAGCTACAGAAAACAGAGCTTCCCGCCTAAATTTCAAGGGTTATTCACTAGAAATATTTCAGCAAAGCATTGATGAGCAAGCGCTAGCAGCATCTCTTTTCATAGCATGGGTATTCATCCGGAAGTGGCTGCCGAAGCATCCACCGCGGGCGATTTGGCGCCTGGGCGCGTCACTGCACTGCCCATGGCCGCAGCCATGATGCAGGCAATGGCGGTCCACTGCGTGGCCGTCAGGTTCTCGCTGAGCAGCAGCATGCCCATCAGCGCTGCAATGGCTGGCTCGGTCGCCAGCGCAATGCCGAAGGTTGCAGGTGGCAGACGACGCAGAGCCAGCATTTCCAGTGAGTAGGGCAAGGCACTGGAGATGGCCGCCACCATCAGCCCGAACAGAAGGATCGACGGCGTCAGCAGCTTGAGCCCTGCCTCGGCCACACCAAACGGCACCACCACCAACGCCGCGCACAGCAAGCCCAGGGAGACGGCCTGGCCGCTGGGGATATGGCCCAGCCTGCGCCCCAGCACGATGTAGGAGGCCCAGCAGACAGCGGCTCCGAGTGCGCAGGCAATGCCCACCGGTGACAGGTTAAGGCCCGAAGCATTGCCGCCCAGAGGAAGAATCAAGGCAAGGCCGACCACCGCCAGCGCCAGCCAGACAAAGTCCATCGCGCGGCGTGAGTAGTAGATGGCCACAGCCAGCGGTCCCGAAAACTCGATGGCCACGGCCAGGCCAAACGGAATATCGCGCAGCGCCATGTAGAACATCAGATTCATGCCGCCCAGTGCCATGCCGAAAACCAGCAGAGCCAGCGCCTGCTGACGGTTGAGCGACCAGCGCCAGGGCCGCCAGACACACACCAGAATCAACGCTGCAAAGCCCACTCGCAGTGCCGATGTGCCCTGGGCACCGATCAGGGGAAACAGCTGCTTGGCCAGCGAAGTCCCCAGCCCGAGTGCAGTGACCGAGCCCAACACGGCCAACACGGGCCACCAATGATTCCAGCTGTTCTTTGACATAGGTGAGTACGATATTGCATGTCACCCGCGAAATTTGCTCGTTTTCAGCATTGAATCTGCAAGTTTCGCTCTCAACACATCCAACACCATGCCTGCTGCCGATCTGGATTCCTTTGACCACGCGATTCTTGCCCTGCTCCAGCGCAACAACCTCATGCCACAGCGTCTGATTGCGGAGCACATCAACCTCTCGGCCCCAGCCGTGCAGCGGCGCATCAAACGATTGCAGGAAACCGGGGTGATTGCAGCCAATGTGGCCGTGCTGGAGCCCATCAAAGTGGGCCGCACGCTGACTGCGGTCATCACCGTGCAGTTGGTCAACGACAGGCCGGATCTGTCGCGCGGTTTCAGAGCACGGATAGCCGAGGAAGCGGCTGTGCAGCAGTGCTTCTATGTGACGGGCGAAACCGACTACATCCTGGTCGTCACGGCAACCGACATGGATGCTTACCAGGCCATCTGCAGACGCCTGTTCGAAGGTGACGAGAACATTCGCCGCTACAGCACCTCAATCGCACTGGAGCGCATCAAGACAGGGCTTCAGCTGCCACTGTCTGCGCCATAGGGTGGTGCGACTGCCCGGTCGGAGTTGATGTCGGACGAGGTCTGCCACCTGCCATGGAGATTCGCACTGGCGCCGCCGGAAACAAAATGCAACAATTACGTCATAAACCGGCTCAAATTCTTCACACAAACAAGAGTCCACTCTTGAGGAAACACGATGAACGCTTCTTCCGCTACCTCGCCCGATATGGCCACGCTGGTTGCCGATCGCACTCTGGACAAATATGCCAAGGACTACTTCCCCCGGCGCGAGCAAGTGACGATTGCCTTTCGTGGCGATATTGCCGAGAGGCACAACTACGACAAGATCCGCCCGCTCTCCGAAGCCCAGCGTCACGGCAAGCATATTGTGGTGATCGAGGGCCAGAGCCAGAAGACCGGAGCCACAGGCCACTATCGCATTGAATGCAATAGCTGGAACCTCATCGAGGCCGTAGGCCTGTGGGAACAAGCCGCAGAGGCTTGAAACCCAATGCAGGAGTGTGAAAGAGCCTGCAATGAATGGCGCTGGCGCAACTTGAGACTCAAATTTCCATTCCCAATGCGCTGCTCGCCACCCACCAGGCCAGACACAGCATCATCACACCAGTGATGCCATCCATGACGCGCCAGGCACCGGGGTTCGCAAACAGGTGCTTGAGACGGCGCCCCGCCATCGCCAGCAGCACAAACCAGAGGCAGCTGGCCGAGGCTGCCCCAATCACATAGGACCAGCGGCCTGCACCCTCCTGCTGAGCGCCAATCGAGCCCATCAGCAACACCGTATCCAGGTACACATGAGGATTGAGCAAAGTGATGGCTGCCAGCGCAGCCAGCACGCTCATCATTCCGCGTGGTGCCGCCCTGCGCTCGCCAGCCTCCATGGCCGCATCCGGCGCCAGCCACATGCGCCGCAAGGCGAAAAGGCCATAGGCCAGCAAGAATGCGGCTCCGCCCAGCGTCAGATACTGGGCCAATGCCGGATACCTGGCCAGCATCTGCGCCATGCCGGCCACCCCCAGCGCAACCAGCAGCCCGTCGCTGAGCACACACAGAGCCACGCAGGCCTTCACATGTTCGCCCTGCACTGCCTGACGCAGCACATACAGGTTCTGGGCACCTATGGAAACGATGAGCGAAGCGCACACTGTAAAGCCTGCAATCCAGGCGGAATAAAAATTAGTTGTCATGTCCATGAGCAGCTGACTCCTCCAAACCGGCCCGGATTCTTGCTCTGCGCAGCAATTAAGTAAAATTACATTTACTCAATTCAATGAAGAATTTCTAATGTTTGACTATGCGGGACTGGAAGCGCTTGCCGCCGTATTGCGTGAGGGAAGCTTCGAGCGTGCAGCGCGCAAGCTGCATGTCACACCCTCCGCCATCTCCCAGCGCATCAAGCTGCTCGAGGAACGCGTGGGGCAGGTACTGGTGCTGCGCGGCACGCCCTGCACCGGCACGGAGGCTGGCCGGCGCCTGTGCCTGCATGTGGAGCAGGTAGCGCTGCTGGAAAACGATTTGCGACGCAAGAACCCCGAGCTGATCCCGGAAGGACAGACCGCCCTGCCCACGTTGAAGCTTGCAGTCAATGCCGACTCCCTGTCGACCTGGTTCATGGATGCCATGGCGACCTTCACGCAGGACGGCAACGAATTGCTGGACATCAGCATTGACGACCAGGACCACACGGCCAAACGCATCAAGGAAGGCGAAGTCATGGCCGCGGTCACGGCCACGGGTTCGGCGATTGCAGGGTGCAACACCTGGCCGCTGGGCCGCATGCGCTATATCGCCGTGGCCAGCCCTGAGTTTGTGCAGCGCCACCTGGGCCAAGCCGAATCAGACCGGGAGTTGGCCCAGATGCTGGCCAAGGCGCCAATGATGTACTACGGGCGCAAGGACAGCCTGCAGGACCAATGGCTGCACGGCCTGGGGCTGGACGGACGACGCAACAATGCACGTCACTTTCTGCCCTCCAACCAGGGCTACACCCGTGCCGTGGAACTGGGCATGGGCTGGGGCATGCACCCGGCCCAGCTGATCACTCCGCAGCTGGCCAGTGGCGATTTGATGGAACTGCTTCCGGGCAGAGATCTCCACATCCCCATGTACTGGGCCCACACCCGCAATGCCCAGACCAGCCTGCAGCGACTGACCGACTGCATCATCCATGCCGCGGCCGCCTGGCTGGAGCCCATGCAGGACTAGCTCAGGCGGCAGCAGACTTTTTCAGGCCGTAATAGGACACCCATGCGGCAGCCAGATACAGCAAGGGATAAAGCGCCAGATAAGGAGCCAGGTGCAGATAGGCCGACCAGCGCTGTGGCGCGAAAAAGCTCGCATACACCAAGACCGCGAGCAATGCCCCGCTACCCGTCAGCAGACCGGCATAGGCCAGCAAGGTGGCCAGGCGCAAGCCCAGCCTGCCGCGCTCGACCAGCCGCAACCGCCCCGAGCGCAGCTGCACGGGAATCTGATAGAGGCGAGCAAGTGCCATCAGAAAGACGATGGGCACCAGGATCAGAGGCAGGAAAAACATGTCTCGCAGCGCAATCAGGGGCGATGCTCGGACTCCACATGGCGAACGGCCGCCCTGGCCTGGGTGAGCATATGAAAGTCCAGAATGCGTGTCGCCATGATGGTCTCCCAGAGGAAGCAGCACAGCGCCAGCACAAAGGCCAGCACCCCCAGCAGGAAGCTGAAAACGGCATAGCCGTGGCCGCTGACGCCGTAGGCCTGGCCCACAAACAGCAGCACGATGGTCAGCCCTATGCACATGCCGCACAGTGTCAGCAGCGCGATGGATACGTTGGCCAGCCGCCCGCGCTCGCGCAGAAAATGCAGCTCCTTGAGGTGGCGGGCGATCAGATCGTGATCGTCCAGGGTGCGCAGGCTTTCCTCCAGCTTGCGAGCCCGGTCAATGATGCGCGCCAGCCGCCCCGCAACGGAGCCAATCATGCCGGCCACGGCAGTCAGAAAAAAAACCGGCGCGACAGCGAGCTGAATGCTGTGGGTGACGGTCTGTGCGTCGATGGACCAAATGCTCATGGTGTCCTCAGAATCGGGGGCTTTCTCAGCCTCTATTTTGTGCACAAATGTCAGCTCAGTTTTGACTGTGGCCACTCAAAAATAGCCGCCACCTACATTTCAGGCGGCTGGAGCCTTTTTGGACATCGGATATCGATCACGGGCAGCGCCGCCACAGTGCCTGAACTTGCACCAGCGCCTCGCTGAACGCGATGCCTACCTTGTGCCGTGCCTCGTTGCCCCAAAGGAATCGCCCTGATCTCCCAGACGATGTCTGGATGCGCTGCTATATAATTTTTCGTTGAAACAAGTCTCGGCACGGCCGTGCCGCAGGCTTTTTCTCCATGCGACAGGTGCCCGGTGCTTCATCGGGTTAAACGGGAACAAGGTTCAAAGCCTTGGCTGCCCCCGCAACGGTAAGCAGATCAAACCACTTCATGGCTTTTGCGCTTGCAGGAGCCTGTCACTGGTGTTCTACGTGGCCTCTTCGACGAGGTGCGCGGCAGCGCCGGGAAGGCGAAGTAACATGCCTCGCGCAATCTGCCAGCCCGGATACCGGCCTGTTGAGCGCTGACCGTCCGGACCCAGTTCCGGCAGTCGGCATGTGCAACGAACGTCTGCGGGGAGCAGCGTGACGGCAACAGGCTGCGAGGCCCGCCCTCCGCCCGATCTCGTCACCAGCATGCAGACTGTCTGCCCTGGCTAATGACAATGAGACACCTTGCACAGGCTTTTGCCTCGCGCCTCGGGCCCGCTGGCGCCATGCCCACCCGGGCCACCGCCCTGCTGCAGCCATGACCCAGCCGTTGGCACAGATGTTCGTCCAGCAACGCCATCAGCTGAAGCTATGGCTGGCCATGTTGACGGCAGTGCTGCTGCTGTCTCTGACTCTAGCCATCACCTTGGGGCCGGTACGGATCGCCCCCGGGCAAGCCTGGCAGATCACGGCTTATGAGCTGGGTCAGCGCCTGGGCCTGGACTGGCCTTCAGGCAGCTGGAGCAGCGCCCAATACCAGATTGTCTGGCGCGTGCGCCTGCCGCGCGTATTGCTGGCTGCCCTGACCGGCGCAGGCCTTGCGTTGGTGGGCGTGGCCATGCAGGCCATGGTGCGCAATCCGCTGGCTGACCCCTATCTGCTGGGCGTTTCATCCGGTGCGTCGGTCGGGGCCGTGAGCGTGCTGGCCTTCGGTGCACTGGCATTTGCGGGCGAGCTGGCCTTGCCGCTGGGAGCTTTCAGCGGTGCGCTGCTGGCCTGTGTGGCCGTGTACTTCCTGGCCCATGCCAATGGACGATTGCAGGCATCGCGACTCATTCTGGGCGGCGTGGCCATTGCCTACTGCCTGGGTGGTGTCACCAGTCTGATTGTGCTGACGGCCGATCAGCGCGAGCTGGCCAACTCCGTGCTGACCTGGACCCTGGGCAGCCTGGCCGGAACCCGCTGGCAGGAGCTGGGCCTGCCGGCCGCCCTGCTGGCGGCTGGCGTGGTCCTGCTGCTGGCGCAGGCCCGCTCACTCAATGCGCTGCTGGCAGGCGAAGAGACCGCCGCCACGCTCGGGGTGGACACCACCCGCACCAGGCGCTGGCTATTCGTTCTGGTCTCGATGGTGACAGGCGTGCTGGTGGCTCTGACGGGTCCGATAGGCTTTGTCGGCCTCATCGTGCCCCATGTCGCGCGCATGCTGGTCGGCTCCGAGCACCGGCGCGTGCTGCCCGTGGCCGCGCTCACAGGTGCCATCTTTCTGATTTGGGTCGATGTGTTCTCGCGCATCAGCTTTGCCCCCGCCGAGGTACCTGTGGGTGTCATCACCTCGCTGCTGGGCGGCCCCTTCTTTGTCTGGATGCTGTGCCGCAAGAGCGTGCGGGAAAAGGGCAATCCGTGAGTTCCGCACCCAGCTCATCCTTCCTGCTGGAGGCCAGCCACCTGCATTGGCAGACGGCGGCCGCATTCATAGTCAAGGACATCAGCCTGCATATCCGGCATGGCGAACTGGTCGGTTTGCTCGGCCCCAACGGCAGCGGCAAGTCCACCTTGCTGCGCATGATCTACCGCATGCTCAGGCCTGCCAGTGGTGCGGTCTGCATAGATGGACAGGACGTCTGGCAGCGCAGCGCTCGCGACAATGCCCGCTCCATGGCGGTACTGACCCAGGAAAACGCCAGCGAGTTCGATCTGCGCGTGTGCGATGTGGTGCTCATGGGGCGCACGCCGCACCAGAGTTCTTTCGCCCGGGACAGCGAGCAGGACTTCCACATCGTCGCCCAGTCCCTGGTCCAGGTCCAGGCCCAGTCGCTGGCGCAGCGCATGTTTTCGACCCTGTCAGGGGGCGAGAAGCAGCGCGTGCTCATGGCAAGGGCATTGGCCCAGCAGACCAGGCTGCTGGTGTTGGACGAGCCCACCAACCACCTGGACGTACGCCACCAGTTCGAGCTGATGAACCTGATCCGCAGTCTGGGCCTGACCACGCTGGCCGCGCTGCACGAGCTGCCACTGGCTGCCCATTACTGCGACCGCTTGTACCTGCTCAAGGCAGGAGAACTGGTGGCACAGGGCACACCGGCCCAGGTGCTGACCGCGCAGACCATCGCCGAAGTCTACGGCGTGCGTGCCCAGGTACGCCTGAGCGAGCGCAGCGGCAGACCGCTGATCGAGTTCATGCCGGACGAGTTGCTCTAAATCCCTCTGCGTTTCGCCCGGGGACTGATAAACTCTCGCGGCGCCTTGATGGCGCTTCGTTTCGGAAGGTGCTCGCTTGAAGCGAGTGAAACGGGAACAAGGTCTGATCGCAAGCTCAGGAAGCCTTGGCTGCCCCCGCAACGGTAAACAGGTCAACACACTCATGCGAGCGCATCAACGCTTGCAGCCACTGGACATGATCCGGCCCCTCGCATCGCGACGGTCTGCATCTTTCGGGAAGGCGAGTCGTGAATTCAGCAATGAATTGCCTGTGAGCCCGGAGACCGGCCTGCCGATGACTCAACTCCGCCCCTCGGGGCGGTCTTTACGAAAACTGTCTGCGGGGTGCGGATAGCGGCCAGAAAGTGGATTGCGTCATGCCTGAAAAAGGCGGACCTGTCTGCGGCACAGCTATCCCTTCAGGCAGTTTCGGCCTCGTGATATGTGCTCTCATCCACAAACCTCTGCTGCTCTTCATTCCGCCCTCAACTCCAAGCCTCAGCTGCGCCATTTAGGCAGCACCGCAATCAAGCTGCTTCTGCTCTGCCCCGCCGTCGGCATGGCCCAGCAGTCCCTGCCCGAAGTCACGGTGCGGGAAAACCGCCTGCCCTCGCATGAGTTGCAGACCAGCCAGCCGTCAACCACGGCCTCCCATGTGAACGTACCCGTGCTGGACCTCCCGGCCAGCGTCAGCGGCGTGTCTTCGCTGCAGATCGAAGAGCGCGCTGATTACAGCGTGGCCGACGCTGTCACCCGCACCGTGGGCCTGAGCACATCGGGCGCCCCCGGCAATGGGGGGCTCTCTTTTTCAAGCCGCGGCTTCAATGGCGTGAACTCCATCGGCATTGCCGAGGACGGCATCATGCTGGGCGTGGCCTCGGGCACCGTCAACTATCCGGGCGACAGCTGGGGCTATGAGCGCATCGAGGTGCTGCGCGGCCCCGCATCGCTGATGTATGGCAGCGGCACCACAGGTGCCACCATGAACGCCATCCGCAAGCAGCCCAGCCGCGAACACTCCACCGAAGTGCTGCTGGGAGCAGGCAGCCACGGCAGGGCCTACGCCGGCATCGGGGCCAGTGGCGCATTGGGCGAGACCCTGAGCTACCGGCTCGATGCCTATGGCGACCGCACCGACGGCGAGCGCGAACTGGGCAAGGCCAGCAGCGGCAAGCTGATGAGCGCACTGCGCTGGACACCACGCAGCGATCTGACCGTGGACCTGAGCGCCGACATCAGCCAGCAAAAGCCCGAGCGCTATTTCGGCTCGCCCGTGGTCGGCGGGCAGATCGTCAAGGAACTGCGCAACAAAAACTACAACGTGCTCGATGCCATCGACCAGTTCAAGGACCAGCGCTTCCGTGCCAAGGCCCAGTGGCGTTCCAGCGACGCGCTGACGGTGCGCAACGAGCTCTATCACTTCAAGTCCGATCGCCACTGGAAGAATATCGAGGCCTACAACTACCAGCCGGCCACCGGCCAGGTGGGCCGATCCGACTATCTGGAAATCGGCCACGATGTGCAGCAGACGGGCAATCGCATGGGGCTGGACCTCAAGGCAGCCAACCACCAGATCGCCATGGGCTGGGACATCTCGAACGCCCAGTTCACCAGTACCAGCAACTCGCCTTACACCGGTCAGTCCACGGTTTCGGCCTTCAACCCGCAGCACGGCTATTGGGACAGCCCCGATGCCTATCTGCCGCGCATGAACTCCAGCATCCGCCAAAATGCGCTGTATCTCGAAGATGCTTGGAAGATCAGCGAGCAATGGCTGCTGATGGCCGGCATGCGCCGCGACTGGTATGCCTTCTCACGCAACAATATTCAGGATGGCTCTGGCTTTGACAAGCCGCTGAACGGCACCTCCTGGCGCCTGGGCCTGACCCACAAGTTCGATGCACTCAGCAGCGCCTATGTACAGACCAGCACCGGCCATGACCCCGTCACCAGCCTGCTGTCGATTGCCCAGTCGCAATCGGGCTTCAGCCTCAGCCAGGGCCGCCAGATCGAGGTCGGCTACAAGCAGCAACTGGCCGATGGGCGTGGCGAATGGACCGTGGCGGCCTATCGCATCGTCAAGGACGACATCATCACCCGCGACCCCGATCGTCCGGCACTGTCGGTCCAGGGCGGCAAGCAGTCGTCCAAGGGGATTGAACTGACCGGCCTCATCCATGCCAGCAAGGCGCTGCGCTTCGAAGGCAATATTGCCTATGTGGATGCGAAGTTCGACCGTTTGCTCGAAGGCAGCAAAGGCGTGGACCGTGCAGGCAACCGCCCCAGCAACGTGCCGCGCGTGACTGCCAACCTCTGGGGTCACTACCGCACCGGCCCCTGGCAGGCATCGCTGGGCATGCGCTATGTGGGTGACCGTTTTGGTGACAACGCTAACACCGTTCGCATGCCTTCCTATGTGGTGACCGACGCCGTGCTGAGCTGGGATATGAACCCGCGCACCACGCTGCGCCTGGTGGGCCGCAACCTGACCAACCGTCTCTATGCCACCTATGCCTATAGCGGCAACCAGTGGCTGCTGGGACGCGGGCGCAGCGTGGAACTGTCCGCGCTGATGCGTTTCTGATGCTGCCCAGGCCTGCTGTCATGCAAGCTATTGGCTTGAATCGACCCTGCGCCTCGGCGCTGCTGGCAGCATCGCTGCTGCTGGCCGGTTGCGGCAAAGCACCCGAGCCGCAGGCGGTTGCGGTGCCGATGCGCCAGCATCAGCCAGCGCTGGAGTTGCCGGTGTGCGGGCAGACCGTGCGCTACGACAAGGTTCCCCAGCGCGCCGTCACCCATGACGTCAACATCACCGAGAGCTTTCTCTATCTCGGTCTGGGCCGGCACCTGGTCGGCTACTCGGGCATCCCTTCCAGCAAGGAGATCAGCCCCCAGCTCAAGCCCTGGCTGCAGCGTCTGCCCGATCTTTCATCCCAGGGCATGAACCTGGAGGTATTGCTGGGCGCCGAAGCCGACTTTGTCTTTGGCGGCTGGAGCTATGGCTTTCGCCAAGGTGGCGTGACCCCGGAGCGCCTGGCCAGCCACGGCATCGCCTCCTATGTGCTGTCCGAATCCTGCATCCGCGTGCAAAAGCGCGAGCGCATCGCACTGGACGATGCATTGCTGGACATGGAGAACATCAGCCGCATCTTTGGCGTCCTCCCGCAGACCCTGCCACGCATAGACAAACTGCGGGCCTCCCAGGCCCAGTTGCACCAGCAGATGCAAGGCAATCGCACGCTGCCGCGCGTCTTTGTATACGACAGCGGCCAGGAGATTCCCGTCACCGTCGGCCACTTCGGCATGCCGCAGGCCATGCTGGACGAAGCCGGTGCCAGCAATATCTTTGCAGACCTGAGCCAGAACTGGCAGCGCGGCAACTGGGAAGACGTGATCGAGCGCGACCCCGAGTGGATCGTGATCATTGACTACGGCCAGCCCGATGCTCAGGGCAAGATCGACTTCCTGCTGCAAAAAAAGGAACTTGAGGCGGTTTCCGCCATTCGCAATCGCCGGTTCTTCGTGATGAGCTATGCCGAAGCCACACCCGGCCCGCGCAATATCGAAGCCGCACAGCGCCTGGCAGCCGCCTTGCACCCCGAGCGCAAGATCAGCGTCCAGAGCGTGGAGTTTTCTGCAGGAGAGCTGCCGTGAACAAGCATCTCCCCACCTCCCAACCCGCCGACCTCAAGCAGGCCACAGCGCCTTCGCTGGCCATCATCCTGCTCAGCCGGGGCGGCGCCTATACCGCAGGCCTGACGGAGCTCAGCGATCTGGCCGCGCGGCTGGAGGCCGCCATGAGGGCCTCAGGCCAGCCTGTGCAGCAGGTGACCACGGCGTATGTGGACCGCGCCCAGCCCACGCTGGGCGAGGCGCTGGACCTGTGTGCCAAAGCCCGCAGCATTCTGATCCTGCCCATGATGGTGCCTGACGAAGCCTCGCTGCGCCGCTGGCTGCACAAGCTCATCATGCGCTGGCGTGCAGCACGTGATCCCTCACAGCCCTCTCCGCGTCTGGTATTTGGTCAACCACTGCTGCAGCTCCCCGAACTGACCGAGTTGCTGGCCCGGTCCGTGGAAGAGGCACTGCGCCAGCCCGATGTGCCCGAGGTGCTGGGCGACGATCCATGGGAGCATGACCCCAAGGGCTGGTCGCTAGTGCCCGAGCACCGCCAGCATGTGCTGTGGTGCGTGGGCCCGCGCTGCGCGGCCAAGGGAGCGCTGCAGCTATGGCCCACACTGACGCGAACGATACGTGAAACCCCGGGACTGAAAAACCGGCTGCAGCCGCTGCAGACCGGCTGCCAGTACCCCTGCAACCGTGGCCCGTTGATGATCGTCTACCCCGACGGTGTCTGGTACGGCCCCATGGATGCCGACAATCTGGCGTCCACGCTCACAGGCCATGTGCTTGATGCGCGCGTCAACCCGCAATGCCATGTCCACGGACCGGCTGTCCTCGAACGCTCCTGATTTCTATTGCTTTCCTCTACCGGAGATAGATCCATGCAAACCACCAAGATCCCCGCCACCATCGTCACCGGCTTTCTAGGCAGCGGCAAGACCACGCTGATGCGCCATATCCTCGAGCAGGCCAAGGGGCTGCGCGTGGCGGTCATCGTCAACGAGTTCGGCGAACTGGGCATTGACGGCGAAATTCTCAAGACCTGTGCCATAGGCTGCAAGGAAGAAGGTGGTGCCGACGGCCAGATCTACGAGCTGGCCAACGGCTGCATGTGCTGCACCGTGCAAGAAGAGTTCTTCCCCGTCATGAAGGCCCTGGCCGAGCGCCGCGCCGACATCGATGTGCTGCTGATCGAAACCAGTGGTCTGGCCCTGCCCAAGCCCCTGGTCCAGGCCTTCCAGTGGCCTGACATTGCCAACGTCTTCACCGTCGATTCCGTGGTCACCGTAGTCGACACGCCCGCTGCGGCCGCCGGCCAGTTCGCCCATGATCCCCATGCCGTCGATGAACAGCGTCAGGCCGATCCCAATCTCGACCATGACGCCAGCCTGCATGAGCTGTTCGAAGACCAACTCTCGGCCGCCGATCTGGTGGTGCTGTCCAAGGCTGATCTGGTCACGGCCGAACAACTCGGCCAGGTACGTGCCCTGGTGGCCGAAGAGGTGCCTGCCAGCGTGAAGATGATCGAAGCCGTGCAGGGCCAGGTGCCCCTGCACGTGCTGCTGGGCCAGCATCGCGCCGCCGAGCTGTCGATCGACGACAAGCACAGCCACCACGACCATGACGAAGACCATGACCACGATGCCTTCGACTCCCTGCACCTGGACCTGGGTGCCGTGGACCGTGAGCGCCTGATGCTGGCTCTGCAGTCCATCGTGGAGCAGCATGGCGTGCTGCGCGTCAAGGGCTTTGCCGCGCTGCCGGGCAAGAAGATGCGTCTGCTGGTGCAAGGCGTGGGCCGCCGCTTCGATGCCTATTTCGACCGTGCCTGGGCTGAGGGCGAAGCTGCAGCCACGCGCCTGGTGTTCATCGGCAAGCAGCTGGACGCCGCCGCGCTGCGCCAGGCCTTGCTGGGCGCACAGGCATAAATCCAAGCAAAATCAGCCTCAATCGCTTTACTGGCAAGCGAATAAAGCTATCTTTTTGAATCATGCACCTGCTCAGCTCCCGCCCCGGCGGCTTTGTCGAAGACGACAGCATCATCACCCGTCTGGACCAGACGCCTGCCGACATGGTGGTGCTCAGCTCTGCCGACACCACGCTGTCGCTGCTGGCCGATGCCTACCGGATGTGGCAGCAAGCCGAAACCGATGCCCCCACGCTGCGGCTCGCCAATCTGCTGCATCTGCGCCAGAGCGCCTCGCTCGATCTGTATATCGACGAGGTGCTGCAGCATGCCAGGCTGGTCATCGTCGACCATCTGGGAGCCGAGTCCACCTGGCCCTACGGCATCGAGCAGCTGCAAAAGCTGGCGCGCCGCAAGGGCCAGAAGCTGGCCATGTTCTCTGGCGACAACCAGGAGGATCCCGAACTGCTGGCCAAGGGCACGCTTGAGCCCGAGCAAAGCCGTGCGCTGTGGCAATATCTGCGCGCCGGCGGCCTTGGCAATGCCCGCGAGTTCCTGCGCATGGCGGCAGCCTGGGGCCTGAACCAGGGCTGCGAGGGCGCGCCCGTGCGGGTGCTGCCCCCCGTGGCCGTTCATGTGCCACAAAGCTGGCTGGCAGACGATGCCGGGCATCTTCCGGGCCTGGACGATCTGCAGGCGCGCTGGCAGCCCGGAGCCCCCGTGGCGATGCTGGTGTTCTACCGCTCGCATCTGCTGGCGGCCAATACCGAGGCCTTTGATGCCATGGCCGACGCCCTGCTCGCACGCGGCCTGAACCCGCTGCCGCTGGCCCTGGAGTCGCTCAAGGACGGGCTGTGCCTGCAGACGCTGCGCTCCCTGTGCATTGCGCACCAGGTGCAGATCATTCTCAACACCACGGCGTTTGCTGCCCTCGGAGAACATGCGCGCACAGGCGAAGCGGCCGATGCGCTGGCCGGCGACATTCCGGTGCTGCAAGTGATTGCCAGCGGAAGCAACCGCGAAGACTGGCTGGCTGACAGCCAGGGCCTGCGCCCGCGCGACATTGCCATGCAGGTGGTGCTGCCCGAGATGGACGGCCGCATCATGACGCGCGCCATGAGCTTCAAGGGCCTGGCCCATCGCTGCGAGCTGACGCAGACCGATGTGATCAGCTACCAGGCCGAGCCCGACCGCGTCGCCTGGATTGCCGAGCTGGCCTGGCGTTGGTGTCAGCTGCGCAGCAAGCCAGCGGCGCAGAAGAAAGCCGCGCTGATACTGGCCAACTACCCGGGCAGCGAGGCACGCATGGGCAGCGGCGTGGGCCTCGATACGCCGGAATCCGTGATCGCGCTGTTGGATCAGCTGGCAAGTGACGGCTGGCAACTGGGCGATTCTGCTGCGCGGCCCGACTCCGGTCTGGCTCTGATGGGCCTGCTGCAGCAAGGCATTGCCAATGACCCAAAAAAATGGCCACTGCGCCCTGCAAGCCAGGGCTATTCGCTTCAGGCCTATCAACAGCGCCTGGCAAAGCTGCCCGGCGATATGGCCCAGGCCATAGCCGAGCGCTGGGGTGCGCCCGAACAGGACCCCATGCTGCGCGATGGCTGGTTCATGATTGCGGGCCTGCAGCTGGGTCATGTCTTTGTCGGCATACAGCCCGCACGTTCTCTCGATGGACGCAATGACTACGCGAGTTACCACGACGCCGAGTTGGTGCCGCCCCATCACTATCTGGCGTTCTACTTCTGGCTGCGCGATGTGTTCGGCGTGGACGCCATGGTCCATGTGGGCAAGCACGGCAATCTGGAATGGCTGCCGGGCAAGAGCCTGGCGCTTTCGCAGCAATGCTGGCCCGATGCCATCCTAGGCCCGCTGCCGCATGTCTATCCCTTCATCGTCAACGACCCGGGCGAAGGGGCTCAGGCCAAGCGCCGCAGCCAGGCCGTCATCATCGACCATCTGATGCCGCCGCTCATGCGCGCCGAAAACCACGGCCCCATGCAGGAGCTGGAACGTCTGGTGGACGAATACTACGAAGCCCTGCTGGTCGATCTGCGCCGCTCCGGGATGCTGCGCAAGCAGATTCTGGACTGCGCCAGACAGCAGGATCTGCTGCGCGAACTTGGCCTCGAAACGGCGAGCGCGCAGCCCGATGCCGACGAGCAGCTGCTGGAACGCATCGATGCCTATCTGTGCGAACTCAAGGAAACCCAGATCCGCGATGGCCTGCATATCTTCGGCAGCTCACCCCAGGGCCAGCAGCGTGAATCGACCCTGCTCTCTCTGGCGCGCTATCCGGGCGGTGGTGGCGACGAGCAGGGCCTGCTCAACGCACTGGTCGCCGACCTGCTGCCGGCCATGGACTGGAACCCGCTGGACATGGATGCCGCCGCGCCCTGGAACGGCCTGCGCCCGGCCGCGCTGCAGCAGCAGGATGCCGGTGCCTGGCGCCATGGCGGCGACACGCGCGAGCGGCTCGAGCTGCTGGCCCTGCAGGTCATTGCCCGGCCCGAGCTGGCCCGCGACTGGCCGCACACACTACAAGTGCTGACGCGCATAGAGCAGCAGATTGCACCTTCACTGGACGCCTGCGGCCCCCAGGAGCTGCTGCAGTTCTCGCGCGCACTGCAAGGATGCTTTGTTCCGCCGGGCCCCAGCGGCTCGCCCTCGCGCGGGCGCTGTGACACCTTGCCCACGGGTCGCAATTTCTACACTGTGGACACCCGTGCCATCCCCACCCAGACCGCCTGGGCGCTGGGGCAGCAGTCCGCGCAGCGCCTGCTGGAGCGATATCTGCAAGAGCATGGCGAATATCCACAGGCCATCGGTCTTTCCGTCTGGGGAACAGCCACCATGCGTACCGGCGGTGACGATATCGCCCAGGCCTTTGCCCTGATCGGGGTGCGCCCCAAATGGGCGGCCGGCAGCCAGCGCGTGACCGACTTTGAAGTCATTCCAGCCGTCGGGCTGCGTCGCCCGCGCGTTGACGTGACGCTGCGCATCAGCGGCTTTTTCCGCGATGCCTTTCCCAACGTGGTGCAGATGTTCGATGCCGCGGTGCGTGCCGTGGCCGAGCTGGATGAGGACGCCGAGGACAACCCTATCCGCGCCCGCATGCTGCGTGACACGCAAACCGCAATGGACCAGGGCCTGAGCGCCGACGCGGCCCGCGAACAGGCCCTGTGGCGCGTCTTCGGAGCGCCCACAGGCAGCTATGGTGCCAGCATGCACGAGATGCTGCGTAGCGGCCAGTGGACCGACGCAGGTGACTTTGCACGCCACTACCTGCACTGGGGGGCCTATGCCTACGGCCAGCAGGCCGATGGCGTGCCGGCCCGCGCCGCGCTGGAGCGGCGTCTGCAGGCGTTGGACGTGGTGCTGCAGAATCAGGACAGCCGCGAGCATGACCTGCTGGACTCCAGCGAGTACTACCAGCATCAAGGCGGCATGGTGGCGGCCGTGCGGCACCTGGGCGGCAGCGACCCTGCCGTCTATCATGGCGACCACGGCAATCCTCAGTCTGCCAGGATTCGCTCCCTGGCCGAGGAGATCGGCCGCGTGGTGCGCGCCCGCGTCACCAATCCCAAATGGATTGCGGGCGCCATGCGCCACGGCTACAAGGGCGGCTTCGAGATGGCGGCCACGGTGGACTATCTGTTCGGCTTCGATGCCACCACCGCGCTGGTCTCGGACCAGCATTACGCCCTGGTCACCCAGGCCTATGTCGAAAACGAGAGCGTGCGCCAGTTTCTGCGCCAGCACAATCCACAGGCGCTGGGCGATATTGTCTCGCGTCTGCTGGAAGCCATAGACCGCGGCATGTGGGAGCAGCCAGGCGAGCATCGCCAGAGCCTGCTGGCCCAGATGCTGGAGCACGAAGAATTCATGGAAGGACAGGTTTCCCAATGAACCCCAACCACGATCCGGTACCCGTATTCCCTCTCTCTGCCATACAGGGACAGCCCGCCCTCGTGCAGGCTCTGCTGCTGGCCGCAATCGAGCCACAACTGGGCGGCGTGCTCATCCGGGGCCCGCGCGGCACGGCAAAGTCCACGGCAGCACGTGCGCTGGCGGATCTGCTGGCACCTGCACCTTTCGTCACCCTGCCGCTAGGTGCCTCCATCGAGCATGTGACCGGCAGCCTGGACCTGTCCAAAGCTCTGGCGGGCCATGAAGTGGCTTTTGCGCCGGGCCTGATCGCCAAGGCGCACGAAGGGGTTCTCTATGTCGATGAGATCAATCTGCTGCCCGATGCCATCGTCGATGTGCTGCTTGATGTGGCAGCCTCCGGCATCAATCGCATAGAGCGCGACGGGATCTCGCACAGCCATGCCGCGCGCTTTGTGCTGATCGGCACCATGAACCCCGAAGAAGGCATGCTGCGCCCGCAGTTGCTGGACCGCCTGGGCCTTTGTGTGCAATTGGACAATGCCCATGACCCGCAGTTGCGCAGCAGCATCGTCAAGGCCAGGCTGCGCTTTGACCTGGACCCCCAGGGCTTTGTGCAATCCCATGCGGCCCGCCAGCAGGAGATCCGCCAGCGGCTGGCGCAGGCCCGCAGCCGTTGCCGCAATGCCTCGGAACTGGCCTGGAGCGATGCCGTCCACGAGGCCGTGGCCCTGCAGTGCATTGCCGCCCAGGTGGACGGACTGCGTGCCGACCTGGTCATGCTGCGCGCTGCACGCGCGCTGGCAGCCTGGCAAGGCAGTCACAGCATCACGCCAGCCCATGTGTCCGAAGTCGCACCACTGGTACTGCAGCATCGCGCTGCCCAGCCAGACCCCGGCAGCGCCAGTCAACCCCGACAGGCACCGGCCAGCACACCTCCAGCCGCGCCCGCAGCGCAATCCGGCAAGGACAGCAAAGACCTCACAGAGCCTGATATCCAGGCATCAGCATCCCCTTCAACGGCCTCCCGCGAGCCCGGCGCTACCAGCTCCTTGCCTCCAGACGCCGGCCCGGGCCTCGAACAGCCGCCTGCCGGCTGGGGTCAGGCTCAAGCCGTGAGCAGCGTCGTCTTCGAACCGCAACAGGCCGACGCCATGGCACAGGCAGCCCTGGAGGCCCTGGCCGCAAAAAAAGCCCGGGCCTCCGGTCTGCTGCGCTGAGCGCCGGCCGGGGGCAAGTCGGCTCTGCCGACCAAGGTCTGACTCTGGCCAGCCATGCCGTATCCAGCGTCCACAAGATGCCAGGGGCATCGATTGACTGGACTGCCACCCTGCACCAGCGCCAGGGGCTGCCGCTGGCACCCGCCCATCTGCGCTGGCACCAGCCCGAAGGAGAGGTGCGCAGGCAACACCTGTTCCTGCTGGACTGCTCGGCCTCCATGGTGGAGAGCGGCGCGTTCGCCCGGGCCAAGGGCCTGCTGCTGCAGTGGTTGCGCCGGGCTTATCAGCAGCGCGAATCCGTGGCCCTGCTGTGCTTCGGCGCAGGCCGGCTCCATTGGCTGCTGGAGCCCACGCGGGCGCCACGCTGGAATGCCGACCTGATCGAGCCGCTGCGCGGCGGTGGCGGCACGCCGCTGGCCCAGGCCCTGGAGTCAGGCTGGCAGATGGCGGCCAGATACTCCCGGCAACCGTCCTGCCTGTGGCTGATCAGCGACTTCCGCAGCCCCGATGTGCTGCAGCTGGAACGCGGCCCCATACCTGCCCTGGCGCAGATTCTGGTGGACTGTGAAACTGCTGCAGGCCAGAGCAGGCGTCTGTTTGGCGGCGCCGAGCGGCTGGCAAAGGCCTGGCCGGATACTCTGCGACTGCCGCTGAAATTCAACTAAAAACCACCTCTATCGCTTAACAGAAAAGCGTTAATAGCTATCTATTTTGATAGTCACCTGACAGGGTATAACGCCCCCTGCCCGCCCTATCGATACCCTGTCACCGCACAGGCGGCAGGAAAGCGGCTGCCAGGCCGATGAGTTCGGCCGTGTGGACCAGGTTATCGCGTAAGATCGCGCCACCACAGGTGCCTCATAGCGTGCTTTTGCACGCGGAGGTGAAACGAGAAGCAGGTCAATGGAGTCTCCATCAATCCTGCACTGCACCCGCAACGGTAATCAGAGATATGGCGATGCTCGCTCTGGCCCACGGCCATGGCCGCCACTGCGAAAGCGGGAAGGCGCATCGACATGCCACCCTCAGGTGGGCTCTGTAAGTCCGGAGACCGGCCTGATGTGTACAAGGCGCAGCGGGATTGCATGTGGCTTGTGATATGCCAGCGCCTGCGTGCGGCTCATCACCTCTTCATTTCCCTCTGCACATTTTGTTTGTCTGGCCCGGGTATCGGCCAAACCGACCTTGGATGACCTATGTTGCATGGAATTTTCCAGTCAGATTTGTCCCAGCGGGCCGGCCGTGCCCTGGCCTCGTCGCCTGGAGCAGCGCTTGTCCAGCCCTGAGACCGTTCAGATTCGCGGCTGGTGCCCCAGCACCTGGAAGCCCATGCAGGCACAGGACGGCTGGATCGTTCGTGTACGCCCTCGCTGTGCGTCTCTGAGCGCCGTTCAGTGGCTGGTACTGGCCGAGCTCGCACGAACCCATGCCTCGGGCCAGATCGAGCTGACCCGGCTCGGCAATCTGCAATTGCGCGGCGTGCACGAATCGGCACTGCCTGCCTTGCGCGCAGCGCTCGTTGTATCCAGGCTGGCCCCTGCCAATGAACAGGCAGATCTGGCGCCTGCCGTGCATTGCACTCCGTTCTATGCCAGAGGAGATCGCACCCATGCACTGGCTCTGGCGCTTTCCGGGGCAGCGGCGCGTGATCTGACTCCCCTGGCCCTTCAACAGCAGGACATTCCGGCCCTACCCGGCAAATTCGACATGCTGGTCGACGATCCGCAGTGCCATCTCCAAAGCCTGAGTTCCGACCTTCAGCTATGGGCCTGCGCCGATGGAGGCTATGGGCTTGCCCTGGGCCAGTCGGAGGACTGGTACGGCTTTGAGACTGGACCGGCTGCCGTGCAGGCTGCCCTACAGATTGCCCTGTGGTTTGCCCGTGAGCGTGGCGCGCAGGCGGCGGGCCGATTGCGCGGCCTTGCAAAGCCCATCGACCTTCAGGCCTGCGGACTCGCCAAAGCCAGTCATCACCTTGAGCCCCGGACTCTGGAAAGGAACGCTGCCAGGTCATTGCGGCCCGGAGCGCTCAACCCTCACGGCCTGCTGCTCGGCGCCCCGTTGGGGCGCCTGGACGCATGGGCCATACAGAAGCTGGCAGCTCTCATGCCCGAACAAGCGGAGATCCGGGTCACGCCCTGGAAATCCTTGCTTCTGCCGAACAAGCATCTGGATTCACTGCCTGCCCGGCTCGATGCCAGGGACTGGATCAGCCAGTCCGCGGATGTGCGCCTGCGGGTCTCGGCCTGCACCGGCGCCCCCCACTGCCCTCAGGCCCATATCCCGGCCCAGTCCATGGCCTTGCGGTTCGCCAGCTCACAGGCGGCAGACCGCCATCTTCATATCAGCGGCTGCGCCAAGCTCTGTGCCCTGCCTGCCGATGCGACAAATGTGGTGTTTGCCAGCCGGGACACAGCGGGCCAGATATGGCTGCACGCCAGCCCCGCCGAAGCACAACCGTCGGCCCGGGTATCCATTCCCTATCGGCCTCTGAACTCCGATCCTCACGAGATACAGCAACAACTCAATGACCTACAACTATGAAAAGTGCGGTGAAGAGATTTACCGGCAATCGTTCAGCATCATCCGCCGCGAGGCCGATCTCAAGCGCTTCAACCCCTTGGAAGAGCGGGTCGCCTGCCGCATGATTCACGCAGCCGGCATGGTGGAGCTGGCCGCGCATATCCATTTCTCCCCGACCTTTGCCGAAGTGGCGGAAGCCGCGCTGCAGCGCGGAGCACCCGTGCTCTGCGATGCACGCATGGTCAGCGAGGGCATCACGCGCAAGCGCCTGTCGGCCCAGAACCCCATCATCTGCACCCTGCAGGACCCGCGTGTGCCAGCGCTGGCCGCCGACATGGGCAACACCCGCAGCGCCGCAGCACTGGAGCTGTGGCGCGAGCATCTGGACGGCGCCGTGGTCGCCATCGGCAATGCGCCGACGGCCCTGTTTCATCTGCTCCATATGCTGCAGGACCCGGACTGCCCGCGCCCGGCTGCCATCGTCGGCTGCCCGGTCGGATTTGTGGGAGCTGCTGAGTCCAAGGACGCGCTGCGCGAATGGGGACAGATTCCGTTTGCCATCGTGCAAGGGCGCCTCGGCGGCTCCGCCATCACGGTTGCCGCCATCAACGCGCTGGCAACCACGGTGGAGTAGGAAGAGTCACCATGAATCACGGAAAAATCTTCTGCGTGGGACTGGGTCCCGGCGATCCCGACATGATGAGCGTGAAGGCCGACCGCCTGCTGAGAAACGCCCGTCATGTGGCCTACTTCCGCAAGCGCGGTCACCCGGGCAAGGCACGGCAACTTGTCAACGGCCTGCTGCATGCCGAGGTCACGGAGTACCCGATGGAGTACCCGCTGACCACGGAAATTCCGCATGACGACCCGCGCTACATCGCCCAGCTGTCCAGTTTCTATCAGGACTGGCAGGCCCGGCTGACGCAACTGACGCGCAGCGAAGATGTGATCGTGCTCTGCGAAGGCGATCCGTTCTTCTACGGCTCCTTCATGCACCTCTATGTGCGTCTGCGCCAGGCGGAACAGGTAACCGTGGAGGTGCTGCCCGGCATACCCGGCATGGTGGGCTGCTGGCATGCCACCGGCATCCCCATGACCTGGGGTGACGATGTGATGAGCGTGCTGCCCGCGACCCTGCCCGATACGCCGCTGCGCGAGCATATGGCGCGCTCGGACGCGCTGGTCATCATGAAGGTGGGACGCCATCTGGGCCGCATCCGTGCGCTGCTGGACGAGCAAGGCAAGCTGGACCGTGCCTGGCTGGTCATCAACGGCACCATGAGCGATCAGCAGGTCATGCCGCTGCGCGATGCGCCCGAGCGCTGCCCTTACTTCGCCATCATCGTCGTGCACGGCCAGGGCCGCCGCCCTGCCAATGACATGTGATCGCGCCGCCATGAGCAAGACCTCAATGCCTCCACAACTCCTGGTGCTCGGACTGGGCCCGGGCGATGATGCCTTGCTGACGCAGCAGGTACGCGACAGCATTGCCAGCGCCAGCGACGCATTCGGCTACTTTCCCTATGTGGCGCGGCTGCAGGGCCTGGAGCACCTGCAACTGCATGCCAGCGACAACCGCGAGGAACTTGATCGCGCACGCGACGCCTTGAATCTTGCAGCCCAGGGCCGCAAGGTGCTGATGCTCTCGTCAGGCGACCCCGGCGTGTTCGCCATGGCCAGTGCCGTGTTCGAGACGCTGGAGCAGGCCAGCCCCGAGGAGCATGCCCACTGGCAGGGCGTGGATGTGCAGGTGCAGCCGGGTATCACCGCCATGCTGGCAGCAGCAGCCCGCCTGGGCGCCCCCTTGGGACATGACTTCTGCACCATCAATCTGTCCGACAACCTCAAACCCGCCAGCATCATCGAGCGCCGCATCCGTCTGGCCGCCCAGGCCGATTTCGCCATGGCCTTCTACAACCCCTGCTCGCGCTCGCGCCCCGAAGGCTTCTCGCGCGCCCTGCAGGTACTGCACCAGGAGTGCGAGCCCGAGCGCCTGATCTGCTTTGCCCGCAACGTCAGCCGCCCCGATGAGACGCTGCAGGTCGTGCGGCTGCTGCATGCACGGGCCGATATGGCCGATATGCGCACTGTGGTGATCGTGGGCAACAGCCAGACTCGCCAGGTGGGCAAGCATGTCTACACCCCGCGCAGTTATGAGGCCGGCAACTGCGCTACCTCTGCCGTGACAGACCATGCCTGAGTACGCGCAAGGTCCTGCCGGGCAAAAGTGCTCAGCAGCGCTGCCGGTGCAGCCACTCCATGGCCTGTTGCGGGCTTTGGCACTGGGCGCGCGGCGCCAGCACCGGTCTGTCGACCATGATGACCGGAATGCCCAGTTGCCGCGCGGCCTCGACCTTGGCATAGGTATCTGCGCCACCGGCATTCTTGCTGACGATGCAGTCGACGCGGTACTGCCTGAGCAGCGCCAGCTCATCGGCGAGCTGAAACGGACCGCGCGCCACGATCAGCTCATAGCTGGATGCCGGCAACGGCAAGGCGCCGCCCTCCTGGTCGATGACGCGCAGCACAAACTGGTGCTCGCCAGCCAGGCCCGCAAACGCCGCCAGCTGCTTGCGCCCTATGGCCAGAAACACCCGCTTGAGCATGGGGCTCAGGATCTTGGCGGCAGCCGCCATATCCGGCACATGCCGCCATTGATCGCCGGGCTGCGCCTGCCAGGCTGGCCGCTCCATGGACAGCAAGGGCAGATCCAGTTGGGCGCAGGCCGCGATGGCATTGGCACTCATCTGTGCCGCGAAGGGGTGGGTGGCGTCAATCACATGGGTGATGCGCTGAGCACGCAAATAATCGACCAACCCCTGCACGCCACCAAAGCCACCCACACGCACAGGCAGGGCCGGAGTACGGCGCGTCTGGGTGGCCCCGGCATAGGAATAGATGGCTTGCACCCCGGCCTCGTGCAGCAGCGTGGACAACATATAGGCATCGAAAGTGCCGCCTAACAGGAGAACTTGGGTCATGGCCAATCCGTGGCTTTCAATTATCGGAATTCATCCATCAGGGCTGGAAGGCCTGAGCCCTGCAGCGCGACGAGCCCTGGATGATGCCAGTGTTGTGTTCGGCAGTCCGCGTCATCTGGCGCTGGCGCAAGCAGGGACGCGCGGCAGGGCCTGGCCCGTCCCCTTCAGCGTCGAGCCCGTGCTGCAACTGCGTGGACAGCATGGCGTGGCCGTGCTGGTGTCCGGCGATCCGTTTCACTTCGGTGCC
Organism: Comamonas sp. AG1104; assembly: GCF_003350425.1. Classification (NCBI taxonomy): domain Bacteria; kingdom Pseudomonadati; phylum Pseudomonadota; class Betaproteobacteria; order Burkholderiales; family Comamonadaceae; genus Comamonas; species Comamonas sp. AG1104. The sequence goes on along the minus strand of NZ_QQAS01000001.1, from coordinate 356,112 downwards.
GGGGCATCGCTGGCCAGGCACCTGGAACTGGGCGAGTGGCGCAATTACCCTCAAGCCTCGACATTTTCCTGGGTTGCAGGCGAGCTGGGCTGGTCCCAGGAGCGCACCCATTGTCTGGGCCTGCATGCCCGCAGCCTGAGCAGCCTGACGCCTCTGCTGGCGCCTCACGAGCGCTTCATCTGCCTGCTGCGTGACGGCCCGGCCGCTCACACCCTGGCGCAATGGCTGCTGCAGCAAGGCTGGGGCGACAGCCCGCTGTGGCTGGTGGAGCAGGCAGGCAGCGATCAGCAGGACATCCGCTCCGGCACGGTGCGCGAGCTGGCCGCGCTGCTGGCAGCCCAGCCGGCCAAGGCCCCCGTGACTGCTGCTTTCGAAGCGCGCGGCGGAAAAGGTCTGTCCCAGGTGCCAGGCCGGCCCGTCAGTGAGTTTGCACATGACGGGCAGATCACCAAAAGCCCGGTGCGCGCCATGACGCTGGCCGCGCTGGCACCGCGAAAAGGCGAGTGGCTCTGGGATCTGGGGGCAGGTTCGGGCTCGGTCGCCGTCGAGTGGTGCCTGGCTGGCGGCCAGGCTATCTGCGTGGAGCAGCATGCCGCGCGTGCAACCAATATTGCGCAGAATGCTGAGCACTATGCGGCAGCGATCGAAGTGGTTCATGACCACGCCCTGACAGCCCTGCCTCGTCTGCAGCCAGAGCCTCAGGCCGTCTTTGTCGGCGGAGGCTTTAGCGCCGAGCTGTTCAACGCCCTCTGCATGCGCCTTCCCGGGCCCTGGCGGCTGGTGGTGAATGCCGTGGCGCTGCACACCCAGGCGCTGCTGCTGGAGCTGCACCGCACGCATGGCGGCCAGCTGTATCAGTTGCAATGGAGCGAAGCTCAGAGCCTGGGCAGCATGCATTCCTGGACCCCGTCTCGCCCTCTGGTTCAGTGGGTCTGGAGCAGCCGATGAGATATTTGTTCGCAGGCTGGGGCTTTCAAGCCGGCGCCTTGCCTCAATCATTCGAAAGCTGCTGGAGCCAGGCCACCCAGGCCCTGGCGAGCGCAGACACGGCCGGCTGCCGCTGGACCTTCGCCCTGCTCTCCAGCAAAAGCCAAACGCTGGCGGCTGGCGCCCTGCAAGACTGGGCCCGCCAGAGGCTTGCGCAGATAGACTGGGAAAGCTTTGCCGACAGCGCGATTGCGCATATCGCCACGCCGTCGCATTCCCCAAGATTGCAACAGCGCTTTGCCACCGGCAGCGTCGCGGAAGCCCTGGCCCTGCATGCCAGCGCTGCCAATGCCTCAAGCCGGCTGTTGGTGCTGCGCACCGTTTCGGCAGACCGACGGGCCACGCTGGCGATTGCCGGCCTGCCGCTGCCCACCTCATTGATCCCTGGAGTTTTTCCTTGACCGTTCATTTCATCGGAGCCGGCCCCGGTGCGGCCGACCTCATCACCGTTCGCGGGCGTGATCTGCTGGCCGCCTCGCCTGTGTGCCTGTACGCAGGCTCGCTGGTACCCAGCGAGCTGCTGGCGCACTGCCCTGCAGGTGCCCGTCTCGTCAACACCGCCCCCATGTCGCTGGAAGACATCGTGGCCGAAATCCGGGCCGCACATGAGCAAGGGCAGGATGTCGCCCGCCTTCACTCCGGTGATCTGAGCATCTGGTCTGCCATGGGAGAGCAGCTGCGCGCCCTGCGCGAACTGGACATCCCCTACACCGTCACACCCGGCGTCCCCTCTTTCAGTGCCGCAGCCGCTGCGCTGGAAGCCGAGCTGACTCTGCCCGGCTCCTGCCAGTCGGTGGTGCTGACACGCACCTCGGGCCGGGCCTCGAGCATGCCCGAGGGCGAGACCCTGGCCGCCTTCGCGGCGACCGGCGCCGTGCTGGCCATTCACCTGTCGGTCCATGTGGCCGAGCAGGTGCAGCAGGAACTCACCAGTCATTACGGCGCAGACTGCCCTGCAGCCATTGTCTGGCGTGCCTCATGGCCCGATGAGCAGCTGCTGCGCATCCGTGTCGGAGATATTGCCAGCGCAGCCCAGTCCAATCCGCTGCAGCGCAGCGCGCTGATTCTGGTCGGTGCCACGCTGAGCCAGCAGGACTTCGGCAACAGCCGACTCTATGCCAATGACTACGATCGCCGCTACCGTCCGCGCGGCGACGAACCGCGCTTCCCTCGCGGAACCGAAGGCGCCTGATGCTGGAGCTGTTTCTGATCGGAATCGGCACCGGCAACCCCGATCACCTCACCCGGGAAGCCGAAAAAGCGATTCGCAGCGCCGACCTGGTTCTGCTGCCGCACAAGGAAGACAGCAAGTCCGAACTGGCTCAAGTCCGTCTGTCGCTGCTGCAAAGCCTGGCCGTGGAAGAGAGCCGAATTGCTCACTTTGACATGCCCCAACGCCGCCAGGAGGGATCGGACTACGACCAGCAGGTGGATGAATGGCACGATGCCATTGCCCGGTGCTGGCAAGCCAGTCTTCAGCACCATCTGCCTGCTCGTTCGGGACGCGTGGCCCTGCTCGTCTGGGGCGATCCGGCCCTCTACGACAGCACGCTGCGCATTGCGTCGCGTCTGGGCCTGGCCCGCGAACAGGTGCGCGTCGTGCCCGGCATCACCTCCATGCAGGTGCTGTGCAGTGCCCACGGCATCGCTCTCAATGAAATTGGTGAACCCTTTCTGATCACCACCGGTCGCCAGTTGCGCGAAAACGGCTGGCCATCCGGGGTGAACACCCTGGTCGTGATGCTGGATGGTCAACGCAGCTATGAGCAGTTGCAAAACACCGATGTCGACATCTACTGGGGCGCCTATCTCGGCATGCCCCAGCAATTGCTCATGCACGGCAGGCTTTGCGATGTCGCGCCAGACATCACCAGCAGGCGCGCCCAGGCCCGTGAGCAAAATGGCTGGATCATGGACATCTACCTGCTGCGCAGGTTCGCTGCCCCCTGACCCTGGGTTGCCAAGGCGCATCCGTCGCCTGGCCGTCACACCCGATCAGCGCGTGAAGCGCTTCATGTCTGCAAGGACTCGATGGGCCGGGACGTTCAGCCTGCTTGCCGGTGCCAGCCTATGCGGACGCCGGTACTGCTGCATGAGGCAGCTCGAGCCGATGCCAGAGCTTGAGCATCTCCTGCAGCAGCGCTGGCGCATGATCTGTGCGATACACCGCGCCCAGCGGCGGCAAACCGCCCTCTAAACGCACATCCAGCGCACGCACACGCCCCTGGGAACGCAGTCCCGGCAGGATGCTGCGGGGCACCAGCGATACGGCCCCAGGCTGGGTGAGCAGGCCCTCCAGCACGGGCAGGGACACGGTGGAGGCCGGAAACCAGGAGGCATCCTCCAGCACGGGCAGCACCTCGGTCTCCACGATATTGCGCACCGCGATGCCAAAGCTCGGCAGCACCCAGCGCGCGCCCCTCAAGGCAGGCAGCGGCACATCGCACCGCCCGACGAGAGGATGATCAGCATCCGCAATCACCACGGCCGCATCCAGCAGCAGCGGCTCGAAGGAAAACTCCACCGGCAAAAGCTGGGGCTGGCGACAGAACACCACATCAAGACCGGAAGCCATGAGCTGCGACAGCAAAGGGGCGCTGGCGTCCTCATGCACATCCACATAGACCTGCGGATGTGCCTCGTAAAAGCGCGGCAGCAGCTGGGACAGCACCGAAAGCGCAGCTGCCGGAATGGCCCCGAGGCGTAGCGCTGCCGAAGCCCCGCGACGGATGGAGGCCAGCGATTCGGACACTTCCTGCAATCCCACCAGCATGCCGCGTGCCGCATCGATCAATGCCTGGCCTGCTACAGTGGGCCGCATGCCGCGTGCATGGCGCTCGAACAGCTTGATGTCCAGTACCCGCTCAAGCTCGGCCAGGGCCTGGGTAGCCGCTGACTGGCTCATGTTCAGCTCCACTGCCGCCTGCATGACCGAGCCGCATTGCTGCAAAGCCAGCAAAAGCTGCAACTGACGCAGCCGCACCTGCTTGACCATACGGGAAAAGAGCAAGCGGCCCTCAGGGCTTGCAGCCCCTGCTCCGGCCTGTATCTGGGAAAAAGAAGAGTCAGCAGCCATGATTTCAACGGGTGTCGATCGCTTCCACAAAGTTCGTTGCAGCCTCTCGCCAACGCCGGCACCGAACATAGCCGGTGTTCAAGAGCGGACCGCTCGCATCGAGCATCGAAGTGACCGTGATTCGGATAATGTGCACGCATCTGACTAAGCACTCACTCCCGCTTGAGCTGTCGGAGGAAACGCTGCGACACCGCATTGTCGTGGCAATTGCCCCGCCTGCTAATAACAGAGCGCCGTAGCAGCCGCCCGCGAACCTCCCGAAAGCGATCAATGCATGGGCCTACCTAGTCGCTGGCTCGCCTTTGAAATCGCATAGTTCACAAGGCAGTAAAGCGCTGCCACGACCAGGTACACCGGCACCAGCGAGTGGTAGTTCGCTATCAGCACCTTGGCGTTCTGCATGAGTTCACCATAGGTGACGACATAGCCGAAGGTGGTGTCCTTGACCACGATGACCAGTTGCGCAACCAGTGCCGGAACAATGTAGCGAACGGCCTGAGGAAAGACAACGGAGAAAAAGACCTGGACTTCGGTCAACCCCAGGCTTCGCGCGGCATCGGTCTGGCCGCGCGGAACGGCGAGCACGCCCGCACGATATACCTCGGCAACCACGGCTGCGGTACTCAGACCTATGGGCAAGGTCAGCATCCAATAGGTGCTCAGCTTGATCCCGACCGATGGCAGCACCAGAAAGCAAACATAGATGAGCAGCAGCGTCGGCGTGCCGCGCAGAAACTCGATGACAGCAATGCTGGGCCAACGCATCAACCTCAGCCGCGACAGCCGCCCCAGCAGCAGCACCAGCCCGAGGGCCAGAGCAATGACGGCGGCCATCGCCGACGATGCCAGCGTGCCGAGCAGTCCTTTGGCAAGAAAGCTCCAGGTCGTCGGCCAGGCAAAGAATTCCCAGTACGGGGCATCGAACTGCCCTGCCGAATGGAAGCGGAACACAATTGCCACCGCCAGCAAAAGCAGCACGGCTGCGGCGATCACGCTCACCGCGTTGGTGACGGCCCGGGCCTGGGGGCCTGGCGCAGCAAACAGAATGTCCTCCAGAGAACGGCTCATCGCAGTATCCGCACTTTCTTTTCCAGAGCCGCGCCGGCCCAGGCGATGAGCAGGCCTGTCAACACATACATGGTGGCAGCCACTGCGAACGCGGCAATGCCGAGCGCCGAGTCGTTGGCGATCTTGGATACGAGCGCCGTGAGCTCCCGGCCTGGGAACGGCAACTGCGACGCCAGAGAAGTCGACAACATCAATGCAATCAGCAGCGAAGTCATCGGCTGCACCACCGAACGCAGCGCCTGCGGCAGGACCACGGCAGACACAATCTGCAGCGGCCGCATGCCCAGGCTGAGCGCAGCCTCAATCTGGCTACCGGGAATGGTATTGATACCCGAGCGCAGGTAGTCCGCCGTGAATGCGGAGCAGACCAGCGTCAGCGTCAGGATCACGCTGGGCTCATAGTCAATCACGATGTTGAGATCGGGTAGCGCGAAAACGATGAAGATCAGCAGCGCTACGCTGGGTATATTGCGGAAGATCTCGACGTAGACGGTCAGTGCCAAGCGCAGCGGCGGCAATGGCATAAGCCTAAGCACCGCGACGACCGTGCCCAGCATAACCCCGGGCACAAAGGACACCAACGTAAGCTTCCATGTCAGCAAGAGGGCCTGCCAGAAGGCAGGCCCATAGTCGGCCAGGAGCCTGGAAACCTCACCCATCGTTCAAGGCAGAGCGGGCGGCGTCGGAACAGTCGTGCTACCGGTACGCTGCCCTATGGAGATAGTCCAAAGTTTGGCCCAGGTACCGTCAGCCTCCAGCTTCTTCAGGAAGGCATTGATGAATGCTACGCCGTCCGAGCCCTTGGGCAGTCCAACTCCATAGGGGTCCTGCGCGCCGAATGGCGCACCCGCCAGCCGCGCGTTGCTGGTGCCAAGGCTCAGGGCGTTGAGCAGCAGCGTGTAATCGGTCACGTAGGCATCGACGCGCCCCTGACGCAGTGCATCGAGGGCTTCCTGATGTGTCTGAAACTCTTGCACGACAGCCTTGGGAGCATACTGGGCCAATATCGCAGGCCCCGTGGAGCCCGCTTGCGTGGCCACCTTCTTGCCGCCCAGGTCGCTGTAAGACTGAACCGTCTTGTTGTTCGACTTGACCAGCACGCCGGACTGCGATGTGTAGTAAGGGCCGGCAAACGAGATCTTCTCGGCGCGAGCAGGAGTGATGGAGTAGGTGGCGAAGACCATGTCCACCTGATTATTGATAAGCACCTGCTCACGCGTGGACGAGGTCACCTGCGTGAACTGGTACTTGGCGGCGTCGCCCAGAATGTAGCGAGTGATGAGCTGGGCCAGCCCCAGGTCAAAGCCGCGGATCTTGCCGTCTTTCTCATTGAGCAGCGAGAAAAGATTCGATGTTTGCGTGCTGCCGAGGCGCAGCATGCCAGCCTGTTTGATCTTGCTGGCCCAGGTGCTCGATGCGATGGTCGTCGCATCGGCCACAGGCCCCTGCGCAACCAGAGCGTCATAGGCCGCTGCATTGATGGGAGTGCCCTGTGCGAAAAGCGACCCACCGGTCACGATCGTCAGTGCCACCACGGTGGATTTCAGAATGGATTTGATCGACATGCGGTCTTCTTGGATGGTCTGCGACGCGAATCAATATAAAGCAGCATTTGGAATGCGCGAGCCGCTCGTCCGAGCGGAGCCACCATTGTGCACACAATACAGCCCTTGTGCCCCAACACGGCACGACGCCGCCAACAGTCCCAGGCCTTGCCTAGCAATCATTCGAGAGTCTGCCCCGCCCGGCGTCCGGCTGTGGCAACTAGCGAACAGTTGAACTCAAGCTCGATGCGATTGCTCGTGCCCAAGCCGGCCAAGCAGCGCCGGCCGCAGACAAGGCAATATTGCTGCCGCTCGATCACACCGCCAAGGCAACCTGCTGAGAGAACCTCGACGGCAGCTTTCGAGTCATCAGCTTGAGAAGTCGAAACCTCCGCTGTCGCCGAGCGTGAACCAATACACAAGACCCGTAAATAGATCCAGCGATATTGAGCGGCACCTCTGTCCCAGGCACTGTCCATGGCAAACGTGATCAATGATCTCAATGATTGCTAGCAATATAAGGGTTTTCACCAGTCAATATCAGACTCCATAGAGAGAGGCGCACCCAAGGTATCGGCAAAGCTTATAGCTAACCGCAAATAACATGTACTGCCAAGGCTCCGAAATTTCTATATTTCATTCCCATGACGGCAGAAATTCGTGAACAGCACTGATGGTGTAGGCATGGATTGGCCGATATCTTTCAGGAGCCCTCCATGTCCATCTCTTCACGCACTCGCGGCTGCACAAATGGCCTCACTCGCCGCGTCGGCCTGCTCTCTCTGGCGATTGCCAGCTCCTTGTGGACCCTGGCCGCGCCGCAGGCACTGGCCGCTGAGGTCTATCCAAGCAAACCTGTCAAGCTCATCGTACCTTTTGCCGCCGGCGGCTCCACCGACATCGTGGCACGCGTGATTGCCGAAGGCATGCGCACCACGCTGGGGCAACCGGTGATCGTGGACAACAAGGGCGGCGCTGGAGGGCTGATCGGCAGCGAGGCCATCGCCCAGGCAGCTCCGGACGGCTACAGCATTGGCATGGCTACCGTGAGCACGGCCACCATCAACCCCCTGCTCTACAAACGCGCCAGCAAGATTGAGGGCAAGCTGCTGCCGGTGGCCAATCTGGTGACCATGCCTTCGGTCTATATGGCCCACCCCAAGATGGGCGTGAACAACTTCAACGACTTCCTCGCCAAGATCAAGGCACAGCCCGGTACCTACAGCGCCGGAGTACCGGGACTGGGAACGCTGGGACATCTGATGGTTGCCTCGTTCAACGAAACCATGAAGACCCAGATTCAGATCGTGCCCTATCGCGGTAACGGCCCTGCACTCAATGACGCCCTTGCCGGCATGGTCCAGATCATGACCGACCAGCTGCCCTCGGCAATGCCGCAGATCAAGGGTGGCAAGCTGCTGCCTGTTGTGGTCGCCTCACATGGCCGCTCGCCCGACCTACCCAATGTACCGACCTTCAAGGAGCTGGGCTACGACGAACTCAACGAACTGGGCATCAGCTGGTTCGGTCTGGTCGTCCCCAGCAACACACCAGCCCCCATCGTGAAGCAGTTGCAGGATGCGGCTGTCAAAGCCGTCCACCTGCCCGAGGTGCAAAAGCATCTGAAGAATCTGGGCGCTACGGCGACCGAGACGGCGCCCTCCCAGTTCCCGGCCCAGATCGCCGCCGAACTCAAGCGCAACAAGGCCCTGCTCGACAAGGCCGGCGTCAAGCCCGAATAAGAGCCTGCCCTGCAGCCGGCGCTCGCTGCAGTCGGCCAATTTCCTCCTCATGCCCCATCTTCTTCACCACAGCTCAAGGACCCTTTTGCCATGCAAGCGATGAGCGCCCTGCAGAATTTCTTTCAACGTGAGACACCACGCATGACGGCGCTGGCCGACCAGATCTGGTCTCTGGCCGAGCTGCGCTATGCCGAGAATGCTTCGGTCCAGCTCCACATCGATGCGCTGCAGCAGGCTGGATTCCGCATCACACGCGATGTGGCAGGCATCCCCACCGCCTTCATGGCCGAATGGGGCGATACCGGCCCGGTCATTGCCTTGTTGGGTGAATACGACGCCCTATCAGGCCTGAACCAGCAAAGCGGTGCACTGGTGTGCACCCCGTCCACCGAAAGCCCCGGCCTGGCCGGCCACGGATGCGGCCATCATCTGCTGGGCACTTCGGCGCACTTTGCCGCTATTGCTCTGCAGCAGCACCTGAAAAGCACCGGAACGAATGGGCGTGTGCGCTACTACGGCTGTCCGGCCGAGGAAGGCGGCTCCGGCAAGACCTTCATGGCCCGTGCCGGCGTGTTCGATGATGTGGATGCAGCACTGACCTGGCACCCAGCCAGCTACACCGGTCTGTTCAGCCAGAGCACGCTGGCCAATATCCAGGCGAAGTTTGTCTTCCACGGCAAGGCATCGCATGCTGCGCACTCTCCCCACCTGGGCCGCAGCGCCTTGGATGCAGTGGAGCTGATGAACGTAGGGGTGAACTATCTGCGCGAACACATGCCCTCGGACGCTCGTGTGCATTACGCTGTCACCGATAGCGGTGGTCTGTCGCCCAATGTCGTGCAAGCGCGCGCCGAAGTGCTGTATCTGGTACGGGCAGCACGCAACCACGAAGCCGCCGAACTCTATGAGCGTGTGCAGAACGTGGCGCGTGGCGCCGCGCTGATGACAGACTGCAAGCTCGAAATCATCTTCGACAAGGCCTGCTCCAATCTGCTGCAAAACAGCACGCTGAACAGCGTGATGCATGCGCAGATGCAGGCACTGGGACAGTTGCAAGCCGATGCACAGGCGCATGCTGTTGCCGGCCAGTTCCAGGCCACGCTGGACAAAAACGATGTCGATGCCGTCAGCCGCCCTTTGGCGAGCGTGTTGCGTGGCAAGGTGCCAGCCATTTTTGAAGGTCTGACGCCCTACGACCCGAACGCCAAAGACATCATGTTCGGCTCCACCGACGTGGCCGATGTGAGCTGGATTACGCCCACGGCTCAAGCCTGGGTGGCCTGCTATGCCTTCGGCACGCCGCTGCACTCCTGGCAGATGGTGTCGCAAGGCCAGTCCGGCCTGGCCCACATCGGCATGGTGCACGCCGCAAAGATTCTCACGGCCACCGCCGTGGAGCTGTTCGCCCAGCCCGAACTGCTGGAGCGCGCCAAGGAGGAGTTGCTACAGCGCCGTGAAGGCAAGCCCTATGTCTGCCCCATTCCCGCGGAGGTAGCCTTGCCTTTTCTGCGCAAATAAGAGAGAAGTGAGCCCCTTACCCTGAAAACGATCACAGCACTTCGCAGCCAGATTTCCTGAAAGCGTCTGACAGGATTGATCTTCCCCCTGTACACCAGCTTGCTCTGCCTCAACGCGACGGCTGCCAAAGCTTGATGCAACACAAGCCCCCGGCCCGGCCAAGCAGCCATAGTAAGACATGCCCGCAAGACTGCGGAGACTCAACAGGGAGGAACCATGAAGCTGATGATCGATCTCTTTTCCACCGACTACGGGCTGATGAGCCTTGCCGTGATTGTGCTGATCATCGTCATGGCCGCATTCTTCACCCGCCTCTTCCTGGGCAAGATGAAAAACGTTGCAAACACCCCGCTGGAATAGTCCCGAGCTTCGCTGCATGCTGCGTAGGTACTGCCTTGAGTTGCTGGCGGGATAACTTGGATTGAACGCAAAAAGCCGATGAGTTCGCTACTCCCCGGCAATTTATATATCCAGGACGAAGGAGTCAGTGCAAGCTCTCTCAGCCCCTCTTGCAGGGGCTTTTTTTCTTACCAGGATTTTCTGCGGATAGGTATCGAAGACTTGGCTATTGTTTTTCAAGGCATTCTTGAATCTTTACACGTCAGGAAGCAAGAGTCGACCAAGAGTGCTCGGGGCATTTACTTGCCGAAGAAAATCCAGCTGCAGTGAAGCGCGCGCCACAGGCCCACCCCAACACTTCGGGTTCAGCGCCACAATCCGCCTTGCCAGCGGCAAACACCACGTTGGCCACATAAAGACCGACAGCCAGGAATACCTGTACGCCAGGGCACAAGCAGGAAGAAAGCGCCAAAGTCAAGCGCATGTATGCCGGTCCCTGTCTCGCACACCATGTCTTGAGGAACTGCTTACTGCAGGGAGGACAGCCGCTACTGATTGTTCCGCACCGAACGCGGCAGCACCCCGTGAATCAAAAGAGAGTTCGACCGGTGGCGCCATCAGTTGGGTGCGACTTTCTGCGTCTGCATCGAGGCACTGCGCCTGAAGCCATTCCAGGAGAGCGCTCTTGTTCATGGGCCTCGCGATGTGATAGCCCTGTCCTTCATAACAATCCATGGCGAGCAATGCCTGGCACACAGTGGCGTCCTCGATTCCTTCGGCGAGCACGCTCAGCCCGAGCTTGCGACTCAGTTGAACGACCATTTCCGCTATCCGTGCGCCGTCCGGTTCGCTAAGCTGACATACAAAGGAACGGTCAATCTTGATCCGATCCAGAGGAAGCTGCTCCAGATAGCTCAGCGAAGAGTACCCGGTACCGAAATCATCGATGGCGATGGAGACGCCCTCTGCCCTCAGCGCCGACAGCGTTGATTTCAGCAAATCCGTGGGAAGCGCCGCCACTGATTCGGTGATCTCCAGCTCAAGGTGATCCCCTCGCAAACCACTGCTGGCGAGTGCTGCGCAGACGATCTCAAGGAATCCAGGGTCCTGAAGCTGCACCGTCGAGACATTGACGGCGATGCGCTGAGGCGCGACTCCTGCATCCAGCAATTCGCGCATCGCTGCACATGCGGCCATGAGCACCCATTGGCCAAGGGCCACAATCAGACCCGAGTGCTCGGCAACAGGGATGAACTTGTCCGGAGGCACGAATCGGCCATCTTCCGTACGCCATCGCAGAAGCGCCTCAATTCCAACGACGCTACGCGTCACCAGGTTGAGCTGAGGCTGATATACCAGAAACAGCTCCCGGTTCTCGATCGCCTCTCTGAGTTCCGATAGCAACAATGCCCTGGATCGTGCCTCGGATCCCATCTGATCGGAGTACCGCAGCACCTGACCGCGGTGATCTCGCTTCGCACGCTTGAGTGCAATCGTGGCATCCTTGACCAAGTCCGCCCCTGCTCGAAACTCTTGAGGCAAAAGCACATAGCCACAGGTGAGCGAGACCTTGTAAGGAGCCCCATCAATACTCAGCGGTTGGCGCACGCACTCCAGCAGACGCCTGGGCTGCACCTGTCCAATAGCCCCCAATACCCCGAAGGTGTCTGCACCCAGCCTGGCCAACAGCACATCGCCTGGCAGCACATCTTCAAGACAGCGAGCAACGCGCTCCAGAAGACGGTCCCCGAACAGATGCCCCATCAGGTCGTTCGTAGCACTGAAATCGTCAATGTCGATCAGCGCCAGAATGTAGTCGTGCAAGCCCTGTCTTGCGCATTCATCGACTGCCTCGACGAAATGGGCGCGATTGGGAAGATTCACCAGAGGATCATGATAGGCACTCTCTTTCAGGCGCCCGAGCAAACCGCGGTTATGCAGCAATGTGCTCAGGTTGGCACAGAAGACATCCAGCAGCTGCGGATGCAGCACAGCATGGTGCCTGGGCACATCGATAAACACCACGAAGTTCTGTCCATCATCGTGGCCGATATGCAGTGCCAGCCCGCCAGTCTCGCCGTAGACATTGCAGCGGCCTTCAACCGCCTTTCTTAGCAAGCCTAGTTCCGATGTCTGCGGCAACAACTCCAGAGGACGCCCAATCAGCTCGGAGAATCGGCCCGTTGCCGCCTGCACGAAGTAGCAGCCGTCGGGATTGGCCACCTCCTGAGCACACACCACACCTACTTGCGCAACCTTCAGCAAAGCCGCCAGCTGTGTCAGTACGCCGGATGCGAATTCGTAGCAATCCTTGATCTCCAGCAGAGATGCACTGGATCGCAGAACATGCTCCAGGCCGCCTCGGCTTGTGTCCGCCGCGCACAGCTGTTTATAGGAGCGAACTGCCGTGGCAACGATGACGTGCAACCGATCCGCAGTCAGTTCCGCTCTAGTTCTGTAATCACTGATGTCATTTTCAATCAGTGCATCGAGCCCGGGCTCCTGCCCCGGTTGGCCGGACAGAAGAATGATGCGGGTATTGCGCAGGGCCGCAGCATGGCGTATGAAATGCACCAGATCAATTCTCACGCCCGCCCGCTCCATCGCAAGATCGAGTATGACCACGGCCAGGTCGGTTTCGCTCAGAAGCAGCTGTCTTGCCTCGTCGCCAGAAAACGCATTCAAAAACAGCAGCGGGCGCTCGAACAGCATCTGCGCATCCAAAGAGGAACGGCTTGCCGCGTGAACCTCTGGATCTGCGCTCACAATGAGGATGCGCCACCTTGGTCCAAAGGCCGAGTCTGCGCTTGGCATTGCATCGGCGGAGACCAGGCGCGACTGATCCCCCCCTGGAGCTGGCTCAGGTCTCATGCTCGAGAGATTGCAAAAAACACGACGAGAGGTAGACCTGGTTGCGTCCGCCACGCTTTGCGACATAAAGCGCTTCGTCAGCGAAGCCATACGCGCTGTCGAAATCGCCGCCCGGGGGTGCCCAACTCACGCCAAAGCTGGCAGTGACAGCGCTTCCATCGGGCAGACCGAAATCGCAGATCTCAATCGCGCGCCGGAGATCCTGTGCAAGTCTTTCGGAAACGTCCGCACTCTGACGAGGTAGCACAACGGTGAACTCCTCACCGCCGACCCGGCCGATCTGCGCTGAGGAAGGCACCACGGCCTGAAGGCAGGCAACAACGCCGAGGATGACCTTGTCACCCGTCGGATGACCAAAACTGTCGTTGATTCTTTTGAAGTGATCGATATCCAGCACGATCAGTGAAAGATCATCATGCACAAAATACTGGTTCACCAGTTCGATGACTGCAGCCCGGTTCAGGACACCAGTCAGCGTGTCGTGAGTAGCCCGATGTTCAAGCTCTGCCGCCAGATCCTGAAGCCGGGAATTCAACTGATTCATCTCCAGTTCCGCGCGATCGCTGCGGCGCACCAGTCGGCGTGTTTCTCGCAACAGCCTTTCGTATGCAAGAAGCAGGTCACCCAAAGCCTGTCTGCATTGAGATGGCACTGTGCAGGCGCAGCCGGTATGTGCCGCTCGCGCAGTCAACAGCGCCTGGTTCTCTGCTTCAAACAGATCTGGCGCCACTGAAGTGCCAGGGCTGTCCATTCAGGTTGCTCCAACTGGATGGGCAACAAACTCGAGAGCGGGAAAATCCTCGCTCAGCTCCTGCCCGAACTCAAGAATCGTGTCGTCTTCTTCATCGTGATACCAGTTGAGCACCACGTGATTACCGGCCTCTGCGCAGTTGCTCAAAGCCTCTATCAAATTGAAGAGCATTTTGGTACTGGAGCTATTGAAATACGCCAGCGCAATATTCACTTCGATCGTTGTCTCTATCTGTGCGGACAGGTAGTCCTTGAGCCGAGAAATGATGTCGCTGTAGAAAGCTGCAGCATTTTCCGGATAGGACTCGCCGCGCATGCTCAAGGTATGCGCATCAAAAATGAAATCCACCTCGGGAGAGCTGGGCGTTGGGGCAATGTAGAGGTTTTCCATCAGTTTTCTTTATTCGTTGACGGTCTCGCTGTGCCTATATGGCTGCCTTCAGGTAGAAGACAGGCGAATCGCCAGATTCCCCGTCGAAGTCGAACTCCAACGGCTCCCTGGCATCCCGGGCAACGGTCAAGAAACCCATGCCCGCACCCTTGCTTCCCTCAGGCGTCTCCTCGCGAAGTGTCTGTCGATAAGCTTGCTTGATCTCTTCAAGCGTCATGCTCCGCAGTGCATTCAGTTTCACCCGCAGCGCTTCGGCCATCAGTGACTCGATAGGATTGGCGCAAAGCAGCAAAAAGCTGCCGTCCTCCTCTCGACGAATGCAGACCGAGCCATGACGTAGCTCCCCGTTGTTCAGACTGGAGGGGGTCAGCGAATCCGCTGAGTAGTGAATGATGTTCTGCGCCATCTCCACGAACGAGGAAAACAGCTTGCGCCGGGTCGGAGCGGCAACCCCGGCAACTTCAAGCTGCAACTTCACTGCATCGGCCATGGCCGCAACGATGTGCTGCGAGAAATACCCGACGTAATAGAAAATGACTTGGTGCTGGCGCGCCAAATTGAAGAAGGATCCGTACTTCTCGGCAATCATGGGGGAAGGCATATATGGGCCTTGAGACTAGGCACGAAAACAGAAAAAAGTCAGATCGTCGCGGCGGTGGTGTTCACCTTGCCAGACGCGCAGAGATTCGAGCAAGGCCATATTGATCTCTGAAGGAGACTTCTGTCGATGCTCAAGCAGTGATTCCCGCACCCGGCGCTTGCCAAGAGCGATACCGCGTGGCCCGCCGATCTGGTCAATCAGTCCATCGGTGCTCACAAAGACAAGCGTGCCGCGGGGAAGGCTTACCTCCTGGTTGAGCCAGGCGAAATCGATTTCGCTGTCGACATAGCCGACTCCCTTGCGCTGCCCCTCCAGCATCTCAACAGTGTCCGCATCAGGGCGCAGCAGGAACATGGACAGTCGTGCGCCCGCGAAGGTCAAGCGCCCGCTTGCGGGCTCAAACCAGAAGCAGGCCGCATCCATGCCGTCGTCCGAGCCCGGTGTTGCGTCCTGACCGTCGACTTGACCCAGCATCTGCTTGATGCTGCGATTGACATGCCCCAGCAGACTGGCCGGATCGCGGGACCCGTTCTGCTCTATCGCCTGGTTGAGGCTGGTCGACGCAATCAAGGTCATGAAAGCACCTGGCACGCCATGCCCCGTGCAATCAGCCACGGTCGCAAACCAGCCATCGGTGTCGGTGCTGAACTGGTAGAAATCGCCACCGACAATGTCACGTGGCTCCCACACCAGATGTGCTTCGGGACAGGCTCTTGCGAGCGCATCCAGGGAGCTGCGAAGTGTCGACTGCTGAATCACGCTGGCATATTCGATGCTGTGCATGATCTGGCGATTGCGCGAAGCCTGCATATCCGCCACTACCCGCATGAGCTGGAGCCCATTGCCTGTTCCGGCAAACACACCATCTCGGGTAACGATAAAGCCGTCGGACAGCGCTTTTTCGCCGTACTCCACTGTTTTGAAAGTCAGCGCCTCGATGTCCAAAGCTGCATCCACGATCAGCGGCTCTTTATCCATGAACGCGATACAGCTCTTGCGACCATAAAGCTCCATGCGGAACTGCTTGCTCATCTGCGACAGGAAGATGTTGCGATTGATGAGTCCGATGGGCTGTTTGCCCTCAACGACAGGCAGGCTGACAAGGTCACGGTAGCGGTTGAAAACCTCCATGACTTTCTCATTCGTGTCATCAGTCGTCATGCACGGAACCTCGGTGCAGAGATCGGCAGCGCTCGGTGGGCGAAAGCGTGGCCGGAAGTCGCTCAAATACTCGGGGATTTCTGGCATGCAGCATCGCTATAGGAATCATTGTGAGCAAATGTTACACACGCTATATGGCGATTTCATGACAAAGCAATAGTGAAGCCATTTCACTGACACATTCAACAGCTCACAGGAACGAAACGGCCCCCTGCAGCCTCTGTGGAGTTTCAGCAAAGACGCTTTACAGCGCAGGTTGAGTGCATACGTAATCAAAAGAGATTCCAGCCTTGAACGCTGCATCGAAGCATCGAAGCATCGAAGCATCCTGCTTGTGACTGGAATCAGCGCCACGTGACTTCCGTTCCCCTGCCCCCTGTTCTAGGCGGTATCGTCATCGCGACCGTTGTGTGGACGTCCGATGTCTGCCGCTATACCGGGCTTGGTATTCCAGGCTTGGGGCGAGCGTTTGGCCAGCCCACCCAGCCTTACTGGGCAAGCTGCTGGAATCGGGCCTGCCTCAGGTACAGGTCGCCGAGAATTACGGCGACGAATCGGAGCGCGTCTTTGCCCACGCCTTCAAGTGCTGGTGCGGCCTGCCGCCACGCGCCTACCAGCGCAAAAAACCAGGCACTCCGAAAAAAGCTTGCGGCGCTGAAACAAGGCTGTGCCGCCCTTGCCGGGCCGGCAATCGCTGGCTCGAGCCGCCGGCCTCCCTCAAACTTAGAAATAGGCACTCTGCGATGCGCCGCCCACGATCTCATGCGGGCAAAGCCCGCTTTGCGCTAACAGAGAAGGCAACCGCAGCGGAGATGCCTGCGGCTCGAGCATCCGCAGGCATCTTGAATCTGCCGCAGCTCAAGCGGAAATTCCA
Organism: Comamonas sp. AG1104; assembly: GCF_003350425.1. NCBI lineage: Bacteria > Pseudomonadati > Pseudomonadota > Betaproteobacteria > Burkholderiales > Comamonadaceae > Comamonas > Comamonas sp. AG1104. The sequence goes on along the minus strand of NZ_QQAS01000001.1, from coordinate 339,190 downwards.
GGCGCAGCCGCAGTCAGTAATGCGGCGGCAATTCGTCGCGCAGATTGCGCACCGCCGCCCCCCCGCCTTCTGGCGCTTGGCGCTTGAGTTCCCTCACCTCGTTGATCAACAGATCGATCTGCTGCTGCTGACGGTAGATCGTCATATTGAGTTGTTCGAGCAAATCCTCGGTGTAGCTGGCCTTGATCTCCAGCTCCATGATTCGCTCTTGCAGCGCTTCGTGACTGTCGCTCATGCCTTGAGCGCCTTGGCAAGACGAGCAATACCTGCGCGAATCTTGTCCTCGTCAGCCGTGGCAAACGAGAGGCGGAAGGTCGCCGTATCAGGGTTTTGTGCATAGAACGGAGCGCCCGGCACAAAGGCCACACCCTCTTCAATGGCCTTCTTGGCCAGCACAGCCGCATCCGCCAATTGGCCACGCGCGCCCGTCAGACGCACCCACATGAACAGGCCGCCGGCAGGCTGTACGAACTCGACGGCATCGCCCAGTTGCTCGCGCAGCGCATCGCCCATGGTCTCGGCACGCTTGGCATAGACCTCGCGCACATGGGCCAGGGTCCTGGGCATGGCGCCGGACTTCAGGTACTGAGCTGCAGTGGCCTGGGCAAAGGTGCTCGTATGAGCATCGCTGAACTGCTTGCACATCACTGCGCGAGCAAGCAATTCGGGATGTGCAATCAGCCAGCCGATACGCAGACCAGGGCTAAGCACCTTGGACAAGGAACCGCAGTGCGCCAGCCACTCGCGGCTGCCGGGGACTTCGCGTGTCAGTGACAGCAGACTGGCAGGAGGCGCTTCATTGAAGTACAGATCGCCGTAGGGGTCGTCTTCCACAACCAGAGTCTGGTACTTGACGGCCAGTTCCAACACCTTTTTGCGGCGTTCCAGACTCAGCATGGCACCACTGGGGTTGCCAAAGGTCGGGATCAGATAGACCAGCTTGGGCTTGTGCTCGGCAATCAGCTTTTCCAGCTCGTCGGTCTTCACGCCATGCTCATCCACAGGGGCGGAGATCACCTCTGCGCCATAGAGGCGGAAACACTGAATCGTGGCCAGGAAAGTCGGGCCTTCGACGATGACCTTGTCACCCTCTCCCACCATGGTCTTGCCCAGCAAGTCCAGCGCCTGCTGGCTGCCGGTGGTGACGATGAGCTGATCAGGCGCCACATCGGGCACGCCCTTGCCGGCCATAAAGGACGACAGTTGCTCGCGCAGCGGCTGGTAACCCTCTGTCGCACCGTACTGCAATGCGGCTCCCGCCTCCTGCTGCAGGGCTGCCGCAGAGGCAGCGCTGATCCCGGTTACGTCAAACATTGCACTGTCCGGAAAGCCGCCCGCAAAACTGATGATGCCTGGCTTGCCCAGCAGCTTGAAGAGTTCGCGGATCGCAGAGGTTTCTACGTTATCGAGTCGTTTGGCAAATTGCATACGTTTTCTTGGTTAAAGCGCTACGGGAATCTCGTCGCTGCTTGAGCGGCAGATGCCCATTGTGGCGCGCGAATCGCCCCAGAGACAGGAAGTGGCTTTTATGTAGGCGCTATTCCATGCAGCAAGTAATCAAACTCCTACCAATTTTCAAAAGTTGATAGCAATTGTTAATTGCGCATAACTTCGTGTCTCAAACTTTGAATTGGACAGTGCAGCCTCTCTGACAAGAACATACGCCTACCGATTCTCGGACCGCGTACTTGACGAATTTTTTCACTTGTTTTTGGGATGGAGGATTTATGCGTACTACCACTTTTACCAGCAAGGCCTTGTCTGCCGCGATTAACGGCAAGACCCCGTCGAGCTTGCGCACCCTGTGTGCTGTGGCTCTGGTTGCCAGCCTGGCAGCCTGCGGCTCGAGCGGCTCTTTGCGCAGCGACCTCGGCGGCACCGGCGGCGGAGACGTTGTCGCCGGAGGCGGCACCGGTGGAGGAACCGGCGGCGGTACTGGTGGCGGTACTGGCGGTACCGGAGGCGGCACTGGTGGCACCGGCGGTGGCACTGGCGGCGGCACCGGTGGTGGCAACACCGGCGGCGGTGATGGCGGCACGGGCAATCCGCCTGTGGCAAGCACTCCGCTCACTCCGGTGCGCGACACCGTGGCGGATGTCACTGGAACGCTTTCCGGGACAAGCGGCGTCATCAGCGACGTCAACAACATCGTGACTTCCACCCTGGGCACGGCTACCAGCGGCACGCCTCTGAGCGGTGTGGCCCAGCCGGCCGGCGGCATTCTTGGCAATGTGAACAATGCCGTCAACAGCGTGGGTAGCGGCGTCAGTGCAGGTCTGGGCCAGATCGGCAAGACGGCCGACCCCATCGGCACCACCTTGCAAGGCGTGGCTCCCGCCGTCGGCTATCTGGGCGCGGCAGTCACTTCGGCAGGCAAGACGGTCAGTGCGCTGGACACTCCTCAGCTTGGCGTGGTCGGTGATGTGGCAGGCTTGGCGGGCGGCACGGTGCAAATCCTTGGCACCACCGTTTCCGGCGTCGAAGGCACGGTGGCAAAGCTTACCAGCAACCCGCTGGTCTCGGGTCTGACGACTCAGGTCAGCCAGGTCGCCACGCCGGTGTTGAGCACCGTCCTGGGCACCACCCAGAATCTGGTTCAGACCACGGGCCTGGGCCAGCCGGTTAACAGCTTGCTGGGCACCGTGGGCGGCGTAGTCAATCATGTGGGAGCTTCCGTCACCAGCACCGGAGTTCCGGTTGTTGCTCCGCTGGGCGGCGTGGTCTCGGGTGTCGGCCAGACCGTGGCCGGCCTGGGTGGTGTGGCGACTGGTCCCGGCACACCTAGCGGCGGCCTGCTAGGTGGCGTACTTGGCAATGTCACGGGCGGTGCAGGCGGCTCTGCTGGTGGAGCAGGCAATATTGTCGGCGGCGTGCTGGGCGGCGTCACAGGCCTGGTCGGTGGCGTGACCGGTGGAGCAAGCGGTGGCGGCAATGCCGGTGGCCCTGTCGCTGGAGCAGGCAATCTGGTCGGAGGCGTGCTGGGCGGCGTCACAGGGCTTGTCGGTGGTGTCACAGGATCGGCAGGCGCTCCGGCAGGAGGCACCGGCAGTGCAGGCACTGCGGTGACGGGCCTGGTCGGCAACACCGTTGGCGCAGTCACAGGCCTCGTGGGCGGTGTACTTGGCGGCGTGACCAATGTCGCTGCAGGCGCAGGAGCAGCAGGTGGTGCAAGCACCTCGGGTGGCCTGCTGGGTGGACTGCTGGGCGGCAATCTGGCGCTCGGCCTGGGCGGTGGAGCGGTAGCCACCAGCAAATAAGGACAACGGCGGTGGCCTGCGTGCGCCGCTTGAGCCTGGCCCGCCTTGAGGCGGGCTTTTTTACGACAGCCCCATACCCAGTTCTGGGGATGTAAGGAACAATGAGAGTCATAAAAATAGAACAGGAGGGACTTTTGCAGTCAAAAGCAAAACCACAGGGCCGCATCGGCTCCAGGATTCAGGCGTTGGCACTTGTGGCCTGGGCTCCTCTGGCCTGGTCACAGCAGGGCGGCAATCCGCTCAACAGCCTGCCCCAAACGCCCGAATCGGCAAGGAATCTGCAACAGCAGCCCAGGCAGGTTCCGGTGCAGATAGACAAGCCCCCGCCAAGTCCCCAGGATCTCGTCAACCTCCGCGTCGCGGTACGTGGCGTCAATGTGCAGGGAAGCACGGCGATTCCTTTCGAAGAGGTCAGCGCGCTTTTCACCCCCTTCATCAATGGCACGCATACGGTCGGTGAACTCAATGCCGCGACCCAGAAGGTCAGCGAGTTGTATCAACGCCATGGTTACGCTCTGTCTTTTGCCTACTTGCCGCCGCAAGACTTTGCCAACGGCGCGGTGCAGGTCATCGTGGTCGAAGGCTATGTGCAGAGCCTGAATCTGGAAGGCAATTTCGGCCGCTCCGAGGATCAGATACGCGAAATTGCCCAGCCGCTGCTCAATGAGAGGCCTTTGACCACCAAGACCTTTCAGCACCAGACCCAGCTGATGGCACGCCTTCCCGGAGTGCAGATCACGGCATCTGCCAATCTGCCGACCACCACCGATGGTGCGGTGCCCCTGGTCATCAAATCCAAGCACAAACCCATTGCCGTCACCGTCGGGGGCGAGGCGCGCAAGCCCACGCCGCGCATCATTGCTTCCCTCACCCTGAATGACCCCTTGTGGGCAGGCAGCCAGCTTCAGGCTTCGGCGATGTTGCAAAACCCCGACAAGGAGCGTTTCGGCAGCATCGGCTTCACTCAGCAACTGACACCCGAGGGCACGCAAGCACGTGTCAGCTATTCCGACTACCGCAGCTTCAACCCGCCGGCAACGCGCATTCCAGGCATTGATGACCTGACACAGCAGCGCAAGCTGGACTTCAATATCAGCCACCCGTGGATCTTGAGCAATACCACCCAGCTCAGCACCACGGCGGGTCTGTATGCCATCAATTACAGCCGTGAACTGGCCGATAGCCAGGCCTCCCTGCTGCGTGAGGAAAAGGTTCGCACGCTCTATGCGCAAATGGCCTGGGCGTCCTTTGGCAAGACCACTACCCGTTCGGCTTCGGTCCTGCTGGCCCACGGTCTGGACAGCCTGGGGGCCTACAAAAACCTGGACCTCTACTATCGGCAGGGCTTGCAGCAAAAGTTTGAAAACCCGGCCAAGCTGGACTTCACGCGCATTACCGCCGACTATGCACAGCGCCATCGCTTCGCCAACAAGATGGGTGCCGCTTTTGCCGTTGGCGGGCAATACAGTGCCGACATTCTTCCCGTCCCGGAGAAAATCTCCTTTGGCTCCACCCGCTTCGGCCGTGGCTATCAGGCTGGCGAGTTTTCTGGCGATTCCGGCATGGGCGCCAGTGCCGAGCTCAACTACCAGTTCCTCATCAACCAGGCCTGGATCAAGTCGGCCGAACCCTATCTGCTCTATGAGTGGGCACGCACGCATCAGCAAACCAGCGGCGTCAGCGGCAATACACTGCGCTCTGCCAGTCTGGGGCTGCGCCTGTCCGACAGCCGCCATTACGCACTGGACCTTGCCATGAGCAAACCGCTGGGCGATCGCTCTGTCAACAACCCCGATCGGGAACTGCGCTACAGCCTTGTGTTGAGCTACAACCTGGATCCCTGACTTGCTGCGGTTCCGCCCGCCGAGCCGCTGTGTACCCCAGCGGCTTTTTCTTTGTTCCGCCCCTGAACGACAAGCCACAATATCGCCCATGAAGAAAAACGATATAGCGCCGTTTTTTGCTGCGCTCAAGGCCGCCAATCCCACGCCACAAACCGAGCTGGAATACACCACGGTGTTCGAGCTGCTGACCGCCGTGCTGCTGTCTGCCCAGGCCACCGACGTAGGGGTGAACAAAGCCACGCGCAGGCTTTTTCCTGCTGCCAACACTCCGCAGGCCATTCTGGATCTGGGGCTTGATGGGCTGGAGAGCTACATCAAGACCATAGGCCTGTACCGCAGCAAGGCCAAGCATCTGATGGAAACCTGCCGCATGCTGGTTCAGCTGCATGGAGGCACGGTACCCCGAACCCGCGAAGAGCTGGAGGCCCTTCCCGGTGTGGGCCGCAAGACCGCCAATGTGGTGCTCAACGTGGCTTTCGGCCAGCCCACCATGGCCGTGGACACGCACATCTTCCGTGTCGGCAACCGCACGGGGCTGGCCCCCGGCAAGAATCCGCTGGAAGTCGAGAAGCAGCTGCTCAAGCGCGTACCCGATGAATACGCGGTGGACTCCCATCACTGGCTGATCCTGCTGGGCCGCTATGTCTGCCAGGCACGCAAGCCCCGCTGCTGGGAATGCGTGGCTTCGAAATACTGCGATTTCACGCCAAAAACCCTGGCACCGGCAACAGGAAAAAAGAGCTAGAAACGCCTTAACTGCACATCCACAAAAAGCTTTCAGCTATATTTTTTGCATCAACTCTTGCCGCTGACGCCAGCCGATTCAAAGCTGGCCATATTGTTGAGCATGGTGCTTGCCGAGCGCAGCAGCGGCCAGGCCAGCGCCGCGCCAGAGCCTTCGCCCAGGCGCAATTGCCAATCCAGCATGGGCTGGGCCTGCAGGTGGGCCAACATACGGGCATGACCCGGCTCACCCGATCGGTGTGCATACACGCAACGCTGCAGCACATGGGGCTGCAGGCGGCTGGCCACCAGCACGGCGGCTGTGGTGATAAAGCCGTCCACCACGATCAGGCGGCGTTCGGCCGCGGACTGCAGCACGGCTCCCGTCATGGTGGCGATCTCCAGCCCGCCCATGGCAGCCAGCACGGCCAGTGGCTCTTGCACGCCGGCATGAAAATCCAGCACCCGCCTGAGCACGGCGATCTTTCGTGCCAGGCCTTCGCTGCTAAGGCCCGTGCCCACTCCGGTCACTTCCTCGACCGGCTCGCCGCACAGACGCGCCAGCAGCAATGAAGCGCTGGATGTATTGCCTATGCCCATCTCGCCCAGCAACAGTGCATTGCCCGGCAGTTTCTTGACCAATTCTGAGCCATTGCGCAGCGCCATCGCGCATTGGGCTTCGCTCATGGCCGGGCCCTGGCTGCAGTCCGCCGTACCATAAGCCACCTTGCGCCGCCACAGGCGCGGCTCATGGGCCTTGGGAAGCTTGTGCGCAGGATCCTGCTCGCGCACCTCAAAGTCGCGGGCCACGCCGCAGTCGACCACGTTCAGATCAATCCCGTTCTGCAGAGACAGCACACTCACAGCGGCGCCGCCAGCAAGGAAGTTCTCCACCATCTGCCAGGTCACGTCGACCGGATAGGCCGACACACCTTGAGCGGCCAGTCCGTGGTCCGCAGCAAACACTACCATCTGCGGTGCATACAGATTGGGAGTTTCGCAACCCACGATGCCGGCAATGCGCAATGCCAGTTGTTCCAGCACGCCCAACGATCCCTGGGGCTTGGTCTTGAAATCCAGGCGATGCTGAACCCGGGCTTGCAGCGCCGCATCATGGATGTCCTGCACCTGCGGGCAGGACCAGATGGTGGACGGTGGGAATTCGGAAAAGGAAGCGGAACTCATGCGTGCAGTCATTCCCGGTGCATCAGGCCTGGGTGCCATCCACCACCGGGATGCAGAAGGCACGTTTTTGCGATCTTGCAAGTATCGCGCTTTCATTGGCACTGCAACGCCAAGTTCACCGATTGCCCAGGAGCTGTATGAAAAAAGGCCCCTAAGGGCCTTGACTGAAGACGCTGCAAAAGCCTCAGCGAATGACTTCCTCAACCGTGATTTCGCGCAAGATGCCGCCATCCTTGACCGAGCCGCTGACAGCGCCGTCCTTGACACGCGCCATACAGGCCTGCTGGTCGATTTCGGTCTTGAACACGCCGCAGCGGGCATAGGCATTGCGCTCGTACTGGCTGAGGCCTTGGCCGTCATCGAGCTTGCCCTTCTTGGCTTCGGCACTGGCCGCCATCGCCTCGCGAGAAGACGAATTGTTCTCGCGCATGGGACGCTGGCCCTTGTGATGATGGCGGTGATGCTTTTTCATCGCAGGCTTGGCCGCATCCATCGCAGCTGCCTCAGCCGCTGGCTTGGCTGCATCCACCTGTGCGCTGGCCATGCCTGCCAGTGACAAAACCGCGGCACCCAAAGCCAGTTGAAGAGTCTGAACCTTGAAAAAAGCCATACGCAACTCCATTCCAAAAAGTGAATAGCCCGGTCAGCTTGCACGCACTCTCAGGCAGGGCTTATCGGTTCAGCGGCTTTGAGCCCGCAGGATCAGTCCTACAACTGCTGCGGGCGCTCACAGCGCGCACGGCTCAAACCATTGCCCCACGCCCTGCACCAGCCGCTCAAACACCTGCTCCAGACTGGGCGCATCGTGGCCGAACAGCGCATGAATTACCTCGGCGTTTTCAAACAGGCCGTGCAGATAGGTACCGATGACAGCACTGTTGCCTCCCTGCCATAGCATGCCGGGCAACAGTTCCTGAGCCGGTCGCATGCTGGCCATCTGCATGTCGGCACGCAGCTGGGTCTGGCCGTGGTGGATCTCGTAGCCACGCGTCGGCACGTCACTCAAGGCATTCCATGGAGCCTGCAACGCTGGCAGTTTCAAGGTCGTTGGTTGCACGGTCTTGTCCTGTGCAAACAATGTCGCCAGCGGCAGCAGTCCCAGGCCTGCAGCATTGCCGTCCACGCCATGCAGATCGATCAGCGCCTCGCCCAGCATCTGCAAGCCGCCGCAAATGCCCAGCACGCGCTTGCCGAGTTCGGCATGAGCGACAACGGCTGCATCCAGCCCTTGCGCGCGCATCCAGGCCAAGTCAGCAGCCGTGGCCTTGCTGCCTGGCAGAATGACCCAGTCCGCCTCGGCAAGTTGCGCGGGAGAGCGAGCCCAGACCACGCGCACGCCCGGCACTTGCAGCAAGGGCTGAAATTCATCGAGATTGCTGATGCGCGGATAGGCGATGATGGCAATCGTGGTGTGAACGGCCCGCCCGGCTCCCGTGCTGCCGCGATCATCAAACACGCCATCCTCTTCGGGCAGACCGTGCTGGAACTGCATGGGAATGCAGGCCACCGTGGGCACCCCCGTCTTCTCTTCCAGCATCTGAGGCGCCGGCGCCAGCAGTGCCGCGTCGCCCCGGAACTTGTTGAGCACAAAGCCCTTGATGAGCTTTTGCTCATCCTCGGGAAGCAATGCCCAGGTTCCGTAGAGATGGGCAAAGGCGCCGCCACGGTCTATGTCCGAGACCAGCAGGCAATGCGCGTTGCAATGTTTGGCCACGCGCATATTGACCACATCGCTGGCATGCAGATTGATTTCGGCCGGCGAGCCTGCGCCTTCGATCACCACCACATCGTTTTCGGCACGCAGCTCGTCCAGCGCCTGCGCGATCTGCGGCCAGACCTTGAGGCTGCGACCTCGCCAGGGCATGGCGCTCAGCTCGTCATTGACCTGACCGAACAGCACGACCTGACTGCGCGTGTCGGCCTCGGGCTTGAGCAACAGCGGGTTCATGCGCACATCGGGAACCGCCCCCGCAGCCAGCGCCTGCAGATACTGGGCCGTGCCGATCTCGCCCCAGCGGCCCTCGGGCGTGGCAACGACGCGCGCGTTGTTGCTCATGTTCTGCGCCTTGAACGGTGCAACCTTCAGGCCCTGGCTGCGGTAGTAGGCACACAGTGCCGTGGCCACCCAGCTTTTTCCCGCGCCACTGCTGGTGCCCAGCACCATGATGCAACGTGCTGTCATGTCTTAAATCTCGGTTGGGATCGGCAGCACCACACGCTGCAGGATTCGGGCCAGCGCCTCGCCGGGATGGGTGCACATGCCCATATGCGAAGGCGAGGTCTGGATGATGCTGCTGCGCTTGGCGGTGAGCCAGTGGTAGCGCGCCCGCATAGGCAACTGCGCAATCGGCCCGCCATCGACCCGGCCTTCGCAGATGGCCACGATGGAGCCCAGATGACGGTGCACGGCCTCCAGATCCACATTCGGGTCCAGCGCCAGCAGACGCTTTTCATCAAGGGCCACGGCAGCCTGCAGATGGCCGGTGCGCTGGCACGACAGGATCACGCCTGCATTCACAAATTCCTCACGCTCCACGCGCGGCACCACGCGCACGATGGCGTAGTCGTAGACCTCATGCGCGTGCATCGATCACTCCTTGCAACCAGCGGCCACGCTCGGCAAGCCGGGCCACGAAATAATTGATGTAGGCCTCGCGATGGGCCTGCACATTCTTGAGCAGATCGCCTTCTTTGTCGGCAGCGGCCTGCTCCAGAAAGCAGTCTGGTACCTCGTCCAGAATGCTCTTGAGCACTTCGGGCCCAAGCCTTGCGGCCAGTTGCGCATCCAGCTGCGCCAGCTGGCTGGCCTGCGGCAGCAGCACATGTTCGGCACTGGGCGCAAACGGCTTGGCCGGATCGGCAACCATTCCGTTCCAGGCATGGTGAAACGTCAGACTCGCGCCATGATCGATCAGCCAGGGCTGCTTCTGGTACATCAGCATATTGGTGTTACGCGCCGTGCGGTCCACATTGCTGACCAGAGTGTCGAACCACACGAGGCGCGAGGCAAAGTCGTCGTCCACCGCGTCCACTGCCGGATCAAAGTTGATGGAGCCCGGCAGATAGTCCAGCCCCACGTTCAGACCGTCACTGGCGCGAATCAGGTCCTGAATCTCGGGGTCGGACTCGGTGCGGGACAGATCGCCGTTCAAATGCAGCAGCACGATTTCGGGCACCGGCAGGCCCAGCGCACGTGCCATGCCGCCAGAGATGATCTCGGCCATCAGTGCACGCACGCCCTGCCCGGCGCCCCGGAACTTGAGCACATAGGTGCCCAAATCGTCGGTCTCGACAATTGCCGGCATGGAGCCGCCTTCACGCAGTGGCGTGACATAGCGCTCCACCAGCACCGAGCGCAGCTTCAAGGTTTCAGTGTCCATGGGAAATAGTAGCGCCTTGCGCCCATCAGGTCTGATCGGCAAGGTCATTGAATGCTTTTCCAGGCCTGCTCCAGCGCAGCCTGCGACACGGGCGGCAGCACACCCAGCCGCACATGACCGCTCAGGCCAAAGCTTGCACAGTCGCGCAGCTTGATGCCCTGGGCACGCAGGCCGGCCAGAGGCGCGGCAAGCTCCGCCAGCGGCAGACTTGCGACAAAGTAATTGGCCCGATGACCAGGAACAACCTGCCAGCCCAGTCTCTCGCACAGCGCCAGCTGCTGCGCTTTCCAGCGGCGCAAGGTCATCAGGCTGTGCGCCAGCCATTGCTGCACCTCGTCCGTCACCCAGGCCTGCAGCATGGCCACGCCATGCGAGCCAACCACCCAGGATGCCGCCAGCGCGTTCAGCGCCTGCAGCTCAGCGGCTGTGGCATGCAGGGGAGCAATCGCATAGGCAGCGCGCACACCCGTCATGCCCAGGGCCTTGTTGGGTGTCCACAGCTGCCAGACGGCGTCGAGATTGCGCTCGGGTGGCTGGTCCTCCAGCCATAGCGGAAGATAGGCGCAGTCCAGCACGCGCCATTCCTTCTGCGCCGGCGGCTGCTGCCAGGCAGGCCAGACGTCTTCCTCCGCCCCCAGCGGGCTTGACGGCTCGCAGGCCCAGCTGAGCACCGGCGCCACGGCCGCTTCTGTGCGGCGGCACAACGCCAGCCTCCACACTCGCGCGGCCTGCAGATAGTCGCCATAGTGATGCTGGGGAAACTGCACGCTTTTGGCACCACTGCGCACAGCGTGCAGCGTGAGGCGATGAATCAGCTCGCTGCTGCTGCCGCCGATCAGGATGCGCTCTACCGCCACGCCATGAAAAGCCGCCAGCTGCGCGCGCAATGCCCTGTATTGCGGATCGGGGTACTGCGCGACATGGGCGGCCTGCAGCGCCTTCACGGCCATGGGACAAGGCCCGCAGGCATTGCGATTGGTCGAAAAATCATGCGCTGGAACGCCCTGCGCATCGGTACCGCCATGCATGGCTGCCGCATTCACATCAAACATTGGCAAGCAGCCTTCCTCTCCACACAACCACCAAAATCATAGCTGCTAACGCAAGCAGGACATGCGCTGCGATCACTTTTGATGCAAATCTTACAGACATCTCCAGATCAGCCGCCTGCGGTGCACGCCCCTGCGGGTTGAGCCGATAGACGCCGGGTTTGGAAAGCTGAACCCCCAATGCCTGCGCCATGGCGCCCATGGGCCAGCCACCATTGGGCGATGGTGTCACGGCTGCATCGCGCCTCAAGCCGGCCCAGGACAGGCCGCCGGCCAGCAGCGCCAGCCACATTGCGGTGATGCGCGCCGGAATCCAGTTCAGCACATCGTCGGCGCGGGCCGCCCATTTGCCCGCCCATTGCCAGTGGCGGCGGCGGTCGCCCTGGCCTCGCCAGCCGGGGTAGCCCCACATGGCATCGGCCGTATTGGCAAAACGATAGACGGCTGCCCCGGGCAAACCGGCCACGGCAAACCAGAACAGCGGGGCAATCACGGAGTCGCTGAGGTTCTCGGCCAGCGTCTCGATGGCGCTTTCACGCACGGTGGCCGCGTCCAGCTGTGCCGTGTCGCGGCTCACCAGCCAGCTCAGGCGCTCCCGCCCGGCGGGCAGCGATTGCTGCAGTGCGGCCTCCACGGCCAGCACCTCATCCTTGAGCATGCGCCAGGACAACAGCGGCTTGAGCAACACCCCCATCACCAGTCCCCAGAGCCACCAGGGGGCAAAACCCAGCATGAACTGAGCCAGCCCATAAACCATGAAAAACAGAGCTGCCAGCGCACACCAGACAAGCGCTGCCAGGCAGAAACGCAGATAGTCACTCTGCACTTCGGCACGCGGTGCAAGTACCTGCCCCGACCAGCCCAGCAATTTGCCCATCAGCACCACCGGGTGCAGCCACACCGGCGGCTCGCCCCAAAGCCGGTCCAGCAGCAGGGCCACCAGCACGGCCAGCAGGCCCGCCTGCACATTGGCAGCCCAGTTGAGCGCCGCCAGATCACTGGCTGTGAATGTCTGATAGAGCCATGCCAGCGGACTGAGAGAAAGACCGATCAGCTCAGTCCAGCCAAAACTCGTCATGCGTCTGGCTTGCCCTTCGCAGAGCATGCATCGCCGCCCGGCTTGCCCCTGGTGGCCGCAGCCACTACACGCGAGTCGTCCCAGACATCGTCCATCAGCATGTCTTCCAGAGGTGCCCGGCAGGCCCATTTCTCCTGCTGCAGCATGGGCTCGGCATAGTAGGCATCGACAGGGCCCAGGCAGAGCACGCCCAGCGGGTGGGCGCCTTCAGGCATCTGCAGCAATCTGGCCAGCGCCAGCGGATCGAAAATCGAAACCCAGCCCATGCCCAAACCTTCGGCGCGCGCGGCCAGCCAGAGGTTCTGGATGGCACAGGCGCTGCTGGCGATGTCCATCTCGGGCAGGGTGCGGCGACCGAAGATATGTGCCTCGCGTCCCGGCGGCATGGCCACTACCAGCACCTCGGCCGCATCGAGCACGCCCTGAACCTTGAGCTTCATGAAGTCCTCTTCACGTTCCCCCAGGGCATGGGCGGTGCGCACGCGCTCCTCCTCGATCAGGCCGTGGATCTGCCGGCGCAGCTCGGCGCTCCTGACCCGAATAAAGCGCCAGGGCTGCATGAACCCCACGCTGGGCGCGTGATGCGCAGCGCGCAACAGGCGCAGCAGGACCTCGTCGGCCACCTTCCCGCCCGCAAAATGGCGCATGTCGCGGCGCTCATAGATGGCACGGTAGACGGCAGCCCGCTCGGCCTCGGTGAAAGGCGTTGCGGCAATCGTCGCGAAGGAGCTGGTCTTGGATTCGGTCATGGAACTATTGTCGCGCCACAGACATGGCAAAAGCCATCAGTCTTCGATACCTCTTTGAGCGGGAATACCCGCCTGGAAGGCATGTTTGATCAGCGTCATCTCGGTCACGGTGTCGGCAATGTCGATGATCTCCTGCGGGCAGCGGCGACCCGTCAGGCAGACATGCACATCCTTGGGGCGCGCCTTGAGCGTGTCCAGCACCTCCTGCAGCGGCAGCCAGCCATAGATCAGCGGATAGGTGATCTCGTCGAGCACGACCAGAAACAGCTCGCCCGAAAGAATATCGGCCTTGGCCTTTTCCCAGCCGTCACGCGCCAGCTGGGCGGAGTGATCGAGGTCCTTGCTCTTCCAGCTGAAGCCATCGCCCAGCCCTTCGATGGGCAGACCGACCTGCTCGGCCAGGCGATGCTCGCCAAAGCGGGCCGTGGGCACCTTCATGAACTGATAGACCTTGACGGCCTTGCCCCGGCCCGTGGCGCGAAAGGCCAGACCAAAGGCGGCCGTGCTCTTGCCCTTGCCATTGCCGGTGTTGACGATGATCAGGCCGCGGCGCTCGCCCTCGGGCTTTTCGTAAGGCTTCTCGGTGGGAGGCGTTTCAATATTCATAGCTACTCTCGCTTGTCTATCAAGGGCTTAAGGGCAAAAATTCAAGAATTACGGTCGAGCTCAGCTCAAGCGCGGCAGGGCCAGCCACAGGCCGTCGAGTTCGCGCACCTGTATGCGCCGGTCAAACACGGCCTCCAGCGCGGCATGGGTCGCGGGATCGCCGCAGGCGCCCTGGTGGGTGATACGGCCGGCCTGCATGACGATCATTTCATCGGCCAGCAGGGCAAAGGACAGCTCGTGCAGCACGCTGACCAGGGTCACGCCTTGCTGCACCAGACTGCGGGCCGTCAGCATCCAGTCGGTCTGGTGGGGCGGGTCAAGATTGGCCAGCGGCTCATCCATCAGCAGGGTCCGTGCCTGCACGGCCAGGGCCCGCGCCAGCAGAACGCGCTGGCGTTCACCACCCGACAACTGGCCTATGCTGCGCTGGCGCCAGTCCCAGGCATGGGTCTGGCGCAGCGCCTGCTCCACTGCCTGCCGGTCGGCGCTTGAGGCCGGAGCCAGCCAGCCCTGGTGGGGCAAGCGCCCCAGCATGACCAGGTCATAGACGGCCATATCGGCCGCCACCGGCTGATTCTGGCCCAGCCAGGCCAGTGCCTTGGCACGCTCTCTGCCATTCCAGTCGCCGAGCTTGCGGCCCTGCAAAAACACGGCACCGCTTTGCCGCTGGTTGGCGGCACGCATGCCTGCCATGGCGCGCAGCAGCGTGGACTTGCCCGCGCCATTGGGGCCGACGATGGCCGTCCAGCGGCCTTTGGGAATCTGCAGACTGAGCTGATGCAGCACCTCGCGCTCGCCCAGCTGCACGCTCAGGGCCTCGGTCGCCAAAGCGATTCCGGTCTCGGTATTGCCGCTCATGCGCCCTCTCCAGACGGCATGGCGCCACGTTTGTGCATCAACCAGAGCAGATAGCTGCCGCCCAGCACGGCGGTGAGCACCCCCACGGGCAGCTCCTGCGGTGCGATCAGCCAGCGCGCCAGCAGGTCGGCAGCCAGCAGCAGCACCGCTCCCATCAGACTGCTGAGTGCCAGCAGCCAGCGGTACAGCGCGCGCACCATGGAACGCACCAGATGAGGTGCAGCCAGGCCCACAAAAGCAATCAGACCGGTCTGAGCCACGGCGGTGCCCGTGGCCAGCGCCAACAGCACGATCAGCAGCAGGCGCAGCGGAGCCAGAGGCAGACCCAGGCTATGGGCCGTGGCCTCGCCCAGCGCAAGTCCATCGAGCACGCGGCTCAGGCAGCAGGCCAGCACCAGCGCAGGCAGCAGCACCCACAGCATGAGTGCGCAGGCATTCCAGCCCGCAAACGCCGTGCTGCCCAGCATGAAGGACTGCATGGCCTGCATGATGTCGGGGTTCATCAACAGCACCAGCGATGCGGCGGCGCCCAGCACCACGCCCACAACCACACCGGCCAGCAACAGGCGCATGGTGTTCTGCACGCCCTTGGCCAGCACCAGGGTCAGCACCACGGCCAGCACCGCACCGGCAAAAGCCGCGCCCGTCACGCCCCAGCGGGCCAGGCCGGCCAGAGCGAAGGGTGAGACACCCAGGGCAGCCATGGCCAGCGCCACTCCCAGCGACGCGCCCGAAGCACTGCCCAGCAAATAAGGATCAGCCAGCGGGTTGCGAAACACGCCCTGCGCCACCGCCCCGGCCAGCCCCAGCAGGCCTCCGGCCAGGAGGGCCGCCGCCGTGCGCGGCAGGCGAATGTCCATCACGATCTGCCAGGCCAGTGGGTCATGCCGAGCATGAAGCACGCTCTCGAACCCGGTGCTGCCAATACCCGCGCCCAACAGCGCCAGCAAAGCCGCAGCCAGCGTCAGCCACAGCAGCAGCCAGGCAGCGGCAAGCCCGCGCTGCCCCCTGCGGTGAGGACTGGAGATGCAGGCCTTCATGGGCTCTTGCCCTGCCTCGCCGCCAGACGCTGCAGACACTGGACGATGATCTGCGCGCCCTCGGCCATGCGTGGGCCGGGGCGCACCAGAATGTCGGATTGCTCGGGCGTGAAGGCGCAGATCGCGCCCTGCTTCACCGCCCGCATCTGGGCCCAGCCCGGGTATTCGGGCACACCGGTTTTCCAGGACCGCTCGCCGGCCATCAGAATGTCCGGGTCCAGCTTGACCACATATTCAGGGTTCAGGCGCGGAAACGGTCCTTGCCTGGCATCGATCACATTGCGCAGCTGCAGCCGTGCCAGCGTCTGGCCGATAAAGGACTTTTCACCGGCGGCATAGGGGCCACGGCTGGCTTCAAAGTACACACGCTGACCGCGCATGGCATCGGGCACGCTGGCTGCGGCCTTGTTCAGGTCGGCTTCGATTCCGGCCCAGACGCGGTCTGCGCCCTGGGCTGGCGGCAAGGCCAGCAGCTGGCCCAGCTTCTGCATCACGGTGCGCGCTTCCTCGTGGGTGCGCGGCTCCAGCGCCACCACCTTGAGGCCCAGCGCCTCCATGCGCGCCACGGCGCGTGAAGCCATGGAGACCAGCACCAGATCGGGCTTGAGCGCCACAATGCTCTCGATATTCGGATCCAGCCCGCCGCCCACCACGGGCAAGGTCTTCACATGGGCCGGCCAGTTGGAATAGCGATCCACGCCCACCAGACGCTCGCAGCCGCCCAGCGCGCACAGGCTCTCGGTCAGCGAAGGCAGCAGGCTAACGATGCGCTGCGGCGGCTTGGCCAGTTGCACCTGGACGCCACGCGCATCGGATATCTGCACGGGTTGCGCCGCGGCAGGCAGGACACAGGCAAGCAGCAGGCCTGCTGCGATACAGGCCGCCAGGCGTTGGGTGATCGCTTTCATGCCTGCGGCCCTTTCAGCGCCAGCGGCAAGCCGGCGCACATCAGCGTGACGCTGTCGCAATGCGCAGCCGCCTGCTGATTGAGCAAGCCCAGCGCATCGACAAAGGCGCGCACTTCGCGCCCCATGGGAATCACGCCCAGACCGATTTCGTTGCCCACCAGAATGACGGGGCCGGCGGCTTCATCCAGCGCTTTCAAAAAGAGAGCTAGTTGCGCTTTCCAGTCATGGGATTGAGGCTGATTTCCCTTCAAATCCTCAGCCGGCACCGGCATCAGCCAGTTTGTCAGCCACAAGGTCAGGCAATCAATCACCAGCAGTCGCTGCGGGCTGCTGTGCCGGGCCAGCACCTGGGCGAGCTCGCGCGGCTCCTCTATGGTCAGCATGCCGGGCACGCGCTCGGCGCGGTCGCGCTGGTGGCGCGCAATGCGCTCGCTCATTTCCGCGTCCCAGGCCTGGCCGGTAGCCACCAGCACAGCCTGATGCCCGGCATCCGCCTGCAGCCACTGGCGCGCCAGCAACTCTGCGCGACGGGATTTGCCGCTTTTCTGCCCGCCCAGTATGAGCTGGGTACGCGGCATGACGAAGGAGACTGTGCTTGCAGGGCTCATGGTGATGGACTAAAGGCTCAGCCTTCGATTGTTGCGCCAAAAAGCGCCGCCACAGCCGATGGGCAGGACGGAAACCAGGCATGAAAGTAACTGGCCCGCACACTGCCATGCTGATAAAGCGCCTCGCCACGGTCGGCCTGCACGGCCGCGCCGGGGCGGCTGCTGCGCGTGAGCACCGGCATGGCCGTCTCCAGTCTGGTGTAGTGAAAGGTATGGCCGCGCAGCAAGCCCGCATCGAGTGCCAGCTGCTGCATGCCCAGTCCGCCAAGCCGGCTCTGCATGACGACCTGACCGGGCAGCAGCCCCCACAGGGACTGGGTGCTGCCGTCCAGAGCGGTCACGCCATCGCACAGCGCCAGCATGCCGCCGCATTCGGCCCAGACCGGCTTGCCCTGCGCCATATGCAGGGCAATGCCGTCGCGCAACTGCCGACTCTCATGCAGGGCCCGGGCATGCAGCTCCGGATAACCGCCGGGCAGCCAGATCGCATCGCAGGGCGGCAGTGCATCGCCAGCCAGTGGCGAGAAAAAGCACAGCTCTGCCCCCATGGCACGCAGACAGTCCAGATTGGCGGGATAGATAAACGAAAACGCCGCGTCGCGCGCAATGGCAATGCGACGGCCGCTCAGCCAGGGCTCCACGCAAGGCTGATCGCCGCAAATGTCTGGCGCGGCAAAGTCCACGCACCAGTCCTGCCAGCTGGGCTGGCCGTCGCCCGAAACCCAGGCCCTTTGCCCCAGCGGCGTCTGGGCCAGGGCATCGGCCGCGGCATCCAGACGCTGCAGGGCATCGCCAAGTTCATGGGCGGCAATCAGGCCCAGGTGGCGCTCGGGCAGCAGCGCCGCAGACCTGGACTTGACTGCCGCATCGCCCAGTTGCACCCCGGGCATGGCCCCGAGCCACATAGACTGGTCGCGCAGGCCCTGCCTGAGCAGATCCGCATGGTGCGCCGTGGCCACCCGATTGGCCAGCATGCCTGCCCAGCGCAGGCCGGCCTGGTAATGCTGCAAGCCGTAGGCCAGCGCCCCGAAAGTGCCCGCCATGGCCGAGGCATCGACCACGGCCAGCACGGGCAGACCCAGCAGCTGCGCCAGATCGCCTGCGCTGAAGTTGCCGTCGAACAGGCCCATCACGCCTTCGACAAGAATCAGGTCGGCCTCCTGGGCCGCCTCATGCAGGCGCTGGCGCACATCCGCCTCGCCCGTCATCCACAAATCCACCGAATGCACGGGCGAACCACTGGCCAGCTCATGCCAGTAGGGGTCCAGAAAATCCGGCCCGCACTTGAACACGCGCACCTTGCGTCCCTGGCGCGCATGCAGGCGAGCCAGGGCTGCCGTGACGGTGGTCTTGCCCTGGCCGGAGGCCGGAGCACTGATCAAGAGCGCGGGGCAGCGCACGCCCGAGCCTGTTTCATGCATTGCGGTGACTGACATGGCCGCTTACCTGGCTTCCCACTTCACCCCGATATAGCCGCTGCGGCCTTCGGTGGCATAGGTTCGGGCCAGCTCATAGCGCTTGTCAGCCAGATTGTTGATGCGCGCCACCAGGCTCCATTCAGGTGTCAGCTGCTTTTGTGCACTCAGATTCCAGAGCGTGTAGCCGCCCAGCACGGTCTTGTTGGCAGCATCGTCAAAGCGCTTTCCGGCAGCCTGCATTTCGGCGCCCAGCCTCCAGCCGGCCAGTGTGGTGTCGGCAGACAGATTGGCGTAACGCTTGGAGCGGCGAGCCAGTTGCAGATCCTTATCGGTATCGCGCGGATCCTGGAAGTCCACCGAACCTTGCAGGTTCACCATGCCCAAGCGGGTGGTGGCGGCCAGGGTGATGCCTTCGTAACGGGCCTTGGCCACGTTGGCATAGCAGCCGCCGTATTGGCCGGTATTGCCCGCACAGGTGCCTGTCCCACCCACATAGTTGATGAGATTGGAGACATTGTTGCGATAAAGCGTGGCCGAGAAGCTGTCGCTGCCCTTGCCCCATTTCAGGCCCAGCTCCACATTGCGGCCTTTTTCGGGCGACAGGCTGGCATCGCCATATTGGCTGAAGCGCTGATAGAGCGTAGGTGCGCGAAAGGCAGTGCCGGCCGATGCGGTTGCGCGCCAGTTGGGCATGAACTCATAGCCATACGCAGCACTGCCCGTTGTGTGGCCGCCGAACTCGCTGTCGCGGTCATGGCGGGCGTTGAGCTGCAGCGTGTGCTTGCCCGCATGCAGGCCATAGCCCAGTGCCAGTGCGTTCTGGGAGCGATTGCGGCTGCCGATATCCAGGCCGTTGTTGACCAGCTTGTCCTCACGGCGCTCCAGCGCGGCTGTCACGGTCTGCGCTCCCAGCCGCCACTCGTTCTGGAACAGATAGCTTTGCAAACGTGTGTCGGTTTCATAGACACTGGGCTTGGTCTGGTAGAAATCGCGTGACTGCGTGTACTGAAGGCGCGTGCTGTAGACATCGCTCCACTTGGCCAGCCAGTTCAGGCCTACCGCATTCATCTTGTAGATGCTGCGGTCGTCGGCCATGGGGCTGGTCTTGGAGACAGTGGCGTCATAACCCGCATTCATGTAGCTGGTCAGAGCCGTGGCCTCAACACGTTGATTGCTGTTGATCTGATAGCCGACACGGCCGTTGAAGGCGTTGCTGCGATAGCCATCGGCATCGGGATTGAAGCCCGCAGAGGTCTTGGCATTGAAGCCGTTGCTGCTGGCATGTGAAACACCCAGGCTGTAGTCCCAGCCGCTGGCACCGCCACTGACGCCGGCCTGAGCCTTCACCGTGCCACGGCTGCCCCAGCCCAGGCCCACATAGGGCTTGGCTTTGCCATCGCCCTTTTTGGTGAAGATCTGCACCACGCCGCCGATGGCGTCAGAGCCATAAACAGCCGCCGCCGGGCCTCGCAACACTTCAATGCGGTCGATCGCTTCCAGCGGAATATCCTGCCAGGAGGCGCCGCCCGTGGACTGCGAGTCCACGCGCACGCCATCGATATAGACGGCAGTGAAACGCGTATCGGCACCGCGCAGATAAACGCTGGTGGTCGAGCCGGCGCCGCCGTTGCGCACCATCTGCACACCCGGCAGACGCGAGAGTACATCGGCCACGCCCACGGCGCCCGCAGCTTCAATCGTTTCACGCCCCACCACCGACATATCAGCCACCAGATCGGACAAAGGCTGCTCGATGCGATTGGCGGTGACCACGGTTTCTTTCATGTGCACCGCATCGGCCTGCGTAGCTGACTGAGCCTGTGCGGCAAACGCCATGGCCAACGCAGATGCCAGCAAGGTGGGACGGAGAACAAAGGAGGCGCGTGCGCGCGAAACCACCCGCGCCAGGCGCAGGGACGAAGATTGCGGACTCATGGAAAGCACACTTGAATACGCCCATGCCAGCCTACCCGCCGACATTGAGCAAACATACCTGCACAATATGCAGGCAACCCATGTTGGCCGGTATCCGGGCTAGGCGAATCATCCTCTTGCCGGCCTTCCCAGCGCGAAGCGCCAGTGGCCATGGGGGAAAAGGCGGAATGCCGCAGCATTCCATTCGCCGACCGTTGCGGGGGCAGCGCAGGTTCGGAGTGCCAGTGCATCTGGCCAACCCCTCCCTGCTTCCCGTTGAACTGAGACCACAGAAAAGCAGCCTCGAGCACCAACAGACGCCCATTGTAATGAGCGCTACGCAGCGCAGATCCTTCATTCGAAGTAGCCTTGCGCGGCTCAGGTGACGATTTTTTACCTTAAACATGCGTTTGAGGCACACAGAACTTGCGCAGCACGCTACGATTTTGAGAGAAATATTGCAGTTTCCCGACTACGGCAGTCAAGCAGCCTGTGCTCTGGCACAAACTGCTGAATTTGCCTGCACATTTATACTCATCCACGGACTGCAAGACCTACAATGGCAGAGTCTATGACCACCCAGCCCTCTCTTGATCTCATTGCCGAGCGCGTAGAGCGTCTGCTGGTGCGCCACGAGGAACTGCAGCGCACCAACACCCTGCTCACCGATCAGGTCATCGCTCTGACGCAAGAGCGCGATTTGCTGCGTCTGCGCCTGCAGGCCGCACGTGCGCGCGTCGATGCATTGATCGAACGCCTGCCCGCCAACCAGGGAGAGTGACAGCCGTCACCCTCCATCACCAGACCCGCCACTGACGCCCATGAAGCAGATCGATGTGCAAATCATGCAGCAAAGCTATGTGCTGACCTGCCCCGATGGTCAAGAAGAACGTGTGCAGGAAGCCGTTCGCCGCGTTGATGACGCCATGACCCGCATCCGTGACAGCGGCAAAGTCCGCTCGCGCGAGCGTGTGGCGGTACTGGCAGCCCTCAATATGGCTTTCGACGTGCTTGACCGTGATGCCCAGCAAGCCCTTATGGCCAACGCCCAGGCAGAAATGCAGGCGCTTGCTCAGGAACAGTTCACGCCTCCTGAGGCCAATGAGGCCGCCCAGGCTGAGCTGCAGCGCCAGCAGGAGCTTGCCGAGCAACTGGTGCTCAAGCTCGATCAGGCACTGGATGCTGACGCCAGGCTGCTCTGATCAGGTAACCTCAGCAGCAAAGCAGTCATGACCTCCGCGCGACTGCCAATACCCGTTAGAATAAAACCGTCTGCAAATCTGCCGGTTTTTATATTTCCTTGAACCAATGCTCAACGAGCATGGGCTTGATAAATCACCTATTGAGCGTGATCGTCTCGCGTCAGATGAACCCAACGATAGGTTGCTCTTGCCCACCTGAACCCCCGGTTCAGGATGACGAACCGGTGGCATTTGCAGACACCTTTACACATACAAGCTGTTGGTTTAGTTGGTTTTTTCACAATAAATGGCCTCAAAAGCCAAACAAAACCAGCCAGTTGCACGCAATTGGAATCAACAACTTAGGCATCTATTTTGAATTGATGATTAGCCCGCATTGCGGGCTTTTTTCTTGCCTAATAGACTGAGGCTATGCTCGGCAGCCGCCCTCCTTTGCCTCCTTGTCGGCATCTCAGGCGGCCACACCCTGACCCCGCCCGCTGTGGTGAGCCTGGCGCTTATGAGCAAGTCAAAGTCAGGCCGCAGGACATCGACGTCCCAGAACGCTAGCGGCCAATACGAGTTTGCGGAGCAAGAAGCTGCGGTGCGAAAAGTTGGACTTTGGCGAGATGCCGAGCCAGTCGCACCATGGGATTGGCGCAAAGCCTTACGCGAGCTTCGGCAAAACCTGAGTCCGTAAACGACCCCAAGCAGAAGTTCGGGAATAAGTCCCCCCAATGGCTGCTTACTAACGCACAGCCGCCAACAGCACCGGCGGGAATCGGGGCTATAGGGCGGCTCTGGCTGGGCAGTCGGACCTTATATGGCCGCCATCCGAATGTGCTCCGGCTCTATGGTCAGCAGCGGTTTCTTTTGTGCCGGAGGGACTTGTGGGCCTGGCTGCTGCATCAGCTGCGGGCTGTAGAGGCGCCAGAGATCACCCACGCCCAGGGCGGTGCGCTGTGCCTGCGCCTGCACTTGCAGCTGCCCATCCACATAGCGAATGTCGTAGTTGCGTGCATCAAAGCCCGCACCTGCGCGCAGATGACTGGCCACGATGGCGTAGCTGCCTGCTGCAGCGCTGGCCGCGGCCCCTGCGCTATCCAGCTGCACGCTCTGAATCTGCTCTGAACCCACCAGGCCTTGGGCCGTGAACTCATGACCCTGAAACACCAGGCTCTGACCTGTCGTTTTCTGAGCATTGCCGGCGGTAATCGTCAGTGCCTTGGGTGTGATCTGCAGCTGGTCGCCCGTGAACGTGATGCTGTAGTTGCTGTGGGCCAGGCTGCCCTGGTGGATGGCATAGCTGCCCACGTTTTCACCAGCAGCACGGCCCAGGCTTCCGCCCAAGCGGTCGCCGTTGATCAAGCCGCTGCTGGTGTACCTCAGGTCATCGGCATCGCCATAGACCTTGCTGGCCGCATCGGCCGTCACGGTCAGGGCCTTGGGCGTGATCTGCAGCTGGTCGCCCGTGAATGTGATGCTGTAGTTGCTGTTGGCCAGCGTGCCCTGGTTGATGGCATAACTACCCACATTTTCACCAGCGGCACGGCCCAGGCTTCCGCCCAGGCGGTCGCCGTTGATCAAGCCGCTGCTGGTGTACTTCAGGTCATCGGCATCGCCATAGACTTTGCTGGCCGCATCGGCCGTCACGGTCAAGGCCTTGGGTGTGATCTGCAGCTGGTTGCCCGTGAACGTGATGCGGTAATTGCTGTTGGCCAAGCTGCCCTGGTGGATAGCATAGCTGCCCACATTTTCGCCAGCAGCACGGCCCAGGCTTCCGCCCAGGCGGTCGCCGTTGATCAAGCCGCTGCTGGTGTACTTCAGGTCATCGGCATCGCCATCGCCGTACACCTTGCTGGCCGCATCGGCCGTCACGGTCAGGGCCTTGGGCGTGATCTGCAACTGGTTGCCATTGAAGCTGATGCTGTAGTTGCTGTTGGCCAAGCTGCCCTGGTGGATGGCATAGCTACCCACATTTTCGCCAGCAGCACGGCCCAGGCTTCCGCCCAGGCGGTCGCCGTTGATCAAGCCGCTGCTGGTGTACTTCAGGTCATCGGCATCGCCATAGACTTTGCTGGCCGCATCGGCCGTCACGGTCAGGGCCTTGGGCGTGATCTGCAACTGGTTGCCCGTGAACGTGATGCGGTAATTGCTGTTGGCCAGGCTGCCCTGGTGGATGGCATAGCTGCCCACATTTTCACCAGCAGCACGGCCCAGGCTTCCGCCCAGGCGGTCGCCGTGGATCAAGCCGCTGCTGGTGTACCTCAGGTCATCGGCATCGCCATAGACTTTGCTGGCCGCATCGGCCGTCACGGTCAGGGCCTTGGGCGTGATCTGCAACTGGTTGCCATTGAAGCTGATGCTGTAGTTGCTGTTGGCCAGGCTGCCCTGGTTGATGGCATAGCTGCCCACGTTTTCACCAGCAGCACGGCCCAGGCTTCCGCTCAAGCTGTCGCCGTGGATCAAGCCGCTGCTGGTGTACCTCAGGTCATCGGCATCGCCATAGACTTTGCTGGCCGCATCGGCCGTCACGGTCAGGGCCTTGGGCGTGATCTGCAACTGGTTGCCATTGAAGCTGATGCTGTAGTTGCTGTTGGCCAAGCTGCCCTGGTGGATGGCATAGCTACCCACATTTTCACCAGCAGCACGGCCCAGGCTTCCGCCCAGGCGGTCGCCGTTGATCAAGCCGCTGCTGGTGTACTTCAGGTCATCGGCATCGCCATAGACTTTGCTGGCCGCATCGGCCGTCACGGTCAAGGCCTTGGGTGTGATCTGCAGCTGGTTGCCCGTGAACGTGATGCGGTAATTGCTGTTGGCCAAGCTGCCCTGGTGGATGGCATAGCTGCCCACGTTTTCACCAGCAGCACGGCCCAGGCTTCCGCCCAGGCTGTCGCCGTGGATCAAGCCACTGCTGGTGTACTTCAGGTCATCGGCATCGCCATAGACCTTGCTGGCCGCATCGGCCGTCACGGTCAGTGAGGCTTGGGTGATTTCAAAGCTGCCTTGGTAGCTGATGTCGTAGCCTTGCTGGTTTGAATACAGCCCACTTACCAAGAGTCCGCCATTTTTTGCGCTGTAGTTGCCGGCGTTCTTATTGTTGCTTTGGTAGCTGAGGTCGCTGCCTGCACCGCCTAGAACAACACCTGGTGCAATGCTGTAATCCGAGCCGCCGATTACGCCGCTGCCTGTGGTGCCATCGTAGGTCTTGCTCGCTAATGCTCCCAGGTCCACCGTGACCTGCTTTAAAAACGTGCGCAGCAACGGCGTGCTGTGACCTTCGTAAATGCGCCAGGCTGCGCCCGTGCCGCCCTGGTCATCAATATCGCTGCCCCAGGCCGCAAAGCTGCTGGCTTTTTGGAACTCGGCATCCGTGAGCCCCTGGGATTCGGCATCTAAACCGCTGTTATTTCCCACCCCTGGTTGCCCGGGATTGCGGTCCGCGCTCCAGTAGCTTTGGCTGATGCTGCCGTAGTTTTCCCCCGCCAGCGCGCCCGCGAAGTTGGCGTTGCCATCTTTGGCTGTGGCGTTGCCCGTGGCATAGCTTTGGCTGATGTTGCCGTTGATGTTCACCCCCACCAGAGCGCCCGCGGAGTTGCCTGAGCCCCCCTCTGCTGTGGCGCTGCCCATGGCATAGCTTTGGCTGATGCTGCCGTAGTTTTCCCCCACCAGCGCGCCCGCGTAGGTGCCGATTCCCCCCTCTGCCGTGGCGTTGCCCGTGGCATAGCTTTGGACGATAGCGCCGTTGTTCCACCCCACCAGCGCGCCCGCAGAGTTCCAGATCCCCCCCGATGCCTTGATGCTGGCATTGTCCAGGCCCACATGGGCAATGCGCGCAGCGCTGCCGGTAGCACCAAACAGGCCCGCATAGCTGGAGCTGAAGCCAGGGTTGCCGGGGTACTGCGGCTGAGTCACATTGACCGTCAGATCGCGGATGCTGTGGCCCAGGCCATCGAAGCTGCCGGTAA
The DNA here is from genome assembly GCF_003350425.1 of Comamonas sp. AG1104. Taxonomy (NCBI): domain Bacteria; kingdom Pseudomonadati; phylum Pseudomonadota; class Betaproteobacteria; order Burkholderiales; family Comamonadaceae; genus Comamonas; species Comamonas sp. AG1104. The sequence continues at coordinate 313,424 of NZ_QQAS01000001.1, read as the reverse complement.
AGCGCGTGGCGTCGGTGTTGTCGCTGCTGCTGCCAATGGGCGCAAAGCCGTTGTAGATGCCGGCATTCAGGTTCCAGCCGGCGGTGGCGCTGGCATCGATATGGTTGACCAGTGCATAGCGGCCTGCCAGATCGTTTTGCATGGCCTGCAATTGCTGCACATCCTGAATGGCGGTGTACAGCGGCGGGCGGCTGGCATGGCTGACGCTGCTGGGCACATCTGTCTTGATAAACACCTGATTGCCTGCCATCCCCAGCAGATAAGGCGTGCTTTGGTTGCCTGCATTGCCCCAGACCGTGCCCCATGCAAAACCCGTAAAGTGGCTGGCATCGAACATTTGCTCCGTGGTCAACCCCATAGCGTCATCGGCGCTGCCGTCGCCCACCGCACTGGTGGCCAGGTCTTTGTTCCAGTAGCTTTGGCTGATGCTGCCGTAGTAGTTTCTCCCCACCAGCGCGCCTGCGGAGTTGTTGTAGCTCCCCCCCGATGCCGTGGCGCTGCCCGTGGCATAGCTTTGGCTGATGCTGCTGCCGAAGTGGATCATCCCCACCAGCGCGCCCGCGTAGTTCCCCCAGTACCCCCCCGATGCCGTGGCACTGCCCGTGGCATAGCTTTGGCGGATGCTGCCGTTGTTTTCACCCACCAGCGCGCCCGCGTAGTGGTAGCTCCCCCCCGATGCCGTGGCGCTGCCCGTGGCATAGCTTTGGCTGATGTTGCCGTTGTTTTTACCCACCAGCGCGCCCGCGGAGTTCGAGCCCCACCCCGATGCCGTGGCGTTGCCCGTGGCATAGCTTTGGACGATATCGCCGTTGTTTTCCCCCACCAGCGCGCCCGCGTAGTTCCAGTTCCCCTCCGATGCCTTGATGCTGGCATTGTCCAGGCCCACATGGGCAATGCGCGCAGCGCTGCCGGTAGCGCCAAACAGGCCCGCGTAGCTGGTGTTGTCGTAGCCAGAGTTGCCGGGGTACTGCGGCTGAGTCACATTGACCGTCAGATCGCGGATGCTGTGGCCCAGGCCGTCGAAGCTGCCGGTAAAGCGTGTGGCGTCGTTGTCGCTGTTGCTGCCAATGGGCACAAAGCCGTTGTAGATGCCGGCATTCAGGTTCCAGCCAGCGGTGGCGCTGGCATCGATATGGTTGACCAGTGCATAGCGGCCTGCCAGATCGTTTTGCATGGCCTGCAATTGCTGCACATCCTGAATGGCGGTGTACATCGGCGGGCGGCTGGCATGGCTGACGCTGCTGGGCACATCGGTCTTGATAAACACCTGATTGCCTGCCATCCCCAGCAGATAGGGCGTGCTTTGGTTGCCTGCATTGCCCCAGACCGTGCCCCATGCAAAACCCGCAAGGTGGCGGGCATCGAACATTTGCTCCGTGGTCAGCCCCGTCGCACCAGCGGCGCTGTCGACGCCCACCGCACTGGTAGCCAGTTCTTTGTTCCAGTAGCTTTGGCTGATGCTGCCGTTGTTCATCCCCACCAGCGCACCCGCGAAGTTCCAGTCCGCCCCCTCTGCCGTGGCGCTGCCTGTGGCATAGCTTTGGCTGATGCTGCCGTAGACGTTCGCCCCCACCAACGCGCCCGCGGAGTTTTCGTAGCTCCCTTCTCCCGATGCGGTGGCGCTGCCCGTGGCATAGCTTTGGCTGATGTTGCCGTCGAGGTTCTCCCCCACCAGCGCGCCCGCGGAGTTTTTGCTGTAGCCTCCCGCACCCACTGCCGTGGCGCTGCCCGTGGCATAGCTTTGGCTGATGTTGCCGCGGATGTTCTCCCCCACCAGCGCGCCCGCGGAGTTGCTGAAGTTCCTCCCTCCCCCCTCTGCCGTGGCGCTGCCCGTGGCATAGCTTTGGCTGATGCTGCCGTAGTTTTCCCCCACCAGCGCGCCCGCGGAGTTTTTCTCCCCCCCCTCTGCCGTGGCGTTGCCCGTGGCATAGCTTTGGACGATAGCGCCGCTGTTCCTCCCCACCAGCGTGCCCGCCGAGTTGGTGCTCCCCCCCGACGCCTTGATGCTGGCATTGTCCAGGCCCACATGGGCAATGCGCGCAGCGCTGCCGGTAGTGCCAAACAGGCCCGCATAGCTGGCGCTGTAGCCATAGTTGCTGGAGTACTGCGGCTGAGTCACATTGACCGTCAGATCGCGGATGCTGTGGCCCAGGCCATCGAAGCTGCCGGTAAAGCGCGTGGCGTCGGTGTTGTCGCTGCCGCTGCCAATGGGCACAAAGCCGTTGTTGACACTGACATCCCAGTTCCAGTTCCAGCCGGCTGTGGCGCTGGCGTCGATGTCGGCACCCAGGGCGTATTTGCCGCTCAGATTGATGCTCATGGCCTGCAGGGCGTCCACATCGTTGATCACGGTATAGCCATGGCCGTTGATGCTGAGCAGGCCCGCACCGGCTTGCGCAAAGTTCACGCGGCCATTGATGCTCAGCTGGCTGTCTGCTGCCGGAGCAGTCCAGGCGTTGCCCAGGGTGTTGCCATGGTTCAGTGCCAGGCTGCCCGTGCCGCCCACATCCATGGTGGCGTTGATGTTGATGTCGTGGTGGGCATTGAGCGTGAGTTGGTTGGCGTCGTAGCGCACATCGGCATTCACATGGATGCTGCCCTTGTCGCTGCCGGCGGCCACGGTTTGCAGTGTGACATCGGTGCTGGCCAGGTTGGCAACCAGGGTGTCTGCGCCTATGCCGCTGTCTGTCTGGGTAGCTGCGCCGGCGCTGATGGTGAAGTCCGTGGGGTCAATCAGCCACTGCCCGGTCTTGCCACTGGCGGCCTGGGTGGTCACGCGGGTGCCGGCCTGGATCTGCACCCGGGCCGCGCTGGTGTCCACAAAGCCACCATTGCCGCCATCGGGGGCGCTGGCGTCCAGCAGACCTGCCACTTGGGTGCTGCCATGCTGCATATCGGCCAGCAACACAATGCGGCCTTCCTGGTGGGCCAGGGTGCGGGCCTGCACGGTGCCGCTGTTGGAGACCACGCCGGCCGACAGCGCATCGGCGGCGCGGCTGGTCATCAGCACCTGGCCGCCATCGGCCACGATGAGCTGCTTGTTCTCGATCAGCGTCTTCACGGTGGCCGGGTCTGGCGCCACCTGCAGCCTGCCGCCCACGCCGGTGCTGAGCGTGATGCGATCGCCCGCGGCCAGCACCACGCTGCCCAGCTGGGCGCGGATGATGCCCTCGTTTTTCACGGTGGGGGCCAGCAGGGCCACCAGGCCGCCCTGGCCGCCATCGCCATGGGCGGTGATCTCCCCTTGATTGAGGACGCTACCTGTGCTGCCGTTGCGATGGAACACGGCCTTGCCGGCCATGAAGTCGGCGTCGCTGCTGTGCATGGTGCTGGCCACCAGGCCGCCCACATCCACCCGGCTGCCGGCGCCAAACACCACGCCGTTGGGGTTGAGCACCCAGAGCTGGCCATTGGCGCTGAGCTGGCCGTGGATCTGGCTGGCATCGCCTGCCACCACCCGGTTCAGGGCCACGGAGCTGGTGCCGGGCTGGTTAAAGCGCACGGCAGCCTGGCTGCCGATGTCAAAGCCCTGCCAGTTAATGACGGCACGGTCGCTGCCCTGGTTGATGGTCATCTGCTTGCCGTTTTGGCCGATGCTGGCCTGGCCAGCCGCGACCTGGCCGCCGGTAGGCAATGCATTGGCCGGTGGCGCCTGGGCCCAGGCATTGCCCCCTGCCGAAACCAGGCCCAGCAGCACGCTGACCGAGGCCACGGCCTTGCTGGCCTTGCCCTGGCTCTTGGCGGTTTCGGGGGCGGGCATATAGCGCGTGCCGTCGGCGCTGCGTACAAGGCGGTAGTAGTGGTTCATGCGATGCACCTGCAAAAAAATGGGTTTAAAAACGCTGTGCGCACCTATCCGTAGCGCTGACAGCGATGGTTCTGTGAGTTCAAGCGATGGGGGCTGGGCCGCCCCTTACCCCTTAGAAGCTGCGGCTGAGTACCAACCAGCCCCGGCTGCTGCGCTGGCTGCTGCCGTCGCTGTTGCGTCCCTGGCTGGCAGCAGGGTTGTTGCCCACCGGGGTGGCCACGCTGGCTTGCATCTGCCAGCCACGCCAGTCGCCCTGGCCGCTCCAGCGCAGGCCCAGGCCCCAGCCGGCCAGGTGGTAGCTGTTGGCCATGCCACTGCCTCCATCCCAGCCCTGCCATGGCTTTTTGTGCTGGCGGATCTGGCCCCAGTCGTAGAACAGCTGGGCCTGCCAGCCCCCGCCCAGGGCACTGCCCAGCTCGCGCTGCAGCTGCAGCTTGAGCAGCAGGCCTTGGTCGCCCATGGCCTCGTTGACGGGGTAGGCGCGGATTTGGTCGGGTCCGCCCAGGCCCATGCGCTCGGCGCTGCCCAGGTTTTGATTGGCCCATTGCCCGCTGGCACTGGCTTGCAGCTGCCAGCCCTGGCCCAGCCAGCCCGCCAGGCTTTGCAGGCGGTTGGCCTGCCAGGCCAGCTTGGTGTAATTACCCCGGGTGTTGGGGCCTGCTGCGTCTTGTGTGACTTCTCCGGTGCTGGCCTGCATGCGCAGCCGACCATGCAGCAGCTGCACGCTACCCCAGTTGATGCCGCCGCCGCCCAGGCTGTCGCTGAGGTTGCCGCTGAGCCCTAAGTTCAAGACCTCGTTGCGCTGGCGGCGCACGGCCGTGTCCAGCATGTCGTCGTCGTAGCGGCGGTGCTGCAGGCCCACATGCAGCTGCAGATTGCGGGCCTGCTGACGCAGCAGCGGATAGCTCAGACCCATGCCGGCACTATAGGCCTGGCCCTTGGCGTCCAGGCTGCTGTAGCTGCCGGCCAGCTTGTAATCCATGGCCGAGCTCCAGACCGCCAGGCGCAGGCCGTCGTAGCCCAGGGGCAGGCTGTAGCGGGCCTGCACGCTGCCCAGGTGGGCCGAGCCCAGCATGCGCAGGCTGAGCTGGTCGCCCCGGCCCGAGAGATTATTGACGGCCAGCCCGCCCGAGAGCTGGCCCTTTCCCGTGGTGCGCAGGCCGTAGTTGCTGAGGGCCATATCGCCCGTGAGCAGGGGCTGGTCTGCGACCTCGATGGCCAGGTCGCTGCTGCCCGTGGCCTGGCCGGCTTGCAGCACGGCCGTGGCCTCCACGCCGGGCAGGTCGTTGGCCAGCAGCAGGCCGCGCTCCAGCTTGACCGCCGACAGGGGCTGGCCTGCTTGCAGCCCTGCTGTGACGGTGCGCAAAACGCGCTGGGCATCGGCCCGCAGCGGAGCACCGGCGGACGATGCGGCAGGCTGCACGCTGGCTTGGCCAAAGCGGCCCTCCAGCACCTGGATGTGCACCACGCCCTGGGTGACATCCTGCGGCGGCGGCCAGACCCGGGCATACCAGCCGGCATCGCGGTAGGCCCGCTCTATGCGGGACACGGCCTGCTCCAGCTCCTGCATGCTCAGCGCATGGCCCTGCAAATCGGCCAGCAAGGCCTGCAGCGCGGGCTCTGGCAGCAGTTGGGCGCCTTCGATGACAAAGCGCTGCACCGTGACGCGAGGGGCATCGGGGTCTGCGGCTTGCTCCTGCGCCGGCTTGGCGCGCAACTGGGGGATGGCACCTGGCGCTTGAAGGCTGCGCTCGGTCTCACGCTGCAGGCTGCCCGCATCGGGAATAGAGACCGGCTGGGACAGCACCGGCGAGAGCCAGCCCAGACACAGCAGGCCCAGCAGTCCGGCGGAGCTGGAGCGTGTGGAGGAGCTGGGAACAGCAGTCTGGCAGGTGGCCAGGGTGAGAGCCTGGAAGGCGACAGGGATTTGTAGGCGCACAGCTAATGACTTGTTACTTTTGAAACGAAGTCGAGTGTGGACGCAAGCCCGCGCACGGGGCAATCACTGAAGCTTGGCATGTTGTGGCAAGTCAAAGCATTCAAACGCGGGGGAGGGTGAAAACCCGAGGCAAGGGCTTCTGGCCGATAGCAGGCGCCTGGAACCAGGCCGGTACGGCATCGAACACGCCGACCGGTGCCAGCCGCAACAGTTCAGACGCTTCTTTCTGAGTCCCCGCCAGCCACTGGTCCACACCCTGCATCTCGATCGGTATCACGCTGCGTTTGTCCTGCTGGTCCGCCAGCAGCCTGGGATCTGGCTTGTGCATGCGACTCATCAGGGAATGTGAGTCGGCATTGATGGTCAGCGTGTTGTAGCTCTGCACCGGCTCACCGGACGCCGGATCCTTCCAGCGATTTCACAACTCGGCCAGCGCACACGGCGCGGCGAAATCCATACCACACGTTTTGCCTGCCCCTAGCCCGGCTCATCGAACGCCCAACCAAGGGGACTCAAAATCCCCCGCCGCAAGGCGTGGCGGGTCGATTCCGGCCTCAGGCATCAAAGATGTAATGCTATAAATTTTGAAGACGTTCCGGGAACTGTTCCAGCATGTGTTCCGGTTTTGGAAAAAAATTGTCTGCGCGATGACTCATCTAGCAGGCAATCTTTTTCCAGCTTCCAAAGTTCAAGGCTGTAGATATCCAGGCACCATTGATCATGCTTTGGTAAGCCGCTTATCTAAATGCCGGCGCAGCTCTTTTGAGGCTCTCAAAAGTCGCACCGACACAAAGCCTATCCCTTACCTACTTGTTCTCAACCAGTGCCTCAGAGTTCAGGACTGGCGCAGCTGTTTCGGGCCCTGTAGCTTTGCGCTGAGCCTTCTCAGCCTTCTTTTTCTTTTTCTCGAGCTCCCGCTGCCTTTTTTCGAATTGGTAGTTTGGTTTTGGCATCAGGCGATTCCTTAGTGATTTAAGTTACCCACCATAACCGATGTACCGTCCTGGGGAGTCTTAATTCGCCCGGAAGTGTTTTTTGTTTCGCGTCCAGCTCAGCTCAACGGCTTACAAGCCGTTGCCATGCCCCCGCTCACTGGAACAAAAGCGCCCTCGAACTGAGGGCGGCTCAATGAGCGCATCCTGCCAAGCAGCGCCAGCGACCAGATCACAGAAGAAGCCCACCTTGGATGACTGCTTGCGGTCAACGTAGAGGATGGGCTTGTGTATTTCGGGCCGGGACCGTAGTGTTTCCTCAGCAATAGCCTCAAAGAGGGTGAAGGGCGTTAAGGAAAACCTGTCCCGCTGTTATCGGTCCACTTTCATCTGTTTATCGCCGGACTCTGCTGAGGTTCGTGCATGGCACCATTGGTGCTTTTCGATTGTTTCAAGAGGATCTCGATGCTGATCAATTGCGTGGCCTACGAAAAAGGATCCAAACTGGCAGACATTCCAGTCGCCGATATCAGCGAGTACATTGCAAGACCTAACTGCTTTGTCTGGGTCGCTCTGTCCGATGCGACGTCGACAGAGCTAGAAGAAATGCGTGAAGAGTTCGACCTACATGAGCTTGCTGTAGAGGATGCCCATCATGGGCATCAACGACCCAAGATAGAGGAGTACGGTCAGTCGCTCTTTGCCGTCATGCACCTTCTGGAGCCAGACCCCAATCAACCAGGCCATTTCAACTTGGGTGAGGTGGATGTGTTCATCGGCTCCAACTACGTTCTATCGGTCAGAAATCGCAGCAAACAAGGTTTTCTGGGAGTACGGGATCGCTGCGAGAAAGAACCCGAGCTTCTTAAACACGGCGCGGGATTTGTCTTGTATGCGCTGATGGACGCGGTGGTTGACCGTTACTTTCCGATCCTTGAAGCCCTAGAGGCCGAGCTAGAGGCCGTTGAGCTACAGATCTTCACGCAGCGAGCTGCACGAGAGAGCATCAAGCAGCTTTATGGGCTGAAGCAACGCGTCATGGTTCTCAAACACGCTGTTGCACCATTGCTCGAGGCGGTAAGCAAGCTCTACGGTGGACGTGTGCCACAGGTATGCACTGGATCGCAGGATTACTTCCGTGATGTAGCAGACCATTTGGTCCGCATTAATGGTCTCATCGAGGGAATGCGAGACACCATTTCGACCGCGATGCAGGTCAACTTGGCACTGGTCGCAATCGATGAAAACGAAGTCACCAAACGGCTGGCGGCCTGGGCCAGCATCTTTGCAATATGCACGGCCTTCGTAGGCATCTGGGGAATGAATTTTGAGCATATGCCAGAGCTGAAGTGGCAGTATGGCTACCCTGCGGCACTGTTATTGATTGTCGGCGTTTGCGCCTATATCTACTACCGCTTTCGTCGTGCCGGCTGGCTATAGCACCTGCGGAGATTTTCAGCACATATGCTGTATTGACCAGTTGAACTCACAACCGGATCGCGACTGGCGCAGATCGACCTCAAGCAGGAATCCAATAGCGCTAGTTGCCTTACACAGTTGAGGGAGCCAAGTGCTCAGTCCAGGCATCGGTAAAACTTCCCGAGATCGTCACACCGGTATGACATAAACCGAGAAAGCAGCGCATAAATTGAATTTGGTGGGCTCCGTGCTGTGACTGTGTACAGAGGGCGCAAGGAGTTCGCCGATGAAAGTCATCCTTCAATGGTCGTACAGCATGAGCTGTACGCGACCCTCTACTGGATGCGCAGCATATTGAGATGCTGGAATTGTGCCGCTCGGTGCAAGACATGGCTCAGCATGGCCGACAAAAGAGCGATCTGCTCTGAGACAATCGCGCCATGATCGATGAATCACCGATCCACACAGTCCGCAAGCGTGTTTGCCAAACCCTCCTGAGGCACTGGAAGGCCCATAACAACGCGATCCCAAGCATCATCAAGATGCCGCCGCAAGTGCTGCGGCAGTTGAACATCATCAATTCCTTCGGTACACCCAACGAGCTGTGGGGCATCCCAATTGAAATCGACCCCAACACCACGAGCGTGATGATGGCGGTCGATGGAACGGAGATGTCTTTGGTCGAAGGCTACTAAAGCAGCGCAAGTCATAGCGTTACGGGACATTTTCAAAGAAAAATCTGCATCGGGTGCATCCAAACATCGATCTCGTGGGTAGTACCTGCAGCAACACAAGAAATGTGCTGCTTCAGTGAATCCTTGCAACCGATCCAATTGGAGAATCTCAATGTCGTCCACTCGCTTCGCACCCCGTTTCGCGGCCATGGTTGCCGTTACCTCTACGGCAGCGCTGCTCGCCGCCTGCGGCTCGATGAAGTCTCCGGCCAGCACTTTCTCGCAGGCTTCGCTGCCAGCGCCCATTCAGGTCCCCGCAGGTCACAAGGTAGCCTGGGAAACCGTAGGCAGTGGCGACATCACCTATGAGTGCCGGGACAAGGCCAACGCACCAGGTCAAACCGAATGGGTCTTCGTCGGCCCCGATGCGGTGCTGAAAGATCGTGCGGGCAAGTCCATTGGTCGCTACTACGGCCCTCCCGCAACCTGGGAGGCCAACGACGGCTCCAAGCTTACGGCTACGCAGATTGCAGTCGCTCCTTCTGGCCCCGGCAACTTGCCATACCAATTGGTCAAAGCCAATCCCGCCATGGGTGCCGGCGCTCTGGTAGGCGTTAGCTACATCCAACGCGTAGCGCTCCAAGGAGGCGTAGCACCGGCCGACCAACCTTGCACCTCGACCACCAAAGGCCAAAAGACCATGGTCAAGTACCAGGCCGATTACATCTTCTGGAAACCCACGATGTAAGGCTTTGCAACAGCATGACTAGAATGCATGAAGGATCTATCTCTATTTCCTTCTACCCTTTTATTTGTGCCGCCTGCAGCCGCCCTTAAAGACGACGCTTTCGACCACGACGCTGCGCTACAAGCCTGTGCGCGAGGTAATCGCGAGGCCTTGCGCAGCATCTATGAGCACGAAGCGCGCTACCTGCTGGGCGTGGCTCTCAGAATTGTTCGGGATCGTGCTGCTGCAGAGGATGTTCTGCACGATGCTTTTGTGTCCATCTGGGAGCGCGCATCGAGCTTCGACGCCGGCCGAGGTGCTGGGCGGGGCTGGATCTACAGCATAGTCAGACATGCTGCCCTGAATCGAGTGCGGGACAGTGCTCGCGAGACAGTGCTGGATGAACCGGCGACGACTCACCTCGATGCACAAGCAGCTCTTGCGACGTGGCAGGAAAGCGGCGATGAGCTTGCACGACAGGCAGCGCTTGGCCGTCTGGGGCAATGCCTGGATGGTTTGGAGCCTGCACGCCGCGCCTGCTTGTTGCACGCTTATGTTGACGGCTGCACACACAGCGAAATTGCCGAAAGGGTGCAAGCCCCTTTGGGCACAGTAAAAGCCTGGATTCAGCGCGGACTGCGCGCACTGCGGGAATGCATGCAATGAGCGGCGAAACCCAACAATCACTGCCTCCAGACGACCTGCACACCCAGGCCGGAGAGTATGTATTGGGCACGCTCAATGCAGACCAGCGCCGCTCCATTGAATCCCGCCTGATATCTGAGCCTGCCCTGCGCGCAGCAGTGGATGAATGGGAGCAGCGCCTGTTGCCGCTCACGACCCTGGCCGAGCCGGTCGAGCCGGCGGCCGGCCTATGGCAGCGCATCGCCGCAAGCATTGCACCCAAGACTCACCCCCAAGCCACTCCATCCCGAATACGCTGGTGGCAATGGGACAGCCTCGCTCTTTGGCGCAGCCTGACGGGCGCGGGTTTCGCCGCTGCAGCAGTGCTGGCCACTGTTCTTGCAGTGCGTGAAGCGTCTCCTCCGGCAGCGCCACGCTATTTCGTCGTGTTGGCCGCACCCCAGAGCCAGTCTCCAGGCTGGTTGGTACAGGCCCAAGTCGAAGGAAGACTGCGCCTGCTCCCGCTGGGCACCGATAGTGTTCCCGCCGAGAAGTCTCTGCAGTTCTGGACCAAAGCCGACGGCTGGAGCGCTCCGGTATCGCTCGGTCTGGTCACGCCGGGCCAGGCCATAGAGGTCCCAGTGGACAAGCTCCCGCCCCTGCAGCCCAACCAACTGTTTGAGCTGACCCTGGAGCCCTACGGCGGATCGCCGAGTGGACGCCCCACCGGCCCCATCCAGTTCATTGGCCGGGCTGTCCAGATCTAGGGTCAGCCCCGCCATGCATGAACTTCACGCCTCTGCTGGCTCAGCTTCCTGTGAACGATTTTCTGCAACAGAGTCTTGCATGTACGCGGATGCCAAAGGGGCTCCGCGTAGGCACAGCCCAATCCGGCGCTAGGCCGTGGGAAATCGCTCCGCGTTGTCTTCGAGCGGCATCCGCAGTGCGTTGGTCAGGTAGCTGACTGTTCGATAGAAACCTGCCAGCATCAGGAGTTCCATCAAGGCGTTCTCGGGGAAGGTGGCACTGAGGCTCGCCCAGAGTTGGTCGTCGATATCGCAGTGCGAGTGCAGTGCATCACAGACCCGTATCAGCAGTTTCTCCTCGTCGCTCCAGCAGGCATCTGCTGCCGAGCCGAGAACGGTCGAGCGAACCTGATCGTGAGTGAGTTCGGCCAGCTTCGCAAAGCCGGTTACGTGGATCCCCCATTCGTATTCAGAGCGACACAGAGCCGTCGTGCGGTCAATTACGATTTCCCTTTGCCGTATTGTCAAATGACCGCGATCCAACAGACTGCCGGAGAAAAACTTCCTGGCCAGACGAGGATCGCGGGCCAAGGTCGCGAAAAGCCACAGCGGCGGGCGACCCTTCATGGTCTTGTCGATGCGCTCCGCGATATCGGACTCAAAGGGGGGGTGTGCGGGGGCGATGCGTGCTGTCATGTATTGCCTTCCAAATAGTGCAGGTTGGAGCAACCGCCAGCCGGCGCCCCTAACCTGAAGTTCAGGCTATATTGCGCGCTGTATAAAGTAAAGCATACGTATGACACCCGCTATTGACAAACCAGTCCGAGGTTCCAAGTCAGGACGCCCTCTCATGGTCGTCCTGGATTTGCTAGGAAGACGGACTACGCTGCGAATTCTTTGGGAGCTGCAGTCAGGCTCGCTGACGTTTCGCGCTTTGCTGGACGCTTGCGAGACAAACACCCGTCTATTGAACATTCGACTCGGCGAACTGCGTGAGGTGGGCTTGGTGGATCACGCGGAGGGGGGGTACCGGCTCACGGAAGAAGGCAGGAAGCTGGGAAGTGCCCTCAAACCCCTGACGCAGTGGGCTGATCAATGGGGTCATCGGATGCGAGATCAGACCAAAGCCGACGCAGCGGCCCCTGATTCTGCTTACTAACCTGTTAATTTTCCTCAGATTTTATGCAGGTATAGGAAGGCATCCTCTGCGCATCTAGCACTGAACCTGATCTTTTGGAATTCCGCTTTGGGTCGTTTTCAGTCCTTCATCACTGATAAAGCGATCCGCTATAGCTCCAGCCAACGCCGCCAGTGATACCTGCCGAAGCAGGCACCCTGCTCTAGGCGCTGGCACTCACCTTGTAGCCGTCCACCAGAATGGCCGACGGCTTGGCTGCGGCATCCATCTTGGCCACCTCGACCGGCAGTTCTGCAAGGCCTTGAAGCGCTCGAGCGCCGCGTTATGAGTCGCAATGCCATGGTCGGCCGTCGCCTTGACCGCCTCGAATGACAGGCGGTCCAGCTGCATGGCCTGGTCCATCAACTGGCCTTCCAGCGCCAGCCCCTGGGTGATCGCGTCCTTCACATTGGCCTGCTCCAGCTCGGCCTGCTTGATGGCGATGTCGCGCGACAGGCCCGAGAGCTTGTCGTGGAACTCACGACGGGCATCGGCCAACTAGCCGACCAGCACCCCGGACGGCAGCGGAAAGCCCAGCTCCTCGGCCGCGCGCATCACCTCCTGCTCGCGCGCCAGCGCCACCTGGGTTTCGCGGTCGCGCGAACGGTCCCAGATGGCTTGCTCTGCTTCGGGCTTCAGCCCGGTGCGGCCCTGAATGCGGGTTGCAATCACGGCTTTGAGGTTGTCGAGCAAGGCCGATGCATAGCCCGGCGCACGTTTGAACTCAAAGGGCGGCGGCTCCAGCAGCTGCAGCTCGGGCATGTCATCGAGCTTGGCCAGCCAGTCCTCGTGCAGATTCACGCCACCAAACTGGTGCGTGCTCAGCGCCAAAAACGCCGGCGCGTCCGGCAGGCTCACATTGGACGCATCGGGCGCATCGGGAATGACCACCTCGCGCATCTGCGGCAAGGCCGGAGCCTGGCCAATCACATCAACTCCTTGGACAAACCCAATGATCTTCCTGTTGAAATCGACGCCAACGCAACAGGCGTGATGATTGCGGTCGATGGCAGGGAAATGCCTCTGGTTGAAGGATGCCCGACTTACTCAGTCAGTACCAGGCGATCGGAGCCTCCTGGAGTGGCTGGGTGCCAAGAGCGTGCAGTGTCTAAAGGAAAATCCTTGGGGGCCAGGTAGAAAATAGCGGCGTTCGCACAAGATGCGCTCTTCCAGCCTAATCACGACGCCAGCCAAGGCCTCCAGAAGTGTCATCCCCGCCTGCCCACTGCGGCATGCTGCCAGGACCTTGATACGCTCCACGCCCCCACTCATAGCGCATATCACTGTTTCCCATCGTCCGTTGGGCACCTTGCTCTTGCATGCGCCCGGCATCACGCCCCGGCATCATTGAGCAGCCCGCCAGCGTACTGGCTACTGCTGCAATTAAAAGTAGCGCTTTCATGACAACCCCTTGAGAAGAAGGAGTCTTCAAGACTATTCCTGAGGTAAGTGCCCACTGTAAATTCTTGTTGAACGGCTACTTTGCTTACCTAATTCATACAACAGTCAGTATTCATGCGCTCTGTTTTTTGAAGCTTCGAAGCCATAAAACTTGGCTGTCTACCAGAGGTAGGGGCTGATCGGCTCTTTCGCGCAGGCTGATGAGTCCTTTGTTTCAGTGAAGGCACTGCGCGACGAATTCGTATGCCCAGACACGTATGCCGAGCGGCTGGACGAAAGGACCGTGCAGTGCCTCAAAGCAAAACCTTGACCCAGCTATTCACCTATCTGTTCTGTGCGCCATAGAAGGCACCATCACCTCCGGTCCAAGGACGCCCATTGTCGTCATACATCCAGCGATCCCGGTCGCCGCTCATATTCATGCCACCCATCGTCTGACTGGAACCCTCGGCAGGCATGGACCCTGAACTACGCCCCGGCATCATTGAGCATCCAGCCAGCGTACCGGCAAGTGCTGCGATTAAAAGTAGCGCCTTCATAGCAACTCCTTAAGAACGTGGAGCCTTGCAGGCTAGTCTTGCCGCGCGCGCCTCATGTAAGTTCTTGTTGAACTTCCTGTTTGCCTACCCAATTAGTGCACCAGCCCGGCTCAAGCAGGCTTTTTTGTTTCTGGAGCGCAATGTTCAAGAGCATGAACATTTACCGCTGTGCCTTAGGTCGTCATGTCGAGCTAAAGGCGTCAGGAAACACTTCTACCGATATAGCCTTCCAATGGCTCTGAGTCGCATTGTCTGACACCCCGATAGTTGTCAGTTCGATCCGAGCTTCGTCAGGTCACTCGCCGTAATTTTCCAGGGCCAGAATTCGGGCAAACTGTTATTTGTAACAACCAATCGCACTTTGCACTTCAGCGACCATTAACCGGCAATGGCTCACTCCCCTGAAAAAACACGCGGACCACCTTTGTGGGGCCCTAAGTCTTCATCGCCTCTTGCCGATGAAACTCAGCATTTCGAACGCTGGCGTAAGCGCACATGGCAGTTGCACGCTTCGGTCCTATTGAGCCATCTATATGCCTTCCTGCTATTCCTCGGCCACTGCTGGGCAGGCTACGTACCGCTGCATGCAGTGCTGCTGTATGGACTCTGGATAGGCGCAGGGATGGCCTTTATCACCTGGGCCTACGCCAGCGGCTGGAGCCAGACTCGGAGTGACCCTGGCTTGTTCTTCTGGCACCAGCTGGTCGCGGTTACAGGGGTGCTGGGCTTACTTGTCGCCGCTCCTCAGGCTGCGTTCCAGGCACTGGTTATGCTTCTGGTCTTCAGTACCGACGGCTTTCTTGCGCCGCGGCGTACAAGTTTCTGGATGACCTGGAGTTGCACGCTCATTGCAATTGCGTTGGCCGTTTATTGGGTAGGGCCACAGATGCGCATGACCACCGATACCCTCATCGGGCAGTTCCTCACTGTCGGTGTCATGCTCGGAGCGGTCGTCCGATGCAGCGTCCTGGTCACCTACTTTCGCAGCATGCAATATCGACTCAGTGCGAGTAATGAAAAACTGGCCGTCGCGCTGAAGCAGATTGAAAACTTGGTGCGCAACGATGACTTGACGGGACTGGCAAACCGCCGAGGGGTCATGGATCGACTGCAGCAATGTATTCATGCAGCTCAACGCAGAGGCGCCTCGTTTTGCATCGCAATGCTTGACATTGACTTCTTCAAACAGGTCAATGACCGTTACGGGCATGAAGGAGGAGATCAAGTGCTTCGAGCTTTTGGACAGCTTCTGTCTTCGCAGATTCGTGCAACCGATTGCGCTGGTCGTTACGGTGGAGAAGAATTTCTTCTGGTGCTCTGTGACACGCAACTGGCCCAAGCAGAAGTGCTGCTCGAAAGAATTCGCGAAAGCACAGAAGCACTCCCGTGGGCACAGTTAGTGCACAAGGATCTGCAAGTGACCTGTACGCTGGGTGCGGCTCAGTATCGACAGGGAGAAACCGCAGAAGCCCTCATCTCGCGCGCTGATGCTGCCATGTATCAAGGCAAGGCAGCTGGACGCAATTGCGTGGTACTCGCCTAGTTCAAATCTTTAGCTAGCCAAGGGCCTGATCCACCAGATAACGTCCTTATGGATGGTCACTCCCGCCCTCTACCCGCAGCTATCAAGAACTTGGCGCTTCTCGATACGATCATGGCCGCCGAGAGCCTGGACGATCGCCGCCTAATACTGATGGTGCCATTGCCAAGGGCAAGCTTCCGCGTCTGAATCCCGATCTAGTTGAAGCGAAGGGAGGCCAAGGCCGCAATGGTCTTGCATTCTTCCCGGACAGCGCCAGCATCGCCGACACCAAGGCCGCGCCCGGAGCCGACGTGCCATGCGAACAAGTGTTCTGAAGATCCACTTCTCGAGTCCTGCCTGCCATGCAACGTGATTTGTCTTTGGAAGAGCGCATGCACCTGACGTTCGCAAATCACCACTGCCTTGCTGGGCTTCTTGCAAGAGCGGGTACTGAGGGCGCTTGAATGTCTACAGCCTGGCATCCATGCCGCTGGAGCTTGATCAATATCTCACTACCGATGCATGTGGCATGCTTGGCACCATTCACATTTTTTAACCGTGGAGGCACTAATGAAGATGAACATGCCATGTATCCGCCCTCATGTGGCTGCTTTTGTGCTGGGAGTTTCAGGTCTTGCGGCGGTGTCCAGTTCCTGGGCATGCACACGACTGGTATTTCAGGGCGCCAACGGCCACGTGATCACTGCACGATCCATGGACTGGAAAAGTGACATCGTCAGCAACCTCTGGGTCCTGCCGCGAGGCATGCAGCGCACCGGCGAAACCGGCCCCAACACCGTGCGCTGGACATCCAAGTACGGCAGCGTCATCACCTCGGGCTATGACATTTCCACCACCGACGGCGTCAACGAGGCCGGCCTGAATGCCAACCTTCTGTGGCTCGTCGAGTCTCAATATCCCTCCTTCGGCGCCAATAGCAAGCCGGGTCTGTCAATCGCTGCCTGGGCTCAATATGTGCTGGACAACTTTGCGACCGTGCAGCAGGCTGTGGCCGCCCTGAGCGAAGAACCATTCACCCTGGTATCCGACACCATGCCGGGAGAAAATCGGCTGACCACCGTGCACCTCTCCATCTCCGATGCCAGCGGTGATAGCGCGATCGTGGAGTACATCGGCGGCAAGCAAGTCATTCATCATGGTCGCCAATACCAGGTCATGACAAACTCGCCGACCTTCGACCAGCAACTGGCGCTCAATACCTATTGGAAGCAGATTGGGGGCACCACCATGTTGCCCGGTACCAACCGTGCTGCAGACCGCTTCGCCCGCGCTTCGTTCTACGTCAACGCCATACCCAAGGATCAAAGCCCGAACAAGGCACTGGCCAGCGTCTTCAGCGTGATCCGCAATGCCTCCGTGCCGTACGGCCTCAATACCCCGGAAGAGCCCAATATCTCCTCCACCCGCTGGCGCACCGTGTTTGATCACGAGCGCAAGCTGTATTTCTTTGAGTCGGCACTGACGCCCAACACATTCTGGGTGGACCTGAAGGCACTGGACTTCAGCAAGGAAAAAGGCAAGGTAATGAAGATCGATCTGGGACCGGACCAGAATCACACCTATTCCGGGGATGCAACCAAACAATTCAAAGCGTCGCCGCCATTCAAATTTCAAGGCATCTGAGCACTTCGCCGCGCTTGATCGGCCCCGATCCAAACCCGCACTGAGCGGGTTTTTTCTTTCTGGAGAGCGCGCTGCTTCAGCCCATGCTGTCAGTCGCTCTACCCTGCGTCTAGGCTGGCGCTGCTCTAGCGCAAAAGGAGTACCGACCTCACCCACTTGCAACCAGCGCGCGCCTCCTGACTGACAAGCAAGCAGGAATGCATCAATGGGCGCGTATCCCTAGTCTCATCAGACGATTTTCCTCAGCGGCGCCACTCCAAGAATCCGGCTGATGAGTTGCTCGATCTTCAACGGATGCATCGTCCCTGATGCGCAGATTGGAGTGCATGAGCCTCAAGCCAGACCGAAGAATCTTGATTCGTCTGAATGTTCCGGGACCCTATCGTAAGGAAGTGGCATGTCGTATACGTTGACTGGTTTTGAAGGCAAAGTGGCCGTAGTCACTGGTGCTGGCCGGATGCGCAGCATCGGTCGGCCCATTGCACTGGCATTGGCGCAGGCGGGTTGTGATGTTGTCTTGACGGGCACGGGCCGCGCCCCCGAAACCTATCCGGAAGATGAGCGCGAGGCGCATTGGCGCGATATCGAATCGGTGGCAGATGAAGTCCGCCAGCTCGGGCGCCGCGCCCTGCCTGTGGTTTCCGACGTCAGCAACCCAGAGTCCATCGACGCACTGCTTGCACGCACGATTGCAGAATTGGGGCGTGTGGATTTTCTGATCAACAACGCGGGCGCAACCCGCGGCGACGACCGCATCCCGGTGACGGAGCTATCCATCGATACATGGCATCGGGTGATGAATGTCAACCTGAACGGAACCTTCTATATGTCTCGTGCGTTCGCAAAACAAATGGGGGAACAGGGAGACGGCGGCGCCATCATCAATATTTCATCGCTGGCAGCGCAGCTGCTGGCACCCGACACCGGGGCCTACGCCACCACCAAGGTGGCCATCAATGGTCTGAGCACCATCATGGCGCGAGAGCTTGGCCCCAAGAAGATCCGCGTGAATGTCGTGGCTCCAGGCATCGTGGAAACAAGTCGCCTGGATGATGTGCCTCGCGGCAAAGTGTGGGACGACATGATCGCCGGCTACATCTCTCTGGGTCGGGCAGGTACCGGCGAAGACATCGCCCACTTGGTCACATTCCTGTGCAGCGATCAAGGCGAGTGGATCACCGGTCAGAACATCTACGTCGACGGCGGCCATCTGCCAACGCCAAGACGTCCGACATGAATTAACTGCACTCCAAACGTGAGCCACATGAGTGAGCCCTGACAAGCCACTTCAACCGACAAACAGGCTCGCCACCGAGCGAGCTTTTAACTTCCTGGAGCGCGATGCGCACTGCACCATTAAGCAAATCCCATACCCTTTACAGCCGCTTCGTAACGTACAGAGCTGACCGTCAAGGCCGAGTGGCTTGACGTTCAGATTCAGGAAGCAAGAAAGGCCGCCGTCCGATTCCTTCATGAGCACAGGGAGTGCTGGCACAGGACCCACATCACTCTATCGAGCGTGAATATCACCGACGCGAATGACGACAGGCCCCTGACCTTGATCGTGCTTTGTCGCAGCCAGCCCATGAATTGCTTGCCAATGGGCTCTGTATGCCGCCAGATTCTGCCCCGCTCCAGCAAGTTCCTTGGCTCTCTTCAGGCGCTCAAGCGCATCGCCACTGATAGCTGCCGATCGAGCCTCACCGTTGGTCCTGTACTCAAGCACGACCCTGCGCGGGCTCATTTCATACGTTGCACTGGCATCCATTCGATCCATACATGCCTCACTCAATTAATCAGAAGCAGTTACCCATAGCTCTCAACTATTTAAATTTTACTTTCTGGCGCCCTGTGATCACCACTCAATCTGGTAGGTGCTGCGGCAGCTTCCGCGCATCCATCCCTTCCAGCTTTCAAGAAGGCCAGAGACGAGCACCGCCCTGCAGCCACTGCCCACAAACACCCCGGCCCTTCGCGTGCTTTTCTCATTCGGGGTGCAGAAATAGAAAGCGAGATCCCAAGCATGCCGCAAAGCATTGCAAACAACTGCCACCCTGTTCCCCTGCATGCAGCCTGCGCGGGCAACTCAGCCGACAGTGCTCGATGCTCTCGCCTCTGCAGCAAGCGTACCAGGCGGCCCACTGAAAGACTGCGATCGGCATTCGACAGTTCCAGACGTCGGTGGAATGCTTGCCTTCGCATTCAAAGCTGGTTTCAACCTTGCAGGCTGCGTCTCCGCCGTGATAGTGCCGACCTCCAAGGCATGGGCCCAGCCGGTGAATGAGGATCTTTTTTGCCTATTTCCGGGCTGGAATCAATGATTGCCCAGCCAGGCCACGCTGTTGAGAAAGAGTCTCACCAGTTCGGTCTGACGACGAACACCGGTCTTGGAGAAGATGGAGCGCAAATGGGCACGGGCGGTATTGGGTTTGATACCCAACGCCTCGGCCGCCTCCTCCAAAGACATGCCGTTGCTCAGATGCGTGGCCACTGCTGTCTCTGCAGGAGTCAGATGGAAAAGCTGTTGTGTGAGCTTGACGGGCGGCTCTGCCTTGCCCGTCGTATCGCGCAGAAAAACCGCTACGCTGGGACGCTGCTTGCCTTCGGTCCATTCGTCGGGAGAGATGCTCTGCACCACCACACCCCAGTTGAGTTGACCGGACTGGCGAGTGATGGACATGCCCTCAGTCATGGAGACGCTCTCCAGCTTGGGCGAAAGCAAGGCATCACGGATCAGACGCTGCAGCCGGCGATTGTCATTGGCATAGACCGCCTCGAGCGCACCGTTGTTGACCCGTATTCCATCACCCACGTTCAAAATGGTGGTGGCCGCCGGGTTGGCCTCGATCATTTTCCCCGTCTGATCGAGAATGACCACGCCCATCATCAGCTGCGCGGTGGCACGCCCGTATAGCGAGATGACCTGCCGGTCGCGATGCAGATTCAGCTGCATGTTCAACACCCGCTTGAGGTGCGGCACCAACATGCGCACCATGTCCAGATGTGCTGAATCGAATGCTCCCGCCGCCGCTGGCCGCGTGATGCGCCAACCATAGGAGCAGCCGTTATCGGTCATGACATCCACGGCCAGAATGTGCTCGATGTCCACCCCCTTGCACCAGTCGGTGTAGTAGCGACAGGAATGCCATTCGGCCTCCGTCATCACATCCAGCAGGGTGAGCACCTTGTCCTTGACGATACCGAGAAACGGACTCCATTGCGCATAAGGGTCGTAAGGAATGACTTCGGAGCGACCGCCCGTTGCTGAAATTACCCAGCCCACATTCTCACCATGAGGGTCTCGCACCACGAGCGAGGCGTAGTTGCCATTGGCGCTTGAGCGCAGCAGCTCCAGAAATACCTTCCAGTTCTGCGGGTCCATGGCTGACTCGTACAGCGCAGTAATCAGTTGACTCAGGGCTTCGGCACCGATGACCGATGCCTGCTCCGGCGAAGAAGCTGCCTCAGGCTCCACAGCGTTAGGAACGGGAAAGCCGGCGATGGCCTGAAGAGCATCCGAGCGATAGTTGTAGAAATCAAAAGATGCGTAATCGCTTTTGGGCATTTGCTGTCTCAAAAAATCCGGCCCATCAAATACTGCACAGTTACTCAACTCTGCGCGCGTTCTTCATTGATGCACGCACCCGGAAGTCGGCCCAAGAAATGCCTTGATTTTGCTGAATCCTCAGAAACTGCGCATCGTCAAATCAGACGATAGGAAACCTAGCAAAAAAGCATGTCCCCCGACTATTGCAGACCTGCAATATGAATACCGCTGGCATCGTCATCCGGCGAATACGGCTGAACCCTCGGCTCCTGCTCGGATGCGCTCTGCTCCAAACGCTTTCGGAATTGCTCCGCAGGCAAGGCTGGCGAGCACAGATAGCCCTGAAAGTAGTCGCCTTGTAACTGCTCAATTGCCTGGCATTGCTCCTGTGTTTCCACACCTTCTGCCACAAGCTCCACGCCCAATGCCTGCCCCATGCTGATGATGGCGCCCACAATGGCCTTGTCTCCCGCATCGTGCGGCAGGCCGCGAACAAAACTCTGGTCGATCTTGATCTTGGAGATCGGCAGTTTTTTCAAATAAGCCAAGCTCGAATAGCCGGTACCGAAGTCGTCAATGACCAGACCCACACCCAGTTCTGCGATCTGGTGGACACGCAAAGCCATTTCCTGCGCCTCCTGCAGCAAAATGCTCTCGGTCAGCTCCAGCTCCAGCCACTGTGCCGGCAAGCCGCTGGCTTCCAGCACAGATTTGAGGCGATCCACAAAGTCCGGCTGCCTGAACTCCAGCGCGGAGACATTCACCGATACCTTGACGGGCATGTCCATAGCCAGCCAGCGCGCCGCCTCTTGTACTGATTGCTCCAGCACCCAGGCATCCAGCGCAACCACATAGCCGGACTCCTCGGCCAAGGGAATGAAGGCTGCAGGAGAGATCACCCCCAGTTCGGGGTCCGTCCATCGAAGCAAAGCCTCTGCCGCCACGATGCGACCCGAACGGATATGTACCTGTGGCTGAAAGTGCACGGCCATATGCCCCTTGTCCAGCGCCTGGCGCATGGCATGCTCCAGCTTCATGCGCGAGAGCAGACCCGCACTCATTTGCGGCTGATAGAAGCTGAAATTGCCGCGTCCACGCTCCTTGACGCGATACATGGCGATATCGGCCTGGCGAATCAGCTCGTCCAGCGTCAAACCATCTGCCGGAAATTGCGCAGCCCCAATGCTGCACTGAACGGAAAAGCCCAGACCGTCAAGCATGAAGGGCTGGCGCATTTCGTCCAGGATACGGGCGGCTACGGCCGAAGCCCCTTCCCCCGTGCAATCATGCAGATAGAGAACAAATTCATCTCCGCCCTGACGGCACAGCACATCGGCAGGGCGCAGCAGTCCGCTCAGCCGCTGAGCAACCAGCTTGAGCACCCGGTCGCCGAAGTCATGGCCCAGTGAATCGTTGATGATCTTGAAACGGTCCAGATCCAGAAACAGAATGCTGAAAGGCTGCTGTGTGAAGCGCGCAGCAGTGATGGCGGCTTGCACGTGACGGCTCAAACTCAGGCGATTGGGCAGCCCTGTCAACGCATCACTGTAAGCCAGCTGCTCAATCTGCTTTTGTGCACTGCGCTGCATGGTCATGTCGCGCATAAAGCCAATGCTTTGCACTAGACGCCCATAGCCGTCACGCAATGCCACCCAGGACAGCCAGACCGCGCAGCGCTGACCTTCACTCTGCTTGAGCCAAAGATTGCCCTCCCAGAAGCTGCCCACATCCCAGCGCGCAGCGGCCAGCTCCAGCAGGTCGGACACAGCCCCCCCCTCGGACTCGAACAGAGTCCAGGCAGCGAGCCCCAGCACCGCCTTGCCATGCAGCAACTGCCCGCCAGCCGGGTTGACCTGAACGATGACACCATTGGCATCGGCAATGAAGATACCGTCCAGGCTGGACTCGAACACTCTTGCAGCCAGGCGCAGCTCGGTCGCCGAGCTGGATTCCACCGTGATGTCTCGATAGGAGTAGATACGTCCTATTGCCACACCGCGACTGAGCTGAGGCACGGAGCGGCGCTCCAGAACCCTGCCATTGAGCAGTTGCAGTACCTCCGAGGTTTCAGGAGCCGACAGGTCCTGCGCATCCTGCAAAAGAGTGAACTGACTCTCGCTGCTGATGGTCTGCGCTTCCAGGTGGGTAAAGATGGCCGCATCATCTCGCTGCACGAGCAGTGGTTCGGGTAGTTGCCACAGCTCCGCGAAACGGTGGTTGAATGCACGAATGCCGCCGCGCAGATCACAGACCAGCATGCCGTCTGCAGCGGACTCAAGCGTCGCCCGCAACTCCGCAAGCAGCATGTCCAGTTCGCTCTCGTGCCGCAACTGCTCGCTGCGGTCGAGCATGGTGAGCATCAACCAGCGCGGGTTCAGGGCGACGGAGCCCACCCCCATCTCCACAGCTGTCAATGAACCATTGGCTGTACAAATTTCCGTGAGAAATTTCGCACCACCCACCCAGTTTGAGGCATCCTGCCAGAACGCTTTTTGCACCAGAGAGGCGCACAGCACATCAACATACTGCTCCTGCGCCTGCTCGGGCGTGTAGCCTGTGAGTTGCATACTGGCTGCATTGGCATGCACGACACGCAACGTCTGCGCATCCAGCAGCCAGACCGCCTCCTGCAAACCATCGAGCATGGAGGCAAGCAGAGGGTCAATCAAAAAACTCTGCTGCAAAGTCACGCGAGGTCTTTCTCGGCAGCAGGTGCTGCAGAACTATCAAAAAAGTAGCAAAGACGCCTTTGCGGCTGTAAAGCTTCTAACGCATTTCGAGAAAGCTGATTTCGCGTCAACCCTCGGCGAATACCCAAACCCACATATTCAAGCAAATCTACAAACCGCAGTTTCTGCGGCGCCTGAATGTCATAGGTCAGCACCTGCGGCTTGAGCGACTGGCTGGTGTTGACGGACACCACCACGCCCATCCGCCCATCGCTTAGCTCCACCAAAGAGCCCGGCGGATAGACCCCCAAGGTCTGCACGAATGCCTTGAGCACATCGGGCGCATATCGCTGGCGATACTGCCCGTAAAGTGCAGCCATGGCTTCATGAGGCGTCATTTCGTTGCCTTGCAGTGGCAGATTGCACAAGCGCTCAAAATTATTGACCAGCGCCAGGATCTGTCCGGCAATGTCCATATCTGCGGCCAGCAAGCCGAGTGGAAAGCCTGACCCATCGGCCCATTCATGATGCTGGGCGATGGCCGTCGTGACGGAAGGAGGATAGCCCATGGATAGAGCCAATGCCACTGACTCTCCGACATGACGTGCATACACGGTCTCTCGCAGAGGCGTGCGGCCCGTGCCTTGATTCAGTGCGTTGGCCGATGCGGAAATCTCCAGCCCCGGCTTGCCCATGTCATGCAACAGCGCCGCCGTGCCCAGATCCTGCAATACGTCATTGCGCAGGCCCAGCGTCTTGCCCAGCAACAGACTCAGTACGGAGACATTGACACCATGAACGCCAAAGGTGGCGCCCCCCGTATCCGCGAGCAGATGCAAACTCAGATCACGAGCCTGTGCCAGTTTGACGACTTGCTGCGCAACCAGCATATCCGTCGTTGTTCGAGCCTTCTCGGGGTTGACTGGCAACAAGGCCTGCACGTCATCAAATACGGAAACCGCGCCCAGAAACCTGGATTGCAGGCCCAAAATACTGTTGCGCCATGCATGCGCATCGTTCTCGGGGGGGCAAGGAGCGGGTTGAGGGTCTGCAGCCACAGACGCTGCCGCCTCTTCCAGATCACTTCTTGAGAGATCGACCTGAACTGCCTTGAGCTTCAGAGTCCTTAGTGTCTGCAACTGCTCGTCATTGACAATCTTGAAGCTGCTGACGGGAAATGGATGGCGCAACCAGCCAGTCTCCAGATGGACATACATGCCGATACGCAGTTGTCCGATATCAATAGCAACGAAACGATTCACTTTGAGCGCTACACACAAGATAAGACATTATTCCGCAGTTCCATGACTGCTCAACCATGACTAGGGTCTGTTGGGATGCAAACAGCATCAACAAGCCCCTCTTGTGTGACTTATCGGCACCAAAGGCTGGGTTTGTAGACCAGGTCCATCCACAAAGCCCAACTCGCAACACCAATCAGCATCAGACCTGCGACTCTAGTGCCCCACCTGGCCCGCAATGCATTGACATGTGACTGCCCCAATTGCCACAGCCAGGGTCCCGCCAGCAGCCACACTGCGCCGCCGACTGCAAAGGCTGCCATGGACAAAGCACCTTGCCAGGCACCGCCACTCAAGGCTGCCACCAATACCGCCGAATACAGCAAACCACAAGGCATCAGTGCCCAGGCAAAGCCGGCGGCCAGACTTCCGCCCGGCGCAGTGACCCAGGGCTGAACCCTGGCCCAGACGGAACGCCCCGCCCGCTCCAGCCAGGCTGGTTGCCGCGCCTGCACCACCATGGCCAGTCCCCAGGCCATTACCGCCACATGCATCAGCGTCCAAAGTCTCTGCAATGCCGTTGTCTGACTGGTCAGCCAGGCCAGACTTTCCATGGCCACGGCCGCAATCCCGCCCAGCAGGGCATAGGCAGCGATGCGGCCCAGATGAAACAGGCTAGTACGCAGCCACTGGCGTTTTTGCAGGCCGTGCACGGCAATGGGCTGCCCGCCACCGATGGGCTTCGCTGCTGTGACCACACTGCAGGGGGCAGCGCACATCACAAGACAATGGGGCCCACCCACGAGCCCCATGATCAAAGCAGTCCAGACCAGCGAAAACAACATGCGCTAGATGATGCGTGAAAAGCGGGCGCGGTTCCGGTCGGCCTGCAAATATCGGTCAAACAGCATGGCTACTCCGCGCACAAAAAACCAGCCCAGGCCGGTGACCTTGAAGCCCTCGACGGACAGTTCGACCAAGCCGTTGCGCTGCATCTCCGCCAGCGCATCGAGCTCCGCAGCGAAGTACTCGCGGAAATTGATGAGCCAGGCCTGCTCCATGGGTTCATACAGGACGGAGCCCTGGCACATGATGGACATGATGACGGCTCTGCGTACCAGATCGTCACGCGAAAGCGCCAATCCGCGCTGCACGGGCAGCACGCCACCATCGACGGCGTCGTAATACTCTTCAAGAGTCTTGACGTTCTGACTGTAGGTCGCGCCCACCTTGCCGATAGCCGATACGCCCAGTGCAATCAGATCGCAATCAGGCTGGGTGCTGTAGCCCTGAAAGTTGCGATGCAAGCGCCCCTGACGCTTGGCAATGGCCAGAGAGTCGTCAGGCAGTGCAAAGTGGTCCATGCCTACATAGACATAGCCGCCATTCATGAACGCATCGATTGCGCCGGAGAGCATGTTCAGCTTGTCCTGTCCCATGGGCAGGTCTGCCGATTCGATCCGCCTTTGCGGTTTGAAGCGCTCGGGCAGATGCGCATAGGCATACAGCGCAATGCGATCGGGGCGCAGCTCATTGACCTGTGCCAGCGTGCGCGCAAAAGACTCGGGCGTCTGTCTGGGAAGACCGTAGATCAGGTCCACATTGATGGAGACAAAGCCCAGGCGGCGCGCCTCGGCCACCAACGCAAAGACTTGCTCGGCGGGCTGCTCGCGGTGCACCGCTTTCTGCACCGCGGGATCAAAGTCCTGCACGCCAAAGCTCAGTCGATTGAACCCCATGTCCTTGAGAGCTCTCAGCCGCTCGTTGCTGACGGTGCGCGGATCGACCTCGATGGAGTACTCGCCCGCCGGATCCAGCTTGAAATGCTCACGCATCAAGACCATCAGTTGCTGCAACTCGGCATCGCTGAAGAAGGTCGGTGTGCCTCCACCCAGATGCAGCTGGCTTACGAGCTGGCCTTTGCCGCAATGCTCGGTATGCATGGCCAGCTCTCGACTCAGGTAGTCCAGATACTCGGCAGCCTTTTCATGATGCTTGGTCACGATCTTGTTGCAGGCGCAGTAATAGCAAAGCGACTCACAGAACGGCACATGCACATAAACGGACAGGGGCAAAGCGCGCGAGCCGGAATGCGTCTTGCGCTGCTTTAGTGCCAGTATGTAGTCGTCTGCACCAAAAGCCTCAACAAAACGGTCGGCTGTTGGGAACGATGTGTAGCGTGGGCCGGGGATATCAAAGCGGCTCAGCAACTCAGGCGTGACTGCGGTCATAACTGGGAGTTAGGGTGCGCCCACACACTGTATGGAGCATATTTCAATGGAAATCAGATCCTGAAAATCATGCCCAAAATAGGCAAAAGCGCATGTTTTTGAACGAATATAGGCAATGTGCCCCAAGGCAATCACCCTGTCCTTGATGAAAATCAAGAGACTTCAAGGCAAGTGCTGCGACAATTTGATCCATCTCATCTTCAACCACGAGGTCAATGACCAGCGCGACTCTCCACTCTGTGCCTGTCTGCGCGGTTGCAAAAAGCCCATGAATCTTCAGACCATCAAAGCATCCTGCTCCAACTGCAATCTGCGTGAACTGTGCATGCCCATGGGCCTGGACGATGAACAAATGGAGCGCATTGACGAGATTGTGGCCACGCGCCGCAAAATCAAGCGCGGCGGGCTGCTGTTTCGCAATGGCGAAGAGTTCACTTCCCTGTATGCCATTCGAACCGGCTTCTTCAAGACCAGCGTGGCCACCGAAGACGGACGCGATCAGGTCACAGGCTTTCAGATGGCGGGCGAAATCATTGGTCTGGACGGCATCGTCAACGACCACCACACTTGCGATGCCGTGGCCCTTGAAGACGCCGAGGTCTGTGTCATGCCGTTTGACAAACTGGAGCAGCTCTCGCGCGAGGTCACGGCCCTGCAGAACCACGTGCACAAGGTCATGAGCCGCGAAATCGTGCGCGAGCATGGCGTGATGCTGCTGCTGGGCAGCATGCGCGCAGAAGAGCGCCTGGCGGCCTTTGTGCTGAACCTGGTCCAGCGTCTGTCGGCACGCGGCTTTTCGAAGTCGGAGCTGGTGCTGCGCATGACGCGTGAAGAAATCGGCAGCTATCTGGGCCTCAAGCTGGAAACCGTGAGTCGCACCTTCTCCAAGTTCGCCGAGGAAGGCATCATCGAAGTCAAGCAGCGCCACCTGCGCATTCTGGATACCGAGGCGCTCAAACGCATCGTCAACAGCCAGCAATGCCAGAGCTGAACCGAGTCAGCAGATGCACTCAAGACAAAGCCCGCGGACAGCGGGCTTTTTTGTCTGGGCGAATTACTCGGGCAGAGGCTCGGAAACAATGCCGCCATTGAGATCGCTGACGGAGCGCCCCAGCATCACCGTCATCGCACCTCCCATCAGGGTCACGACCCAGAAGGCAAAAAAAGCGACCGTATAGATGGCCTGGCGCGACCAGTCCAGAGGGGAGCCCAGCCAGTGCACATCCAGCGGGTCCACAAAGGCAAAAACCACCATCTCCATGATTGCCGCCGCCAGAAAGGCCGGCCAGACAATCCACATCCAGCGTCGAGCATCCATCCTGATTCTCCTTGGGCTGTGGGCTTGGTCATATTTTGCACAACAGTGGTGACCATTCATGCAGGACTGCGGGCATGCACCGTGGCGGGAAACCCTGAATTACTCTCTTTTCAGTAGCACCCTGCGCCTTCCTAATAACAAAAAACCATTTATTGCTGCATCAACGTTAGACAGAGCATGCGCAGCACGCTCTGATTTTGATATCGGGAACAAAAAAGGCCGCAAAAGCGACCTTGGCGGAGCAAGCGCCGGAGCGCTCAGCGATCCAGCGGATGATCCTTGGCTGGAGTGGCCGCATGATTGCGGCCGGTGACTGCAGGGGCCATGCTTTTTTCACTTTCGCTCAGGCGCTGGTTGATTTCCATGCCATGGCGGTAGTAGTCAGGGTCAATCACGGGATCGGGCCTGCTCAGTGCGATGTATGCGGTGACAAAGCCGGCAATCACCACGATCACAGGGCCGGCGATGATGAGCCAGACATGGGCAAACTTCCACCACGGCTTGCCGTCCTCGGGGTGGATGATCTTGGCCGTTTGCGAGACCTTGGCTTGTGCTGCCGACATGATGAAACCTCTTTCCAAAATTCTGGCCACCCAGGCACATATGGCAAGGTGGCATAGATTGCTGCCGATTGGCAGTGTCCTTGTCCGGCCTCCGTGATGGCCCACGAAGACCGGCAAGACCTGGCATTAACGCGGCACCAGGAATACCGTCTTCTCGGAAATACGCCCTGCTCCGGCAGTCACTGCATCCACATTGAAGTGTACGGGGTGCGAGCCGGGAGCTGCTGAGCCATACGGAATCTGCAGCCGCACCGCAATGCCGCGCGTCTCGGCAGGGCCAACGGTCACTTCCTGCTCGGATGCGACTTCCAGATTCTCCAGGCCCACGGCGCTGATACGGTAGTGCTGCTCGGACTCGGTGGCGTTCATGATCTGCAGACGGTAGACGTTCTCCAGCTTGCCTCCCGCCACGATGCGCGAAAGCGCAGCACGGTCGCGAATCACGTCGACCTTGAGCGGCTCGCGCAGCACCAGACTGGCGATCATGGCGGCGCTCAGGGCCACCAGCACGGCCGAGTAGATCAACACACGGGGGCGGAAAATGCGGCGGATCACCTGCACCTGCTTCCAGGCCTTGGCCACGGCATTCTGAGTGGTCAGCCGGATCAGGCCGCGCGGATACTCCATCTTGTCCATCACGGAGTTGCAGGCATCGATGCACAGACCGCAGCCAATGCACTCGTACTGCAGCCCTTTGCGGATATCGATGCCCACGGGGCAGACCTGAACGCAAAGCTTGCAATCTATGCAGTCCCCCAGACCCTGAGCCTTGTAGTCAACGTCCTTCTTGCGCGGACCACGAGCTTCGCCACGTTCGGCGTCGTAGCTGACGATCATGGTGTCCTTGTCGAACATGGCACTCTGAAAGCGTGCATAGGGACACATGTACTTGCAGACCTGCTCGCGCATATAGCCAGCATTGCCGTAGGTGGCGAAGCCGTAGAACGCCACCCAGAAAATCTGCCAGTTGCCCTGGAAGGCCATCAACTCCACACCCAATTCACGGATGGGCACGAAGTAGCCGACAAAGGTGAAGCCTGTCCAGAGAGACAGAACGATCCAGAGAAACTGCTTGAGCGACTTTTTCCAGATCTTCTCCAAAGTCCAGCCGTTCTTGTCGATACGCATGCGGGCACTGCGATCGCCTTCGACCTTGCTTTCGATCCACATGAAGATCTCGGTGTAGACCGTCTGCGGACAGGAGAAGCCACACCACAGACGCCCGGCCACGGCGGTAAACAGGAACAGCCCCAGCGCGCTGATGATCAGCAGCCCCGTCAGATAGATGAAGTCCTGCGGATACAGCACCAGTCCGAACAGATAGAAGCGCCGGGCTCCCAGATCGAACAACACCATCTGGCGCTCGCCCCACTGCAGCCAGGGCAGGCCGTAGAAGACGATCTGGGTCAGAAACACCATGGCCCAGCGCCACCGTGAGAACACGCCGCTAATAGAGCGTGAGTACACTTTTTGCTCGGAAGCGAACATCGGCACCAACTCAGGCCCGCCCTCGTGAGGCTCAGGCGTGATCGGTATGACTTTTCGGGGCTTTCCCTGATCGCACGGCATCGCAGTTCCTTAATATTTTTGTAATTACTGAAAATTGAAACGCGAAAAAGGCGGTGCCAGAGCACCGCCTTTTAAGAACGCATTACTTCTGGTTTTGCGTATTCGAAAGACTCCAGACATAGGAAGCCAACACGGCAATTTGAGCCTCCGTCAACTTCTCTTTCTGGGCAGGCATCTCATTGTGCTTGCCGTTGTTGACAATGTTGACGATTGCCGCCTCACCCCAGCCATGCAGCCAGATGTCATCGGTCAGGTTAGGCGCTCCCAGTGCAGGGTTGCCCTTGCCGTCCATGCCGTGACAAGCCGCACAGGCCACGAACTTGGACTTGCCTTGCGAAGCCTTGACGGCATCGTGAGGGCTGCCCGAAAGGCTCAGCACATAGTGCGCCACATTGCGCACATCTTCCGCCGAGCCCACGGCTGCCGCCATGGGCGGCATCATGCCGATACGGCCGTTGGTGATGGTCTCCCTGATCTTTTCGGGAGATCCACCATGCAACCAGTCACCGTCCGCCAGATTCGGGAAGGACTTGCTGCCGCGAGCGTCAGAGCCGTGGCATTGGGCACAGTTGTTCATGAACAGACGCTCGCCAATAGCCATGGCCTGAGGGTCCTTGGCCATTTCTTCGGTAGGCATGCTGGTGAACTTGGCATACAGGGGCTCCAGGTCCGCCTTGGCCTTGGCCATTTCCTTGTCGTAGGCGCCGGTCTGGCTCCAGTCCAGCTTGCCGCTGAAGCCACCCAGACCTGGGTAGACCACAAGATAGCCCAGGCTGAAAACCACGGTGATCACGAACAGACCCATCCACCACTTGGGCATGGGGTTGTTGAGTTCACGCAGGTCTTCGTCCCAGACGTGGCCCGTGGTGTTGTCGCCCGAGGGAACGACCTTCTTGCTGGCCACCAGAATCAGCAGCAGCAAGCAGCCAAAGATGCCGATCAGCGTAATCGCCGCGACATACACCGACCAGAAATTGTTAATGAAATCGCTCATGGGATGTTCTCGTTGTGGTGATCAGACTCAGTCTTCCAGGAATGGAACCTGAGCTGCCTCGTCAAAACGGGCCTGGTTGCGGCGGGCATACGCCCACCACCAGATGCCCACGAAACACGCCAGCGATGCCAGCGTGGCCACGATACGCATGGTGGTGATATCCATTTCCAGCCCTTTCTCTCTTACTTGACAGCGCGACCAAGGACCTGCAGATAGGCAATCACTGCCTCCATCTCTGTCTTGTCCTTGACCTCGGCCTGAGCACCGGCGATTTCCGCATCGGTGTACGGGACACCCACCTTGCGCAGCGCGCTCATGCGCGTTGCCACGGCCGTGTCTTCCACCTTGTTGGCTTCCAGCCAGGGGTAGGCAGGCATGTTGGACTCGGGCACCACGTCACGCGGGTTGTTCAGGTGGATGCGATGCCATTCGTCGCTGTACTTGCCGCCCACGCGATGCAGGTCGGGGCCGGTACGCTTGGAACCCCACTGGAAGGGGTGGTCGTACACGAACTCGCCAGCCACCGAGTAGTGGCCGTAGCGCATGGTCTCGGCGCGGAAGGGACGGATCATCTGCGAGTGGCAGTTGTAGCAACCCTCGCGCAGATAGACGTCGCGCCCCATCAGCTGCAACGGCGTGTAGGGCTTGAGACCCGCCACGGCTTCGGTCGTGGACTTCTGGAAGAACAGCGGCACGATTTCCACCAGGCCACCAATGGTCAGCACGAACAGCGTCAGCGCGATCAGCAAAAAGTTGCTGGTCTCGATCTTCTCGTGCGAAAAGCTCTTGGGAGCTGCGTTATTTTGATCAGACATTGCTTTTGCTCCTCAATGCTCAGGCGTGAGCCACCACGGCAGGCACTGCCACCTTGACGGAACGGCCGGCCACTGCGGTCTTCCAGGTGTTCCATGCCATCACCAGCATGCCGCCCAGATACAGCAGACCGCCAGTCACGCGAATCACATAGAAGGGATAGGTCGCCTTCACGCTTTCCACGAAGGTGTAGGTCAGCGTGCCGTCGGGGTTGACAGCGCGCCACATCAGGCCCTGCAT
The DNA here is from genome assembly GCF_003350425.1 of Comamonas sp. AG1104. Taxonomy (NCBI): domain Bacteria; kingdom Pseudomonadati; phylum Pseudomonadota; class Betaproteobacteria; order Burkholderiales; family Comamonadaceae; genus Comamonas; species Comamonas sp. AG1104. The sequence goes on along the minus strand of NZ_QQAS01000001.1, from coordinate 281,087 downwards.
CACACCGGCAATCCACATTGCGGCGATGTACAGCACGATGCCGATGGTCGCCATCCAGAAGTGCAGCTCGATTGCGGGCACGGAGTGCATCTTCTCGCGGCCGAACAGACGGGGGATCAGGTAGTACAGAGAGCCCATGGTGATCAGACCCACCCAGCCCAGCGCGCCGGAGTGCACGTGACCCACGGTCCAATCGGTGTAGTGGCTCAGCGCGTTCACGGTCTTGATGGCCATCATCGGGCCTTCGAAGGTGGACATGCCGTAGAACGACAGGGACACGATCAGGAAACGCAGGATGGGATCGTCGCGCAGCTTGTGCCAGGCACCCGACAGCGTCATGATGCCGTTGATCATGCCGCCCCAGCTGGGAGCCAGCAGGATCAGCGAGAACACCATGCCCACGGACTGAGTCCAGTCAGGCAAAGCGGTGTAGTGCAGGTGGTGAGGACCCGCCCACATATACGTGAAGATCAGCGCCCAGAAGTGCACGATCGACAGGCGATACGAGTACACGGGACGACCCGCCTGCTTGGGGATGAAGTAATACATCATGCCCAGGAAGCCGGCGGTCAGGAAGAAGCCCACGGCGTTGTGCCCGTACCACCACTGAACCATCGCATCCTGCACGCCGGCGTAAGCCGAGTAGCTCTTCATCCAGCCGGCGGGGATGGAAATATTGTTGACGATGTGCAGCAGGGCCACGGCCAGGATAAAGGCGCCGAAGAACCAGTTTGCCACATAGATGTGCTTGACCTTGCGGATGCCGATAGTGCCGAAGAACACGATGGCGTAGGACACCCAGGTCACTGCGATCAGCAGGTCCAGAGGCCATTCCAGCTCGGCGTATTCCTTGCCCTGGGTATAACCCAGAGGCAGGCTGATGGCAGCGCCGACGATAACCAGTTGCCAGGCCCAGAAGGTCAGGCTGGCCAGCTTGGGCATGAACAGCTTGGTCTGGCAGGTGCGTTGCACCACGTAGTAGCTGGTCGCGAACAGCGCCGAGCCACCAAAAGCGAAGATCACGGCATTGGTATGCAGCGGACGCAGACGTCCGTAGCTCAGCCAGGGAATGCCGAAGTTGAGTTCCGGCCAGGCCAGCTGGGACGCGATAAACACGCCCACCGCCATACCTACCACCCCCCATACCACAGCCATGATAGAGAACTGTCTTACGACGGTGTCGTCGTAATAGACAGCATTGTTATTTGTTGCTTCCATCGGGCACCTCTTAGATATCTTGCAAAGTGTTCATTGGTTTCTGGTCGGGCTCGTTGAGCCACATCAATCGTCGCGAAGAATGCGCTCGCCTTCTTGTTCCACGCTCTCGAACTGGCCCCGGTACACGGCCCACCACAGGGCAGCCACAATGGCCATGACCAGAACAACCGACAGCGGAATCAATACATACAAAATATCCATCAATGGCCTCCTTGAGTCAGTGGCATGACGGTGCCCCGCGGCGCAAGGTGCGCGGGGGCGGACGCGTTGCTATCTACAGCCTGCAGCGGCAACGCACGTGCAAGACGGGCTGCGTTGGCGACGACCAGCAAGGAGCTCAGCGCCATGCCGAGCCCTGCCAGCCAGGCAGGCATCCAGCCCACAAGGGCCAGAGGAATAGAGATCGCGTTATAGGCTGCTGCCCAGCCCAGGTTCTGGCGCACCACGGACAGGGTCCGTCGGGCCAGCAACAGGCTTTGCAACACTAACTCCAGGCTGTCTCCCAGTACCACGAAGTCTGCTCGCGATTGTGCCAGCGGCACTGCTCTACCAAAAGCAAAAGAGACATGCGCTCCGGCTAAAACTGGGCCGTCATTCAGGCCGTCGCCCACCATGGCAACCTTATGCCCTGCAGCCTGTGCCGCCTGCATGGCTGCCAGCTTGTCCTGCGGTTGGCAATCGCCCTGCGCCTGCTCTATGCCCAGCTTGGCGGCCACGGTTTGCACCGCTGCAGAACGGTCTCCCGAGAGCAGTTGCACCGCCACACCTTGCTGCCTGAGGTCGGCAATGACCTGGGCCGCTTCGGGGCGCACGTCCTCGCTCAGATGGAACTGCGCCAGGGGCCGCCAGCCACTTTTCGATTCCTCGGCCAGCATCACGCTCTGACCCGGCTCATGCGGTGCCAACTCGGGCACGCCGCAATGCGCGGCCGAGCCCAGGCGAAGGTGGCGGCGCAAAGCGGTATTGCTGCGCGCCTGCACCCAGACATCGAGGCCGCTGCCAGCAACTTCCTGTACGGAGTCCAGCAGCCACGCGCTGGCAGGCAGTTCGGCCACCTCGGCTGCCTGCGCCAGGGCCCTGGAAGCGGGATGCATGGACTGACGCGCCAGCAAGGCGGCCAGCGCCAGCAGCTCATCCGTGCCCTGACCTTCAGCAGGTGTCAGCGCACGCAGCACCAGGCCGTCGCGCGTCAGCGTTCCGGTCTTGTCGAACACCAGCGTATCCACAGCGGCCAGCGCCTCCAGCCCCTGCAGATTGCGCACCAGCACGCCGCTGCGCGCCAGGGTGCCAGCCGCCGTCAGCATGGCCACGGGCGTGGCCAGCGAAAGCGCACAGGGGCAGGTGACGATGAGCACCGCCACGGCCACCATCATGGCCTTGCCCGGGTCGGTGGGCCACCACCAGATGGCGGCAGCCAGCGCCGCCAGCAGCACCACGACAAGGAAAGGCCGGGCCACCTTGTCGGCCAGCTGGGCCAGAGTGGGCTTTTGCAGCGAAGCGCTTTCCATCAGATTCACGATCTGCGCAAAGCGGGTGCCCTCACCCACGCTGTCCACCCTCATATCGACAACACTGTCCAGGTTGTAGCTGCCAGCGGTGACGGCATCGCCTTGTGCGCGCAAAACAGGCGTGGATTCGCCAGTCAAAAGCGCCTCATCGGCATGGGTGGTGCCGCGCAGAATCCGGCCGTCTGCGGGGAAAGCTTCGCCCGTGAGCACACGCACCACATCACCCACACGCAGGCGGCGCGTGGCCACACGCTCGAACTCGCCCGAGTCGGGCTGCTGACGCAGCACCGAATCCGGCAGCCGGTTCATCACGGCCTCCAATGCACCGGCCGTGCGGTCGCGCAGGCGCAGCTCCAGCCAGCGACCCGTGAGCAGGAAAAAGACAAACATGGTCAGCGAGTCGAAGAAGACTTCGTGACCGAAGGGACCGGAGGGATCGAAAGTGCCCAGCGTGCTGATGACAAAGGTGATCAGCATGCCAATGGCCACGGGCAGGTCCATGCTCACGCGGCGCTGGCTGATGTCCTTGAGCGCGCTCTTGAAGAAGGGGCCGCAGCAAAACAGCACCACAGGCAGAGAAATCACCCAGGAGGCCCAGCGCAGCAAGGTCTCCATCTCCAGCGACAGGTCGCCGGGCCGCGCCGTGTAGGCCGGCCATGCATACATCATCACCTGCATCATGCACAGGCCGGCCACCAGCCAGCGCCACAGGGCACGGCGCGTCTCGGCCTGGCGCAGCTCGCGCGCGAACGCATCGCGCGCGGGCAAGGCCCGATAGCCGGCACGCGATACGGCCTCCATCCATTGCGATGGAAGCACCTGGGCAGGACGCCACTCGACACGGGCTCGGCGCGTTGCGGCACTGACTTCGGCTGCCTGCACTCCGGGGACGGCCCGAAGCGCCTCCTCGATGGTCAGCGCGCACGCAGCACAGTGCATGCCCTCCAAAACCACGAAGGAATCCCACACCGGGGACTCGGTTGCGTTCTCGGAGATTGGGGCCTTGGGGCTCTGGCCGGCGGGGCGACCAAACGAGCTCCATTCTTGCGGATCGTCCAGCAGATGACTGTGCATCTGGGACAAGTTCAGGGAACCGGTGTCAGCAACAGCATGCTCTGCCGCGGAAGGCTGGACAGTAGTGTGTTGGGACATGTTTCAAGCGTAACTACGCCAGATGATACCCACCTTGACATTAATCAACCGTTAACTGCCCAATCGACATATGCTTGTATTTACAACACCTGCAACCTAAGGAGAAAGCTATGTACAACCGCATTTTGATTGCTACCGACGGCACCGAACTCTCGGACAAGGCTGTGCATGCAGGCCTGGATCTGGCCGCTTTGTGCGGCGCCAGCGTGATTGCGCTCAAGGTTGTCTCGCACTATCCGCGCAGCTATCTGGAAGGCAGCGACTTGCTGGACATCAAGGAAGCCAAGCGCGTTGAGGAGCAATGGACCAATCAGGCCCAGACCCTGCTGAACGGCGTCAAAGCCTTTGGCCATGAGCGCAAGGTCAATGTCACGACCGAAATCGCCCACTCCGACCTGGTGGCCGAGTCGATTGTGGAAATGGCCAAAAAGCATGACTGCGACCTGATCGTCATGGCTTCGCACGGTCGCAAGGGCCTGCAGCGCCTGCTGCTGGGCAGCGAAACCCAGCATGTGCTGACGCACTCACCCGTGCCGGTGCTGGTGCTGCGCTGACTGGCTCCCCTTGAGCCGCTTCGCGGCTTCCAATGACGGGACGGACCTCGCCGGGCGCCCCTGGCCGATCTTGCCCCCTGATATCCAGTGACACAGGCTGCTCAGGGGTCGCCGTTTGCCACTCACAAATTAAAAGCAGCTTGCGTACAAGCTGCTTTATTTATGGGTCGATTCGATGCTGAATCTGCCTTGCAAGCTGCGTGAACAGCTCACTTTTCAGGAGTCAAGTCAAAAGACAAGCGCCTGAAACGCAGCCAATAGTGCAGCCAAAAACCAACGCTTGGCGTCCAGCTGGAGACACTCGGCAGCAGGTTCAGGAGAACTCCTGCTGATACTGATCGCGCAGCAGCTTCTTCTGAACCTTGCCCATGGTGTTGCGCGGCAGGCTGTCCACCACATAGCAGCGCTTGGGCACCTTGAAGTTGGCCAGCCTGGCCTTGAGCGACTCCAGAATCTTCAGCCCATCGAGCTGCGCACCCTTGCGCGGCACGATGACGGCAACGCCGACCTCGCCAAAGTCCGGGTGCGGCACTCCAACCAGTGCGCTTTCGTCCACGCCAGGCAGATCGTTGATGAAGCCCTCCACCTCGGCCGGATAGACGTTGTAGCCGCCCGAGATGATCAAGTCCTTGCTGCGCCCCACGATGCTGAAATAGCCGCGCTCATCCTGCAGACCCACATCGCCGGTCTTGAACCAGCCGTCGGCCGTGAACTCCTCTGCCGTCTTCTCCGGCATGCGCCAGTAGCCCTTGAAGACATTAGGGCCCTGCACCTCGATATTGCCGATCTCGCCTGCGGGCAGGGCCTTGCCGTCGTCGCCATGAATGCGTACGCCCACGCCAGGCAGGGGAAAGCCCACGGTTGCGCCACGGCGCTCGGCCTCGTTGCCATAGCGCGCATCAGCCTGATAGGGGTTGGAGGTCAGCATGATGGTCTCGCTCATGCCATAGCGCTCAAGGATGGTGTGACCGGTACGCGTCTTCCAGGCGCGGAAGGTCTCGATCAGCATGGGGGCCGAGCCCGAGATGAACAGACGCATGTGCGCGGCCATGTCGCGGTCCAGCCGGGCGTCGGCCAGCATGCGCACATAAAGGGTCGGCACCCCCATGAAGACGGTCGCGTCCTTGAAGCGCGCCATGACGGCCTCGGGCTCGAAGCGGGCAAACCAGATCATGGGACTGCCGTTGAGCAGCGCCCCGTGAATGGCGACAAACAGGCCATGCACATGGAAGATGGGCAGCGCGTGAATCAGCACATCGCCTTCCTGCCAGCCCCAGTACACCTTGAGCATGGCCGCATTGCTCAGCAGATTGCCGTGGCTGAGCATGGCGCCCTTGCTGCGCCCCGTGGTGCCGCTGGTGTAGAGAATCGCCGCCAGATCGTCGGCGCGGCGCGCAACGACCTGGTGCTCGTCGCTGTGGTGGGCCGCGCGCTCCAGCAAGCTGCCCGTGCGGTCGGTACCCAGGGTGTAGACATGGCCCACGCCGTGGTTGAATGCAATCTTGGACACCCAGCCGAAACAGCCGGGTGCGCAGACCACCACGGCCGGCTCGGCATTGGTGATGAAGTACTCCATCTCTGCGCTCTGGTAGGCCGTGTTCAGCGGCAGGAACACATGGCCGCTGCGCAGCGTGGCCAGGTAGAGCATCATGGCTTCGACCGACTTTTCCACCTGCACCGCAATGCGGCTGCCCTCGGGCAGATCCAGAGAGGCCAGCAAATTGGCCATGCGTGCACTGCCCTGCTCCAGATCGGCCCAGGTGTAGTAGAGGCTGGAGCCATCGGGCTCGATGGCCTCCACGGCGATTTTCGTCAGATCCGCAGGAAACGCAGCGCGCAGCGCGCTGAAAAGATTGGCTTGAGGCATGTCGGTCATCGTGATGCTGTCGAACTCGGAAACGGTGAAAGCAAAAGGTCCATGGCCATCATAGGCCCGGCCCTGGCCTGGCCGGTGGCGCCAGGCACTGAAAAAACGCACTTCTTCAAATGGGATGCGAGCAAAGGCCGCCCCGCAAGGCAGCCAGCGGGCTCAGGAGTCAATCTTCACATTCGCCGCCTTGACCACATGGGCCCAGCGCTGGATCTCGCTTTGCACCATGGCAGCAAACTGCGGCTGGCTCAGCTGGCCGTAATCGGCGCCGTTCTTGGCCCAGGCAGCCTTGATGTCCTCGGCGGCTCCGATCTTGCGCACCTCGTCCAGCATCTGCTGCTGCACGGCAGCAGGCGTGCCCCTGGGGGCCCACAGTCCATACCAGGTGGTGACGGTGAAGTCCGGCAGGCCGCACTCGGCGGCGCTGGGCACATCGGGGAAGGCGGGGTTGCGCTTGGCGCCCGCCACCATCAAGGCCTTGATGCGGCCGCCCTTGATATGCTGGGCCGATGAGCCCAGGCCGTCGAACAGCATGTCCACATTGCCGGCGATCAGGTCCTGCAGCGCAGGGCCTGCGCCCTTGTAAGGAATATGGGTGATCTGGGTCTTGGTCTGCAGCTTGAACAGCTCACCTGCCAGGTGGTGCGAGGAACCCGGCCCTGCCGAGGCATAGTTGTACTTGCCGGGGTTGGCACGTAGGTCCTGCACAAGAGCCTGCAAGCTGGCATGAGTCACCTTCTTGGGATTGACCACTACGACCTGCGGCACGCTGGCCAGCAGCGCCAGCGGGATGAAGTCGCGCTCCAGATCGTATTCGAGCTTGGGATAGACCGAGGGCGCAATCACATGGTGGGTGCCGCCCATGAAGAAGTTGTAGCCGTCAGGTGCGGCCTTGGCCGCAATGCTGGCACCCAGCGTGCCGCCCGCGCCACCGCGGTTGTCTATCACCAGGGTCTTGCCCGAGGTCTTGGCGAACTGGGCAGAGAACGGTCTGGCAAAGGTGTCGGTGCCGCCACCGGCAGGAAAAGGCACGATCAAATTGACAGGCCTGCTCGGCCACTCCGATGCCTGGGCCATGCCCGTCCAGCCCGATGCCCCAGCCGCCAGCAGCGCCCCCGCCGACCCCAGCAGCGTGCGCCGCTGCAAACCCACGCTCTTTGCCCAAGAATCCTGCATCTATATCTCCTCTGCGCGCCTGGTCAGCAACATCGCCGCAGCCAGGCTTGTGGTTGGAAGACGCAGCAGCAAAAGCCGGCTCAGGCCGGGCGCAGCGCGAGTCGCGATGCACTCAACCCTTGCACAGCGATTCGATCTCCGAGGAAACGGGAATCTTGCTCTGCGCCAACAGGCTGCGGTGCTTGTCCAGGCGCTTGAGGTCATACAGATAGTTGACCATCAGCCCCATGGATTGCTTGAGCCCCTTGGACGACAGGTCTGCCGCCCAGTTCAGGCGCTCCACGCGCGCACCGTTGCCAAGGTGAAAGCGTGCCACGGCATCCAGCGGACGCCCCTTGGCAGTTTCCCGACCCAGATAGCGCGCAGCGCAAAACATGGCAGCCTGACGCACCACCGACTTTTCCGGCAGCGAGCCGGGGTCGTCCAGCGCAGCCAGCAATTGCGCAGCGCTCACTCCGCCAGCGACTTTTTCCAGAGCTGCCTTTTGCTTGTCGTCCAGCTCCGCCAGCGCTGCATCGCCGTTCTTGCTCAGCCAGCTGCGCAGTCCCGGAATGGGCGACAGCGTGGCGAACTGCTTGAGCTTGGGGAACTCCTGCGTGAGCGTCTCCACCACATGCTTGATCAGCGAATCGCCGAAGCTCACGCCCTTGAGTCCGGTCTGGGTGTTGCTGATGGAATAGAAGATGGCGGTATTGGCCTTGGCCAGATCGGCGGCCGCTGCGGCCTCGTCCAGCAGCGGCGCCATGCTGCCTGCCATCTTGTCCAGCAGTGCCACCTCCACAAAGATCAGCGGCACATTGGGCATGCGCGGGTGAAAGAACCCATAACAGCGGCGGTCGCTGTCGAGGCGATTTTTCAGATCGGCCCAGCTGCGGATATCGTGCACTGCCTCGTACTTGATCAGCTTCTCCAGCAGCGATGCGGGCGAATCCCAATTCAGGCTTCTGAGCTCCAGCAAGGCCACATCGAACCAGCTGGAAAACAGATGCTCCAGCTCGGCGTCCAGCGCCACATAGTGCTGCTCGGCCTTGGGCAAGGCCAGCAGTTCGGCACGCATATCGACCAAAAAGCCCATGCCGCCCCTGGGCTGGGCAAAACGCTGCAGCAGCCGCGTGCGCGATGAAACCAGGGCACGGCGCAGACTCATCTCGGCCTCGCCGCGCTCTACATCGCTGCCCGCCTTGTCGTAGCGCTCGCGGGCCGCCTGCAAGGCCTTGGCATCGGGGCCGAACTTTTCGATCGCCAGCAACCAGAAGTCCTTGCGTGCAGCCAGATCGGCCTTGCCATACCAGTCCATCAGCACCTGCGCGTGACGGCCGCCTTCCACGTCACTGAGCGCGGTATCGGCCACCTGCTGCATGTCCTGCAGCAAGCGACGCAGCTCGCGCGGCGACAGCGCCTCCTCCCCGCGACGCAAGGTGGCCTCCAGGCGTTGCGCCAGCGGGCGATGCTGGCCATCGCCCTTCTCGCCCTCAGCCCCGCGCACCCACAGCTTGGTTTGCTCAATCCACTCGGCTGCCCACCCCATATGCATCTCCTTGTTCCAGCACCATCATGCTCTCATTGAAGAAGCAGATACCGCAATTGCAGTAACGCTTTCAGCCATTATGTGCAGTTTTTCTGCCTCGCACACCGCACCATAAAAAACGCAGACCGAGGTCTGCGTTTTTCAGAATCTGGCCTTCAGGCCGTGGTTCGCTGAACCGCGTAGGCCTGGCGCTTGCCGCACCACACCCACATGAGCACACCGGCCACGATCATGGGAATGCACAGCCACTGCCCCATGCTCATGCCCAGAGACAGAATGCCCAGGAAGTCGTCGGGCTCGCGGAAGTACTCTGCAATGAAGCGGAAGGCCCCATAGCCGATCAGAAATACCGCCGCGACCTGGCCGGGCTTGCGCTCCTTGCGCGCGTACAGCCACAGAATGATGAACAGCAGCAGCCCTTCCATCAGAAACTGATAGATCTGCGAGGGATGACGCGGCAGCATGGAGCCGCTTTGCGGAAACACCATGGCCCAGGGCAGATCGGCACTCGCAAAACGCCCCCAGAGTTCGCCGTTGATGAAGTTGCCGATCCGGCCCGCAGCCAGCCCCGTGGGCACGCAGGGCGCCACAAAATCTGCGACTTCCAGCCAGTTGCGCTTGCGCGAGCGCGCAAACCAGATCATGGAGCCGATTACGCCCAGCAGGCCGCCGTGAAAGCTCATGCCGCCCTGCCAGACGGCAAGAATCTCCAGCGGATGCGAGAGGTAGTAGCCAGGCTTGTAGAACAGGCAGTAGCCGATGCGCCCGCCCACGACCACGCCCAGCACGCCGAGGAAGAGAATATCCTCCACATCCTTGCGCGCCCAAGCACGCTCGCCCGTCATGTATTTGAATGGAGGGTGGTGCAGTCGGCGCGTGCCCAGAAACAGGAACAGACCAAAGGCCACCAGATAGGTTATGCCATACCAGTGCACGGCCAGCGGGCCAATCTGCACGGCTACAGGATCAATGTGCGGATACATCAGCATGTCAGGCATTGTGCCGCAGGCCGATGACGTTTCTGCAAAACTGCATGCACCGAGAACGCGGCAAGGCCTCATTCCTCGATTCAAAGACCTCAGAGGCGCCAAGCCGCGGCCTGGATGACTGCGGCATCCGGCACCGGAAGCCCCATGCGAAGCGTCAATGCGGCTTGTCCACCGCCAGACCCTGCTCGCGCACGGTCTGGCGCACGACCCTGGCGGTCTCATCCATCATGGTGCTCAATCGCTGCGGTGTGCCGCCCAAGACATGCACGCCCATGGCCTGCAGCCGCTCCTGTACGGCAGGCTCCTGCAGGGCCGCGTTGGCAGCGCCGTTGAGCCTGGTCACGACGGCCTGCGGCGTTCCTGCCGGAGCAACGATACCGAACCAGGTGATGGCCAGACCGTTGAGCGCAGGGTGACCCAACTCCCTGAACGTGGGCACCTGCGGCAGGGCCGGCAAGCGCTCCTGTGCGGCCACGGCGAACGCAACCAGGCGGCCCGCAGCCACATGCGCAGCCGACGAGGGATATTGATCGCTGAGCACCTGGGTCTCGCCCGACAACGCGCCACTGATCACCGGCCCCTGCCCCTTGTAGGGAATGTGGTGCAGCTTGAGCTTGAGATCGGCATTGAGGCGCTCGGCAATCAGATGCCCGATGGAGCCGACTCCGGCCGATCCGATATTGAACTGACCCGGCTTGCTGCGCGCAAGAGTGAGGAACTGGGCGTAGTTCTGCACACCCATATTGGGATGCACGGAGAACACCGACGGAATGGACGCCAGTGCAACCACCGGTACAAAGGCCTTGGCAGGGTCTATGCGTGCCGACTGGGGCAGCATGATGGGATTGACCACCAGCGTGCTAATGGTGCCCAGGCCGATCGTGTAGCCGTCAGGCGCGGCATTGGCCACGGCCTCGGCCCCGATGAAGCCGCTGGCGCCGGAGCGGTTGTCGACCACCACGGGCTGACCGAGCGTCGTGTGCATGGCATCGGCAACCAGTCGCGCCACGATATCGGTGGAGCCTCCGGGTGTGAAAGGAACCACCAGACGCACGGGACGCTGCGGATAACGCCCTTCTGCAGCCTGCGCCGTCAATGCCCCCAGCAAGGCCAGCAGCCCTGCGGTCTTCGACAAGAAGGAGGGGCGAACAGCGAAAGACATGGAGATCACTTTCTGGCAAGACAATAAAAACAGCCGCGCGACTTGCATCGAGCGGCTGTGGGATTGTCCGTCAGCATGGGAGTCCACGCTGACGAAATGACGAAACAAACGTAACGGCGATCGTTCAGTCGTCCAGCAAAGACAGATCGCGCACGGCGCCGGTGTCGGCGCTGGTCACCAGCTTGGCATAGGCCTTGAGGGCCGCCGAGATCTTGCGGGGACGCGCCTGGGCAGGCTTCCAGCCCTTGGCATTCTGCGCTTCACGGCGGCGGGCCAGCTCTTCGTCGCTGACCAGCATGTTGATGCTTCGGTTGGGAATGTCGATGCGGATGATGTCGCCGTTCTGCACCAGACCGATCGCGCCGCCGGCTGCCGCCTCGGGAGAGCAGTGACCGATGGACAGACCGGAGGTACCGCCCGAGAAGCGGCCATCCGTCAGCAGCGCGCAGGCCTTGCCCAGCCCCTTGGACTTGATGTAGCTGGTGGGATAGAGCATCTCCTGCATGCCGGGGCCGCCCTTGGGGCCTTCGTAGCGCACTATGACCACGTCGCCGGCCTTGACCTTGTCGGCCAGGATGTTGGCAACGGCCTCGTCCTGCGACTCGACCACATGGGCCGGACCTTCGAACACCAGGATCGATTCGTCCACACCTGCGGACTTCACCACGCAGCCGTCCAGCGCAATATTGCCGCGCAGCACGGCCAGGCCGCCTTCCTTGCTGAAAGCGTGCTCGTAGCTGCGGATGCAGCCTTCGGCACGGTCCAGGTCCAGGCTGGGCCAGCGGGTGTTCTGGCTGAACGCCACCTGCGTGGGAATGCCGGCCGGGCCGGCCATGTAGAAGTGACGCACGGACTCGTCCTGCGTGCGCATGATGTCCCACTGCTCCAGCGCATCCTTCATGGTCTTGGCATGCACCGTGGGCACGTCGGTGTGCAGCTTGCCGGCGCGGTCCAGCTCGCCCAGGATGGCCATGATGCCGCCGGCGCGGTGCACGTCTTCGATGTGGTACTTGGGCGTGTTGGGCGCCACCTTGCACAGCTGGGGCACGACGCGCGAGAGGCGGTCGATGTCGGCCATGGTGAAGTCGATACCCGCTTCCTGGGCGATGGCCAGCAGGTGCAGGATGGTATTGGTGGAGCCACCCATGGCGATGTCCAGCGTGATGCAGTTCTCGAACGCCTTGAAGCCCACGGAGCGTGGCAGCACGCTGTCGTTGTCGTTCTCGTAATAGTCGCGGGCCAGCTCGACGATACGGCGGCCGGCGCGCAGGAACAGCTCTTCGCGATCCGCATGCGTGGCCACCACGGTGCCGTTGCCAGGCAGGGACAGGCCCAGCGCTTCGGTCAGGCAGTTCATCGAATTGGCGGTGAACATGCCCGAGCAGGAACCGCAGGTCGGACAGGCGGAGCGCTCCACCTCGGCCACTTCGGCGTCGGAATAGCGCTGATCGGCCGCGATCACCATGGCATCCACCAGGTCCAGCTTCTTGAACTCGATGGTCTTGGTTTCGGGGTTGGCCAACTTGGTCTTGCCGGCTTCCATGGGGCCGCCGGAAACAAAGATCACCGGAATGTTCAGGCGCATCGCGGCCATCAGCATGCCGGGGGTGATCTTGTCGCAGTTGGAGATGCACACCAGCGCATCGGCGCAATGGGCATTGACCATGTATTCGACCGAGTCCGCGATCAGGTCGCGACTGGGCAGCGAATACAGCATGCCATCATGGCCCATGGCGATGCCATCGTCCACGGCGATGGTGTTGAACTCCTTGGCCACACCGCCGGCCGCCTCGATCTCGCGCGCGACCAGTTGCCCCAGATCCTTCAGATGCACATGGCCGGGCACGAACTGGGTGAAGGAATTGGCAATCGCAATGATGGGCTTGTCAAAATCGCCATCTTTCATGCCGGTGGCACGCCACAGGGCGCGCGCACCGGCCATGTTGCGGCCGCCAGTGGAGGTTTTGGAACGGTATGCGGGCATGGGGTTCGCTATAAGACGTTATCGGGAAATGATTCTTTGGATTATGGCCCAGCACTGCAAGGCAGCGATGCCTAGCCCATGGCGGGCTGTCAGGCAAAACAATCGCAAGACATCGTCAATCACGATGTCTGATTCGCTGCTCAACGACGTCGCTGGCCCGGTGCCATGGCCTGCTTCTGACGCTCGATACGCTCTTTCTTGCGCTGGTCCATCTTCTCCATGGCCTTGCGCTTGGTATAGCCGGAAGCATCGGCCCAGGCCCACCAGGCGGCAGCCGCGCCATAAATACCCAGAATCGGCCACCAGCTCCAGCCTGCGACAGGCCCGATCTGCGCAAGCTTGAGCAGCGACAACACGATCGCCAAACCTAACAGATACATACATCCCCTTTTTTACTGATTTTCCAAAACACAGAGTGCACTGGAGAGTACACAACCCAAGCACTACAATGCGCTAAAAGATCAACTTTAACCCCGCACCCTGGGAACTCATGATGAAGCAATTTCTGATCGCTTTCGCCCTTTCCGCCGCTGCCGTGGCCCCTGCCATGGCCGATCAGGCCCTGGCGCAGTCCAAGAACTGCATGGCCTGCCACGCCGTTGACAAGAAGCTGGTTGGTCCCGCATTCAAGGATGTGGCCGCCAAGTATGCAGGCCAAAAGGATGCAGCAGACAAGCTGGCTGCCAAAGTCATCAAGGGCGGCTCCGGCGTGTGGGGCCCCGTGCCCATGCCCGCCAATCCCCAGGTGAACGACGCCGATGCCAAGAAGCTGGTGGCCTGGATTCTGGCGCAGAAGTAAATCGACTGCTTCTCAACGGCGCGAGACAAGGCCGTTCTCAAAAACCGCATGGCTGCCATGCGGTTTTTTTGTTTCTGACGCCCCCGCGACTCAGCGCCTCCCCCTGCTCTTGCATCAGCGCTGCGGCGCCAGACGTCCAGACTTCGCTCCGCACCCGTGAGGTCAGCATCTGCAGCACTTGACTGCCACAGCCCGGCTGAAACTCGGCAGCAGTCCGGCAACAACTCGGCAGCAACTCTGCCCATTGCTCGCATGGCGACGAATCGATACCGCAGCGGTTGCGATGTATCAAGCCAGGCAGATGAGCAGCCCGCCCAGCAGCAGACGTGCCATAAAAAAGGCCCCTAAGGGCCTTTTTTTGGATTCACAGCCTGGGCTTGTGAATTACGCATCACGCGAAGCACGCTTGCGATCGTGCTCCTTCAGGTGACGCTTGCGCACGCGCAGGCTGGTGGGGGTGATTTCCAGCAGCTCGTCGTCTTCGATGAATTCCACACCGTATTCCAGCGACAGGTCGATGGGAGGCGTGATCTTGATTGCATCTTCCTTGCCGCTGACGCGGAAGTTGGTCAGCTGCTTGGTACGCGTGGCGTTCACCACCAGGTCGTTGTCGCGGCTGTGGATACCGATGATCATGCCTTCGTACACGGGGTCGCCGGCCTTCACGAACATGCGGCCACGGTCGTCCAGCTTGCCCAAGGCGTAGGTGAAGATTTCACCGTCGTCCATGGAGATCAGCACGCCGTTCTTGCGGCCGCCGATGTCGCCCTTATGGGGTTCGTAGCTGTCGAAGATGTTGGCAATCAGGCCGGAACCACGTGTCAGGTTCAGGAATTCGTTGGTGAAACCGATCAGGCCACGGGCAGGAATACGGTATTCCAGACGGACGCGACCGCGGCCATCGGGTTCCATGTTCACCAGCTCGCCCTTGCGCTCGCCCAGTGCCTGCATCACGCCGCCCTGGTGGCCTTCTTCGATGTCGGCAGTCACCAGCTCGATAGGCTCGTGCTTTTCGCCGTCGATCATCTGCATCACGACGCGGGGCTTGGAGACGGCCAGCTCGTAGCCTTCGCGGCGCATTTCTTCCAGCAAAATGGTCAGGTGCAGTTCACCACGGCCGGAGACTTCAAAGATACCGTCTTCGTCGGTTTCCTTGACGCGCAGAGCCACGTTGGAGCGCAGTTCCTTTTGCAGACGGTCCCAGATCTGGCGGCTGGTCACGAACTTGCCTTCACGACCTGCCAGGGGCGAGGTGTTCACGCAGAAGTTCATGGTCAGGGTGGGCTCGTCAATCTTCAGCATGGGCAGAGGCTGGGGATTGACCGGGTCGGTGACGGTCTCGCCGATACCGATGTTTTCGATACCGCTGATCAGCACGATCTCGGAAGGACCGGCTTCGGTGGCCTGCACGCGATCGATACCCTGGAAGGTATGCACCTGGTTGATCTTGCCGCTGTAGCTCTTGCCGTCAGGACCGGCCATCACAGCCACTTGCTGACCGGGCTTGAGCGTGCCCTGGGTGATACGGCCCACGCCGATACGACCCACGAAGGTGGAGTAGTCCAGAGCGGAGACCTGCAGCTGCAGGGGAGCGCTGGCGTCGCCCTGCACGGAAGGCACGTGATCCAGGATGGTGTCGAACAGGGCGGACATGTCCTCACCCCACTTGGCACCGGGCTCGCCCTCTTCCTTGGACGACCAGCCGTTGATGCCGGAGGCGTAGACCACGGGGAAGTCCAGCTGCTCGTCGGTGGCGCCCAGCTTGTCGAACAGGTCGAAAGCGGCGTTGATCACCTTGTCGGGGTTGGCACCGGGCTTGTCCACCTTGTTCACCACCACGATGGGGCGCAGGCCCAGGGCCAGAGCCTTCTTGGTCACGAAGCGCGTCTGGGGCATGGGGCCCTCTTGCGCGTCGATCAGCAGCACCACGCCGTCGACCATGGACAGGGCGCGTTCCACTTCGCCGCCGAAGTCCGCGTGACCGGGCGTGTCGAGAATGTTGATGTGGGTGTCCTTCCAGGACACGGCGCAGTTCTTGGCCAGAATGGTGATGCCGCGCTCACGTTCGATGGCATGGTTGTCCATCACGGTGTCGACGACTTTTTCGTGCTCGGCAAAAGTGCCGGACTGGCGCAGCAGCTGGTCCACCATGGTGGTCTTACCGTGGTCAACGTGCGCGATGATCGCAATGTTGCGGATTTGTTTGCTCATAATGTTTCCAAAATGCCGCTTGCTTGTGGACGCGGCGTTCCTTCCAAAATTTGTTGAATTTCTAGCGGACTGAGCAGGCGCTCGGGGATCAACTCCCCGCTCGCCACACGGCCTACCCCTAAAAGGGCATGCGGGCGCTCACCATACACCGCCACGGCCGGGGCATCAGCCCAAGACCCTCGACGGCGCAAGCCTGATAGAAAGCGTCCTGCATCCTGTTCACCCAAGGTGACGACGGCATGACGATGCAGCAGGGTATCCACAGGCTGGACCTGCGCGATGCGCTCTTCATCGTTCATGGCTTCCAGCGCCTGCAGCGTCACGCAGCGCGACACTTCAAGACCGCCGGTTTCCACACGGCGCAAAAAACGCAAATGGGCGCCACAGCCCAGGGCCTCGCCCACGTCTTCGCCCAATGTGCGGATGTAAGTGCCCTTGCTGCAGGTCACTCTCATCTTGACGGCCGGATGCCCCTGATCGTCCTGCACCAGCGTCAGATCCAATGCATGAATCGTGACATCGCGTGCGGGGCGCTCCACTTCCACGCCCGCACGGGCGTATTCATAGAGTGCCTTGCCGTCCTTCTTCAGCGCACTGTGCATGGGCGGCACCTGCTTGATGTCGCCCGTGAACTGGGCCTGCACCTGCGCCAGGCGCTCGGGCGTGATGGCTGCCAGGTCGACGGCACGCTCCAGCACCACATCGCCCTCGGCATCGGCCGTGGTCGTGGTCTGGCCCAGGCGGGCAATGGCTTCGTAGGTTTTCTCGGCTTCGAGCTGAAGCTGACTGAATTTGGTGGCAGCGCCGAAACACAGCGGCAGCACGCCACTGGCCAGCGGATCAAGCGTGCCTGTATGCCCGGCCTTTTCGGCGCGCAGCAGCCACTTGACCTTCTGCAAGATATCGTTGCTGGACCAGCCCAGCGGTTTATCAAGCAGCAACACCCCATGCACAGGGCGCCGCTGCACCCGGGTGCGAGGGGCGTTCATGTGCTTATTCCTCTTCGGGTCCGCGCGACGCCACAGCCTTGGCGATCAAGGCGTTCATGTCGGCAGCACGCTCTGTAGTGCGGTCGTAGACGAAATGCAGCGTGGGCACGGTATGAATGTGCAGACGCTTGAACAGGCCGTTGCGCAGAAAGCCTGCGGCCTGATTGAGTGCAGCCAGCGTCACTTCGGGATCGCCGACGAGCACGCTGAAGAACACCTTGGCGTGGGCATAGTCAGGAGTCACCTCCACGCCTTGCAGCGTGACCATGCCGACGCGCGGGTCCTTCAACTCGCGGGCGATCAGCTCCGACAGATCACGCTGGATCTGGTCGGAAACTTTGAAGCTGCGGTTGGGTGCAGCAGATTTGCGTTTGGTTGCCATGAATAAAAAAGGAGCTATTTGCGCTTGCTGCACAAGGAGTTCAAGGCGTTCTCAGCCTCAAACCCTTGCGCAGCAGGCGCTAGCAGCTATTGCTTTTACAGCGTACGAGCGATTTCCTTGATCTCGAAGACTTCCAGCACGTCGCCTTCCTTGATGTCGTTGTAGTTGCGCAGCTTGATACCGCACTCGAAGCCTTCCTTGACTTCCTTGACATCGTCCTTGAGGCGGCGCAGCGACTCGATCTCGCCCGTGTAGATGACCACGTTGTCGCGCAGCAGACGGAAGTGTGCGTTGCGGGTGACGTGACCTTGCGTGATGTACGAGCCGGCAATGGTGCCGATCTTCGTCGCCACGAACACGGTACGGATCTCGGCCATACCGATGATCTCTTCGCGCTTCTCGGGAGCCAGCATGCCCGACATCGCAGCCTTCACCTCATCCACGGCGTCGTAGATGATGTTGTAGTAGCGCACGTCGACATCGTTGCCTTCAGCGGTCTTGCGGGCCTGAGCATCCGCACGCACGTTGAAGCCGATGATGATGGCCTTGGAAGCCAGAGCCAGGTTGACGTCGGACTCGGAGATACCGCCCACGCCGGAGTACACCAGCTGAACCTTGATCTCGTCGGTCGACAGCTTGAGCAGCGAGGCTGCCAGAGCTTCCTGCGAGCCTTGCATGTCGGCCTTGATGATGATGGGCAGAGTCTGCACATCGCCAGCGGACATTTCGGCGAACATGTTTTCCAGCTTCGCAGCCTGCTGCTTGGCCAGCTTGGTATTGCGGAACTTGCCGGCGCGGTAGGTCGCGATTTCACGGGCACGGCGTTCGTCGCTCAGCACCATGAAGTCGTCACCAGCCATGGGCACTTCGTTCAGACCCTGAATCTCGACAGGGATGGAAGGACCGGCTTCCTTGGTCTGCTTGCCGTCTTCGTCGAGCATGGCTCGCACACGACCATAGGTCTGGCCTGCCAGCACCACGTCGCCGACCTTCAGCGTACCGGACTGCACCAGCACCGTAGCCACGGTACCGCGGCCCTTGTCCAGCTGGGCTTCGATCACGATACCCTTGGCAGCGGCTTCCACCGGCGCCTTGAGTTCCAGCACTTCGGCCTGCAGCAGCACTTGCTCCAGCAGCTCGTCGATGCCCTGGCCAGTCTTGGAGGACACGGCAACGAAGGGAGAATCACCGCCGTACTCTTCGGGCAGCACCTCTTCCACGACCAGCTCCTGCTTGACGCGGTCGGGGTTGGCTTCGGGCTTGTCGGCCTTGGTGATGGCCACCACGATGGGGACACCAGCCGCCTTGGCGTGCTTGATGGCTTCCTTGGTCTGGGGCATGACGCCGTCGTCGGCAGCAGCCACCAGAATCACGATGTCGGTGGACTTGGCACCGCGAGCACGCATGGCCGTGAAGGCCTCGTGACCGGGAGTGTCCAGGAAGGTGATGATGCCGCGAGGCGTCTTCACATGGTAGGCACCGATGTGCTGCGTGATGCCGCCGGCTTCGCCCGACGCCACCTTGGTGCGGCGGATGTAGTCCAGCAGCGAGGTCTTGCCGTGGTCCACGTGACCCATGACGGTCACCACAGGAGCGCGGGGCAGTTGCTCGGCTTCGGAGTTGGAAACTTCCTCGGCTGTGAAGGCTTCGGGATCGTCCAGCGCAGCCACCTTGGCGGTGTGGCCCATTTCTTCCACCACGATCATGGCGGTGTCCTGATCCAGCGGCTGGTTGATGGTAACCATCTGGCCCATCTTCATCAGAACCTTGATGACTTCGGATGCCTTGATGGCCATCTTGTGGGCCAGTTCGGCCACGGTGATGGTCTCGGGCACCGAGATCTCCAGCTGACGGAACTCGGGAGCCTGCTGCTGTTGCTGCTCGTGACGGTCATTGCCACGACGGCCACCCCTGGGTCCGCCGCGCCAGTTGGAGCGGCCAGCGACGCCACCGGAGCTGTCGCCACGGGTCTTGATTTCCTTCTTCTTGGCCGCATCGTTGGACCAGCTCGAAGACAGCTTGGCAGACTTGACTTCCTTGCCAGGACGGGCACCGCCGCCGGCGTTGGCTGCACCAGCGCTGCCTGCAGGCTTGTTGCCATCCTTGGCGGCAACAGGCTTCTTGGCATCCGCAGCGACCGGAGCAGCCTTCTTGGGCTCTTCGGGCTTCTTGGCAACCAGCACCTTCTTGGGCGCGGCCATCATGGCACGGATGGCTTCCGCCTCGGCCAGTGCCTTGCGGCGGCGTTCATCCAGATCCTTGGCGCGGCTGGCTTCTTCAGCAGCCTTGGCCTGGGATTCGGCTTCCGCCTTGGCGCGTGCATCGGCCTGGGCCGCAGCACGTGCAGCAGCGCCTGCGGCGTGCTCGCGCTTTTCCTCTTCCTTTGCCGCCTTGGCTTCAGCCACCTTGGCGACTTCAGCGGCTGCATAGGCTGCAGCACGTTCCTCGGCTTCGCGCTCGCGGCGCTCGCGCTCTTCGCGCTCTTGACGTTCCTTGGCCAATTGTTCTTCCTGATGGCTCAACAGCTCGGCCTCGCGGCGAGCATCTTCTTCACGGCGTACCAGCTCTTGACTAGCGGCACGCTCCTGCACAGCCTTAGCCATGCTTTCCGCATTGGCCTGAGCCTCGGCGGGAGTGTCTTCCCGCTTCACGAAAGTGCGCTTCTTGCGCACTTCCACCTGAATCGTACGGGCACGGCCCGATGAATCCGCCTGCTTGATTTCGCTGGTGGACTTCTTGGTCAGCGTGATCTTCTTGGCACCGCTGCCATGGCTTGCCTGCAGGTGAGACAGCAAACGCTGCTTGTCACCTTCGGTCAGCGCATCAGCGGCATTGGCCTTGTCAACCCCGGCGGCCTTGAGCTGCTGCAGCAAGGTATCAGGGGTCGTGTTGCGCTCTTTCGCAAATTCTGCAACCGTATTACTCGACATAAATGCTCTGTACCTCCCTGACCTTACTCTTGCCCATCGGTAAACCAGTGCTCACGCGCCTTCATGATCAAGGCCTTGGCTTCTTCGGCAGTCTGACCGGTGATTTCGGTCAGCTCGTCGATTGCCAGGTCGGCCAGATCGTCACGGGTGTGCACATCAGCTTGCGCCAGCTTGTCCAGCAGTTCGGCACTCATGCCGTCCAGAGACACCAGATCCTCGGATGCCTTGCTCACATTTTCTTCGCGAGCAATTTCCTGACTCAGCAGTGCATCCTTGGCGCGGCTACGCAGCTCGTTCACCGTCTCTTCGTCGAAGGATTCGATTTCGAGCATTTCCTGCAGCGGCACATAGGCCACTTCTTCCAGGGTCTCGAAACCTTCTTCGATCAGGATGTTGGCGATTTCCTCGTCCACATCCAGCTTTTCCATGAACAGCTTGCGCGAGACAGCCGACTCGTCGGCCTGCTTCTGAGCAGACTCGGCAGCGTCCATGATGTTGATCTTCCAGCCTGTCAGCTCGGAGGCCAGACGTACGTTCTGACCGCCGCGACCGATGGCGATGGCCAGATTTTCCTCGTCCACCACCACGTCCATGGCGTGCTTTTCCTCATCCACGACGATGGAAGAGACATTGGCAGGAGCCAGAGCACCGATCACGAACTGTGCGGGGTCTTCGGACCACAGCACGATATCCACACGCTCGCCGGCCAGTTCGTTGGTCACGGCGTTCACACGGGTACCGCGCACGCCGACGCAGGTGCCGATGGGATCCACGCGCTTGTCGTGGCTCAGTACGGCGATCTTGGCACGAGAGCCGGCGTCACGGGCGCAGCTCTTGATCTCCAGCAGGCCTTGCTCGATCTCCGGCACTTCATTGCGGAACAACTCCACCATGAATTCGGGGGCCGAGCGCGACAGCAGGATGGGAGCGCCGCGCAAGGTCGCATCGACTTCCATGATCATGGCACGCACGCGGTCGCCATTGCGCAGATTTTCCTTGGGGATCATCTCGCCGCGCTTGAGCCGGCCTTCCACACGGCCGGATTCGACAATGATGTCGCCCTTGTCCATGCGCTTGACGGTACCGGTGAAGATCTTCTCGCCACGGGCCAGGAATTCGTTGAGCAGCATTTCGCGCTCGGCGTCGCGAATCTTCTGCAAGATGACCTGCTTGGCAGCCATGGCACCAATACGGCCAATGGGCAGCGACTCGATCTGCTCTTCAATGAACTCACCAATTTGAATGCCGGGCACGCGGTCTTCCGCATCCATCAGCATTTCTTCGGCGTCGGGGTTCTGCAGACCGGCATCGTCAGACACCACCACCCAGCGGCGGAAGGTGTCGTAGTCGCCGCTTTCGCGATCGATGGACACGCGGATGTCTACTTCACCTTGGTACAGCTTCTTGGTGGCCTGTGCCAGTGCGGATTCCA
The DNA here is from genome assembly GCF_003350425.1 of Comamonas sp. AG1104. Taxonomy (NCBI): domain Bacteria; kingdom Pseudomonadati; phylum Pseudomonadota; class Betaproteobacteria; order Burkholderiales; family Comamonadaceae; genus Comamonas; species Comamonas sp. AG1104. The sequence continues at coordinate 259,203 of NZ_QQAS01000001.1, read as the reverse complement.
CGGCACCAAAAACCACATCGCGTTCCACGTTCTTTTCACGCGAAATGGCTTCAACCAACATCAACAGTTCGCGATTCATGCGACGACTCTCCTATTTCAATCACACAAAGAGGATTTGCATGCGACCTCTTTGCCCCAAAAGATTCCAACGCTTCAGCTGCCTCATTCAGGCTTGGCTGCGCGTCCTTTGAAATTCACAATCGGTGCCAGACGAGCTTCGCGCAACTCGTCAAGCGTAAAGCCCATGGCGTTCAACGGCGCTGGCTCACGCTTCTTGCTGACGCGCACGCCCGGCTTGGGAGGCGGCTCATCGCTCCAGACGATCTGCCAGCCACCTTCTTCAGTCCGTTCCAGCGTGCCACGAAATTTCTTGCGGTTTGCATTGATCTTGTCGCCACCAGCAGCCCCGATGGGAGCCTTGAGCGTCAGATCCACCTCCGAGCCTTCAAAGCGGATGAAGTCCTGCTCATGGCGCAGCAAACGGTCAATGCCTGGAGAAGAGACCTCCAGGCGGGCGTAGTCCGCACCATCGACTTCCAGCGCAAACTGAAGCTGGCGCGTGACTTTTTCGCAGTCTTCCACTGTCACGAACTGCTCGGGCAGCTCAGGCGCACCTTCCTCCGGCGCCTGCCAAGGCAAATCAATCGTGATGCGCAGCAGGCCACCGGCCGAGCGCTCGATTTCAACCAGGTCATAGCCCAGACCTGTCACGGTTTGTTCAACGATTTGCTGTAGTGCCACGTGTATTCAGTTCAATCCCGAAAAATCTGTCAAATCATGGACTTAGCTCTGTCAAAAACAGGTTTCGCCATGAATTGCCCAAAAAAAACGGGCGGTATGTACCCGCCCGTTTGGTCGTGAAGCCGTGATTGTAGCCGCAAACCATTGTTTTCGCAAAAAGTGTCTCGCATAAAACAGCGATCAACGCAAGACTTCCTGCAGGTCATCGGCGCGCAACAATCGCTGCAGCAAATCCTGGGCCTCCTGCACATCGGCAGGCCTCGCCGCAGCATCTGCGGGCAGGGATTGCAGCATCCGCGCCAGCACCCCCGTCTGCGGAAGCACAGGTCCCAGGAATCTGGCCTGCTCGCCCTGCGCCACCAAAATGGACGGAAAGGTCTCTATGTCCAGATCGCCAGCGACATCCTCGCGGTCTTCCACATCGAGCCAGACAAAACGCATAAGCGGAAACTGGGCAGCAAGAGCCTCGAAGGGTTGCCGGTACTGTTTACAGGTACCGCACCAGTCAGCACAGAGGCAGACAACCAGCCATGCGTCTGCTTTTGTAATTTCTTGTTTCATTTCACAAACTCTGGGCAGGCCTTCGCACACGCCCCTGCATTGATCCCCGCAATGGTAGCGCCAGATGCCCCCAAGGACTCAAACCCCGGTCATCACCCGACCAGCGCACATTGAGACCCTTGAAGCTGCCGCACTCTATCCCTATTATTTTCCTGAACCCGGGCGCGGCAATGGCAGCAGCCATAGCAGCTAGCTTGCGCCCTTCTTTCGACAAGAAGATTGGTGACTCCATGGATTACAAGGACTATTACAAGATACTTGGCGTGGACAAAAAGGCCTCCACCGAGGACATCAAGAAGGCCTATCGCAAGCTCGCCCGCAAATACCACCCCGACATCAGCAAGGAAAAAGATGCGGACGCTCGCATGGCCGAGGTCAACGAAGCCAACACCGTACTCTCCGACCCCGAAAAGCGCGCCGCCTACGACGCCATGGGCGACGAGATGCAGTTTGCGCAAAACGCCAGAGCCCAGGGCGGCGGAGGCTTTCGCCCGCCGCCAGACTGGGATCAGCAGGATTTTCACTTCAGCAGCCAGGGCAATGCCGGCAGCGACGCCGATTTCAGCGATTTCTTCTCGCAGATGTTCGGCCAGGCCGCTCGTGCACGACGCCATCAGGGCCAGCAAGGCGCGCGCAGCACACCCGATATGCGCGGCCAGGACCAGCATGCCAGCATAGAGCTTGATCTGCAGGACAGCTATAGCGGAGCCGTGCGCTCGCTGCATCTGCGTGCCACCGTACTCGACGAACAAGGCATCCCCACCTACAAGGACAAGGAGCTGCAGGTCACCATTCCCAAAGGCGTGCGCGAGGGCCAGATGATTCGCCTTGCCGGCCAGGGCAACCCCGGCCTGGGCAAGGGTGCCCCGGGCGATCTGCTGCTGGAGGTGCACTTTCGCAGCGACCCACGCTGGTGGTCCGAGGGCAAGGATGTCTACCAGCGCGTGCCGCTCGCGCCCTGGGAGGCCGAGCTGGGCGGCCCCGTGCGCTTCAAGACGCTGGCCGGAGAGCTGGAAGTCACCGTGCCTGCCGGCTATCGCTCGGGCCGCAAGCTGCGCCTCAAGGGCAAGGGCCTGCCTGCCGCCACGCCGGGTGATCTGTATCTGGTGCTGGATGTGGTCTTCCCGCCCGCCGCGACGCCCGAGCAAAAGCAGGCCTATGCCGACTTTGCCAAGGCCTTCCCGCAGTTCGATGCCCGCAGCCTGAGTTGAAAGGTTTTCCCATGAGCACCTCCCACTACCCTTTCTACGAACCTGCCGAGCTGCTGGAGCAGGCCGTGCTTGATCTGCACGAGCTGGCGCGCCATTGCTGCACCAGCCCGCAATGGGTGATAGAGCATGTGCAGACAGGCGTCATCAGCTACGACAACGAAGGTCAGCTGCGCGAGATCAGCCACGAGCAATGGCGCTTCAGCAGCCAGACGCTGGTGCGTGCACGCCGCATTGCCCAACTGGAACACAGCTTCGACGCCGACCCTCAGCTCGCCGCCCTGACCACCGATCTCATCGAGGAAGTGCAGCAATTGCGCCGCAAGCTGAAGAATCTGCAGGGATGAGCGAACCAGCGCTCTGAAGCCGTGAAAAGCAAAAAGCCCTCGCACCGAAGTGACGAGGGCTTTTTTGCGGGCCGCACACCAGGGCGCAGCCTGCTGCAGGAATTAGCCGTGGCGCTTGCCGGGCTGCTTCTTGCTGCGAGTGTGCGAACCACGCTCCAGGCTCACGCGCTGGCCACGGCCGGGAGTGGGCAGGGTCACGCCATTGGGTGCCTGGGGACGGGGAGTGGCCTTGCGGTCTGCTTCGGTAACGATCTTATTGCCCATGTCGAATTCTCAATTGGGAGGTTGAAAAGGATCAATTAGGCCACAGCCAGAGAATTCGCGCCAAATAAATACAAACTTTCGAGTGCGGATTCAGTGTTTTTCAGCGAATGCCTGCCTCGCGAATCAGTGAATCGACAGCAATTGCAGGTGTTCAACGCCTCAAACCCTTGAAGGGAAAGCGCTGCCCGCCATCACCTTCAGACCGCCGGCGACTCGGCAACGACCCCGGCGGCCTCGACCAGCTGACGCGTATAGGCCTGCTGCGGCGCCGTGAGCACCGCCTGCACCCCGCCCTGCTCCACGATCTGCCCGTCCTTCATGACCAGCACCTCATGGGCCATGGCGCGAATCACATCCACATCGTGGGTGATGAGCAGATAGGCCAGACCACGCTCCTTTTGCAGCCGCTGCAGCAGGGCCAGCACTTGCTGCTGAATGGTGACGTCGAGCGCACTGGTGGGCTCATCCAGCACCAGCACCTCGGGCTCCATGATGAGAGCTCGTGAAATCGCCAGGCGCTGCCGCTGCCCGCCCGAGAATTCATGCGGATATCGCTGCAGCAGGCCGGGAAACTGGGCCTCGGTCAGCCCCACCTCTTCCAGCATCTTGAGCACGCGCTCGCGCCGCAGCCCGGCGGCGAGCTCGGGGACATGGATCTGCAGGCCTTCACCGACGATCTCTTCGACCGTCATGCGCGGCGACAGCGAAGAAAACGGATCCTGAAACACCACCTGGATCTTGCGCCGCAGCGCCAGATTGGCCGCGCTGTTGCGGATGGCCGGCTGCTGCCATGGCCTGCCGGCCACCTGCAGCTCCCCGGCCGCCGGCAACAGCCCCAGCACGGCCTGGGCCAGCGTGGATTTACCCGAGCCCGATTCACCGATCACGCCCAGGGTACGACCGGGGCGCAGCAGCATATCCGCGCCCTTGACCGCCACGAATGCCCCTTTTTTGAACCAGCCACGAATGCCGGGCAAGGGTGTGGCATAGCTCACCTGCAGGGCCCGGGTCTGGACCACGGCCGCCTTGCCGGCGGGCTCGACCCCCTCCACCACATTGCGCACCGGCCGACTGGCCAGCAGCTTGCGGGTATAGGCATGCTGCGGGTTCTGCATGAGATCGGCCACAGCGCCCTGCTCAACGAGACGGCCTTTTTCCATGACCGCCACGCGGTCGGCGAAGCGGCGCACCAGGTTCAGGTCATGCGTGATCATCAGCACGGCCATGCCGGTCTGCCGCTGCAGATCGGCCAGCAGATCCAGGATCTGGCCACGCAGCGTCACATCCAGCGCCGTCGTCGGCTCGTCGGCCAGCAGCAGCCGGGGACGACTGGCCAGGGCCATGGCAATCATGGCGCGCTGACGCTGGCCGCCGCTGAGCTGGTGCGGAAAGCTCTGCGCCCTGCGTCCAGGCTCGGGAATGCCGGTCGTGGCCAGCAGCTCCACCGCCTGCTCCAAGGCCTGAGCACGGCTCAGTGCCTGCTTGAGCTGCAGCACCTCGGCGACCTGCGCGCCCACGGTCATCAGCGGGTTCAGCGCCGTCATCGGCTCCTGAAAGATCATGGCGATATCGCCGCCGCGTATGCCCTGCATCTCGCGCTCCGAAAGCCCCAGCAGATCGCGCCCGTCCAGCAGGGCCCGGCCACCCAGTTGCGCATCGCCCACCAGGCGCAGCAGCGACAGCGCCGTGACCGACTTGCCCGAGCCGGACTCCCCCACCAGTGCCAGCTTTTCACCGGCGTGGAGGCTGAAGCTCACACCCTGGACGACGGTTTTGCCGCCAAAGCTGACCTGCAGGTTTTCGACCTGGAGCAGGGGCTGCACAGCCCCCGCAAGGGCCGATGCATCAACCTGGTTCATGCCAAAGCCTCCAGGTGGATGCCCTGCATGATTTCTGCCGTGCGGGCGAGGATTTTTAAAATACTTTGGTAATGCTTGACTTGGTTGAAGCTCAGTGTTTGGCCTTTACGGTCTTTGAGCCATTTTTGCGCAGGCTGGTAGCCACCAATATAAAAATCCCACACACCATCGGGCACTTCGTCAAGGTATTGGTTTTTGTTAATCCAAATTTGGTTTTTTTGCAGCTTGGGTTGGTCAATACAGCGATCCCCTTCGCCTTTCAACGGATAAGAGGTGCCACCAATGGCCGTGGATTGCATCAAATGCAACCGGCGCAATTGACTGCCCTGCTCGCGCAAGCGCCAAAACTCATCCGCATTGGCAGGCCAGGGGATGCGCGGGAAATCATATTTCAGAAACTCTGCATAAGTGCTGCGATAGACCGGGCAGTGCAGCACGGCATAGATGTAATCGAATACTGCCAGTTCGTCGGGCTGGCCGTTTTTTTTATGCTTAGCCAGTGTTTGCAGTTTTTTATACAGCTTGGGGTCAAAGTTGATTTGACGCTTTTCTTTGAGCGCATCGCCTTCGGGGTATAAATAAAGAGGAAAAATAGCTGACTGAGTACTTCTTTCAGCGCACTTAGTTTCCATTAATCCATTAACCACATAGAAATGATCAACCGTAGAAGTTTTATTACTTCTTGCCGTTGCTAATCCATAATTTTCATGCAGCATATGCCGCATAACACCTTCGCGCGGACGGCAATGAAAACCGCGTGATGTACCTGTATAGAGCGTCCAGCGGTTATCAAAAGGTCGGTAGGCTATGGGCACCAGCTTTTCCATGCTGAGATTGGCCTTGGCATCTTTTTGCGCCTCGGCTACCTGCCAGTCCTGCACATCCACACCCAGCTGGTATTTCCGCCGCGCGGCTTCGGGCTCTAGTTCGACAAAATCGTTGACACGCTGCCACAGCTTATCCTTGTCGCTGTCAATGGTCAGCGCATCGCGGGCAGTGACTATGCCCACAGAATTGACCGGCATTAATTCATGCACAGCAAAGCCCTGCTGGTATTTTTCTTGCAATCCATGGTTGCGGCAGATAAAGGCATATTGCGGCGCTTGGGGTGCTAACTTTTGCCATTCAAAGCTGGCCAAGTTGCTGTCAAACAATGCTTTGTATTTATCTTCACGTTTGCCCCATAAATCACCATGAAATACCTGTGCCAGGGGTTTTGCGGGGGATTTTTTTTCGATATTTCGCTTGTGCTTGACTGCAATTAAAATGCTGACACCCTGCTGAATATCAAACACATTGATGTCGGGATTGCCTTCGGGGGTAATTTCTTTCTTTTTGCTGTTGCCGTGCAAATCCAGCACATACATTTTGTCAAAGCTGCGCATTAAATGCCAGCGCATACCACGAAAAGTGGGGTTATCCAGATAGCCGTGGTTGGTGATAAAACCCAATACGCCTTCACCATTTTTCTCAATCAAATGCTCGGACATGCGGATGAATTTCACATAGTCGTCATTGATCCATTTGGAGTTGCGCTCTTGCAGTTTTTGTTTGCCGCCTGGCTCTTTTTTATAGGCTTCCATCAAGTCCATGATCCACGCACCCTTGTTGCTGCTTTCGCCGGCATAGGGTGGGTTGCCCAGGATGCACATGATGGGATTTTTACGCTTGATGGCGCTGGCTTCGCGGGCCTCACGCGTGAGCCACTGCGCCATGAATAAATCCATGACTTCGCGCTCGCCCTCTTCCAGGCTGTTGGTCAGGTACACGCTCAAACGTGGCGGATTGTTGCCTGGCAGGTAACCCAGCTCGGTCAGGATCATGTCCAGCTTCATGTGGCACATGCTGTAGGAGGCCATGAGCAACTCAAAACCGTGCAGACGCGGAATCAAGTCCTCTTCAATATACGAAGTCCAGAGACTCTCACCTACACTTTTGATTTTTGGTGCAATCTGCTTGACCACTTCGGCCAAAAAGGTGCCGGTGCCCGTGGCCGGGTCCAGAATTTGCACCCGGTGAATGTCTTTTTTCTGCGTGACGGCTTTGCCTTTTTTGTCGTTGGCGTCGGTGTCCCAGTCGATGGCGATTTTGCTGGTGTCGGCCAATCCATCGGCCAAACCAAACTCGGTTTGCAGCACCTCATCCACGGCCCGGACGATAAAGTTCACCACAGCCTCTGGGGTGTACCAAACGCCCCGGGATTTGCGCTTGCCGGGGTTGTAGGCAGATAGGAAGGTTTCGTAAAAATGCAGAAAGGGGTCTTTGCGCCCCGTCAGCTGGCCAAAGCCCTGCATGATTTTTTTGACGTCGGCAGCCTGGAATACAGCGGCCAAGTCATCAATCACCCAGGCAATGCGCGGGTCCAGATCAACCCCGGCAATAAAGCCAAACAGGCTGCGCAAAAACGGGTTGGATTTGGGCAGCAGGTCCAAGGCCTCCTGACGGTTGAAGCTCTCGGGCGTGTCGTCATGCAGGCGGGCTGCAAACAGGCCGTAGGCGATGGTTTCAGCGTACAGGTCGGCAAAGTCAGCCATGCTGATGTCGCGTATCAACTGTTGCTTAAAGGCCTGGTAATGGCCGGACAGCTCGCTGCTACTGCCGTCATCGGCGCTCAGGGTCTTGGCGAAAATGTCTTTCATCAGCTGCGCCTTGCCCGCCATCATTGTGGCCAGCACTTCAGGGCTGCTAATGCTTTGCGGGCGCTGACTGATGAAGTCTTTGAGCAGTTTTTCCAGGGTTAAAAACTGTTCTGCCTTAGGCTGGATGCCTAGCAAGTAATCGGCAATACTGACCGAGGCAAACAGCTCGCCATTGCGATAAAAATCCCAATCTAGGCAGTTGGTGTAAATCAGGTTAGGCAGAGCTTTGCGGTAGCGCTCTTGCTGCGCCTTGTTGGCATCCTTCATGCCACGCAAACCAACATGCAAGTCTTTGGCCTCTACATGCCCCACGGCCAACTCACCACGCTGGATGATGAAGTCAGGCGCACCGCAGGCCACCCGTTTGGGTTCGTTAATCGCAGTGATTTCGCTGCCCACACTCTCCAACAGCATTTGCAATGCAGGGCGATAAGAGTGCTCCGTAGCGGCACCTGTTTTATGAATACGGATGACTTCTTGTAAAAATTTTTTAATCACAATGCAAACTCAGGAAGATAAGTAGGTACGTGCGCGGTATAGGGCAATGCTCAAGCCTACGCCTTGCGCGGGTCCAGCGCATCGCGCAGGGCGTCCCCCATAAAGGTCAGCAGCAGCAACGTGATGACCAGCACGCCAAAGGTGGACAGGGAAATCCACCAGGCATCGATATTATTCTTGCCCTGGCTCAGCAGCTCGCCCAGGCTGGGCGTGCCCGGCGGGACGCCCAGGCCCAGGAAATCGAGCGAGGTCAGAGCCAGGATGGCTCCGCTCATGCGAAACGGCAAAAAGGTGATCACCGGCGTCATGCTGTTGGGCAGGATGTGGCGAAAGATGATGGAGCGATTGCTGGCACCCAGCGCCTGGGCGGATTTCACATAGTCGAGCTGGCGATTGCGCAGAAACTCGGCGCGCACATAGTCGGCCAGCCCCATCCAGCCAAACAGGCTCAGCAGGATCAGCAGCAGCGAGACACTGGGCGCAAACAGCGCGCTGAAGATGATGAGCAGGTATAGCTCGGGCATGGAGCCCCAGATTTCCGTCAGGCGCTGAAAGGCCAGATCCGTCCTGCCGCCAAAGAAGCCCTGTACCGCCCCCGCCAGCACGCCCAGCAGCACGCCCACGGCCGTCAACGCCAGGCCGAACAGCACGCTGACGCGAAAACCATATATAAGCTGGGCCAGCAGATCGCGCCCCCGGTCGTCGGTGCCCAGCCAGTTGTCCGCCGACGGCGCAGAAGGGTTGGGAGACTTGGCAAAGTAGTTGATGGTGGACTTGCCATAGCGGTTGAGCGGGAAGATCGCCCAGTTATCGCCCTCACCGAGCCTTTGCCGGATGAAGGGGTCCAGATAGTCGGTAGGCGTATGGAAATCGCCGCCAAACGTGGTTTCCGGGTAATCGTGCAGCAGCGGCAGATAGGTCTGCCCCTCATAGCGCACGATGAGCGGCTTGTCGTTGGACAGCAGCTCGGCAAACAGGCTGAGCACCACCAGCACCGAGAAGATCAGCAGGCTGACAAAGCCCAGCCGGTTGGATTTGAAACGCCTCCAGGCCCGACGCCCTGGGGATTCGGATTGGGCAGCAGGCGCCGCCGGCGCGCGCTCTACTCCTGTATTCATAGCTTCTTGCGCTTGCGGGGCATTGGTTTGAGGCTTATCTTGCATAAATCAGTCAAACTTGACCCGGGGGTCCACCCAGACATAGCAAAGATCGCTGATGAGCTTGGTCACCAGGCCGATCAGCGTGAACAGATAAAGCGTGCCCAGCACCACGGGAAAGTCGCGCCGGATCACGCTTTCGTAGCTGAGCAGACCCAGACCGTCGAGCGAGAACAGGGTCTCGATCAGCAGCGCCCCGGCAAAGAAGGCACCGATGAAAGCCGAGGGAAAGCCCGTAACGATGGGAATCAGCGCATTGCGAAACACATGCTTGTAGAGCACCTGGCGCTCGGACAGGCCCTTGGCGCGGGCCGTCAGCACATACTGCTTGCGGATCTCCTCAAGAAACGAGTTCTTGGTCAGCATGGCTGTCACGGCAAAGCTGCCGGCCACCATGGCCGTCACGGGCAGCGCGATATGCCAGAGATAGTCCGCCACCTTGCCCATGGTGCTGAGTTCGTCGAAATTGGCCGATGTCAGCCCGCGCAGCGGAAACCACTGCAGCTGCCCGCCAAAGATGACCAGCAGCGCCACACCCAGCACAAAGCCAGGGATGGCATAGCCGATGAGAATCACAATGGTGGTCGCCAGATCGAAGCGTGAGCCCGCTCGCACGGCCTTGGCCACGCCCAGCGGCACAGCCACCAGATAGCTGATGAAAAACGTCCACAGGCCCAGGCTGATGGAGACCGGCAGCTTTTCCTTGACCAGCGCCCAGACGCTTTTGTTCTGAAAAAAGCTGGTACCCAGATCGAAGCGCGCAAACTGGCCCAGCATCTGCACGAACCGTTCGACCGGCGGCTTGTCAAAGCCGTACAGCGCCTTGATCTCCTCCAGGCGCTTGGGATCCACGCCCTGGCCGCCGCGATAGCTCATGGAAGCGCCTTCGGCTCCATGTCCAGCGCCAGCCTTGGCCTCGGCCAGATACTGCTCCACCGGGCCGCCGGGCACAAACTGGATGACCACAAAGGTCAGCAGCAGCACGCCCAGCAGCGTGGGGATCATCAGAAAAATGCGTTTGAGAATATAGGCAAACATCTTCGATCAACCCTTGTTTTCAGCCGCAGCGGCGATGGCCGCAGCGCCGGGCCGCCCCAAGCAAGGCCAGCCCCCTCGGGGGACAGCAACCCGTGCAACGGTGGAGCGTGGGGGCGACTTCACTTGGCCCACCAGGCATAGACCGCCCATAGCTCGCCCGGCGAATAGGCCGGAATCTGCCCCGGCAGCGCCAGCCTCCAGGCGTCATAGACCATGCGGTGCGTGCCCGAGTAATACTGGGGAATCAGGTAATGGCCGTGCACGATGATGCGCTCCAGCGCATGGCAGGCGGGCAGCATCTGCTGCTCGGACTTGGCCGCAGCCATCTGGGCGATGATGGCATCCACCGCCCTGCTCTTGAGGCCGACATAGTTCGAGGCTCCCTCCACATCGGCGGCGGCGCTGCCAAACAGCTCGGCATATTCCTGACCCGGGTTGTGCGTACCGGGCACGTTCAGCGTCACGATGTCGAAGTCGTATTTGTCCATACGCTGCTGATAGAGCGCGTAGTCCACATTGCGCACCTTGAGCGTGATGCCCAGCTTTTCCAGATTGCGCATCCAGCTGCTGACGATCTTGACGCCGCTCTCACTGCTGTCCAGATATTCCAGCACCATGGGCTCGCCGCTGGCGTTGCGCAAGGCTCCGTCCTTGACCGTCCAGCCTGCATCGGCCAGCAGCTTCTGCGCGCGGCGCAGATTGCCGCGCAGGCCGTCGCCCGTATCGGTGCGTGGCGGCTGGGCCATGGGCCCCAGCGTGGCGGGCGGCAGGCTGGTCTTGAAAGGGGTGAGCAGGGCCAGCTCCGCCTCGGTGGGTTCGCCCCGGGTCTCGCACGCCGTGTTGCCGAACAACCCGTGCACGCGCTGGTAGGCGCCGTAGAACATCTGGCGGTTCATCCACTCGTAGTCATAGGCCAGACCCAAGGCCTCGCGCACGCGCACATCCTTGAGCTGCTCGCGGCGCAGGTTCAGGAAGAAGCTCTGAAAACCTGAGGGCAGCTTATTCTCGAATGCGCCCTTGACCAGCTCGCCCGAGGCAAAGCGCCTGCCCGTCAACCGCCTGGCCCAGTCACCCGCGCTATTGATGCGCATGAGATCGAACTCGCCGGCCTTGAGCGCCTCCAGCCGCGCCGTTCCGTCCTTGTAGATCTTGATGGTGATGCGGTCGAAGTTGGCCAGGCCGACACGCACCGGCAAGGCTGCCCCCCAGTAGCCCGCGTCGCGCACATAGCTGATGTCCTTGCCGAACTTGACCGGACCGATCTTGTAGGGCCCGCTGCCAATCGGCGTGTCCATCACCACCTGGTCAAAGGCCTTGGGCCTGCCATCCGCGCCCAGCCCCCAGTCGCGGCTGAACACCGGCAGCAGGGTGCCCACGGTCAGCGGCAGGTCACGATTGGGCTTCTTGAAGCGAAAGCGCACCGTGCGCTCGTCGATCACGTCACAGCCGGCCACCTCGGCAAACAGCGTCTTGTAGCCGGGCGAGACATATTTGCTCAGCAGCGTCTCGTAGCTGTGTTTCACATCCTGAGCCAGCACCGGCTTGCCATTGTGAAAGCGCGCCTGTTTGCGCAGCTTGAAGGTCGCGGACAGGCCGTCGGCCGCCACCTCCACATCCTCGGACAGCAGGCCGTAGCCCGTCGCCGTCTCGTCGAGACTGGGAGTCAGCAAGGTCTCGAACAGCATGTCCGCCAGATAGGCGGGCGGCGAGCCCTTGATCGTGAAGGGGTTGTACTTGTCGAAGGTCGAATAGCGCAGATTGCTGACCATGCGCAGCTCGCCGCCCTTGGGCGCTTGAGGGTTCACATAGTCAAAGTGCTTGAAGTCGGCCGCATACTTGGGCTGACCCCAGAGCGCATAGCCATGTGCTGCCAGGGCAGGTGTGGCAACTTGGCTGCTGACAATCAGGGCTGAGCAAATCATCCAATGGCGCATGCGACAATTCTGCCCTACCCCGACTGATTCGCACCCAGTTCGTACAGATACGTTTTCAAAGATGGCGCGTCTGCCACAGATGCAGCCATCATCTCTTTCAATTTTCTTTGGAGAACAACAATGGGTTTTCTCGCCGGTAAAAAGCTGCTGATCACGGGCGTTCTGTCCAACCGTTCCATTGCCTACGGCATTGCCAAGGCCTGCCACGAGCAAGGCGCAGAACTGGCTTTCAGCTATGTGGGTGAACGCTTCAAGGACCGCATTACCGAATTTGCTGCCGACTTCGACTCCAAGCTGGTGTTCGACTGCGACGTGGGCGACGACGCCCAGATCGAAAAGCTGTTCGCCGACCTGGGCGCCACCTGGGGCAAGTTCGACGGCTTTGTGCACTCCATCGGTTTTGCCCCCCGTGAAGCCATTGCCGGCAACTTTCTCGACGGCCTGAGCCGCGAGAACTTCAAGATCGCCCACGATATCAGCGCCTACAGCTTCCCCGCCATGGCCAAGGCGGCCCTGCCTTACCTGAACGACAAGTCCTCGCTGCTGACGCTGTCCTATCTGGGTGCTCTGCGCTCCATCCCCAACTACAACACCATGGGCCTGGCCAAGGCATCGCTGGAAGCTTCCGTGCGCTACCTGGCCGAAGCCGTGGGCCGCACTGCCGACGGCCGCGCCATCCGCGCCAACGGCATCTCCGCCGGCCCCATCAAGACCCTGGCGGCCTCGGGCATCAAGGACTTCGGCAAGCTGCTGGGCCGTGTGGCCGATGCCGCACCCCTGCGCCGCAACGTGACCATTGAAGACGTGGGCAATGTCGCTGCCTTCCTGCTGTCCGACCTGGCCTCCGGCGTGACCGCCGAGATCACCTACGTGGACGGCGGCTTCAGCCAGACCGCAGGCCTGTCGGCCGACCAAGTCTGAGCCCCAGGCTTTTGACGACACCAGCCCCGCAGGCTTCAGCAGCCTGCGGGGCTTTGTTTTTTGGGGACCGCTGCCGACATCTTGGCCCTTGCCCTACAAGCGCGGCAAGGCACTGACGCTATGGTTCACAGTGTTTTCTCTATGGTTCTGACGAATATTCAAGAGGAGCTTACATGCCATATCGTTTTCTCATCCTGACCGCATCCGCTGCTGCCCTGACGGCCTGCAGCACCCCCGAGCCCCAGCCCGCCCAGGCCATCGCCAGATTGCAGGCCACTTCGGGCAGCAAGGTCAGCGGCGATGTGAAATTCACCCAGAAGAGCGGCCAGCAGGTCGTGATCAATGCCGTGATTCACGGCCTCAAGCCCAATTCCGAGCACGGCTTTCACATCCACGACAAGGGCGACTGCGGCGACAACGGCAATGCCGCTGCCGGCCACTTCAACCCGCTGGGCAATCCGCATGGCAAATATGACTCGACCCAGCACCATATGGGCGACCTGCCAAGCCTGAAGGCCGACTCCAACGGCGTGGCCACCGTCAACGTACAGTCGGCAGACATCACCTTGCTGGCCGGCCCTGGCAATGTCATAGGCCGGGCAGTGATCGTCCATGCCCAGCCCGACGACTACACCACCCAGCCCACGGGCAATGCCGGCGCGCTCATCGCCTGCGCCGTCATCAGCCGCGACTGAAGGCCCTGCCGCTTTGACAAAAGCCGCTGCCTGGCTGCAGCGGCTTTTTTCATTGGAATCACCACAATCCCTATAGATAAGCCGCTGATGGCTATGTTCTTTGATATGGGTTCGTACCCGCATCGACAGCACAGGCTCCGCGCTCTAGCATGAGTTGCATCTTTACCGGGAGATAGCCATGCCTGAACCACGGCACCGATCCCTTCGGGAATGCATTCTCTGGCTGGTCTGCGCCTGTCTCTGCATGGGCTTTGCTGCCGTGCGGGCCCAGACCACGGCCCAGCCGCCTTCGCTGATGCTGGCCCAGGTCTGGCGCAGCGGCCTGCCGCTGCAGGACTACTGGGTCAGCGAAAAACTGGACGGCGTACGCGGCTACTGGAACGGCCACCAGCTCGTCAGCCGTGGCGGGCAGCGGATCGCGACGCCAGAGTGGTTTGTTCGGGACTGGCCGGCCACCCCCATGGATGGCGAGCTCTGGGCCGGACGCGGCCGGTTTGCCCATGCTCAGTCCACCACGGCACAGGCCATCCCGGACGATCGGGCCTGGCGCCAGATGAGATTCATGGTGTTTGATCTACCCGCAGCTCCGGGCAGCTTTGACCAGCGCCTGCCGCTGCTGCAGCGCACCGTCGGGGTCATTTCCCAGGACTGGGTGCAGATGGTGGAGCAGCGCAAGCTGGGCTCGGAAGCCGAGTTGCAGCAATGGCTGCACACGGTCGTCAAAGGCGGCGGCGAGGGCTTGATGCTGCACAAGGGCAGCGCGCCCTATCGCCCGGGCCGCAGCGACGACCTGCTCAAGCTCAAGCCTTTCGATGATGCCGAAGCCCGGGTCATAGGCTACAAAAGCGGACGCGGGCAATGGCAGGGCATGACGGGTGCGCTGCTGGTGCAGACCCCGGACGGCAAGCAGTTTTCACTGGGCTCCGGACTGACGGCGCAGATGCGCAAAAGCCCGCCTGCGCTCGGCAGCTGGGTCACCTACCGCTACCAGGGCCTGCACGAGAAAAGCGGCCTGCCGCGCTTTGCCCGCTTCTTGCGCGTGCGCAGTGAGCCAGGCTTTCAGCCCGAGCCGGCAGGCCCGTGATTCAGGTGTCCTCGCTGACTGCCCCCGGCCATGCGTTTGAATCCCGCGACATCAGTGGCTACGGCAGTTGCGCCCCCAGGTCGCGCGCGGCCTGCAGCACGTTTTTGACATAGCGCTCGTCATAGCGATGCGCTGGCATGGTCAGCGTCAGGGCGGCGGCCAGCTCACCGCTGCGGCGGAAAACCGGGGCCGAAATGCCAGCGATCTCGCTATGCCTGTCACCCACCAGCGCTTCATAGCCATCGGCCCGTACACGCGCATAGTGGCTGCGCTGCTTCTTCACCCAGTCGCCCAGCTCGGGATCGAAAGCGACCAGCACGCGCCCGCCAGCGCCTTTGTCCAGAGGCAGCAGATCGCCGGCACGCGCATGGTCGCGCACCGGGTGCGGCGAATCCACGCGGTACAGGCACAGGCGTTCGCGCCCCTGGCGCACATGGTAGGCAGCACTCTCGCCTGTGGCCTGAACCAGTGCGCGCAGCACCGGCATGACCAGCTTGTCCAACGAGAAGCTCTGTTCGTAAACCGCATGCAGCCTGGCCACGGCCGAGCCCACCGCATAGCGCCCGTCATCCTGGCGCTGAACCCAGCCGCCATGCTCCAGAGAGGCCAGCAATCGCAGCACCGTGCTCTTGTACAGGCGCGTGCGCTCGGCCAGCTCGGCCAGGCTCAGCGCGGCATCGCCATCCTGGAATGCGCCCAGCACGCTGAGGGCGCGGTCCACTGCGGCCACACCGCCAGGCGCGGCATTCTCGTCGGCTACGGATTCATTCAGGGATTTACGCGGCATAAAAACTCCTGCCTCTCAGCTTGACAGGGCATCAGGACGCAAGGCAATATTTCAATAGAAAGAATTAAGTTCTATTAGATAGAACGCCATTAAAGCATTGTGCCAGCTGCAATGCAAGCATGAAATCCAAGTGAGGCAACCATGTCATTCCCCCACCGCTTCGATCTCCTGATCAGCGAAGTCGGCCCCCGCGACGGCCTGCAGTCGGTCTCGGCCACCATGAGCACGGCCCATAAATACGCCTGGATCGATGCCCTGGTGGCTTCGGGCGTGCAGGAAATCGAGGTCGGCTCCTTTGTCTCGCCCAAGCTGCTGCCGCAGATGGCCGATGCCGCCGAGGTCGTGCGCCACGCCGTCACCCACCCCGGCGTCACCATCATGGCCCTGGTGCCCAACCTCAAGGGAGCCGAAGCCGCCATGCGCGCCGGCGCGCACAAGATCACGTTGCCCGTATCGGCCAGCCCCGCGCACTCCATGGCCAATGTGCGCAAGACGCCTGCACAGATGGTGGAGGAAGTACGCGCCATCGCCAGGCTTCGCGACGAGATGGCCCCTGCCGTGCATATCGAGGCCGGCATCTCCACCGCTTTCGGCTGCACCTTGCAGGGCCTGGTGCCCGAGGACGAGGTGATCGCCCTGGCTGCAGCCTGCGTGGCCGCCGGAGCCGACGAATCGGGGCTGTCGGACACCACAGGCATGGCCAACCCGGCCCAGGTCAAGCGCCTGTTCACTCGCCTGCGTAGCGAACTCGGCGACAGGGCCGGCGCCGCACATATGCACAACACCAGAGGCCTGGGTCTGGCCAACTGCCTGGCCGCCTATGAGGCAGGTGTGCGCACTTTCGACGCTTCCCAGGCCGGGCTGGGCGGCTGCCCCTATGCCCCCGGCGCTTCGGGCAATGTGGTGACCGAAGATCTGGTCTTCATGTTCGAAGCCATGGGACTGCGCACCGGCATTGATATTGAGCGATTGCTTGCAGCGCGAGAAACGCTGGCCGCCGGTCTGCCGGGCGAGGCGCTGTACGGCATGCTGCCACCCGCAGGCCTGCCCAAGGGCTTTGTGCCTCACCGTTACTGATCACGCCTCGGCTCATCGACGAGCCGAGCACCACAAGAGATGAATATGTACTCCTCAACCGAATCCGCCGACACCGGCGCAGCTCCCCTGCCCTATGCCGGCATCCGCGTGGTGGAATTCACCCATATGGTCATGGGCCCCAGTTGCGGCCTGATGCTGGCCGACCTGGGCGCCGAAGTCATCAAGGTTGAGCCCGTGGGCCACGGCCGCAACGGCGATGCCACGCGCAAGCTGCTGGGCTCAGGCTCGGGCTTTTTCCCGCTGTTCAACCGCAACAAGAAAAGCCTGACGCTGGATCTGCAGACCCCCGAAGGCAAGGAAGCCGCGCTGCGGCTGATCGCCACGGCCGATGTGGTGACCGAGAACTTCAAGCCCGGCACCATGACCAAGCTGGGTCTCGACTACGAAAGCCTCAAGCAGCAGTTTCCGCGCCTCATCTATGTGAGCCACAAGGGCTTTCTGCCCGGCCCCTACGAGCATCGCACGGCACTTGACGAGGTGGTGCAGATGATGGGGGGCCTCGCATATATGACAGGCCGGCCCGGCGACCCGCTGCGCGCGGGCACCAGTGTCAACGACATCATGGGCGGCATGTTCGGCGCCATGGGAGCCATGGCAGCCCTGGCCCAGCGCGAAAAGACCGGCAAGGGCCAGGAAGTGCAAAGCGCACTGTTCGAGAACAATGTGTTTCTGATCGCCCAGCACATGATGCAGTACGCGGTGACCGGCAAGCCCGCAGCCCCCATGCCCGCGCGCATCTCGGCCTGGGCGATCTACGACGTGTTCGAAGTCCAGGGCGGCGAGCAGATCTTTCTGGCCGTGGTCAGCGACGGCGCATGGCGCGAGTTCTGCAACGCCTTCGGCCTGGAGCAGCTGCGTGACGACCCGCGCCTTGGCAGCAACAACGACCGCGTGCAGGCCCGCAGCTGGCTGATGCCGCTGCTGCGCGAAACCATGGCCGGATACAGCGCCGCGCATATCGCTCAGGTCTTCGAGGACAAGGGCCTGCCGTTTGCGCCCATCGCCCGCCCGCACGATCTGCTCGAGGACCCGCACCTGAACGCCACCGGAGCGCTGGCCCCCATCACCTTGCCGGACGGCCGCGACAGCAAGACCGTGCTGCTGCCGCTGACCCTGGACGGCAAGCACCTGCAGGTGCGCCTCTCACCCCCCAGACTCGGCGAGCACAGCCTGGAGATTCTGACGGCGCTGGGCTACAGCCGGGATCAGGCCCAGGCGCTGTCACAGGGCCTGCCCGACTGAGCGGCCTGCGGGGCCATCGCCCCGCCCGATTTCACGCCCCCCCCAGAACAGGACGCCCACGCGCGCCCTGCGGGGATTCTTTACCCCAATTTCCAGATTTCAGGAGACAAAACCATGCCACACAGCCCTTCTTCCCGACACCCGAGCCGCCGCCAGGCGATAGCAGCATGCACGCTGATGGCCATGACGCTTGCCGCAGGCAATGCTGCAGCCCAGCCCGGCGAATGGCCCGCCAAGTCGATACGCATGGTCGTGCCCTTCACGCCTGGCGGCGGCACCGACACGGTGACGCGCCAGATCAGCGAGCGCATGGCGACCGCGAATCGCTGGGTCATCGTGGTGGACAACAAGCCCGGTGCGGGCGGCAATATCGGACTTGATGCCGTCGCCAAGGCACCGGCCGACGGCTATACCTTCGGCATGGGACAGACCGCCAATCTGGCCATCAATCCATCGCTGCTGCCCAGCATGCCTTTCAACGCCAAGACCGATCTGCTTGCCGTGGCGCTGGTGGCCTCGCAGCCCGTGGTACTGGTCGTGCCCACCGATTCGCCCTGGAAATCGCTGCATGACCTGATCGCCGCAGCCAAGGCCCAGCCCGGAGCCATCAAGCAAGGCCTGGCGTCCACGGGCACCGTCGGCCATCTGGCAGGGGAAATGCTTTCCTACAAGGCCAAGATCGATGTGCTCAACGTGCCCTACAAGGGCGCCGCGCCGGCCGTGACCGATCTGCTGGGCAAGCAGACCCACTATATGTTCGGCACGCCTCAGGCGGTCTACCCCATGATCAAGGGCCAGCGCCTGCGCGCCCTGGCCGTGACCTCGGCCAAGCGTCTTGCCATCCTGCCCCAGGTCCCCACCGTGGCCGAGTCCGGCTTCCCCGGCTTTGAAGCCGTGGACTGGAAGCTGATCGTGGCCCCCAGAAACACGCCCGCCGCGCTGGCGCAGAAGATCAACTCCGCCGTGAACACCGGCTTGCAGGACCCTGCAGTGCTCAAGCAGTTGCAGTCCGAAGGCAGCACACCCATGGGCGGCAGCCTGCAGGATGCCCAGGCCTATCTGCAAAAGGAGCAGGCCAGCTGGGCTGCGCTGATCCGCGACGCGAAAATCACTCTGGAATAGACATCAAAAACAGGAGCTACTTGCGCAACAACTAACTATATTTCAGATTGTTTAATACATTAAAACAATATAGGTAAAGCGCAAGCAGCTACTATTTTTGATTCATGCAGCGCAGCCCCTCAATGAACAGCACAGCCAGGCTCGCGCCCGCGGCATTGGCCAGCGCATCGAGCCACTCGGCTGACCGCGTGGTGGAGAAGCCGGCCTGCAGCAGCTCGATCACGCCGCCATAGCCGGCGCACAACAGCACCACGGCCAGTGCTTGCCCGGCTGCCCAGCGCAAGCCGGTAGCATGCGCACGCGCCAGCCCCGCGCAGCAGAGCAAACCCGCCAGCACAGCATGCAAGCCGGCATGCACCAGCTTGTCCGTGTGCTCGAAGCCACCCAGAAACGGGAACAGTCTGAGAATCAGCCCACCGCTGCTGCCCGTCTCATTGAGGCAGCCCCAGAGCATGAACAAGGCCCAGCCCAGGCTGGCTGCCGCCAACAGCTTCCACAGAGGCACGGCGCCAGCCGGTTTCAGGAATGAATGCATGGCAGGGATATGAAAAAGCCCGAAGTGCAGGCACTCCGGGCTGATGTGCAAAAGGCCGGGATCGCCCCGGCCTTGCAAAAGCCAAGGCTTATGCAGCCTTCCTTGCAGTTTTGGCCGCAGCCTTCACTGCAGGCTTTGCGGTGGACTTGGCTGCGGCCTTTGTTGCCGGTTTTGTTGCCGGTTTTGTTGCCGCCTTTGTGGCAGGCGTCTTGGCAACGGTCGTGGCTCCGGGCGCCGCAGCCGTCTTCTTGACTGCCGTCTTCTTGGCAACGGGCTTCTTGGCAGCGGGCTTCTTCACCGCAGCCGTCTTCTTCACTGCCACAGCCTTGACGCTTTGCTCGGCCACGCAGTCCGCGTAGTAGCGGACTTCGCCGTTTTCGTCTTCCAGCTCCACCAGACCGTGGATATCGGTCTCGAAGCCCGGGCACTCCTTGGCGAATTCGCGCGCGAACACCAGGTAGTCCACGATCTTCTTGTTGAAGACTTCACCGGGAATCAGCAGCGGAATTCCGGGTGGGTAAGGCGTGACCAGACCCACGGTGGTGCGGCCGACCAGGTGGTCGATTTCCACACGCTCGGTCTTGCGCTGCGCGATATGCGCATAGGCATCCGAGGGCTTCATCGCAGGCTTGAGATCCGACAGATACATCTCGGTCGTCAGGCGTGCAATATCGTACTTGGCATACAGCTCGTGCACGTGCTGGCACAGGTCCTTGAGGCCCATGCGCTCGTAGCGGCGATGCTGCTGGCAGAACTCGGGCAGGATGCGCGCCAGCGGCTGGTTGCGGTCGTAGTCGTCCTTGAACTGCTGCAGCGCGGTCAGCATGGTGTTCCAGCGGCCCTTGGTGATGCCGATGGTGAACATGATGAAGAAGGAATACAGGCCGGTCTTCTCGACCACCACGCCATGCTCGGCCAGGTACTTGGTGACGATGGACGCGGGAATGCCGGTGTCGGCAAAGTCGCCGTCCAGGTCCAGGCCGGGCGTGACGATGGTGGACTTGATGGGGTCCAGCATGTTGAAGCCGTCGGCCAGATCGCCAAAGCCGTGCCAGTTGTCGAACTCCTTGCCGTTCTTCTTGGAGCGGGTCTTGGTCGACGCATCCGTGCCGCGGATGATCCAGTCCTGGGCCGTGCCCACGCCTTCCTCGGCCAGGGCTTCAGGGCCCCAGACCTCGAACCACCAGTCGTCGTCGCCGAACTCGTCTTCCACCTTGCGCATGGCACGGCGGAAGTCCAGCGCCTCGACAATCGACTCTTCCACCAGCGCCGTGCCGCCGGGCGGCTCCATCATGGCGGCAGCCACGTCGCAGCTGGCGATGATGCTGTACTGGGGGCTGGTCGAGGTGTGCATCAGATACGCCTCGTTGAACAGCGGGTGATCCAGCTTCTCGGTCTGGCTGTCCTGCACCAGCACATGCGAGGCCTGGCTGATGCCGGCCAGCAGCTTGTGGATGGACTGGGTGGCATAGACCACCGAGTGCATCGGACGCTTGCGCTTCTTGCCCATGGCGTGATAGCTGCCATAGAAGGGGTGGAAGGCAGCGTGGGGCAGCCAGGCTTCATCGAAGTGCAGATTGGCCACATAGCCGTCCAGCATGCTCTTGATGGTCTCGGTGTTGTAGAGCACGCCGTCGTAGGTGGACTGTGTCAGCGTCAGCACGCGGGGCTTGACGGCCTTGGCATCCACGCCCTTGAGCAGCGGGTTGGCGGCAATCTTGGCCTGGATGGACTCCACGCTGAACTCGCTTTGCGGAATCGGGCCGATGATGCCGAAGTGATTGCGCGTGGGCTTGAGAAACACCGGAATCGCACCCGTCATGATGATCGAGTGCAGGATGGACTTGTGGCAGTTGCGATCCACCACCACCACATCGCCGGGTGCCACGGTGTGGTGCCAGACGATCTTGTTGGAGGTCGATGTGCCATTGGTCACAAAGTAGCAGTGATCGGCATTGAAGATGCGCGCGGCATTGCGCTCGGACTCGCCGATGGCGCCGTTGTGGTCCAGCAGCTGGCCCAGCTCTTCCACGGCATTGCAGACGTCGGCGCGCAGCATGTTCTCACCGTAGAACTGGTGATACATCTGGCCCACGGGGCTCTTGAGAAAGGCCACACCGCCCGAGTGACCGGGGCAGTGCCAGCTGTAGGAGCCGTCTTCGGCGTAGTCCAGCAGTGCCTTGAAAAACGGAGGCTGCACGCTCTCCAGATAGCTCTTGGCTTCGCGGATGATGTGCTTGGCCACGAACTCGGGCGTGTCCTCGAACATGTGAATGAAGCCATGCAGCTCACGCAGAATGTCGTTGGGCAGGTGACGGCTGGTCTTGGTCTCGCCGTAGATATAGATGGGCACCTCCTCATTCTTGCGGCGCACTTCACCGATGAAGTCGCGCAGGCTGTGAATGATGGGGTCCCTGTCGCCGCCGAGCTGGAACTCCTCGTCGTCGATCGACAAAATAAAGGCACTGGCCCGGCTTTGCTGCTGGGCGAACTGCGACAGATCGCCATAACTGGTCACGCCCAGGACTTCAAAGCCCTCTTCTTCAATGGCTTGAGCCAGGGCGCGGATGCCCAGTCCCGAGGTGTTCTCGGAACGATAGTCCTCGTCGATGATGACGATGGGAAAGCGAAACTTCATGAACAGCCTCCGTACCAATCAGGCCTAAAAAACGAAACAGCCGCGAAGTGTAAGGAATATCCTTATTGCGGCTTTGAAACAGGCTGTTTTTAACCCAGAATGTGGTGCACTAAATACAGGCCTTAACAGGAGCTCAGGTATGGATCACTCCACCGCGTGGTGGTTGCTTGTCGGTTTGCTGGTCATTGCGGAGCTGTTGACCGGTACTTTCTATCTCCTCATGCTGGCTCTTGGTGCCATTGCCGGTGCGCTTTGCGCTCACTTCGGCCTGGGCACCAGCAACCAGATCGTCGCCGCAGCCCTGCTGGGCTCGGGTGCCGTCCTCGTCTGCTATCTGCTGCGCAAGCGCAGCCCGCGCAGACTGCCCTCTTCCAGCAATCGCGATGTCAACATGGATGTGGGCGAAACCGTGGTCGTGGAGCAGTGGAACGCCGACGGCACGGCCCAGGTTCGCTATCGCGGAGCCACCTGGACTGTCATGGGACGCCAGGGCGCCCTGCCCATTCCAGGCCCACATCGCGTGGCCGAAGTCATTGGCAACCGCCTTCTGGTTGACAAGATCTGATCATCGGCCAGCCCCGGCATGGTTATGCTGGGCGCTGGAACGCCTCACTCTCTTTCTTCACACCAACGCCCCACAAGGGCTGGAGACAATATGGATTACGCAGTCCCTCTCGCCATCGCCATCATTGCCGTCATCTTCATCGTCCGCTCGATCAAGGTGGTTCCCCAGCAGCATGCATGGGTCAAGGAGCGTCTGGGCAAATACGCAGGCACGCTCACACCCGGCCTGAACTTTCTGATCCCGTTCGTGGATCGCATCGCCTACAAGCACAGCCTCAAGGAAATTCCCCTGGACGTGCCCAGCCAGGTCTGCATCACGCGCGACAACACGCAGCTGACCGTGGACGGCATTCTCTACTTCCAGGTCACCGACCCCATGCGCGCCAGCTATGGCTCGTCCAACTACATCATGGCCGTCACCCAGCTCGCCCAGACCTCGCTGCGCAGCGTGATCGGCAAGCTGGAGCTGGACAAGACCTTTGAAGAGCGCGACATGATCAATGCCCAGGTCGTCAATGCCATCGACGAGGCGGCGCTGAACTGGGGCGTGAAGGTGCTGCGCTACGAAATCAAGGATCTGACACCGCCCGCTGAAATTCTGCGCGCCATGCAGGCCCAGATCACGGCCGAACGCGAAAAGCGTGCCTTGATCGCCGCTTCCGAAGGTCGACGCCAGGAACAGATCAACATCGCCACCGGCGAGCGCGAAGCTTTCATCGCCCGCTCCGAGGGCGAGAAGCAAGCCGCCATCAACAAGGCGCAAGGTGAAGCTGCCGCCATCACCACCGTGGCCGAAGCCACCGGACAGGCGCTGGAGCGCGTGGCCACGGCCATTCGCCAGCCCGGCGGCGAGCAGGCCGTTCAGCTCAAGGTGGCTGAAAGCGCCGTGGAGGCCTACAGCAAGGTGGCTGCGGACTCCAACACCACTCTGGTCATTCCTGCAAACATGACCGAGGTCTCCGGCCTGATTGCTTCCGCCATGAAGATGGTTCAGGTGGGCAAGAGCGCCTGAGCCTGCTCGCTTCACGCGGCATGCAGAAAAGAACTTTCTGCACTTTCATTTTGAGGTCGAAATTTCTGGTTAGAATAGCGGCTTCATCACACGGAGCGGTGGATGAGTGGTTTAAGTCGCACGCCTGGAAAGCGTGTGTGGGTTAATAGCCCACCGCGGGTTCGAATCCCGCCTGCTCCGCCAGATTTTAAAATCAAGTCGACCACACTTGGTTTTTTACTTCAGAAATGAAGTATTTTGGGATCGCTGTGGAGCGGTGGATGAGTGGTTTAAGTCGCACGCCTGGAAAGCGTGTGTGGGTTAATAGCCCACCGCGGGTTCGAATCCCGCCTGCTCCGCCAAATGATAAAAGGCCTTGAAGAAATTCAAGGCCTTTTTTCTTTTTGGCGTATTCGACCGTGGATGCAATTTGAATTCACGGTGCAGCATTAGCACCAAGCACATCCAGCCTGGTACCGGCGAGTGCGAGGGACTGCATGGTCTTGCAAGTCAACAAGCGGTCCTGCTGCCGCCTAAGCGCAAAAAAAAGAGCCAGGACTAGGTCCTGGCTCTTTCGCCTGCAGCGCCGGATTGCTCCCGGCGGCCTCTCTCGCTTGGCGAGCTCGCGTGAAGCGGGTTGACGGGCGGCAAGCCCTGCAACACTCAACCAGCCGCTGGGCCCCAGCCGCCGCCCAAGGCCTTGAACAGCGTGGCCAGGGCCATCTGCCGCTGCGCGCTGACCTCGATCAGTGCCATCTGCTGCGCATAGTCCGTGCGCTGGGCATCCAGATAGCGCAGATGACTGTCCACACCGGCGCGATAGCGCAGCTCGGCCAGCTTGAGCGTATTCGCGCTGGTCTGCACCAGGCGCTGGCGGGCAAGCTCCTCGCGCCTCAGCGTCTCCACGGAGGCCAGTGCATCGCTGACCTCACGGAATGCCGTCTGGATGCTGCGCTCGTAGCTGGCGACCGCCATGTCCTTGCGCAGCTGCGCGATTTCCAGATTGGCGCGGTTGCGGCCGCCATCAAAAATCGGCAGGCTCAGCTGCGGCATGAAGGACCAGGAGCGCTGACCGCCGGCGAACAGATCGGAAAGCTCGGAGCTTGCCGAACCATAGGAGCCCGTGAGCGAGATGCGCGGAAAGAACGCGGCCCGCGCCGCGCCAATGCTTGCATTGCGCGCGCGCAGCTGATATTCGGCGGCGCGGATATCGGGGCGCCGCTCCAGCAGCTCGGACGGCAGACCGGCTCCAATCTCCTGCACCATGGGTTTGACATTCAAATCCACGACAGCCTGCACCACGCCATCGCCCACCAGCCAGTCCAGTGCGTTCGCAGTCTGGCGCAGCTCGCGCTCGAAGCGCTCGACTTCGGCGCGCGCCAGCTCAAGCTGTCCTTGCGCCTCCTGCTCATCCAGACGGCTTGCCGTGCCGGTCTTTCTGCGCTCGCTCATCAGCTGCCACTCCTTCTCGCGCGCCTGCAAGGTACGCAGCGCCAGGGTATGGCGCTGCCGTGCGCTGTCCTGCGCCAGCGAGGCCTGAATCACTTCTGCGATCAGGCTGATCTGCACGCTGCGCGCAGCCTCTTCGGTGGCCAGATACTCCATGAGCGCGGCCTCGGACAGCGAGCGCACACGGCCGAATAGATCGAGCTCGAAAGCCATCAGCCCGAGACCTGCCTGATAGTTGCTCTGCACCCTGGCCGCTCCTGTGCCGCTCAGGTCGGCAGGCAGGCGCTGGCGGTTGCCGCCGGCCTGTGCCTCCAGACCGGGCAGTTGGTCCGCACGCTGCACGCGATAGGCCGCGCGTGCGGTCTGAACATTGAGCAGTGTCTGACGCAGATCGCGGTTGTTGGCCAGTGCCGTTTCGATACGCGAGCGCAGGCGCTCATCGATCACGAAATCCTTCCAGTGCAAGCTCTGCACCGACGCAGCCGAGGCCGATGATGTCGCGCTCCAGGTGCCGGGAATGGGCGCAGCAGGCCTGTCATAGGTCGGTGCAAAAGAGCAGCCGGAGAGCACTGCGGCAATCAGCGTCAGCGCAGCGGTACGCATGGGGTTTCGCCCGTTCATGCGGGTTCTCCTTCGGAGTCTGTGTTTTTTTCCTCCGGCACTGAGCGGCGCTTGCGCCGCAGCGAGAGCACGAAGACAAAGAAGATGGGCACGAACAGCACGCCCAGCAAAGTGGCACTGAGCATGCCGCCGATCACGCCGACGCCGATGGCGGCCTGGCTGGAGGCCCCCGCCCCGGTGGCAAGTGCCAGCGGCACCACCCCCAGAATGAAGGCCAGCGACGTCATCACGATGGGGCGGAAGCGCAAACGGGCTGCCTGCAATGCAGCCTCCGTCAGCGAATGGCCGCGCTCGTGCAGGTCCTTGGCGAACTCCACGATCAGGATGGCGTTCTTGGCCGCCAGGCCGATGATGGTGATCAGACCGACCTTGAAGTACACGTCGTTCGAGAGTCCCAGCGACGAAGTGGCCAGCACCGATCCCAGCGCGCCTATGGGCACGATCAGCATCACGGCTGCTGGAATGCTCCAGCTTTCGTACAGGGCCACGAGCAGCAGGAACACCACCAAGATCGCCAGTGCGAACAGCTTGGGGGCCTGTGCGCCAGCGGCCTTTTCCTGATAGGACAGCGCCGTCCACTCGTAGCCTATGCCGCGCGGCATCTCGCCCAGGATTCGTTCGAGCTCGGCCATGGCCTCACCCGTGGTGTGGCCGGGCTTGGCGTCGCCCGCGATGCGGAAGGCCGGATAGCCGTTGTAGCGCGAGATCTGCACCGGCCCCTGCTCCCATTCCACACTGGCAAACGAGGCCAGCGGCACCTGCTCTCCCTGGGCATTGGGCACATACAGGCGCAGCAGGGCTTCGGGCGTCATGCGCGCGGCCGTGTCGGCCTGCACCACCACGCGCTGCAGGCGTCCGGCATTCGGAAACTCGTTGATCACGGCCGAGCCATAGGCCGTGGACAGCACGGCACTGATGCTGGCGAAGCTCACGCCCTGGGCCTGGGCCTTGCGCCGGTCTATGTCCAGACGCAGCTGCGGCGCATCTTCGAGATTTTCCATCATCGCGTAGGCGATCACTGGCGAGGCATTGGCCTTCTTCAGCAACTCGTCACGCGCGGCAACCAGAGCCTCGCGACCCAGATTGGCGCGGTCCTGCAGACGCAGCGCAAAGCCGCCGGAATTGCCCAGGCCGTCAATGGGTGGCGGGTCCACCGCCATGGCAGCACCGTCGGACAGACTGCCGAAGCGCTGATTGAAGGCCTGGACCTCGTCCCACGACGCCTGACCCTTGCCGCGCAAGGACCAGTCCTTGAGCGTGACGAAGGCCATGGCCGCGTTCTGCCCCATGCCCGAGAAGCTGTAACCCATGAGGAACTCGGCCTGGGCCGTGGCGGGGCGGCTTTGCACATAGGCTTCCATGTCGCGCACCACGGCCTCGGTGCGTGCTTCGGTCGCACCAGGGGGCAGTTGCACGCTGACGATGTAGTAGCCCATGTCTTCATAAGGCACAAAGGACTCGGGCATGCGCGTATAGGCAAAGCCCAGCCCGCCCACGATGGCTGCATAGATCAGCATATAGCGGCCCGTGCGCCTGACCAGACGCTGGTTGAGCAGCGAAAAGCGCTCGGTCAGCTTGGCAAAGTGGCGGTTGAACCAACCGAAGAGGCCTTTCTTCTCCTCGTGGTGATCCTCGGCAACAGGCTTGAGCAGCGTGGCGCACAGCGCTGGCGTGAATGTCAGCGCCAGCAGGCCCGAGAACAGGATGGAGACCGCCAGCGACAGCGAGAACTGACGGTAGATCACGCCCACCGAGCCGCTCATGAAGGCCAAGGGCAGGAACACGGCCACCAGCACCAGCGTGATGCCGACGATGGCCCCCGAGACCTGCTGCATGGCCTTCACCGTGGCGGCCAGCGGCGAGAGGCCCTCCTCGGCCATGAGACGCTCCACGTTCTCCACCACCACGATGGCATCGTCGACCAGAATGCCGATGGCCAGCACCATGCCGAACATGGTCATCATATTGACCGAGAAGCCCAGCGCATACATCACCGCCAGGGTGCCGGCCAGACACACCGGGACCACGATGGTGGGAATCAGCGTATAGCGCAGGTTCTGCAGAAACAGCCACATCACCAGGAACACCAGCACCACGGCCTCGACCAGGGTCTGGATCACCTTGCCGATGGCGACTTCCACAAAGCGCGAGGTGTCGTAGGGCACGGCGTACTGAATATCGTCCGGGAAGTTCTGCGACAGCTCGGCTAGCCTCGCCTTGACCGCCTTGGCGGTCTGCATAGCATTGGCACCAGGTGCCAGTTGCACGGCGGCCGCCACTCCTTTGTGGCCGTCCTCGCGCGAGGCGAAGCTGTAATCGAGCTGGCCGACCTCGAGACGCGCCACATCGGCCAGGTGCACGGCCGAGCCATCGGCCCTGGCCTGCAACACGATCTGACCGAACTCCTCGGGCGAACTCAGCGTTCCCTTGACGGCAATCGTGGCGCTGAGTTCCTGCTCGGACGATCCGGGCTGGCTGCCGAAGCTGCCCGCCGGCACCTGGGCATTCTGCGCGGCAATGGCAGCATTCACGTCCGCCACAGACAGGCCGTAGCCCAGCAGCTTCTGCGGATCGACCCAGACCCGCATGGCGACATCGGCGCCAAAGTACTGCACCTTGCCCACACCGGGCACGCGGCGGATCTCGTTATTGATGTTGCGCACCGCATAGTCGGAGAGGCGGACCTCGTTCTTGCCGCTATCGTCGCCCTTGTAGGTCAGCGAATAGATCAGCAGGAAGTTGGCGCTGGCCTGCTCGACCTGCAGACCCATCTGCATCACCGATGCGGGCAGTCTGGCTTCGGCCTTTTTGATGCGGTTCTGCACCTCGACCTGAGCCAGTGCGGGATCGGTACCAGGCGCGAAGGTGGCCGTGATTTCGGCCAGGCCCGTGGCACCGCTGGACGAGTCGAAGTACAGCAGACCCTTGGTGCCGTTGAGCTCCTCCTCGATGACGCTGGTCACCGACTCCATCACCGTGGTGGCCGATGCCCCCGGATAGGTTGCCGAGATGGAGATCTGCGGCGGAGCCACATTGGGAAACTGCGCCACGGGCAATGCCGGGATTGCCAGCAGGCCGGCAAGCAGGATGAAGATCGCGACCACCCAGGCCAGCTTGGGGCGATCAATAAAAAACCGGGACATTATCTATCCTTGAATAAGGCTTGTCTTTTTGGCATTCAGCGCTTGCAGGACCAGCGCATAGTGCTCATTTCTTTTCCGTAACTTCCGCGTCCTTGACGACGTCGGCGACATTTGCAGCGGCCGCTCTGATCTGCACCTTGGTGCCGGGCGCGGCTGCCGCAAGGCCTCCGACCAACACCCTGGCGTTTTCCTTCAGGCCCTCGGTGATATGCCACTCGGATCCGTACATGGCGCCGGTGCCCACCTTCTGGGACTGCACAATGTTGTGCTCGTCGAGCACCAGCACATGGGCCAGCCCATCACTGCCGCGCTGCACCGCACGCTGAGGAACGAGAATGGCCGCGGGATCCTCACCCAGCCCCAAGTTCACACGCACATACATGCCGGGCAACAGCAAGCCATCCTTGTTGGGGAATTCACCACGCAGCGCAAGCTGGCCGGTGCCGCGATCCACCGTCACATCCGAAAACAGCATGCGTCCCTGGCGCTTCTCGTCCAGGCCATCCGCCACCAGCGTCACGGGAGCACTCCTGTGCGACTGCTCCGCCTTCTGCTGTGAACGCAAGCGCGTGGCCAGCGCTGCGGTCTGGCGGAAATCGGCATAAATGGGGTCGAGCTGCTGTATCACAGCCATCGGTGTGGCCTCCCCCTGGCCGACCAGTGCGCCCTCCGTCACCAGCGCACGGCCGATGCGGCCCGCAATCGGGGCCCTCACCGTCGCATAGTCCAGGTTCAGGCGTGCCGCCTCTACTTCGGCCTGAGCAGATTGGCGCGTGGCCATGGCACTGTGCAGAGCGGCCTTGGCGCTGTCGAAATCCTGGCGGCTTACGGCTTCCTGCGCCACCAGCGGCTCGTAACGACGCACCACGGACTGAGCCTCGGAAAGCGCTGCCTCGGCTCGCGCCAATTCGCCCCGGGCCCGCGACAGCGCCGCGCGCAGCGGTGCTGGGTCGATGTTGAACAGCACCTCACCGGCCTTCACATCGGAGCCCTCTTTGAAGTTACGGCTCAGCACGATGCCCGGCACACGCGCACGCACCTCCGCCACACGCACGGGCTCGATGCGCCCGGGCAGTTCTGCGCTGAGGCTCAGCGCCCTGGGCTTGACGGTCACCACATCCACCAGCGGCAATTCCCGAGGCGGGCCGCCCGCTTCCGACTTGATGCAGCCGCCCAACATCATTGCGGCCGCCAATGCGGCCAGGGCCGGCCAGGCACGCACATTCTGGCTTTTCTTCTTCATGGCTTTTGAGTCTTGTCAAATCTTGAAAGAAGCGCATGATGCATGAAAATATTTTTTGAATCAAATTTGATTCATTAAGACCTATATTGATTCATGGCATTTTGATACCAAGTAAAGTTCCTATCTCAAGCTTTTAGGCTCGCCGCTTGAATCAAAATAGGTTCATCCGTATCCGCCCCAACCGGAGCCAGGAATGACGACAGCCCCTCACGACAACACAGCAATCCTCCCCCCCTTGGCCCTGGCCCTGGTCAACCACCCGCGCGCCACGCTTCAGGAACTGGCCAAGGCCATAGGCATCAGCAAGGCCACCCTCTATCGCTTCTGCCCCACGCGCGATCTGCTGATCAAGCGCCTGCTGGAGCAAAGCCTGCGCACGCTGGACGAGGCTCTGGACGAAGCCCGTATCGAGGAAGGCCCGGTGCTCGAAGCACTCAAGCGCCTCAATGCCAAGCATCTTGAACATCGCGAATTCACGCTGTTCCTGACCTATTACTGGAACGAAGTCGAAAAACCCATGGAGGAAAATGCGATCTGGGAACCCAAGGTCGATGCCTTTTTCCTGCGCGGCCAACAGGAAGGCGTGTTCCGCATCGATTTCAGTGCCGCAACGCTGACCGAGTTATGGCTGGGAACCGTGATCGCGCTCATCGATGGAGAGCGCCGCGGTCGCATCCCTCGCGCTCCGCTGGCACAGCTTGCAGAACAGGCATTTTTGCAGGGAGTCATGCGCCAGGACGCAACGACGACAGCCTGACAAAATCGACCCGGACTGCAGCCTTAACGGCAATGCCTGCCTCCAGCTGCACCATTGCCATGCCGTTCCCCTGCAACGCGAGATCGCGTGCCCTCACACTCGCTTTCACAACCAGACAGTAGCCTAGTCATGATCAGTCACCTCGACCACCTGGTTCTCACCACGGCCAATGAAGCGCAATGCATACGCTTTTACACCGAAGTCCTCGGCATGCGGCTGGAATCCTTCATCGGCGGCACCCCGCCCGTGGAGCGCAAGGCCTTTGTGTTCGGCCAGCAGAAGATCAATCTGCATGTGAAAGGGCGCGAGTTCGAACCCAAGGCTCATACGCCGGTACCCGGAGCTCTGGATCTGTGCTTCCTGGCCTCCGTGCCGCTGGACGAAGTTATCGCGCGTCTGCAGCAGTTGTCGACTCCCATCGCCGAAGGCCCTGTGATGCGCACCGGTGCCACATCCCGAATTCGCTCCATCTATGTGCGTGACCCCGACCTGAACCTCATCGAAATCTCGGAGCCGGTCTAGCTGCCTTCACCCTCGCCCGGGCCAGCCGGGGACCGCGAAAACGGTCCCCGCTTGTCAGGTCAGAGCTGTGCCAAAGCCTTTTTTGCCGGTGCATAGCCTTGCTCTGCGGCGCGCTGCAACCACTCACGAGCCTGCTTGGCATTCTTCTTCACACCCAGACCGTCCCGGTAAAAAGTTCCCAGCGCGTACTGGGCCGGGGCATCTTGCTGCTCGGCGGCCAGACGGTACCACTTCAGCGCCTGAACCAGGCTCTTGCCCACACCCTCACCGTTTTCATACAAGGTGCCCAGGTTGTACTGGGCCTTGGCATAGCCTTGATTGGCTGCCATGGTGAACCACTTGGCGGCCTCGGTGTAGTTGGGTTGCGCAAAGCCCTTGCCCAGATATTGAAAGACACCGACGTTGTACTGGGCCAGAACATTGCCCTTGAGAGCCGAGTTCAGGTTCTCCATGTATTCCATGGACTGCGCAAACTCCGCGGACTTGGGCGACGAAGCGGAGAGTTGCTCCAGCCGCTGCGCCGCCGCTGCATGCTGGTACTTCAGCGCCTGGGTGTAATAGGCAATCGCTTCCTTTTCATTGCGATACTCGCCCTCTCCCTGTTCGAACAGACGGCCCAATTCATAGTAAGCCTCGCCCGAGCCACGGATGGCAACAGCATGCAGCAGCAGCACGGCCCGCTTGTAGTCGGGGTCCACGCCCTGGCCTTCGAAGCAAATCTTTCCCAGCAGTAACTGGGCCTTCTGCACGCCCTTGTCTGCCAGCGGGGCCAGCCATTTCGCGGCTTCGGCATGGTTCTTCTCCACGCCTTCGCCAAGGTAATACATCTCGGCCACCGTGAACTGAGCAAGCACATCGGCTTGCTGGGCCGCCTTCAGATACCAGCGAAACGAGGCCTGCTGATCCTGGGCAACCAGCTCGCCTTTGCGGTAGACAAAGCCCAGGCTATTTTGTGCCGCTGCAGAGCCCTGCTGTGCAGCGCGCTCCAGCCATGCGACACCTCTTGCGGCGTCCTTTTCAACTGCTTCGCCTTTTAGATAAATAGTTCCAAGCAGGTTCTGCGCATCAAGATTTCCAGCGTTTGCAGCCTGATGAATGTATGCCAGGCCTGCCTCAGGATCCTTTTTCACACCCTCGGCCCCCAGTACATAGACCAGACCCAGCAGATACTGAGACGGAGCATGATTGTGCTCGGCGGCCAGGCGCAGCCAGCGCATGGCATCGTCGGCATTCTTTTCCACGCCATTGCCGTAAAGATAGGCCTTTCCCAACTCGTACTGTGCCCCGACATCACCTGTCTTCGCGGCATTGACCGTTTCGCTGGGCTGAGCCTGCGCACAACCCCAAACTGACAGCCAAGCCGACAGCACCAAAGCACCAGACCATCGCGCAAGCATTGCTTCCCCTGTTCACAAAAAAATGTGAGTATATAGAAGCAATACCTTGTCCATAAAGCGTTGACAGCTATCAAAACCATACTGAACCGCCTCAGCATGGAAATGACTGCCGATGGGCTCGTCCTGGACCATCGTCACAGAGCCGCCATGCGCCCGCGCAGTGTCTCTTGCCTCGGGACAGCATTGCTGCTCAAGGCTCGCTCAGACCGGGCAGCACAGAGATCTGCCTGCTCAAACTCTGCCAGCGTGCAACTTGTGCCACATGTTCGCGATATTGCAAACAGTGCGTGAGACCCTGCCCCGACCTTGCGCCCTTGCGGGCAAGCATCTCTTTGGCTCAGGCAGCCATGGGCGTACAAAGCTCCACCACGGTGCCGTCGGGGCAACGCAGATAAGACACCATCTGCCCCCAGGGTTTGGCCGTCGGAGCGGCCATCTCGATGGCGCCTGCGCTCAGCGCGTTCCGATGGGCCTGCAAGACATCCTCCGTGACCAGCGCGATTTCAAATCCCAATGGCTTGGCAGAGCTGTGTGCTTCGACATGACCTCCAGGAAAATTCAACGCGCCCAGCTCATGGGCGGCAAATGCCAGCGTGGTCTGCCCTGTCTCGAGCTCGCCATAGGTTCCGGATTCATGCAGAAAACGCTGTTGTATGCCGAATGCCCGGCCAAAGAATTCCAGCGATGCCGAGACATCCGGGACGTAGATGATTGTGTAACCCAATTTCATGAAGGCATCCTCTCAAAACCCAACCGAACTTGAACGACCGCATCGTTACCGCTCAAGTCCATTGCCTGCATCATCCTACTCAGAAAACGGCAAAGGCCTTGAAACGCTTCAAGGCCTTCCGGGGGCGGTCAGATTCAAGCTTTCATCTATAGCCCCATGCCCAGAATCGAGTTATCTGCATGCAGCTCGCTACCGCTCATGACACTGGACTCGTCGCTGGCCAGGAACAACACCAGCTGCGCGATACGCTCGGGCATATAGGCGCGACCGGCACGGTTGAGCTTGGGGTCATGCAAGACCATTTCCTTGCTCACGCCCTTTGGCAGCGAAGCCTGCATCATGGGCGTATAGATGCCATCGGGATGAATGGAATTGACGCGAATCGCATAGCCTTGCTTGCGACAGTTCAGTGCAGCGGCGCGGGTCAGTGCCGACACGGCGGACTTGCTGGCGCTATAGCCGGCGTATTGCTCTATGGGCAGCCAGCTCGATACCGAGGCCATATTGATGATCGAGCCTCCTGTCTCCTTCATCGCCGCAATGCCCTGCTGGCAACCAATGAAGACTGACTCGGTGTTGATCTTGAGCAGGCGGCTGAAATCCTCCAGACGCCCTGTTTCCATGTCACCAGGCAGCAGGATGCCGGCATTGTTGACCAGCACATTGAGCGTGCCCAGACGCCGCTGCACCGCCGCCATCACAAGCGTCCAGTCCGCCTCGCTGCTCACGTCATGGCGGACAAACATGGAGCGTTCGCCCAGTTCAGCCGCCAGTTGCTGCCCCGCCGCTTCATTGATATCGCTGAATGCGACCTTGGCGCCTTCACCAAGAAGCAGCTTCACCACCTCAAGACCCACACCGCTGGCACCACCAGTGACCAGCGCCACCTTACCCTGCAAACGATTTGTCATCCTCTGTCTCCTCTTGATTTTGTCCAAGCCCTGAACAGGGCATTGCTACGGCCACATAAAAAAGGAGGCGCAAGCGCTTCCTTGCTTGAATGGCAAAAGCCCACAGCCACACAAAGTACGCCACAGGCTGTTTGCCGCATTCATTTTTTAGTTGCCTGCGTTACGCGCCGCTTCGGGCGTAAACATGGCCGCAGTCATATTGCCCTTGTTCAAGACGGGCCCCTGGGGGCGTTCCTGGAACAGGTTGTAGGCCACGTAGCCGCCGGAGTTCAGGTCGTGATAGAAGCTGGTGCCCGCATGCCAGATCCGGGCGTCGAAGGCGTAGTAATGATTGACCACCGCCTGCAGCCACAACTGGCCACGGGCATCGTAGTAATCGCTCATCAGCGCCTGGCCGGTATCTTCATCGAGGAACAGCACGCGCTTGCCGAACATGTGGCGATAGCCATCCTTGAGCGAAGCCTCCAGCACCCAGACACGGCGCAGCTCGTAGCGCATGTAGTCGGGGTTTTCATGACCCGGTTTGAGCAGATCGGCATACTTCACGTTGCTGCCGTGAATCTTGTAGGCGTTGGCCGGCACATAGACTTCCCTCTTGCCCAGCGACTTCCAGTTGTAGCGCTCGGGCGAGCCGTTGAACAGGCGATCGGAGTCAATCGTCAGCTTGCCGCCGGTGCCCGATAGAGGCTGATCGAAACCGTATTCGGGAATCTGGCGCACACGACGTGTGCCGGGGTCATAGCTCCAGCCCAGGCGCTTTTCCTTGCCAAATTCAACCGGCTCGGACACCACGCTGACGCCGCCCTTCTCACGCTCGGGCAGCTTGACTGCATTCATGCCCTGGGACATGGGACTGCTCAGGGGTTGACCTGCGTTGGCCGGGTCGTTGACCTGACTGAAGGCGCGATTGTCGGCACGACCCCAGACGATGCTGCCATCGGCCAGCACATTGGCGTTGTCACGCAGCGTGTGTTCGGTGAAAGCACGCGAAGGCAAGAGATTGTTGAAGGCCAGCTCAAGTCCGTTTCTGGGGAACGGGAAGGGCAGCGCTCCTTTGACAGCACCCGTTGTGCCCTGACCGTCTGCGTTCATCACCGCATCCTGGGCGTTCTTTCGGGCCGCCGCGCAGACGGCATCCGAAAAGCGGAAGTCGCGATGCCCCTGATAGACCGGAATGCGATAGGTCCTGGGGTATTTGGCAAACATGGCCTTCTGGCCCTCGCTCAGGCGCTCGGCATACTGCGCCATATTCTCAGCCGTGATGGTGAGCAACGGCTTTTCACCGGCATAGGGGTCTACCGGGTGCTGACCAGCATGCGGGTTGTATTGAATGCCGGGTGGTGTACCCAGCCATTTCCCTGTGAACTCGGGCACACCACTGGTTGAGCCCGCTTTTTCTCCCCCCGTGCAGGTCAACGACTTGCCCAGCCTGGCCAGTTCATCGGGCGTCGCCTTGGCCCAACCTGCCCCCGCAAACAATACACCTGCAGCCAAGACCACCAGCGAACGGGGGCCCACTCCTAACTTCATGCCTAGTCTCCTTGGATGCATCTGCCATGCATCTACCTGTCATTGAACTTCTCTTATCGTTCTTCTTCCTTGCCGACTCGCAATTGCGAAGCAACGAAATCATTGTTCGACCGTTGGCAAGCGCAAGCATCGTCAATTAGGACTAGCGCAGGCAAACGCCAGCAACAGACACAAAAAAAGCGGGCCATTGGCCCGCTCGGGAAAAGCAGATTTCGTTCAGCGCTTGATGCCAAACACACCCAGCATCTGCTCTGTCTGCTTTTGCATCTGCTCCTGCATCTGGGTGAACATGTTCTGGGACTGCTCCATATAGCTGCCCATCAAGCCCTGCATGGCTTGAGGCTGCATGCTCATGAACTGCTTCCAGGCCTCGGGGTTCATCCCCTGGGGCTGGCCCGCCAGCTTGCTCTGGAAGTCTGTGAACATCTGCACATTCTTTTCGATGTAGCTCCCCATGAAGCCCTGCATGGCATGACCATAGAAGCGGATGATGTTGGCCAGCATGGCCTCGGAGAACATGGGGGCCCCGCCCGCCTCTTCCTCCAGAATGATCTGCAGCAGGATGGAACGCGTCAGGTCTTCATTGGTCTTGGCATCCCTGATGAGCACCGGCTCGCTATCCATGACCAGTTGCTTGACCTCGGCCAGCGTGATGTATGAAGAGGTATTGGTGTCGTAGAGGCGACGATTGGGATACTTCTTGATGATTCGCTGATTCCCCACCTGGACATCACCCTCTTTGCCCTCTTTGTTTTCTTGCATCGCAAGTCCTTTATGTTCTGGGGATCGGCCCCGTCGTCAATTGAGCTATTGCAGTGCAACAGATTTTAGGCAGTGCACAAGCCTCATCGGCAAGCAGTAACCCTGACAAACAAGCTTGTCTGCGCTGCAACAAAGTCGCACCACCGTCACAGCCAGCATCAGGTCTTTGCCATTTATTCACAAAAAACAGTGTGCCGTCTATCGAAATCAAGCTTGCAGAAGGTTTACAGTGCCTGTCGTTGTTTGACGAAAGGCTCAACGGATGATTACCACCAAAACACGCAATGCTGTTTGTCTGACCGCCCTGCTGGCTGCTGCCGGCTTCATGACTGCAGCACAGGCCCAGCCCGATGCTGCTGCGACCGATGCCACCAAGGCTGCTGCTCCGCAGGCAGCTCAGGCAGCACCTGCAGCTCAGGCAGTCCCTGCCAACGTGGACGCCGCTGCCGCAGACGCCGCATTGCGCAAGCGCCTGCAGGCAGTTGTCGCTGCCATGGACGGCAAGTCCAAGCTGGCCGCCAGCAATTTCAACGAAGAGTTCCTCAAGAACTCTCCCATCGACACCGTGCAGAAAGCCCTGGACTCCGTGCGCACCGGCGTCGGCAGCTGCCAGACGGTCGGCCGCATGGAAAGCTCCACACCTCTGGCCACCAGCGTGCTGCTGAGTTGCACCAAGGGCTTTGTGCCCATGGAACTGGCGGTCGAGCCCAAGGCTCCTTACCGTATTTCAGGCATTTTGCTGCGCCCGGCATTCTGGAAATAAGCGCTTTTGCCAACAAAAGATGGAGCCGGGAGGCTCCATTTTTCGTTGAGACCGCCACAAACTCAGATCACCACAGGCTCGGGTTCCAGGCGAATGCCAAAGCGTTCGTAGACACTGGTCTGGATTGCCCCGGCCAGTGTCATCACCTCGCCGCCGGTCACACTGGCGTCGGTGCTGTGGCGATCTCCTCGATTGACCAGTACCAGCGCCTGCTTGTCGTAGACACCCGCCCGGCCCATGGTCTTGCCTTTCCAGCCGCAGGCATCGATCAGCCAGCCGGCCGCCAGCTTGATGGAGCCGTCATCCATGGGATAGTGAACGATCTTGGGCTCGCGCGCGATGATGTCCGCGCATTGCTCGGTCGTCACCGTGGGGTTCTTGAAAAAGCTGCCCGCATTGCCGATGACTTCGGGGTCCGGCAGCTTGGCACGGCGGATCTCGCAGACCCATTCAAAGATCTGCTGCGCGCTCGGCTGCTCTATGCCTTTTTCCGCCTGCTTGCGCTGCAGATCGAGATAGCCCAGATCCGGTTGCCAGCTCTTGGGCAGCGCCAGACGCACCCGGGTGATCACCGCCCGCCCCTTGAGGCCCAGGCCGCGAGGGACAGCCGTCGAGCCCGTCACGGGCCAGTACTTGGGCTGAGCGGGTGCATGCTTGAACACCGAGTCACGGTAACCAAAGGCACATTGCGCAGCATTGAGGCTGAACTGTTCGCCGGTGACCAGATCGATCGCGTCCAGGGAGTCGAAACGATCCTGCAGTTCCAGCCCGTACGCGCCGATGTTCTGCACCGGGGCCGCGCCTACCGTGCCTGGAATCAGGGCCATGTTCTCAAGGCCTGTATAGCCCTGGGCCAGCGTCCATGCCACCATATCGTGCCAACGCTCACCGGCGCCGATCTCGACAATCCAGTGCTTGTCGGTTTCGCGCAGCAGCCTCATGCCCATGATTTCCATCTTGAGCACCACGGGGGCCACGTCGCCCGTGAGCACCACATTGCTGCCACCGCCAAGGACGAACACAGGCTGCCGTCCCCATAGCGGGTCGGCGAGGAACTGGCGGATATCGTCCTGGCTACGAATGCGCACCAGTGTTTCGGCGCGCGCGGCAATGCCAAAGGTGTTGCAATGCTGCAGGGGAACATTTTTCTCGACTAACATCCATCCAATTGTCGCACTGCGCCTGCTCTGCTGCTGGCAAGCAGCACATCACGGCCGGCGCACTGTGGCTGTTTACCGCTCTGATACTGATAGGAATTACACATGCCTTCTTTTGACACTGTTTGCGAAGCCGATTTCGTCGAAGTGAAGAACGCCGTTGACAACGCCACCAAGGAAATTGGCACCCGTTTCGACTTCAAGGGCACATCGGCCGCCGTCGAACTCAAGGACAAGGAAATCACCATTTACGGCGATGCCGAGTTCCAGCTGCAGCAAGTCGAAGACCTGCTGCGCAACAAGCTGACCAAGCGCAATGTGGACGTGCGCTTCCTGGACATCCAGAAGGCACAGAAGATTGGCGGCGACAAGGTCAAGCAGCTCATCAAGGTCAAGAACGGCATCGAGTCCGAGCTGGCCAAGAAGATCCAGAAGCTGATGAAGGAAAGCAAACTCAAGGTGCAGGCTGCCATTCAGGAAGAGAAGGTCCGCATCACCGGAGCCAAGCGTGACGATCTGCAGGCGGCCATGGCATTGATCCGCAAGGATCTGGCCGACCACCCTCTGTCGTTCAACAACTTCCGCGATTGAATGAAGCCCCCCCTGCGCAGCTTCACTGCCTGCTCCTGTGCCGCCGTTCGGCGCATGGGTCTTGCGCTGTCGGTCGGTCTGGCCGCTGGCGGCGCCTGGGGGCAGTCCGTGGCCCTGACCGGCGTGCTGGGCAGCAAGGCCTTGCTGGTCATTGATGGCAGCGCCCCCAAGGCGCTGGCCGTCAACGAAAGCCACAAGGACGTGCGCCTGCTGCAGATCAGCGGCGACTCCGCTGTGGTGGATATCAAGGGCCAGCGCCAGACTGTGCACCTGGGAGCAGCTCCGGTCAGCATAGGCAGCCGGGGCGGCATTGGTGGTGCAGCACGCTCGGGCCGGCTGGTCCTGATCGCCGACTCGCGCGGCCATTTCGTCGATCGTGGCTATATCAATGGCAAAACCATGCAGTACATGGTGGACACCGGCGCCAGCACCATTGCCATAGGCCGAGCCGATGCCGATCGCATGGGCCTGCCCTACGAGCAGGGTGTCCCCGTCCTGATGCGCACGGCCAACGGCACTGCCCAGGGCTGGCGCATCAAGCTCGAGAGCGTCAAACTGGGCGACATGGAGGTCTACGACATAGAGGCCGTCGTTGCCCCCCAGTCCATGCCCTATGTGCTGCTGGGCAACAGTCTGCTGACCCGGTTTCAGATGACCCGCAAGGGCAATGAGATGGTTCTCGAAAAGAACTGAACCCGCCTCACGCCCATGCAAGCACGCTACGACGACCCCTACGAAGACCTGCTGGGCCTATGGTCGGATCTGGAGGCCGCACTCGCGGTTTTGCTGACCGAGCCGCTGCGCATTCCCGGCTTTGCCATCAAGCTGCACCAGCTCGATCTATGGTTGCAGGACCTCATCACGCAGGACAGCGATGCCGCGCTGTATCTGATGTTTCAGCGTGCCAGCTCGACAACAGTAGGCTACAGCCCGTCTCACGCCGTGGTCTGCGCGGGCCTGTGCCATATCCTTGCCAAGGAGCTTGAGCTGCCTCAATCGGAGCGCGACACGCTGATCCGGGCCGCTCTGACCATGAACATCGGCATGACCGCGCTGCAAAACCAGCTGGCCGAGCAACGTACGCCGCTGAGCGGCCAGCAGGCCGAAGCCGTCAAGCAGCACCCCGCAGAGGGCCGCCTGATGCTGGAGAGGCTGATGGTGCGTGACCCGCTCTGGCTGGACACCGTGCAATACCACCATGTGGTGCTGCAGCCCGCGCCGCTGGCACAGTTGCAGCCGCTGGAGCGTCTGGTGCGCATTCTGGGCACGGTAGACCGTTATGCGGCCCTGATCAGCCCGCGCAAGACCCGTAGCGGCCGCTCGGCCACCGAGTCTTTGCAAGTGCTGCAGCAGGGTGGCCAATACGCCGATGAGGTCATGCAGGCCTTGATCGATGTCGCGGGCCTGTACCCGCCCGGCACCTATGTACAGCTAGGCAACGGCGAGGTGGCCGTGGTGCTGCGCTGCGGAAAGAGTCTGGAAGAACCCGAGATTGCCAGCGTGATCGACCGTGACGGCCACAGCATGTACCCACCCATCTTGCATCTGGACGGGCGCAGGCCGGCCATCACCTCCGCGCTGGCACGTTCGTCGCTGACGCTGGACCTGGACCTGCGCTCCATGGCACAGCTGGGCATTCACAGTGCACGCGGCAATGCCAAGCTGTATCGCATGGTGAAGCTGCCAGGCAGCAGACGCTGACCCTTTCTAAACGCCTTGTGCAGTGATCAGGCCGGCATGGTGGCCACGCGTGAACGCCTCTTCCAGCACCGAATAGCCGGCCCAGTCCGAATGCGCAAAGCTCAGCCGCGCCGTCGCAGGCGTGGGCAGGCTCTGCACTCGCTCCCCATTCAGTAGCAGATTACGCTTGCTGGAACTGAACTTGACGGCTATTTCGCTCAATACCTGCTGATCACCAGGGCGCGGAATCGCCATCGCATGGCCATAGCGAGTGATTTCCATGCGTGTGGCATGCTGCAGCAAGTCTGGGTGCGGCTCGCTCAGCGTGTTCACGATGCGCTCGCGCCAGAAGGCAAACGGCTGCTGCATCAATTGCCTGCGCCCATCGGCCCAGTCACCCAGCGCCTGGTAGTAACTCAGCACCGTTGGCTGGCGGCGTATGCGGTCCAGCCGCTGATTGCCCGCATCCACATAGCCCAGGCCTCCTGCATTGCCGTCGCGGTAGAGCACATTGTCCCAGGCGGGCTCGGCGCCAGGGTAGTCGGCCAGCGGCCGGTCGATATGGATATTCGCCACCAGCCAGGGCGCCCAGTCCAGGCGGGCCGTCACGGCACGCAGAAAATCGGGCGCATTGCGCAGCACTCTTGCGGCCACAAAGCTGGGCAGCGCCACCACGCAATGTCGCGCCAGCCAGCGTTCATGCTGCTGGCGGCCGTGGTGATAGACATCGATCTGCACGCCACCCGCGTCCTCGGTGACGGCGAGCACGCTGCAATCGGTCTGCAGCTGCGTGGCTTTCAGCCCCGCCACCAGTTGCTGCGCCAGCCAGCCATTGCCCTGCGGCCAGGTCAGCACCTGCTCGCCGTCCGCTTCGCTCTCATGCTCGGACTGCGGACGCGGCGCGTGGAAACCATGGCGGCTGGCGAAATAGTGAATCCCCGCCCAGGCCGAGACGCGGCTCAGACCGGCACCGAAATCATCCCGGCAGCTGTAGTCCAGATACCAGAGCAGACGCTCGTCATCAAGGCCCTGCGTCGCCAGCCATTGGTCGAAACGCTGTGCATCGAGCACCGCATGAGAGGCAGGTAGACCCGCTTCGCGCTGCCAGACACGGATCGATGGCATGGCAAAGGCCGCCGCCCGAGCCGCTGCCTCGACCTGCTTTTCAAACAGTGCATATTGCTCCAGCGTGCGCTGGCTCACGCCCTGCACGGGCAGCAGTCCCTCATGCCAGCCGCCCTGCCAGTACAAGCGCTCCTGCGGGCTGTGGCAAAGATAGCGCTCGTCGTAGCGCCAGCGGCCCGCCAAGCGCTGGCGCACGCCCAGCTCCTCCAGCCAGTCCTGCACCTCATGGGCATCGTCGCCGGGCACGGGCAGATAGTGTGCGCCCAGCGGGCAGGCAATGCCCTTGACTTGCCCAGCCTGGCTGTTGCCTCCCATGGCAGCCTGGGTATCGAGCAAGGCTGCGCCCTGAACACCAGCCAGTTCCAGCGCGCGCGCCGCCGCCAGCCCGGCCATGCCCCCGCCCGCAATCACGACCGGCGCCCGGTGCACCACGGCAGGTGCGGGCAGCTCCAGCCCCTGCTCCAGGCGCTGCCAGAAAGGGCGCAGGCCATGACCGCGCTCCAGCGCCACGCCACTGAAGCCACCTGGCAGATCTTCCAGCCTGGGCTGCTCCTGCCTGCAGCCGGCCAGGCCGGCCGCACCCACAGCGCCCAGGGCGCCCAGGGTGCCGACAGCCGCCCGCTTGAGCCAGTCACGCCGGTGCAGATAGTCCGGCATCAATGCTCCACCTTGCCCCACTCGCGCTCATAGGTGTTGACCAGCACCTGATTGGACAGGCGATTCACCTCCGTCGGCACGCGCGCCATATCGAGAGGGAAGTCAAACATCAGGCGCAGCGTGGGCAGGGTCAGAAAACGCATGCCAGCGGGCAAGGCCCCGGGTTCGCGCCAGGGACGATGGCTGGCCAGCACAAAGCCCCATTCGCCAAAACTGGGCACATGCACGTGATAGGGCTTGGCCGTCAGACCCACGGACTCCACGGTCTGCACCACGGTCCAGAAGCTCTGGCGCGCGATCAGCGGCGAGGTGGTCTGAATCACGGCGTAGCCGCTGGCCGCCAGACGCTTGTCCAGCAGCGAATAAAAACTGTTGGTAAACAGCTTGCCGATGGCGAAATTGGTGGGATCGGGAAAATCCACCACGATCACATCGAAAGTCTCCGTGCTTTGCTGCAGCCAGTGAAACGCATCGGTATTGACGATGCTCACACGGGCGTCGTTGAGCGCATTGCCATTGAGCGCCGTCATCATGGCATTGCTCTTGAACAGATCGGTCATGGCCGGGTCCAGCTCCACCAGCACCACGGACTCCACGCCGGGGTACTTGAGCACCTCGCGCACGGCCATGCCGTCGCCGCCACCCAGCACCGCCACCTTCTTCGGTGCGCCATGTGCGGCCATGGCGGGGTGGACCAGCGCTTCGTGATAGCGGTACTCGTCGCTCTGGGCAAACTGCAGATTGCCGTTCAGGTACAGGCGCGCGCCCTGGCGTCCCTGGGTCACCACAATGCGCTGGTAGGGCGAGCTGCTGCTCAGCACGATGCGATCCTGGTAGAAATGGTCGTCGGCCAGCCGGGTCAGCTGATCCGCGCCCGCGATGCCGCCGCCCAGCGCAAGCAGCACCAGCGCGCAGGCCCAGGCATGGGCACGCAGATTGCGCAGTTCATGCTTGAACAGCACCAGGGCCCAGACGGCGATGGCCGCATTCATGAAGCCGAACAGCAGACCGGTGCGCACCAGCCCCAGCTTGGGCACCAGCACGATGGGAAACGCCAGCGACACAGCCAGAGCCCCCAGATAGTCGAAGGTCAGCACCTTGGAGACCAGATCCTTGAGCGATGCATTGCGCTTCAAGATGCGCATCACCAGCGGGATCTCCAGCCCCACCAGCGTGCCCACCACCATCACCATGCCGTAGAGCAGAAAGCGGAACGCGCCCGGCGCATAGGCATTGGCCAGAAACAGCACGGCCGGCAAGGCTCCGCCGACCAGCGCCACCATCAGCTCCACGCGCAGAAAATGCGCAGGCAGCTGATCTTCGAAATAGCGCGACAGCCACGAACCTATGCCCATGGCAAACAGGTAGGTGCCGATGATGGTGGAGAACTGCAGCACCGAATCGCCGAGCAGATAGGACGCCAGCGCGCCTGCTGCCAGCTCATAGAGCAGACCGCAGGCCGCAATCACGAACACGCTGGCCAGCAGCGCCACATCAATGGGCCGAGGCCCCTGGCCAGCGCTGTCCTGCTCGGCCACCATCGAAGTCATCAAAGGTACTTTCTATCTAGTTCAGCAAACCATCGGCCTGCACTCCTCAGGAATCAGCACTTCCCATTGGGCTCTGAAGCTCAGACCCGGGGCGCGCGGCAAACGAGGGACAGCCAGCAAGCGCCGCCGCGCAGCGATGCGGTCGTCCCCCTCCCGCGTAGCGAGAGAGGGGGAAGGCGCGGGGCC
Source organism: Comamonas sp. AG1104 (assembly GCF_003350425.1). NCBI lineage: Bacteria > Pseudomonadati > Pseudomonadota > Betaproteobacteria > Burkholderiales > Comamonadaceae > Comamonas > Comamonas sp. AG1104. Next base: position 214,506 of record NZ_QQAS01000001.1, on the reverse strand, counting down.
GCCCAGGCAAAGCGCCTCAGGGGGTGTTAGTGAATCGCCGCAGCGACAATGATGCTGATGCCCAGGCACATGGCCGCCACCACCATGGCCAGCGCCTTGTTGTGCTTCTCCACGATCTCGGCCCACATGTCCACGGGCGTGATCTTGTCGATGATGATGAAGCACAGCCAGAACACCACCACGCCCACCAGGGCGTAGATGATGGAGCCGAAGAAGTTCTGGGGGTTGAACCAGTCAAACATGATCTCTCTCCTCGAATGAGATAGGGGCGTTATTTGTGGCTTCCGCCGGAGGTATAGCCGCCATAGGAGCCGCTGCTGGAGCGGCTGTAGCTGCAGTTGGGGTCGGTGCGCGGATCGCAGTTGGGGCTGGACATGCAGGCACGCAGAAACGGCAGGATGAACAGCAGCAGGAACAGCCAGAACAGAATCGTGCCCCAGCTGAAGCCGCTGCCCGACAGCGGGCTGACCTGGGAGCGGTCCTTGAGCTTGGCTGTGCCGAAGGCCTTGGCAATGGTCTCTGCCGACGCACGCTGCCCGTGGGTCCAGGTGGTTTCCTGATTGGCGGTCTCCAGCGCCAGCGTGGACTGCTTGCCGCCATTGGCAAAGTCCACATTGCTGGACTTGGCTCCCTTGAAGACGGGCCAGTAGAACTCGCCTTCTGCATATTCCGTCTCGGCCAGATAGGCATAGTCGCGCTGGTATTTGCGCTGCAGATAGGTCGCCGTGGCGCCATTCTTGCTGAGCTTGGGGGCGCCCGTGATGACGCGCGCCGTGCTCCAGCCGTCCTCCGAATCGACGATGAACGAAAAGCCCGCCTTCTTGTTGTAGAGCAGGTACTCGTCCCAGGTGAAGGTGTCGTCCTCATCCTCGCCCAGGCCACGCCCGCTGCGCCTTTGAAAACCCACGACCTGCCATTTCAGGCCGTCGAGCGTGCCTTCGCTGCCCAGCGGGATCAGCGGCTTGACCTTTCTGCGCTGCTCGGCATAGCTCAGCTCCGCCCCCATGCCCTTGGACATGTCGATCAGGCTGCCGCAGCTGGGGCAGCTCAGGGCCTTGGTGGTGTCAAAGCGCACGGGCACCACGGCACCGCACTTGGGACAGTTGAAGTGGCGCCCCTGGGTTTTTTGCTGGGCGCTGCTGCGCAGGCCCTGCATCTGCAAGGCATCCAGCACCACGGCCGCCCCCAGGCTGAAGGCCGGCGTCTTGTCGCTGAAGTCGATGGAGAGAATCTGGTTCTTGTCGCTGCGCAGCTCCACCAGCTTGAAGCTCTTGCCCAGCTGGGGCAACTGGGGCAGCTCGCCCTGGGCCGCCATCAGCTGCGCATCCTGAATGCTGGTGACGGTGAAGGATTCCGTGCCGGCCTTGAGCTCGCGGCCCATGCGCCATTCGCGCTGCTGGAACTCGGTCACGTTCCAGCCCGGCGGCTGCCAGTTCACGGCAAAGACAAAGCTGCCATTGTCCTCGCTCAGCCAGGCCAGCTCGCCGTTGCTGAGCGCAGCCACCCATTCCGACCAGCTGCCGGCCGCGCTTTTGTACTGCGCGCGGCCCACGAGGGTGAAGGGCTCGGGTTTGCCGTTGCGCTTGACCATGCCCGAGGCGCCCAGTTGCAGCGGGCTGTAGTCCTCGAACACCTCGGCCATGGAGCCAATGCGCTTGAGCGTCTCGCCATCGCGCAGCACCGTGCTGCGACAGAACTCGCAGACGGCAAAACTCGATTGCGCACTGGCGAAGTGGACCGGCGCGCCACAACCAGGACAGGGAGCGCTGTAGTCGCGCTGCGATGGGCTGGAAGCCATATCTTTTTGCTATTTAATCAGGAGCTTCTTGCGCTTGAATGATAAAGGCCTGAAGGCGGCCTCGGCGAAATGTAGCAGCCGCGTCCTAGCGATGCTTGCTCTTGCTGCTCTTGCGGGCCGCGCCCTCTGCAGGCTTGGAGCTCTCGGTCTTTTTCTGTCCCAGCCTGGATTCCTTGCCTGCGATCAGGCGCTGGATGTTTTCGCGATGACGCCAGACCAGCAGGATCGCCATCACGACAATCGCGGCGGTGATGGGCGTTTCTGCATCCCAGACAATGCCGCTGCACAGCACGTAGTACACGGGCGCAAACACCGATGCCACCAGCGCGGCCAGGGAGGAATAGCGGAAGAACACGGCCACTATGACCCAGGTCAGCGCCGTTGCCAGACCCAGCCAGCCGCTGATGCCCAGCAGCACGCCCAAGGCCGTGGCCACACCCTTGCCACCCTTGAAGCCGAAGAACACCGGGTACAGATGGCCCAGGAAGGCCGCCAGGCCGGCCAGTGCCACCGTGCTGTCACCCAGACCGAACGGCTCTCCGAAGGCCTTGACCAGAACCACAGGCACCAGACCCTTGAGCGCATCCAGCAGCAGCGTGACGGCCGCAGCCGCCTTGCTGCCCGAGCGCAGCACATTGGTGGCACCGGGGTTGCCGCTGCCATAGGTGCGCGGATCGTTCAGGCCCATGACGCGGCTGACGATGACGGCGAAAGACAGCGAACCAATCAGATAGGCCGCGATGACGGCAATAACGGGATAGAGGGCGTTCAAAGGAATTCCTCGGCCAGAGACTGGCCCTTAGGCTCGCCAACCAAGGTCGACGGCACCGATTGTTGTCACGACTTGCGCAATCCGGATCAGGCATGGCGGTTTGTCGACCGTCATGTCCCTTGTGCATCCTGGTTTGCGTAAGTCCTTGTTGTTTGCGTTTTTGCCGGCCGGCGTCTGCCCCCAGCTGGCTAGCCCCCTATTCTGCCAGCGCGCAGTGCACCGGCCGGGCATCGAGCAGACGGGTGCAGACCTCAGGGGCCAGTTGCACCAGATAGCCGCGCCGCCCGCCGTTGATGGCGATGCGTGGCAGCGCGAGTATGGTTTCCTCGATATAGACCGGCATTTCCCGCTTGGTGCCAAACGGCGAGGTGCCGCCCACCAGATAGCCGCTGTGGCGGTTGGCCACTTCGGGCTTGCAAGGCTCCACGCTCTTGGCCCCGATCTGGCGCGCCAGGTTCTTCGTCGATACCTTGCAATCGCCATGCATGAGCACGATCAGCGGCTTGGCATCCTGATCCTGCATCACCAGGGTCTTGACCACCGCATGCTCGTCCAGCCCCAGCTGGCGCGCTGATTCTTCGGTGCCGCCATGCTCCACATAGTCATATGGGTGCTCGGTGAACTCCACCTTGTGGGCCCTGAGCATCTGCGTGGCCGGAGTCTCGCTGACATGGGCGTTTTTGTCTTTTTTTGCCATGATTCAATTTTGATAGCTAGTGGCGCATGCCCGATATGGGTCATCAGCCATTTTCCCTCAATAAAGTGCTCAGACAGCGGGATCGCGCATCTCCCAGCGGATGCGGTCGACTTCGGCCAGCAGCTCGGCAGACAGCTCGACTCCCCAGGCATCGAGATCCTCGTCGAGCTGGGCCACCGAAGTCACACCGATGATGGTGCTGGCCACCTGCCACTTGGTGTAGCAAAAGGCCAATGCCAGCTGCGTGGGAGTGAGGCCATGCTCGCGCGCCAGCGTGTTGTAGCGGCGCGCGGCGGCCAGCGCATCGGGGCGACCCCAGCGCTGCTTCTGCACAGATTCATACCTGGCGATACGTGCCTGCTTGGGCGCGCCCTCCTCGGTCGGCGCAAACTGGTCGAACTTGCCCGTCAGCAGGCCGAACGCCAGCGGCGAATAGGCCAGCAGCGATACATCGAGGCGGTGACAGGTTTCGTCCAGCCCGTTCTCATAGCTGCGGTTGATCAGGCAGTAAGGGTTCTGGATCGCAGCCACACGCGGCAGTCCGTGCTGCTCGGCCAGGCGCACGAACTCGTGCACGCCATAAGGCGTCTCGTTGGACAGGCCGATGTGGCGGATCTTGCCTTGCCTGACCAGACCGGCCAGTGCCTGCAACTGCTCGTGGATGGGCGTGAGCGAGCTTTCCTTCTGCGGGTCGTAATACATGGTGCCGAAGGCCGGCACATGGCGCTCGGGCCAGTGAATCTGGTAGAGGTCGATCACCTCGGTCTGCAGGCGCTCAAGGCTTGCGTCGCAGGAGCGAACAATGTCATCCGCCGACAGGCCCGAGCCTTCGCGGATCCAGGGCATGCCGCGCGAGGGGCCGGCCACCTTGCTGGCCAGCGTGATCTGCTCGCGCATGCCGGGGCGGGCCTTGAGCCAGCGGCCGATGATGGATTCCGTCGCGCCAAAGGTGGCCTGGCGAGCGGGCACGGCATACATCTCGGCCGTGTCGAAGAAATCCACGCCGCGCTCCACGGCGCGGTCCATGATGCGCCAGGCTTCAGCCTCATCGACTTGCTCGCCGAATGTCATGGTGCCCAGACAGATGGGGCTGACGCGCAGATCGCTCTGCCCCAGAGCAACGGGATTCATGGAAAGACGGGAAGTGGATGCAGCAGAAGTCATGCTTCCAAGTTTAGGGCCTGAGAGTACAAGGTCAGGGCAAGATCAGAGCCGACACCTTGTTTTTGCTGACACAACTGTCCCGTGCACGACGGGCCATGCTGCAAGCGCAGCAATAATCAAAACAACGGAGACAATATGACAACGCACAACCCCACGCTGACCGGCCAGCTCACCGATATCCCGCCCTATCAGCCGCGCCGCCAGTGGCGCTCGCAGATGCTGCCCGTGCGAAATATGCAGTGCCACCTGCGCAGCTGGGAGCCCGAGCCGGCTTCCGGAATCGATCCCGATCTGCCTGTGCTGGTGCTGGCCCATGGCTGGATGGATGTGGCTGCCTCCTACCAGTTTGTAGTCGACGCCTTCAGCGACGCCTTTGTGCAGGGCCGCCGCATCGTGGCCCACGACTGGCGCGGTTTCGGCCTGAGCCGCAGCGCCGAACCCTGCGACAGCTACTACTTCACCGACTACCTGGCCGACCTGGACATGCTGCTGGAGCAGATCTCGCCCGATCGGCCCATTGACCTGGTCGGTCACAGCATGGGGGGCAATATCTCCTGCATGTACGCGGGGGCGCGGCCTGAGCGCATTCGCCGCTTTGTCAATCTCGAGGGCTTCGGCATGGCGCCGACCACGCCCGGCCAGGCCCCAGGGCGTCTGGCTCAGTGGATGGACCAGTTGCGCGAGCAGCGTGCCGGCGGCTTGGGCCTTGCGTCCTACGACAGCGTGGAGGCCGTTGCCAATCGCCTGCAAAAAACCAATCGCCGCCTGCCCCGCGACAAGGCGCTATGGCTGGCTCACCATTGGTCGGCCCCCGATGCCCAGGGCCGCTGGCATATTCTGGGCGACGCCGCGCACAAGATCGCCAACCCCTATCTCTACCGCGTGGACGAAGCACTGGCCTGCCTTGCCGCCATCACCGCGCCCACCTTGTCGGTCGAAGCCTCGGACGACAGCCTGGGCCAGTGGCACCAGGGTCGCTACACGCTGGAGCAATACCACGAGCGCATTCGCCACATCCCGCAATGCGAAATCGCCCGCGTGCAGGACGCGGGCCATATGCTGCACCACGACCAGCCAGTGGCCGTGGCCGGCCTGATCGAGGATTTCTTGCGCTGAAAGACTGCGACTGCTGAGACTGCGGCTGTTTTTGCTATCTCCATAGGAGCTTTTAGCACATGTAAACATTGGTTTTCAGAATCATTTATATCTGAAATCAATATATGACATACGCTACAAGCTCACTTATCAATAGCTTTCCACGCCCTTTCCGGCCTGCAGTTCCAGCACATGGCGCCAGCGCAGAGGCTGCATCTGCAGCTTGCGGTAGCGTCCGTCGGCCCATTCCCGGCTCATGTCGGCATAGCGACCCGACAGCGCCAGCCCGCTCTGCCCGGTCTGGTAGATGAACTGCGAGGACTCCGGATCGCCCAGGTCGTAGATGGCGCGCAGCGAAGGCGCGTGGCGGCTGACAAAGCGCCCGCCCAGTGGGCCTTTGGCATCGGATGGTTGGGGGTTGGCGTTGTACTGCCCGACGTTGACGGTATAGGTGTCACCGTCCGAGGCCACACTGACATTGAACACGCCGGCCAGCGCTGCCACCGAGCCCAGCGGCTTGTGCGCGCTGAGCGCCGGGTGCGCCGCGCCCCAGCGCCATCGGCGCGGGTCCTCGCCGTAAGCGGCCTGCAGCTTGTCCAGCGTGCGGGTCAGCGCCTGGCCGGCCTGTTGCTCGCAGCTCAGCGGCGCGCACCACCAGGCGTCATTGCGCGCCAGCATTCCTTCCAGCCCGGCGCGGAAGTCCCGCTTGCCGTAGCTCATGGCAAAGCGCTGCTCGCCAATTCGCGCAATCACCAGGGCGCGCGTCAGCTCGTCGACCCAGACCGAGAAGATCAGCGGCTCGGGCCTGTCCCGCTCCATCTGCCCATCAAAGCCCGTCAGCAGTTGCTGCGCCTGCGCTGCCAGGGCGTGGCTCGATTGCGCCTTGCGCAGCACGGGCAGCAAGGTCCGGGTGGCCAGGGACTGCACATCGTTCTGGATCGCCGCCATGCTGGCCACATCGTGCGGACTGCCGGCCGCCAGCAACTGCTCTATGCGCTGGTGGCGATAGGGCAGGCTCCAGTCCTGGGTCAGGAAATGTGCATAGCCCGCTTCCGTCACGCGCTGGTTGGCCGTAGCCACAAAGCCCCGCGTGCCGCCATCGTCCTGCGGCGTCTGCTCGTAGCCCAGCCAGCCCTGCCAGTCATAGCGCGCATCCCAGCCAGGCGCCGGCGCCACGCCGCGCAAGTCATTGCCCGGCGCACGCACCGGCACCCTGCCCGCGGCCTTGAAGCCGATATGCCCCTGCACATCGGCCGCCACAATGCTTTGCATGGGCGAGTGGTAGATGGAAAACGCCTCGAACAGTTCGGCCACGGTCTGCGCCCCGTTGGCCCTGAGGCCGGCCTCCACCGTGCGGTTGTCCGTGTCCAGAGCCGCCCAGCGCAGGGCCAGCGCATAGCGATCGGTGTTGATGACCTTGCCGTATTGCTGCTGCGCATCGCTGATCACGGGGCCGTGGCGCGTGCTGCGCAGCGTCACCCTGACATCGCCCTGGCCCTTGACCTTGAAGACCTCCTCGCGCACGGCAAATTTTTCCCAACCACTGGGTGTGCGGTACTGGCTGGCATCGGCCGGGTTGATCTGCTCCAGATACAGGTCCTGCACATCGGGGTTGGTGTTGGTAAAGCCCCAGGCCACCTGCGCCGTGCGGCCCAGCACCACAAAGGGCATGCCCGGCAAGGTGGCACCCGTCACATCCAGCGCGCTCAGGACGCTGCCGTCGCCGGCCCGACCCTGTGGCGACTGAAGGCGCGCGAAATACCAGATGGCCGGAGCGCTCAGCCCCAGATGCGGATCGTTGGCCAGCAAGGGCTTGCCGCTTCGGGTCTTGCTGCCGGCCACCACCCAGTTATTGCTGCCCAGTCCGTCATTCGTGCCCATATCCCTCGCCATGGAGGCCGCCCATTGCTGCAAGGCTGATTGCATCTGCCCGGCGGGTGCCGAGACCTTGGGCTGGGCATCCGCCTCCCGGTAGACACCAAGCTGGCGGTACAGGCTGGCCAGATCCACCGCCGTCGCGGGCTGCTCGCCCGGATAGGGCGGCATCAGCTGCCACAGCTGCTCGGTGCTCAGGACCTGCAGCAGATTCAGCCGCGCGAACTCGTTGCCCCAGTTGCCGCCCAGGTCCAGCGCCATCATCAGCGCCCAGCCCACGGTGTCTTCAGGCTGCCAGGTTGATGGCCCTCCTGCTCCGGCCCTGGTGCCCAGCAGCAGGAACTCCGGCGCTGCAGCCTGCGAGGGCCTGGCGTAGAAGGCGGCGATACCCTGGCTGTAGGCCTGCAAGGCCTCCTGCACCGAGGGCGGCAGCGCCACGTACTGGCGACGCGCCGCGCCATGAATATCGAGAGCACGCATCAGCTTGTCCAGCTCCAGCGTGGCCGGGCCCAGAGTCTCCGACAACCGCCCCTGCATGAGACGGCGATTGAACTCCAGCTGCCAGCCACGCTCCTGCGCATGGACATAGCCCAGGGCCCGCCAGACATCCTGCGGCGACTGAGCGCTGATATGCGTGACATCGGACTCGTCGCGCCTGACCCACACGCTGCGCTCAAGCCCTTCGAGGACCAGCTTGCCATCCAGGCGCGGCTGGGCCCGCACGCCATAGACCGCCAAGGCGGCCCCTGCCAGCAAAACCAGTCCGCAGGCCGCAGCCGCCAGATGCCATGTGCGCCTGAGCCAGGGGTGGGCGCAAGGTTCTGCCGCCAAAGTGATGTCTCCCATATCGCCTCTTGTCATGCGTCCGGTGCGCAACATCCACATGCTGATCGCGTCCAGCCATGGGCGACAATACCTGTTTGGGCCCCGGCCCGGTGTTAGGTAAACGACTTACGCAGACTCGGATCAGGCATGGTTTTCTGTCGATGGAAATGCCCGTCGTGCTTCCCTGTTTGCGTCAGTCCCAAGGAATTCAACGCATGTGGCCCTTCAGCCTGTTCAAGAAACTCAGCCAGGACCCGGCCGTGGGTCAGCCCCGGGGCGACTATATTGGCTGCTATCTGCTGGGCACGCATACCAGCGGACGCGACGATGACATCAGCTATATCTCGCTGGCGACCACGCGCGAGCAGCTGGAGCAGGATGCGCGCCAGTATCTGCAGGAGTTCCTGGAGCAGCACCCGCAGCTGAACGAGGCGGAGCGCCTTGCCCTGCAGGATCTGCTGGAGCACTGGAATGCGCGCGCCGATGCCCACCTGGCCCAGGACGGCGGCAAGCCCGGCCAGCCCCTGGCCGTGCAAGGCGGCAGCGAACTGTTCCTGCGCACCGGCATGCGGGCACGCAAAAAGGAAAAAGGCGTCTACCTGGAATAGACGCCGGGTGGATGGCCCGGCGTCTGCCGCTACTGCGTGAAATTCATGTCAAAGCCGGCTTCGGTCAGGCGCACCTCGTCGCCTTCGGCTTTCTCCAGCCAGCCCTTGCCGACGGCCCAGTCCAGCGCTGACTGGCGCTCTCCCTCGCCTATGCCGTGTCTTTGCAGGTCGGCAGCAAGCGCTTTCTCGCTCATGCCTTCGCCGGCACGCAAGCTTTGCTCCACCACCAGGATGTAGACCATCTTGTGGGCGGCTGTCTGAATGCTCTGCTCTGTCATGTTCACAAGTCCTTGTTCTTCAATGAAGGTAAAGCCGGGTGCCCGCCAGGCTACAGGCCTTGTGCCCTGGCCTGCCTTTTCTGTTTTATGCCGCGGGCCATACCCACTCTGGCAGTGAGCTTGTAGCCATCTCTCTAGTATTTCCGATGCGTTTCCTCTGCTTGCCGGCACCGCCACCATGGTGCCGGCGCTTCAGTTTCAGAACTGTGTTTCAGGGAGGTCATCATGGCTCGCCACACGCCCATAGAGCGCTATCGCAATATCGGCATCTCCGCGCATATCGATGCCGGCAAGACCACCACCACCGAGCGCATACTGTTCTATACCGGGGTCAACCACAAGCTGGGCGAAGTCCATGACGGCGCTGCCACCATGGACTGGATGGAGCAGGAACAGGAACGCGGCATCACCATCACCTCGGCGGCCACCACGGCCTTCTGGTCGGGCATGGAACACAACTTCCCGGCCCATCGCATCAACATCATCGACACCCCCGGCCACGTGGACTTCACGATTGAAGTGGAACGCTCCATGCGCGTGCTCGACGGCGCTGTCATGGTCTACGACTCCGTGGGCGGCGTGCAGCCGCAGTCGGAGACCGTCTGGCGCCAGGCCAACAAGTACAAGGTGCCGCGCCTGGCCTTCGTCAACAAGATGGACCGCGTGGGTGCCGACTTCTTTCGTGTGCGCCAGATGATGGTGGACCGCCTCAAGGCCCACCCCGTGCCCATCGTCATTCCCATCGGGGCCGAGGCCGATTTTCACGGCCTCGTCGATCTCATCAAGATGAAGGCCATCTTCTGGGATGACGAGTCGCAAGGGGTGAAATTCGAGTACCAGGAAATCCCTGAAGCGCTTTTGGCCAGTGCACAGGAATGGCGCCAGAAGATGGTGGAGGCCGCTGCCGAGGCCAATGAAGCCCTGACAGAGAAATACCTGGACAGCGGCGACCTCGATACCGAGGACATCATCACCGGCCTGAGGCTGCGCACCATTGCCACCGAAATTCAGCCCATGCTCTGCGGTTCGGCCTTCAAGAACCGGGGCGTACAGCGTCTGCTTGACGCGATTGTCGAGCTCATGCCTTCGCCGCTCGATGTTCCGGCTATCGAAGGGCATAGCGAAGACGACAGCGCCAGTGCCACGCTCATACGCCATGCCAGCGATGACGAGAAATTCGCCGCCCTGGCCTTCAAGCTCATGACCGACCCTTTCGTGGGCCAGTTGACCTTTGTGCGTGTTTACTCGGGCGTGCTGGCCAAGGGCGATCTGGTCTACAACCCGACCCGGGGCAAAAAGGAGCGCATAGGCCGCATCGTGCAGATGCATGCCAACGCACGCCAGGAGATCGACGAAATCCGCGCAGGTGACATTGCGGCCTGCGTGGGTCTCAAGGACGTGAGCACAGGCGAGACGCTGTGCGATCCGCAAGCGCCCATCGTGCTCGAAAAAATCTCCTTCCCCGAACCTGTGATCGCCCAGGCCGTGGAGCCCAGGAGCAAGGCCGATCAGGAAAAAATGGGCCAGGCACTGGCACGCCTCGCAGCCGAAGACCCGTCCTTCAGGGTCAGCAGCGACGAGGAATCGGGCCAGACCATCATTGCCGGCATGGGCGAGTTGCACCTGGAAATCATCGTCGACCGCATGAAACGCGAATTCAATGTGGCCGCCAATGTGGGAAAGCCCCAGGTGGCCTACCGTGAAACCATTCGCAAGAAAGTCAGCGATGTGGACGGCAGGTTCGTGCGCCAGTCCGGCGGCAAAGGCCAGTACGGCCATGTGGTGCTGACCGTGGAGCCGCTGGAATCGGGCAAGGGGTTTGAATTCGTCGACGAAATCAAGGGTGGAGTGATTCCGCGCGAATTCATCCCCGCCGTGGAAAAAGGCCTGCGCGAAGCCATGAACTCTGGTGTTCTGGCCGGCTACCCCGTGGTCGATGTGCGGGTGCGGCTGACCTTCGGCTCCTATCACGAGGTTGACTCCTCGGAGCAGGCCTTCCGCATGGCCGCCATCCTGGGCTTCAAGGAAGCCTGCAAGAGAGCCGACCCGGTGATTCTTGAGCCCATCATGGCCGTCGAGGTGGAGACGCCCGAAGAATACGCAGGCGCCGTGATGGGCAATCTGTCCTCGCGCCGCGGCGCCGTGCAGGGCATGGACGACATGGCGGGCGACGGCAAGACCATCAGGGCCGAGGTGCCGCTATCGGAAATGTTCGGCTATGCCACGCATCTGCGCTCCATGACTCAGGGCCGCGCCACCTACACCATGGAGTTCAAGCGCTACGCACAGGCCCCGCAGCAGGCGGCGGCCGCAGCGACCGCGACGACCGGCCACCGAAAACAGGGCTAGGATGATCCAGGCAACTCTGCCGCGGCTCGGCGGCAGAGTTGCCGGACTGCTTCAGACAGGCGACTCAGGCCGCATGCAGCCACTGCATGGCCATGGCATCTTCGGTAAACGGGAAATGCCTGACCTCGGCATGCGTGAGATGCCTGCCGACGAACTCGGCCATGCCCGCCAGATGACTGTCGGTCACCAGAGCGATCTGCTCCACCTGATGGCGATGGTCTCTGACAAAGCCCATATGGGCGCTGAAGCCGGCCCAGTTTTCCCAGCCGGGAAAGTCCTTGGACTGGATCATCACCCCATGCAGTTTGGGATGCTCGGCCAGGAAATCGTCCACATCCTGGCTGACGCCGTCGAAATCCTGCTCGGTCAGAGGCCCATGGGGCTCCAGCAGCAAGATGCCTTCGGGTTTCATGAGGGAGTAATTGAGCATATGCAACTCCTGCAGCGAAACTTCACTGTACGCCTGCGCTCGCGGGAATGCAGCCCTAGACAGCACCCGCAGCACAGGTTTTCGCGGCTTCTGGCGCAGCGCCGGGCCGACTGCGGAGTCGACTAGGGACAGCCCATGGCCCGGCTCAGGCCTTGCAGCTGCTCGCCCAGCGCAGCACGCAGATCGGCGCGCATGGCATCGCGCGTGAGCAGTTCTTCGGCATACAGTGCCGCCCAATCAATCCCCACGCCCAGCACCACACCGGCGACCGCTCCCGCCACGGCCCCCACGGCGGTGCCGACACCGGGAACGACGGAGCCCACGGCCGCACCGGCTACCGCTGCCCCGGCCTTGCCCAGACCCTGCTTGGCAGCGGCCTTGGCCAGCACCTTGCTGGCCGCCTTCATCGAGGCCTTGGCCATGGCTTTGCCCGCAACGGCTGCGGCAAAAGCACCGCCCCCCGTGCCCACCAGGGCGCTGGCCGTCAGCCGCTGGCGTGCATCGCCCAACAACTCCAGCGCAGGCAGGCTGGCCACCTCGGCACGCACCAGACATTGCTCGGGACTCAGGGCCAGATGATGACGCGCCAGGGTTTCCTCGATGCGCTGCTGGCCCTCGGCCAGAGCAGCGCCGCTGGTCAGTGCCTGCTTTTGCAGAGTCTGCACCCAGCCCTCCAGCCCTGGCGTGGCTCCCAGGGTTTCGCTGAGCTTGTTCTGCAGAAACTGGCTCACATCGCCCGTGAGCAGACTGAGGATGCGTCCCCACTCCGCCCCCAGACTGAAATACCAGTCCAGATAGCGCTCGACGACGGCATCCAGCTGCCGGTTCATCTGCGGGATGCTCTGGCACAGGGCCTGTCCGGCCTGGGCCCGGCCCAGCAGTTGCAGAACCTGCTGGCGTGTGGCGTCCAGCGTGCCAAGGCTGTAGAGCTGCTGCCCGATGCGCTCGCACTCGGGCAGGCGCTTGAGCGCCAGCGGGCTCTCCTGCGCACGGGCCAGACCGTCAAGGGCGGCCGTGGTCTGTACCAGAATGCCCAGCACCAGCACGGCAACCAGGGCCAGCAAAGGTGCGGCCGGCGTAGGTGCGGCCGGCGTACGTGCGGCCGGCGAAGAGGCCGCATTGCGCACTGCCCCCGAAGGCCTGGCCTGCAGCAGGAGGGCCGAAGAAGTCGATGCCCCCTGCATGGCGCGCCCCAGGCACAGCAGCACGCCTACCGGACCGAACAGCGCCAGCAGCAACAGGCGCAGCGCGGGCAACTGGGGCAGGTCGGCCATGGCGCCACTGGCCAGCTGCACGGCCAGCAGGGCATCCAGCCCCCAGCGCACCAGCCCCGAGGGCGCGGCATGAATCTGGGCCAGAGCAAGATTCAGCGCTTCAGGCGCCATGCCGGCCGCCAGTGTCCGTCCCATATCCTGCTGGCTGGCCATGCCATAGAGCCAGCCACCACCCAGAAGCACCAGCAGCAACCAAGTAGCAGCGCGCTGAGTGAAGGCCCAGGCAAAGGCCGTGGATGAAAACTCTCGCTTCAATCTCCCCTGCATGCCACAGGCCAGCAAGGCATAAAGCAAGGGTGCCAGCGCCAGCAGCGCCCATTCCCAGGGCGCCAGAAACCAGGCCTGCCAGAGTGAACTGGTGCACAGCAGCAAGGCCAGTGCCAATGCCTTGCACGCCGGCCACCAACCGCCGCCGAGCCAGCGGCCGATATGCCCTTGTGGCGCAAACTGCATGCGCAGCAGCTTTTTGCGCAGCATCAGAAGCAGCCAATGCCCCCAGGCCGGCAGCAGCACCAGCAGCAAGACTGCCAGCAGCCAGCCCCAGGGCGGCAAGCGCGTCAGCAGATGGGAAAAGCCGGCCAGGGCCGCCACCCACAGCCAGCCCAGCAATACCGCGCGCAGCAGAGTCTGCGGCCGGTTTGCCGCAAGATCGGCCACTGGCGCGGCAGTCGGATTCATGGCTCCGGGCTCTTGCCCGCCGCCCGGCCTGCGGCAGCAATCCCTCTGGCGATGCGAGCGTTGTAGACCGTCAGGCGGCTCAGGCCCAGTTGCTCGGCAACCCTGGCATCGGACGCGGTACCGAGCAAAGCCACGGCCTCGTCGCTCCAGTCAAAAGCGCTGCTGGCAGCAGCGCCCGTCACCGAGGCAATGCCCAGCTCGGTGCGCTTGGCCACCACGCTGGCCTTGCTGATGCCCAGCTGCTTAGCCACCTCGGCGTCCGCTTCCCGGCCCAACAAAGCAAGCGCTGGCTGCGTCCACTGGAAATGCCCGAAAGCCGGAATGCCCAGCGCATTGCGCTTGAGGTTGACCGTCTTGGCCGAGGTGCCCCAGCGCTCGGCCAGCACCGAGTCTTTTTCCTGGCCCAGGCGGGCCAGCATTTCCTCGCTCCACTGCAGTGCAGCCTTGCCCATGCGTGCGTCCTTCCCGATATCCAAAGTACAAGCAAAATCAACACTCAGACGTTATGCAGTCTACGTTGATAGCTATCAAAACAGAGATCTCTTAGACCCCGCACAAGGCACAGGCCATGCTGGCAACGCCCCCTGCAGCCTCAGCGGCGGTCTGCCGTCAGACATGTCCCCAGTAGATCAGCGCATCCCGCCCTTCCACGGACAGCGACACCTGCGCGCCCACGGGCAGCAGCACCTTGGTGGGCACATGGCCGAAGGGCAAACCTTGCAGCACGGGGCGCTTGAGCTGCATGCGCAGCCAGTCGATGACGGTCTGCAGCTTGAAGCCCTTGTCATGCGTGGTGAGCTTGAATTCGGTGAACTGGCCAAAGACGATGGCTTTTTGCTTTTGCAGCACGCCCGCCAGCAGCAGCTGCGTCAGCATGCGCTCGATCCGGTAGGGATGCTCGCCCACGTCTTCGATGAACAGAATGCCGCCATCGACCTGCGGGAAGTAAGGCGTGCCCAGCAGGGACACCAGCACCGCCAGATTGCCGCCCCACAAGGTGGCTCCGCCGGGAACATAGAAGTCCTTGAGCTGGGGCCTGCCATTGGGCAGCTCGCCAATCCTGGGCATCTGCCAGCCCGCGCCCTCGCCCTGGCCGCTGAGCAGGTCCTCGAAGCAGTCCAGCATGATGTCGTCCACGGGCTCGCCTGTCTTTTTGCTATCCACACCAAAGTCGGCGTTGAGCGCGGGCCCCGCCCAGGTGACCGAGCCGGTCTGTGCCAGCATGGCCAGCTGAAAAGCCGTGAAGTCGCTGAGACCGACAAACTTGGTGCCGCCCGCAATCGCCTTGGCCACGGTCTTGTACTTGATGCCCGGCAGGATGCGCGTGAGACCGTAGCCGCCGCGCGAAATCAGTGCCACATCTGCCCCACTGGCGGCGGCACGATGGATAGCCGCCAGACGGGTGGCGTCGTCACCCGCAAAGCGCTGGCTGCTGGCCAGCGCATCGGCATCGATCTCCACCTCGTGGCCCAGAGCCTCCAGTTGCTTGACGCCGCGTTTGAAGGCTGCCTTGTCGCGCACCGCCCCCGAGGGCGAATAGATGTAGACATGCTTGCCGCCATGGCTGTGATCATGGCCGCAGCAGCTGCCATCGGCGCTGTGCACATGGTCCTGATGATCGTGGTGACCATGCTCATGGCTGCAGTGCTCGTCATGCACATGAGCCTGCTGGGCCGGCTCATGCCCGTGAGAGTGGACGTGGTGGTGGGGATCTTGCTGCTGAGGTGCTGTAGTGGATGCCGGGGATTTGCGCGAGGTTGCCAAAGCCTTTTCATGCGGCCATCGGCCGCATGCTCCGTGAAAGTGGGTGAATCCGCAGATTCAGAAGTTCATACGACTTACGCAAAACAGATTCAGGCCGGGCGACTGCCTCAGAAGGCGAGCCCTTGTTGCATTCTTGTTTGCATAAGTCCTAGTTCAGATGCTTGCTCCGCCGGCCTGGCCGATCGGGCTACGGCGCAAAGTATTCCACAGCCGCTGCACCGCCGCCCTGCTGTGCAGCAGGAACCGGAGCGCCAGGCTGGGTTTGCCGCCAGACCCTGGTCTGCGCCGCCAGTTGCGGCACGGCCTGCAGCCAGGCTTCCTGCCATTGCGCAGCAGACACGGGCTGCTGCGTGACTGCGGGCTGCAGCCACAGCCTATCGGCCTGCGCCCATTGCTGCAGCAGATCGGCGGGCGGCGCAGCCAGCTCGGTCTGCAGGCGCGGCCAGGCCTTGAGTGCGGCCCGATGGCCAGGCTGCGCAAACGGGGCATTCCAGGCGCAGGCCTCTTCGGCATTGCTGCTCCCTTCCAATTCGGCCATGGCACTGGCCACATCCCAACCGGGCTTGCGCGCAGCCTGTTCAAACCATTGCTGACGCTGCTGCGGCTGCGTATTCAGCGGCCAGGTGTCGATCAGCCACGCGCCGGCAAAGCGCTCTGGCAGGGCTTGCGCTGCAGCCAGACCCAGCCGGCCGCCATCGCCCTGGCCGACCAGTACCAGCCGCCGCAGATCGAGCGCTTCGATCAGCTCGGCGATGATTTGCAAATGCCATGGCGCGCTGTGCTGCTTGTCCTTCTTGGGCTGGTCGCTGCGGCCAAAACCCGGCAGATCGGGCACCACCACGCGATGACCGGCAGCGAGCAAATCGTGCAGCAGATGCCGGAAGCCATAGCCCCAGCCCGGGCAGCCATGCAGACACAGCCAGGTCATTGCGGCATCCTCTGGCCCTTCATCGACCACCGCCAGACGCAGCCCCTGCAGCGCCGGCAGGTCGCTGCGCCACTGCGGCTGCCAGGGCCAGGCGGGCAGGCCGGCAAACGCCTCATCGGCATTTCGCAGCGCCCAGTCCCTGAGCGGGTGCGGCTGCTGCGCCTTTTTTTCCAGGCGTCGCAGCTGGAAGAACTCTGCCATCAGTGCCGAGCATTGCGCTGCCAGCACGCCGCGCAGTACCCGCGTCTGGTGGTTGATGGCGGCGTAGCCGAAGACGTCGAGCACCGATCCGGCGGCGCCGGTCCTGGGTTCGGCCGCGCCATAGACCACGGCGTCCACACGCGCATGCAGCATGGCGCCGCTGCACATGGTGCAGGGCTCCAGCGTCACATACAGCGTGCAGCCGTCAAGCCGGTAATTGCCGAGAGTCCGAGCTGCTTCGCGCAAGGCCAGCACCTCGGCATGGGCCGTGGGGTCCTGGGCAGAGAGCGGGCTGTTATGACCGCGGCCTATGACCTGCCCGTCCTTGACGACCACTGCCCCCACCGGCACTTCGCCACAGTCGGCGGCGCAGCGCGCCTGCTCCAGCGCCTCGCGCATGAAGTGTTCGTGCACGGAAGTATCAAAATCCATAGCTATATGCGCCTGACAGTCAATAGCTTGACGGATATTCCTTTGAGAAACACCGATACCGCTCAATGACCGCTGATCACCAGTTCCTTGCGTTCGCCGGAGTCATAGCCATAAAGCGTGACCCGCGGGCTTTGCAACTCGCCTTGCGAATCAAAGGCAATCGTGCCCGTCACACCCTCGTAACGCGTCTGGCGCAAGCGGGGCAGATAGGCCTCGGCCTGAGCTGAATCGGCACTCAGCATGGCCTTCGCAAGCACCATGGTCGCGTCATAAGCGTAAGGGCTGTAGACCTGATACTGGCCGGGAAAGCGCTGGTCATACTTCTGCTTCCAGAGCAGACCACCGGGCATATTGCCCAGAGAGCTGCCGCTCATCACGCAAACCACATTCTTGAGCGCCGGCACCTTGTCAGCCATGGAGGGCAGGCGCTCCGAACATTGCGCATCACCGCCCAGGAACTTCACCTGATTCATGGCCAGCTGCGACATCTGACGCAGCATGAGAGCGGCCTGCGCATCGAGACCGCCGAAGAAGATCGCATCGGGTTTACGGCCTTTGATGGCCGTGAGAATGGGCGAAAATTGCGTGGCCTTGTCGCTGGTGTACTGCTTGTCGACAATCTGCACATCGCGCTCGGCCGCTGCGGCCTCAAACAGCTTGACGATGCCCTGTCCATAGGCAGTTCGATCATCCACGATCGCGATGCGTTTGACGCCCTGATGCTTGACGGCATAGTCCAGCAAGGCATTGACCATGGCCCGGTCATTGGCGATGACACGGAAGGTGTCGTCATAGCCGGCCTCGGTAATCGCGGGATTGGTGGCTGCCGGGGTGATATTGGGAATGCCGCAGTCGTTGTAGATCTTGGCTGCGGGCAGCGTGGTGCCCGACTGAAGATGCCCCACCACGGCCGCCACCTTCTTGTCGCAGAAACGGCGTGCCAACGCCGTGGCCTGGCCGGGGTCACCCACATCATCGCCTGCCTCCAGCTGCCAGTGCACGGGGCGGCCGCCCAGTTGCAGCTTGCGGGCGTTGAGCTCGTCAATCGCCATGCGCACGCCATTTTCCTCATCCTTGCCCAAGGCGGCGATAGGACCCGAGACTGGGCCGCCATGGGCGATGCGCACCACCAGAGGCTTTTCCGCATCCGCTGCATGGGCGGACGTCAGGGACACAGCGACCAGCGCCAGGCTCAGGGAACACGAGGTGCGGACACGGCGGCTCTGGGCCGAGCGATCAGTCATGGACATGCTTTCTCCTTGATGAAGCGGAAGGCTGTGGCATGCAAGCCTTCGCCAGGCCAAAGCCTCAAGCGTAGCGGCAAAGCCTGCGATACCAGTTCAATGTGCAAGCGAAGGGGCAATCTCTGGAGTCTAAGGACCAGAACTCCATTGGAGCAATTGCCAGCAAGCCTGAGCAGGCTCGGCTCTTTCGGCGTTGAGCACAGACTCCGGCTGCGGGGGATATTTCGGCTTTCGGCTGAAGCTGCCGACCTAGCTCTCGCACCGTCGCCAACTCAGCGCCTTGATTGTGCCGCGTTGACAGGGATGGTGCACGCTGCGCCTAGCTTTCCTGGCTGGCGGGCAAGCTTTTTTGAAGGCCTGCATGTTCACCACGGCCACAGGCACCCGCAGACCGCGCAGACCCGGTACGGCTCTCGCGACCTCCGCTGCGACAACCAAGGACCTGCGACCAACTTTCCTGATGCGAGCAGGTCCCGTGAAGGGAGCATGGCCACGCAAAATTTATTGGGCCAGCACCTGATTCAACGCATAAATCGATTGCGCCAGCGCGCGAATATCGGCCTGCTGATGCAGTCTTTCAAGCCAGTGCGCAGGAATGCCGCCGCGACCCCAGAACGCACCCGCAATCTGGCCGGCAATGGCCGCAGTGGTGTCGGCATCGTCACCCAGGTTGGCTGCCTCCAGCACGACGGCTTCAAAGCTATCGAGCCTGTCAAAACACCACAAAGCAGCTTCCAGACTGTGCACCACATAGCCCGTACTCTGGATCTGTTCGCGGCTTTTGCTGCGCCAGCTGCCTTGTGCAATCTCGGCGATGCGCGGGCTGCCAAACGGCAACGCAGCCAGATCCAGCACCTGCGCCTTGTCTGCGCCCCGCAGGGCGCGGCTCAGTGCCACGGCGAACAGACGGCAGGCATCCAGACACTCGGCAGCCGCATGCGTGGTGCGAGAGCTCAGCGCCGCCCGCTCCTGCACCTCTTGCTCATCATGGGCATACGCCATGGCCACCGGGGCCAGCCGCATTAGCGAGCCATTGCCGGCGCTGCGCGCATCTTCACTTCCCGCCAGCGCATTGCCGGTGCGCAGATAGTGCTGAATCGCCTCGCGCGTTGCCATGCCGATATCAAAGCAGTGACCGGTGGAGCTCCAGTAACCCCACTGATACCAGTTGGCGTAGCGCGTCATCTGGTCCCCGGGGTCGCAACCTCCTTTGACAACCAGGCTCTCGGCCAGGCACAAAGCCATGGACGTGTCATCCGTCCATTGTCCGGCTCTCAGTGAAAACGGCCCGCCCCCCACCATATCGGTCAGCGGCACAAAGCTTCCGCGCTCCCGAAACTCCAGCGTCGTACCCACGGCATCGCCACAAGCCAGGCCCAGCAGAGCGCCTTCAAAACGGTCCAGCGTGCTCATTGTCCGACTCTCAACTGAGCGCGTGCGGCCATCAGCGCAAAACCCAGCAGGTTCTGTCCATGCCATTTGCGCGGCTGCTCGGCATCGGGATGGGCAGCGCCCAGGCCGATGCCCCAGATGCGGTCGCGCGGACTGGCCTCGACCAGCACACGCTCGCCGGTTCTCAGCAAAAATTCGCCCATGGCCGGGTTCTGGGAGAACTTGGCGACATTGGCACTCACCACGATGTCGAAGCACTCCGCCTTCCAGCGAGCCTCGTCGAAATTGCGCACGCTGCGCCCTATCTGCTTGGCACTGGCAGGAGACGGTGCAGCCAGCACCTGCGCGCGCGCCTCTTCGTCCCCGAACAGCCGTGCCTTGCCTGCCATCATGAAATGCTCCGCCGTGGCAAAGCGATCCCCCTCGACGGTGAATGGAGCAGAAAACCACTGGCTCAGACAGCCTTTGCCCACCGAGCCATTCCTTTCGGCTTGATGGCCCCAGAAACAAAGGTATTTGGGGCGGTAGCCTTGGTCGAGCTGGGCCACCAGATCGGCTACGGATCGAATATCGTAATCTCGGTTCATGTCTGTTCTTCTTGATAATGGTTCAGCCACCAACGGGAAAAGTCCGCCAAAGTGGCATGAGTGGAGTCAATGGCCTGCAGACCCGGCCCGGTATTGGGTGACCCGCCTTGCTCGCGCAGCACCAGCGCCTTGTGAATCCGGGCATCCACACCGTCGAAATACGGCAGAAAGTCATCGACAAATGCCAGAGGTCTCAACTGCGCCAGGGCTTGTGCCTTTGGGCTGGGACCCGGATCGGCACGGCCGCTGGTGGCGACCACACGCGATATGGGAAAGCCCAGCTTGCGCAGATTGGTCTGCCGAGCCTCGGCGAACTGCGGCTGAATCGCCGACACGCAGACCAGCTCATACCCCGCAGCGCACAGCTGCTCGCAAGCCTGGAGCGCTCCGTCAATCGCGGGAATGCTCGACCAGAACTGCGCATCAAAGCTGGTGCGAAAGCGGCTCAAGGCCTCGCCCTGCAGGCTGGCAACACCCCAGCGGTCCATGGCCCAGTAGGCGTCAGGCCGCTTCAGCGCGGGCCGCTCGCCAAATACCCGCTCCCAGGCTGAGGCATATGCCAGGTTGTAGTCCAGCAGCACGCCATCCGCGTCGACGGCGATGATTCCCGAGGCATTCATGGCGCCAGCTTCAGCAGATACCGGGCAGGGACGACATCGGTCAGCCACACACCGTTGTCGGAGCGGTAGAACACATGGCCCTCGCCCTGCATGCGCGCGGCGTCCACCTGCAGCAGGGCCAGCTTGCCATGGCGACTGCCGACCTGAGCAGCCACTGCCTGGCTTTCGGAAAGATGGACATGGTGGCGTGACTGCCGGTTCAGGCCCTCATGAAAAATCGCATCCAGAAAACGCGTGGCCGTTCCGTGGAAGAGCACTGCCGGAGGACGCCTTGCCTCAAGGCCCAGCTCGACCTTGATGGAGTGGCCCTGATTGGCACGAATGCGCTTGCCATCCGCGCTGAAGGAATAGCGTTGCTTGTTGTTGTCAGCAACCATGGTCTGCAGATCCACCAGACTGATGGGCCGACCGGAGCGCGCCAGGCAGGCCAGCAGCTCATCGGTCCGGGCCCAGCCCGCCTCGTCGAGCTTGAGCCCTATGGTCTCGGGACTGTGCCTGAGCACCAGGCTGAGGAACTTGCTGCGAGCGGTGGTGTTTGGGTTTTTCATTTTCTTGTTCTCTTTTTCTCTTTGTTTGAAGCTGTCGATCTGGCTCATGACAGGCCCTTGCGCTACCGGGACCCGACCTTGTCGTACTTTCCACGGTGCCACTGCCTTGCCGCAAACCCAGGCCAGGCTTTGTTGGCATGCGTCTGCATGCTTGGTCTGGGCTCCAGCTACAGGACATAAGTTGCATTGAGCAACTTATGCAAGTTGTACAATACAACCCAGCATTCATTCAGTCAAGCCTGATTCATGA
Organism: Comamonas sp. AG1104; assembly: GCF_003350425.1. Taxonomy (NCBI): domain Bacteria; kingdom Pseudomonadati; phylum Pseudomonadota; class Betaproteobacteria; order Burkholderiales; family Comamonadaceae; genus Comamonas; species Comamonas sp. AG1104. The sequence goes on along the minus strand of NZ_QQAS01000001.1, from coordinate 192,697 downwards.
CCGTTACACAGCGTCACTCCAAGCCAGCGCCGGACTTTCCCCGCCCCTACACCACGGTGGATGTGGTGATCTTCACGATTGCCCAGGGCCGCCTGAATGTATTGCTGGTGCAACGCCCAGGCCATGAAGACGATCCGTTTCCCGGACTCTGGGCCCTGCCCGGAGGGTTTGTGAATGTGGAACTGGATGCCGATCTGCAGGCCTGCGCCGCGCGCAAGCTCAAGGAGAAGACGGGTGTGGACAGCCCCTATCTGGAGCAGCTTGGCAGTTGGGGCAGTGCGGCGCGTGATCCGCGTGGCTGGTCGGCCACCCATGTGTACTTTGCGCTAATTCCCGCCCATGATCTGCAACTGACGAAAGGCGCCAATGCGGCCGATGTGGCCTGGTTCGAAGTGGATGAATTGCTGCGCCGGCCCGCTCTGGCGTTCGACCATGGCACCATCTTGCAGGCGGCGGTTGAACGTCTGCGCAACAAGGTCGAATACACCTCGCTGCCCGCTTTTTTGCTGAGCGAGCCCTTCACCCTGCCCCAGTTGCAGCAAGTCTATGAAACCGTGCTGGGGCGCAGCGTGGACAAGAGCGGCTTTCGCACCCGCATGCTGGCAGCGAACTTTCTGGTCGAGGCCGGCCATGTGGAAGGCACATCGAACCGCCCCGCCATGGGCTACCGGCTGGCGGACCGCAGCGGCCCCGTGGTTTTCCCCCGAACCTTCAGCCCACGCGGCCATTGATACAGGCGATTACCCGCCACTGTGCCGAAACCAGGGCTTGCTGAGATAATCCTGCCCCTATGTCTCTCCTGCCCCACCAGCTCGAACTCCTGTCCCCGGCGCGCGACGCCGATATCGGCATCGAAGCCGTCAATCACGGCGCGGACGCCGTCTATATCGGCGGACCGGCCTTTGGTGCGCGCGCGACGGCAGGCAATGACATCCGCGACCTGGAGCGGCTCATCAAGCATGCCCACCGCTTCGGCAGCCGCATCTTCATCACTCTCAACACCATCTTGCGCGACGATGAACTACAGGGCGCGCGCGATATGGCCTGGCAGATCTACAACGCCGGAGCCGATGCACTGATCATCCAGGACATGGGTCTGCTGGAGCTGGACCTGCCACCCATCCAGCTGCACGCGTCCACCCAGACCGACATCCGCACGCCCGAGAAGGGCCGCTTTCTGCAGGACGCCGGTCTGTCGCAGATCGTGCTGGCGCGCGAGCTGGATCTGAAGCAGATTGCCGCCGTGCGCGCCGCGACAGACCCGAGCCGCACCACCATCGAATACTTTGTGCATGGCGCACTGTGCGTGGCCTACTCGGGCCAGTGCTTCATCAGCCATGCCCACACGGGTCGCAGCGCCAACCGCGGCGACTGCAACCAGGCCTGCCGCCTGCCCTATGAGGTGACGGATGCCAGCGGCCGCATCATCGCGCATGAAAAGCACGTGCTGTCCATGAAGGACAACAACCAGAGCGACAATCTGCGTGCGCTGATCGATGCCGGCGTGCGCAGCTTCAAGATCGAGGGCCGCTACAAGGACATGGGCTATGTGAAGAACATCACGGCCCATTACCGCAAGCTGCTAGACGAAATCATCGAGGAGCGCGAGTTCTCCGATCAGCCGCTGGCGCGCTCGTCGTCAGGCCGCACCACTTTCTCGTTCGAACCCGATCCGGACCAGAACTTCAACCGCGAGTTCACCGACTACTTCGTCAACGGACGCAAGGATGACATCGGCGCCTTCGACACGCCCAAGACACCGGGTCGTGCCATCGGCTGGGTGACCCAGGTCGGCGACAAATGGTTCGAGATCGAGACCAGCGACAAGGCCACCGAGCTGCACAACGGCGACGGTCTGTGCTACTACGATCTGCAAAAGGAACTGGTGGGCGTGCACATCAACCGTGCCGAATGCGTGAGTGCCAAAAAAGGCATCTGGCGTGTCTTCCCCAAGAACGAGATTGCCGAATTCAAGGACCTGCGCAAGGGCCTGGAAATCAACCGCAACCGCGATATGGACTGGGTGCGTACGCTTGAGAAAAAGTCCAGCGAGCGCCGCATCGGTCTGTGGGCCGAGTTTAAGGAGACCGCTTCAGGCTTCGCGCTGACGCTGACCGATGAGGACGGCTTTGTCGGCGCGGCCGCCATTGACCAGGAGCACCAGAGCGCTACCGATACCGCAAAGGCCCAGGCCTCGCTGCGCGAGCAGCTGGGGCGTTTTGGCGCCACGGTTTTCGAGGTGAACGATATCTCACTGAGCCTGAGCCAGCCCTGGTTTGTCCCGGCATCGGTGCTCAACCAGCTACGCCGCGATGCCGTGGCCGCATTGGAGCAGGCCCGCGCCGACGGCTTTGTGCGCCTGCCCCGCGCCAAGCCCGTGGAGCCACCCGTGCCTTTTCCTGAAGACACGCTGACCTATCTGGCCAATGTCTACAACCAGAAGGCCCATGACTTCTATGTGAAGCATGGCGTGAAGATCATCGACGCCGCCTACGAGAGCAAGGAAGAGGAAGGCGAAGTCTCGCTGATGATCACCAAGCACTGCGTGCGCTTCTCGATGAGCCTGTGCCCCAAGCAGGCCAAAGGCGTGATCGGCGTCAAGGGCACCATCAAGGCAGAGCCGCTGCAGCTGATCAACGGCAAGGAAAAGCTCACACTGCGCTTTGACTGCAAGCCCTGCGAAATGCATGTGGTGGGCAAGATGAAGAAGTCAGTGCTCAACCAGCATGCCAAGGAAATGAAAGAGTCTCCCATGCAGTTCTACCGCACACGCCCCACGCCTCAGCAACTTTCCTGAGCACGTTTGAGCCCACAAAAAAGCCCGCTACCGGCAACGGTTGGCGGGCTTTTTTACAACCTCAGAACCACTGGTAAAAACCCTCTGTTCAGTCTCTTTGCTCAAATCGTCTATTTTTTAGGCAATCCGTGCAAAGCGCCATCTGGCGCGGGTTTCAAGGATTGAAAGCATAGTTTTCCACAAGAGCGTCCACATGATGCGGGGATAAAACTGAGGCTTTCATCACACACAACTGTATGCATGAACAGTTGCAAAATTCAAGGCTGAGCAAGCCCCAAGGACTTGACCTGGTGGAGCTCTGCACAAGCCTCTTCGAGCAAGCTTGCCACCGCCGGAACCAGGGTGCTGAAATTTGCAAACCCATGCAACATGCCTTGAGCCCGCAGGCAGGCCACCGGCACTCCGGCCTGATGCAGGCGCAGGCCAAAGGCCTCTCCTTCGTCGCGCAATATGTCCAGTTCCGCAGTCACCAGCACCGCTGCTGGCAAACCAGCGAGATCGGGGTACTGCATGATGGAAGCCAGCGGGTGTGCAGGCATGGCAGGGTGATAGTGACGCCACATCGCGGCCATGGCTTCGGTGGTGAGAAACGGCATCTGCCCATAAAGCGCATACGATGGCGCATCCATATGCGCATCGCAGACCGGATAGAGCAGCAGTTGCTGGGCTATGCCTTTCCAGCCGTCTTCTTTTGCCCGCAGGCAGGTGGCAATGGCCAGATTGCCCCCCGCGCTGTCCCCCGCCACCATCAGTTGATGCGCATCGCAATGCAGCTCGGCCGCATGCTGCGCCACCCAGCGAGTGGCGGCATAGGCGTCGTCCAGCGCGGCGGGAAAGACATGCTCGGGAGCCAGACGGTAATCGACCGACACAAGATTCATGCCAGTCAGGCGCGCCAGGTGGCGGCACAGGTTGTCATGCGTTTCCAGCGTGCCTATGCACCAGCCACCACCGTGAAAATAGACCATGACCGGCGCTGCCTGCGCGGTGCTGGGACGGTACAGACGCAGCTTGAGCGGCTGGCCGTCACCCCCGGGGATGTCGATCTCACGCACCTCATGCATGGGCAGGTCGGCAGGCGGGAAGGCCATGTGGTCCATGAGCTTGCGGATTTCGGGGACCGGAGTGGCCACAAAATCCATGGGCGGAGCATCCTTGAACTGCTCCAGCACGGCAGCCATTTCGGGGTGTATCTGCATTGGGACTCCTTGAAGTTGATGGAGCGCGCCCGACCAGGACGGGCGCAAGGCGGCACTCAGGCCACAAGCTCTTCGGTCTGGTGGTGGATATAGTCCTGCCACACCGGCGCACTCATCTCCTGTCTGAAGCGCGACTGCGACCAAGGCCAGGTGTTGGGCACACCGTTTCTGTCCAGGTACCAGCTGTTGCAGCCCGAGCCGAAGACCGAGCCTTTGGCGGCCTGCAAGCGCTCCTGGTCGTACTGAGCCAGGGCTTCGGGCCTGGCCGAAAGCCCTGCTACACCGGCTTGCTGACCACGCTCTATCAGCTGTGAGATATAGCCCCACTGCATTTCCGAGATATCGATCAACGAGAAGTTGCCCACGGGAGAGGTCGGCCCGTTCATGAAGTAAAAGTTGGGAAAGTCCGGCACCGAAATGGCCTTGTATGCAGTTGGCACATCGCACCAGGCCTGCTCCAGCGTGGCTCCGTTCAGGCCCGTCACATTCATGGGGCGCACATAGCGGTCGGTCTTGAATCCCGTGGCCAGGACGATGACGTCCACCTCATGCAGTACGCCGTCGCTGGTACGCACTCCCTTTTTCTCGACCTTGGCAATAGCTTCGGTGATCAGCTCGGAGTTGGGGTGCTGGATCGCCTCGTAGTAGTCGGGCGAGTAAATCAGGCGTTTGCAACCGGCCCGGTAATGAGGCTGCAGTTTTTCACGCAGGCTTGCGTCTGCAACAGACCCATCCAGATTGTCCTGGCAGATTCTCTGAATTTCCTGAATCTGTTCCGAATTCGGATCCAGCACACCCTCGGTAAAGCGTTCAACATTGGCCACATAAGTAGGTTCGCGCTGCAGATAAACCAGCAGATCGCGGTTGCTGCGGAATTCGGCACGCTGCTCTTCGCTGAAAGCCGGATTCTCGACCGGGAAAATCCATTGGGCCGTGCGCTGAAAGTGCCGCACCCCGGCACGCGAAGCCAGTGCCGAGACAATTTGCACGCCCGTTGATCCGGTGCCGATGACGGCGATCCTTTTACCGTCCAGCGGTACCGAATGATCCCAGCGCGCACTGTGAATCGTGTTCCCGTTGAACTCCTCCAGGCCCTTGATCTGCGGATAGTTGGGGTGGTGCAGTACACCTGTGGCAGCAACCACCACCTTGCCTTGGTATTGCTTGCCATGCTGATCCTGCAGCGTCCAGGCATCGCCCGTCCATTGGGCACGCGTGATTTCGGTGCCGAACTGCGAAAAATCGCCAATACCGTATTTCTGGAATACACCTTCGAAATACTGCTGAATCTCGGCTCCGGGCGGCAGTACCCGAGACCATTCGGGGTTGGGCTCGAAAGAGTAGGTATAGGCGTGCGACGGCACATCGCAAGTCAGGCCAGGATAAGTATTATCCCGCCAGGTTCCTCCTAATGTCTCGGCCTTCTCCAGAATAATGAATTTCTTCCCGCTATTTTTCAGGTGAATACCAGCCAGAATGCCGGACATTCCGCAACCAATAACTATGACATCATATTTCATTGGAATTCCTTAAATATTAATTACTTTGGCTGCAGAGAATCCACCATCCACTGGAAGATTGACCCCGGTAATAAATGAAGAAATATCGGAAAGCAAAAATGCCACGGCATTACCCACCTCTTGAGGCTTGCCCGCCCGCTTGAGCAGATGCATGGCCTCGAAAGCCTGGCCTACAGGCAGTTCATCAAGCATGGTGGTCATGGGCGTATGGATATAGCCGGGGCTGATGCTGTTGACCCGCACGCCGTAAGCACCGAGATCTGCAGCCAGACTGCGCACCATCTGGATCACTGCCCCCTTGGAGGTGCAATAGGCCAGATTGGTCGGGTTACCCAGCATGCCGTTGATACTGGCGATGGTGACGATGGAGCCCTGAGCGCGCTGCTTCATGTGGCTGGCCACGGCACGTGCACTGAGCATGGTCCCTGTCAAATTGACCTGCAGTACCTGCTCCCACTCCTGCAAGGGCATGCTCTGCAGATCACCCACGCGGGAAATGCCAGCCGAAGTCACCAGTCCATCAATCTGCCCATAGCGCTCCAGCATGTAAGCAACCAACTCATTGGTCAGCTTCTCGCTGCTCACGTCGAGCTTGCGAAATTCGCACCCCTGCGGCAAGTCCTGGCTTTGCTGCAGATCGGCGCACACCACCTTGGCTCCGCTGGAGGCCAGGGCCTGGGCACTGGCCAAGCCAATGCCCGAGGCACCACCTGTGACCAGAACCACTTTTCCTTCCAAACCACTGATGCATGGATTCATTTTCAAACCTCAATCCTGACTGACCGCCACCAATTGGCGATGAGGATTGATATTCTTTGTTCTTTTCAAATTCAAATCACTCTGAGTTTTCCTCTTTACAAAATAAGTTTGTGTTTACAGTCCCTAGTGGAAACCATTAATCCATTCGGACGTACTGTGCCCTGGTTTTTTATATGTCAAGCAATTATTTGCATTTATTAAATCAATCAACGAAGACTGTAAACACCTTCAATAACTGTCAAGCGGGATTTCGTGAGAAATATAGATAAGCCGGGAATGCTTTAATTCATTCGTATTTAGCCAAAGAGGAAATCATGAAAGTTGCAGTCATCACCGGCGCCGCCAGTGGAATTGGTGCAGGCCTTGCCAAAAAGGCAGTCTCTCTTGGAATGAAGGTCGTGGTTGCAGACCGCGACCAGACGGGCCTTGAAAAAGTCGCGCTGGAGCTGGGAGATCAGGCATTGGCCGTGGCCACCGATGTCACCAGCCAGGCGTCGCTGGATGCGCTGGCCGACAAGGCCTATGCAGCTTTCGGTCAGGTCGATCTGCTTTTCAACAACGCAGGCGTTCTCAGCACCGGCAATAGCTGGGAGATCAGCGATGCCCAATGGCAGCAAGCCTGGCAGGTCAATGTCAACGGCATCGTCAACGGCCTGCGCGCTTTTGTGCCGCGCCTGCTCAGGGCCAACCGACCTGCCCGTATCATCAACACAGCATCGGTAGGCGGCTTTCTGCCGAGCCCGCTGATGGCCCCCTACTCGGCCACCAAATTTGCCGTGGTGGCGTTGACCGAAAGTCTGGCCAGCGAGCTGGCCGCTCTGACCCCGCATATCAAGGTCTCGCTGTTGGCTCCCGGTCCGGTCAAGACTGCTATCTTCCGAGAAGCACCATCCGCCGCGTCGGCCCAGTTTCACGGCATGATGAGACATCTGCTTGATGCAAACGGTCTGGACAGCGACGAGTTTGCCAGCCTGGTTTTTGCGGCGATCGAACGCGGCGAATACTGGATTGTTCCCCAGCCGGAAATGCTCTACCCCTTGCTGGAGGCTCGCAACAAGGTCATTGCCGAACGCACTCCCCCCGTCTTTGCCTGGGTACCGGAAACCGTGGAATGATGACAAAAAGGCCAGCTATCGCCGGCCTTTTTCAATCCACGGCGAGCATCACTCCCCCCATAGATCCCTGGCAATCTGCTCGAACTGCCTGCGCATCACGTTCTTCTGTACCTTGCCTGTTGCCGTGGAAGGGAAGGCATCGACAAAGTGCACAAGCTTTGGCACTTCGAAGCCCCCCAGATGCTGACGACAGTGAGCAAGCACCGAGTCAGCATCGACCGAGGTTCCGGGCTTGCGCATCACAAATGCGCAGACCGCCTCGCTCCAATGCGGGTGCGGCAAGCCGAAGACGGCAGCGGCCGCGATATCGGGATGGGCCAGCACCACGGCCTCAACCTTCACGCTGGCAACGTTCTCGCCGCCGGTCTTGATCATGTCCTTTTTGCGATCTATGAACTCCATGCGGCCCTGCTCGTCCCACATGCCCAGATCGCCGGTATGGTGCCAGCCAAACTTCTGTGCCTCGGCCGTTGCCTTGGGGTCCTTGAAATAACCCAGCATGGCGTTGGGGCCGCGATGCACGATCTCGCCGATCTGGCAGGCTCCCAACAGATTGCCATCATCATCCATTACGGCAGTCTCGCAAGTGGTCAGAGAGCGCCCCCAGAAATTGGCATCGCATTCGGCGTTGAGCAAGGGGTAGAAAGTCATGGTGGCCGGATATATCTCGGTCTGCCCCGTGGCCAGAGAGATATTGCGGCACATGCGCTGCGCAATCTGGGCGATCAAGGGCTTGGGAATGGGTGCCATGGCATAGATACATTGCCGGATCGTGGTGGGTGCAAAACCCGGATCGGCCAGCATCGCTGCATACATCAGGGGCAGCCCGACAAAGATCGTCACGCCTTCCTTCATTACCAGCTGCCCCACCTCCGCCGGCACAAACTGTCGTGTGAGCACGGTGCAGGCGCCTGCCGCCAGCGCAGTCTGCACCAGCGCATGCTGTGCGCAATGAAACAGGGGCAACCAGCCGCTGAGCACATCGGCCTCGCCATATTTCATTTCGTCGATATTGCCCTTGACCGCCGCATATACCGATAGATGGGAATGCACGACGCCTTTGGGATTGCCCGTGGTGCCGCTGGTGTACATGAGCAAGGCCGCCTGGTTATCGTCAATGTCAACCTCCGGCAAAGTATCGGACTGGCCTGCTTCGGCCTGTGTCAACGATATGCCCGGCAGTCCTTGCTGCACCTGCGGCATTTGCAGGCGCGTGATGATGAGCGGCACTTGCAATTGCTGCAGAATTTCGGCCAGTCCGGGCAGGGCCAGCAACTCCTGATCGAGCACCACTGCCGACACCTCAGCATGCCGCAGGATGTAGTCGATGCTCGATGCCTCCAGCTTGATATTGACGGGCACCCACACCTGACCCGCTTTGTGAATGGCATTGCAGGCCACCACCATGTCTATGGAATTGGCGCACAACATGCCGATCTGCTTGCCAGTCCCCAGCGTCGACAGCAAATAATGCGCGAAGCGCGAGCTTCGTGCATCCAGCTCGGCATAGCTGATGCGCTCAGCACCATCGACCAGCGCCGTGCGGCTGCCGAACTTGCGCGCCGTGCGGTAGAGCAGATCACCCAGCGCAATGCGCCGGATGCGCCGTGCCTCCTTCGTCAGACTCATCTCGATCATGGTTTGTCTCCTTGATAGTGTGCAACCCGGAACCCATAACCCACGCTTTTTCTTGTTGTGTCTCTAATCCTGCTGCGGCATGGCCATCGCCGCGGCGGCAACCATGGGCGAGAGTTGGCCCTGCGCCCCGCCGTCACAGGCAATGACCGTGCCGGAGATGTAGCTGGCCGCATCGCTGCCCAGAAACATGGCCAGCCGGGCAATATCTGCGGTTGTGCCCATGCGCCCCAGCGGCACCATGCTGCGCACCAGAGCGTCTCCTTCTGCGCCCTGCGGGGCCAGACGGCGCATGCCCTCCGTGCCCTCGATGGGGCCGGGGGAAATGGCGTTCACACGAATGCCCCTGGCACCCCACTCCAACGCCAGCACCCGCGCCAGATGGTCCACTCCAGCCTTGGCGGCACAGACATGGGCCTGGTACATCATCGGCACGGTGGACTGCGGCGCAGTGATGAAGATCAGGCTGGCGCCCGGCTGCCGCAGATGCGCCAGAGCCTGACGCGCGACATGAAAGCTGCCCAGCAGATCGATGTCCACCACCACCTTGAAGGCGTTGGACGACATCTGCTCTGCAGGTGCCAGGAAGTTGCCTGCCGCACCAGACACCAGCACGTCGAGCGGCCCATGGCAGGCTACGGCCTGCGCCAGCGCCGCGCCCACCGCTTGCTCATCGCGCACATCGGCCACCACGCCAAAGGCTTGTGCCCCCAGCGTCGCCAGGGCCGCATCCACATTGGCCTGCTTGCGGCTGGCGACCGAGACCCTGGCTCCTGCCATCGCGTAGTGCTGGGCAATGCCCAGGTTGATGCCTGTGGTGCCGCCAAACACCATCACATGGCGGCCCGAAAAATCAAATTGCACATTCATGAACAGCACTCCTCTGCTCGCAACAAGGCTTTCTGGATCTTTCCTGCCGGGGTCAGCGGCAACTCGGCGCGAAACACCAGCTGGCGCGGCAGCTTGTAGTCAGCGAGCTGCTGGCGGCAATGCGCGAGCAGCTCCTCCCCACTCACGCTGGCACCAGGTCTGATCACGATGTAGTAGCGCCCCACCTCGCCCAGCACGGGGTCCGGCACGCCGATGCCGGCGACCATCAGCACGCCTGCATGACCGGCAATCACGCTCTCCACCTCGCTGGGATAGACGTTGAAACCGCCCTGTATGAACATGTCTTTTTGCCGCCCCTTGAGGTAGACCAGGCCCCGCTCATCGACAAGCCCCAGATCCCCAGAATGCAGCCAGCCGCCGGCAAACACCTCTTGGTCCTGCTGCTGCCCCACATAGGCCGGAATCACCCCCGCACCGCGAAACCACAGCTCTCCCACCTCGCCACTCCGCAGCTCCTCTCCATCAGCCCCCGCCACGCGCAGCTGCGCCCCTTGCAGCGGCGTGCCTATGCTGTGCAACAGGGCCTGCTGATCCGCCTGCCAGGGCGTCATCACGATGGCCCCCGAAGTCTCGGACAGACCGTAGAGATTCATGATGCTCACGCCCGGAAACTGCTGCTGCAGCCGCTGCAGCAACACTGGCTCCACATTGGATCCACCCACCACGATCAGGCGCAGCCGGCTCATATCAACCTCGGCCAGAAGCGGATGCATGAGCAGCAGTGTCAGCATGGTGGGCACGCCCACCAGCCAGGTCGGCGGATGCCGGTGCGCCATCTTCCAGACGGCCTCGGGGCTGAACATGGGCACCAGCTCGCAGGTGCCGCCCGCCAGCAGCATGGTCAGCACGCCGCAGGTAATGCCACCCACATGGTTGAGCGGCATGGCCAGTTGCACCATATCGTCCACCACAGCCCTCACATGCGCGTGCTGCGCCAGCGCTGAGCCCAACTGGGAGCGATGCGTCAGCCCCGCCGCCTTGGGCCTGCCTGTGGTGCCGGAGGTGTAGATGATCATCAGCAGGTCATCCGGTTCAGGACCGGTGCCTTCATGCAAGACTTTCGCGCCGGACTGCAGCGGTTGCTCGAATCCTTCATCCACCCACAACAGGTGCTCCAGCGCCGCAAAACGCCGACGGGCCTGCGCCAGATAGTTCTGGTAGTCGAAACCGGCAAACTCGCGCGGCGCAAGCACGGCCTTGACCTGGCTGTCCTGCAGCATGAAGTCCAGCTCGGCGTCCCGGTATCGGACGCTGAGGCCCACCACGACCAGCCCCGTCTTCGCCGCTGCCAGATAGCTCAGCACCCAGGGCAGACCGTTGGGCAGGATGATGCCGATGCGTTCACCGGGCCGCAGGCCCAGCGAGGACAGATGGGCAGCCCAGGAGCTGGCCATGACATCCACCTGTTGCCAGCTGTAGCTGCGCCCCTGATCAATGTAGGCATCCCTGTGGGGATGAGCGGCCACGGTCTGCGCCAGTGCCTGCGCCACGGTCCGAGGAGGAGTACAAGTGTTCATCTGCCACCTCTCCTCGATTCAGGCCGCCAGGTGCAGCATCTGCCTGGCCTCACTGGGAGTGGCGACTTCACGGCCCACATCACGCGCATAGCGCGCCAACTGCTCGATCAGCGGAGCGTTGGATGTGACCTTGCTACCGTCCGGCAGATAGAAAGTGTCTTCCAGTCCGCTGCGCAGATGCCCGCCGAGCTCGGCCGTGCGCAGATGGGTGGGCCAGATCTCGCTGCGCCCGATCAGCGTGGTCTGCCAGGGCGCATCCTTGATCTTGAGCCTGAGCAGGATTGGCAGCAGATCCGGGTCTGCCGGCATACCTGACTCCACCCCCATCACGAAGTTGTATTCGGGCAGGCCCCGGTACATGCCGGTCTCCACATACATGCCCACGCAGCGCACAATGCCCACATCAAAGCACTCGAACTCGGGCAGCGTCTGGGTCTCGGCCATCACATCGAGAAAGTCCTGCACCTTGGCGGGCTGATTGTCGAACAGCATGGGCGGCCAGGCCCAGCTTCCGTTGCTGCGGGTTTTGAGATAGTTGAGCGAGCCTGCATTGCAAGCCGCCATCTCGGGTCGCGTGGCACGCAGGCAGTCCAGCGGTCCCTGGTAATCGGGGCCAACCACCCCGGTGGTCTGATTGATGATGAGCTCCGGGCAGGCTGCACGCATGGCATCCACGCAGGCCCTGGCCACTGCCGGATCCCAGCTGGGCAGATGGCCCTTGCCCTCCTCCTGGCGCCTGAAGTGGACATGCACCACCGATGCGCCCGCGTCATAGGCTCGGCGTGCTTCCTGCGCCAGTTGCTCTGGCGTCACGGGCACATGATGCTGATTCGGGTCGGTCAGCACCCCGGTAATGGAACAGGTAATAATGGCTTTATCGGACATATTGCTCCTTGAATAGAAGCTGACAACGCTTTACACATAAGCGTTTCAGGCTGATTTCGCTCAAACCTCCCGGCAACAGCTGAGGCTGCTGCGACAGCCGCGCTAGATACGCCACTGGCGCGCGGCCAGCTCTTTCATGATTTCCTCGGTGCCGCCGCCAATCGTCAGCACCTTGACTTCGCGGTAAATGCGCTCGCTCAGCGTGCCGCGCATAAAGCCCATGCCGCCCAGGATCTGCACCGCCGTATCGGCGCAGAACTGCATGGTCTGGGTGGCATGGTTCTTGAGCACGCAGACCTCGCCCACCCAGTCCGCACCGCTATCGCCGCCATCGGCACGTGCACAGACGGCGTTGAGCCAGGCTTCGGTGCTGCGCAGGCGCTGCTGCATGTCCACCAACTTGTGGCGTATGACCTGATGCTGATTGAGCGTCACGCCAAAGGTCTGGCGCTGCTGCGCCCAGGCCAGCGCCTCGTCATAACAGGCCTGGGCAAAGCCCAGCGCAGCGCAGGCAATGCCCAGGCGCTCGCCGTTGAAGTTCTGCATGATGGCGCGAAAGCCCTCGCCCTCAGCCCCGAGCAGATGACTGGCAGGCACGCGCACGCCATCAAAAAACAGATGGGCGGTATCCGAGCATTGCCAGCCCATCTTGTGCAGCTGGCTGCGGCGCAGTCCCGCACTCTCGCCGGGCACCAGGATCAGAGAGATACCGGATGCACCTCGTTGCTCGCCCGTGCGCACCGCCACCGTGATCCAGTCCGCACGCATGCCCGAGGTGATGAAGGTCTTCTCGCCCTCGATCACATACTCGTTGCCATCGCGCCTGGCCCTAGTGCGCAGTGCCGCCACGTCCGATCCACCGCCAGGCTCGGTAATCGCCAGGGCCGCTATCTTGCGGCCTGCCAGCACATCGGGCACCACCTGCTTCTTGAGCGCATCGCTGCCCAGAGCCACCACAGGCGGCAGGCCGATGTTGTGCGACAACAGGCTGGCCAGCACTCCGCCGCTGCCCCCGTAGCGGCACAGCGCCAGCCACAAAACGGCGCGCAGACCGTGCGTGGCCACAGTACCACCGAGCTCCTGGGGGTAGCCAATGCCGAGCAGCCCCAGCTCGGCGGCCTGGCGATAGAGCTGGCGCGGGAACTCTCCCGCCTCGTCCCAGGCCGTGACATGAGGAGCGATATGCTCACGCGCAAAGCGGCGCACCATGTCATAGAGCATGTCGCGTTCAGTGGCATCAGTCATGCAGTGTCTCCAGACCTGGGCGCCAGTTTCAGCAGCACCTGGCCCGGCGCAACCTGCTGGCCGCCATTGACCAGCACGGCCTCCACCCGGCAGTCGGCCTTCACGCTCAGGCTGTGCTCCAGCTTCATGGATTCGACGACCACGACCACATCGCCAGCCTTGAGCGCCTGCCCGGTCTCCACGCCCAGTTGCACCACACGGCCGTTGAACGGTGCGCGCAGCTCTGCAGTCTGGCCCGCTGCAGCCACATTCTCGGGCGGGGCATAGCTGACATCTTCGACCCACCAGTCCACACCGCCAGCCTGCAGATGCCAGCGCGTCCCGCCCTGCCCTGCGGGCAGTTGCACTGCATGCACGGTTTGGGTCAGGCCCGCCGATCTCGCTCGCCAGCCATAGGCCAGCAACTCGTCGACCTGCAGCAGCGCAGGCTCTGCGCCGTGCCGGTGCAGCAGCCAGCTTTGTTCAGTCTCGGGCCGCAGCGCCAGCTCCTGTGCCCGGCCCCGGTGCTGAAGCTTGCGCAACTGGGCATAGCTGCAAGCCAGCGGCCCCGGCCTTTGGCCCACGGCGCACAGCGCTCCCCAATGCTGGTGCGCAAGAGCTTCCTTTTCTCGCAGCAGTTGCTGCAAGCGTGACGCATCCCCCGTCAGATAGGAGATCAGGGCCTGGCCCCGCCTGAACACCTCGTCGTTCAGGCATTCAATCAGAAAAGCTCGATTGGTCGGCAAGCCCAGTACCGTGAGCCGGCCCAGTGCATGAATCAGCCTGTCAATGGCTTGTTCTCGCGTTGGCGCATGGACGATCAGCTTGCCCAGCATGGCGTCGTAATAGGGTGTGACTTCGCTGCCGGTATGCAATGCGTGGTCAAAGCGCAGCGGCGCGCGGTTGAAGACGGCGGCCTCGGGGGCTGAGAAATGCCGTACCACGCCGGTATGGGGCTGAAAGTTCTCGTCTTCGGCGCACAACCGCACCTCGATGGCATGGCCGTCGAGCCGAACCTGCTGCTGCGTCAACGGCAAGGCCTCGCCACGCGCCACGCGAATCTGCCACTCGACCAGATCCAGGCCCGTCAAGGCCTCGGTCACAGGATGCTCGACCTGCAGTCTGGTATTCATCTCCATCAGATAGAACTGTCGGCCTTCGACCAGAAACTCCACCGTACCCGCCCCCACATAGCCTGCCGCCTTGGCCAGGGCCACGGCGCAGCTGCCCATGTGCTCGCGCAGCTCGGCGTTGACGGCCGGACTGGGGGCTTCCTCGATGATCTTCTGGTGGCGACGCTGAACCGAGCAGTCGCGCTCCCCCAGATGAATCACATGGCCATGCCCGTCGGCAAACACCTGCACTTCCACATGACGCGGGTGCATGACGGCACGCTCCACCAGCAAGTCACCATTGCCGAAGCCAGCCAGCGCTTCCGAACGTGCACTGTTCAGAGCGGCATGCAGCTGCTGGGCACTTTCCACCAGCCGCATGCCGCGCCCGCCGCCACCGGCCACCGCCTTGACCATGACAGGGTAGCCAATCATGGCTGCTTCGTCGGCAAAGCGCGCATCGCTCTGGTCATTGCCCTCATAGCCCGGCAGACAGGGGACGCCATGGGTCTTGGCCAGTTGCTTGGCGGCCGCCTTGCTGCCGAGCTGGCGGATCGCGGCCGGCGGTGGGCCAATCCAGATCAGGCCCGCGTCCTGCACAGCCTGGGCAAAGCCCGCATCCTCACTGAGAAAGCCGTAACCGGGATGAATGGCATCAGCCCCTGTCGCCTTGGCGGCCGCCAGCAGCTTGTTCACGTCCAGATAGCTCTGTGCCGATGTCAGCCCGCCCAGTGCATAGGCCTGCGTGGACTGTTGCACATGTAGGCTTTGCGCATCCGCATCCGAGTACACCGCCACGGTCTCTATGCCCATGCGCCTGGCCGTGGCCATGATGCGCAGCGCAATCTCGCCACGATTGGCAATCAGAATGCGCTTCATGATGTGCCTCCTGCATTGCAGGTCCAGGGAGCGGGCTGCTTGCTGGAAAAGGCCTTGAGCCCGGCCCCCGCTTCAGCGCTGCGCAGCGCACTGGCAAAGGCCTGCGCACCCTGGTTCAGCGATGCATCCAGACTTTGCCCGCCAATGGCTGCCAGCAGCTTTTTGGTGAGAGCCACCGCCTGCGGTGCTGCCTGCGCGCAGATCTCGAGCTGCTGCTGCAGCTGACTGTGCCAGTGGGCAGTGTCTGTGGCCTGGATCACGGTCTGCACCAGGCCTGCCTGCTGCGCCTGGTTTGCGGACCAGCGCTGACCGCCCAGCAGCCATTGGCGAGCCAAGCCATCGCCCAGCCTGCGCAACACAAAAGGCGCGATCTGCGCGGGCACAATGCCCAGCGTCACCTCGGGTGTGGCAAAGACGGCCTGCTGATCCGCCACCACCCAGTCGGCCACGCAGACCAGCCCCACACCGCCGCCCATGGCTGCGCCCTGCACGGCAGCGATCAGCAACTGGGGCAGCTCTACCAGTTGCTGCAGCAGCTGACCAAACTCGCGGTTGACCTGAACCAGCGGGTCCTGCGCCCCCTCAGGCAGCGGCGAGCCTATGCTGCTGGCAAAGCCTCCCAGGCTGCCGCCCGCACAGAAATGCCCGCCGTTGCCGCACAGCACGACCACGCGCAGCTGTGAATCCTTCTGCGCTCTTGTGGCCTGATCGCGCAAGGCCTGCACCATCTCATCGGTCAGCGCATTGCGGGTTTGCGGCGAGTTCAGCCGCCACCATTCCACAAAGCCGTTGCCCAAGGGCAGGCGTTCGATTTCAAGCACCTGAGTCATGCGCCGCTCCTCAGTGCGCCTGGCGCTTGATCAGCCCCATGGTCTTGCCGATGATGCCCAGCATGACCTCGTCAGCACCGCCGCCTATCGAGCCCAGGCGCCCGTCGCGGTAAAGGCGCGAGACGCGGTTGTCCCAGGTGAAGCCCATACCACCCCAGAACTGCAGACAGGTGTCGGCCACTTCGCGCGTCAGCCGCCCCGACTTGAGCTTGGCCATGCTGGCCAGCTGCAGCGCATCGTGGCCCGCCATATACATCTGGGCAGCACGATAGGTCAGTGCCCGCAGGGCCTCGACTTCGGTCTGCAACTCGGCCAGCTTGAACTGCACCCATTGCTGATCAATCAGGGTGCTGCCGAACATCTGGCGCTGCTGCGCCCACTCGATGGTCTGCTGAATGCAATCCTCCATGGCGAGCAGGCCACTGGCCGATGCCCAGAGCCGCTCCTCCTGAAACTGCTGCATCTGATAGATGAAGCCCTGCCCCTCCTGCCCCACCAGATAGCGCTGCGGCACGCGCACCTCGTCAAAAAACAGCAGGCCCGTGTCCGAGGAGTTCATGCCGATCTTGCGCAGCTTCTGCGCCACTTCCACGCCCTTGGTCAGCTTGCCGCGCGGGCCGTCACGCAGCGGCACCATGATGAGACTTTTATTCTTGTGCACCGGTCCATCGCCGGTGTTGACCAGCATGCACATCCAGTCCGCCTGAATGCTGTTGGTGATCCACATCTTCTGGCCGCTGATGACGTAGTCATCGCCATCCTTGCGGGCATGGCTTTTGATGCCCGATACATCGCTGCCCGCACCGGGCTCGCTCACGCCTATGCAGCCCACCATATCGCCCGCAATGGCGGGAGCCAGGAACTGCTCGCGCAAGGCATCGCTGCCAAAGCGTGCCAGTGCGGGCGTGCACATATCGGTCTGCACACCAATGGCCATGGGCACGCCGCCGCAGCGGATATGGCCCAGTGTCTCGGCCATCATCAGGCTATAGGAATAGTCCAGACCCGAGCCGCCATAGGCTTCGGGCTTGGTCAGGCCCAGCAAGCCCAGATCGCCCAGACCCTTGAAGACCTGGTGTGCGGGAAAGATTTCCTCTTCCTCCCATGCGTCGACATAGGGATTGATCTTCTCGTCTATATAGCGCTTGAGGGTCTTGCGCACTTCCAGATGTTCATGGGTCCATTGCATGGCTTGTCTCCGTCGAGTCCTGTTTGGAAGAAAAAGGGAAGAGGTGCCGCACTACATGCGCGCGACCCCGAACTGCATGGGACGCAAGGTGCGCTGCTGCGCTTCGTGCAAGGTCTGCAGGCAAAACGAGAGCACTTCGCGGGTGTCGCGCGGATCGATCACGCCGTCATCCAGCAGCAGCCCACTGGTCACCAGCGCATCGGCCTGGGCCTCGAACATGGCCACGATCTGGTCGTACTGCTTTTGCATCTGCTCGGCATCGACGGGCAAGCCCTTGCGTGCCATGGCAGCCTCGGTGACCTGACGCATGGTGCTGGCCGCCTGCTCGCCGCCCATCACCGCCGTCTTGGCGCCGGGCCAGCTGAACAGAAAGCGCGGTGCATAGCCGCGGCCGCACATTCCGTAGTTGCCCGCACCGAAGCTGGCCCCGCACTGGATGGTGATCTGCGGCACGCTGGCATTGGTCACGGCCTGAATCATCTTGCTGCCGTGCTTGATCATGCCGGCCTGCTCGCTGTCCTTGCCCACCATATAGCCCGTGGTGTTCTGCAGATAGATGATGGGATGACCGAGCTGGCACATCCATTGGATGAAATGCGCAGCCTTGTTGGCACCAGCCACATCGATGGGACCGTTGTTGGAGATCAGGCCCACGGCATGGCCCCCGATATGCGCCTGCGCACACAGCGTGGCCGCACCGTAGCCGGACTTGAACAGCAGCAGCTCTGAACCATCGACCAGCCGCGCCATGACTTCGTGCATATCCACTGGCTCGCGATGGTGCGCCGGCATCAGCCCCAAGAGCTCATCGGCCTCGTAACGCGGCTCGACGATTCCTGAACCAATAGCCTCCTGTTTGGATATATCAAGCGCTTCAGGCCTTTTCCACTGCGACAGCTGAGACACCACAGCGCGCGCCATTCCCAGGGCATGGCGATCGTCCTCCGCCAGATACTCGCCCAGCCCCGAGACACTGGTGTGCATTTCGGCACCTCCCAGCTCTTCCTCGGTCGCGATCTCGCCGGTCGCCGCCTTGAGCAGGGGCGGCCCGGCCAGAAAGGCGCGCGAGCGACCGCGCACCATGATGACCACGTCCGACAATCCGGGCATATAGGCACCGCCGGCCGTGCCCGAGCCATGCTGCACGGTGATGACAGGCAAACCTGCCGCCGACAACCGCGCCAGGTTGCGAAACAAGGCTCCGCCCATCACAAAGCCCTCGACGCGGTAGCGCATGAGATTGGCGCCTGCACTCTCCACCAGATGAATGAAGGGCAGCTGGTTCTGCAGCGCGATCTCCTGCACGCGCAGCATCTTGTCCAGGCCTTTTTCCTGGATGGCTCCCGCCTCGATGCCAGAGTCGCTGGCTACCACCATGCAGCGCACGCCGCTAACAAAGCCGATGCCCGCCAGCATTCCGCCTCCGGGAACCGACTTGGCGGGGTCTTCCTGGTCCAGCATGAAACCCGCCAGCGTGCACAGCGGCAACCATGGCGTTCCTGCATCCAGCAGCAAGGCAACTCTCTCTCGCGGCAGCAACTGGCCGCGCTTTTCAAACTGCGGCTTGGCCCGCTGCGACGCCTGGGCCGCCCGCTGCTCCAGCTCTCGCAGCGCGGCGATGCGCGCCAGCGTGGCAGCCCGGCGCTGCTGCGCCTGTTCGCCGGCTGCATTCCATTGCGATGCAAAGACGCTCATGACTGAAACACCTTGGGAGTCTGGTAGAGAGAAAAGCCGTCAAAGGCACGCACTGCGCCGCGCTGCTGCACCTCGGCGCTGGCAGCCACCGTGCCCATGCCCATGCGCACCTGGGGACGGGCACCGTCGACGCGCAAAACCGTGCCGCTGATGAAACTGGCTGCGGGACTGAGCAAAAACACGATGGAGGCGGAAACCTCGGCCTCGTTGCCAAAGCGCCCAGCCGGCACGGTAGCGGGCATCTTTCGCAACATGGCAGCCGCTTCGGGTGGGTATTGATCCATGCCGCTGGAGGCGATGTAGCCGGGTGCGATGGCATTCACACGCACGCCATGGGATGCCCATTCCGCAGCCGCCGTCTCAGTAAGGCTGACCATGCCCGCTCGCGCCGCACCGCTGTGCCCCATGCCCGGCATCGAGCCCCACATGTCGGCCACCATGTTGACGATGGAGCCACCATGCTTTGCCATGTGTTGCACAAAGCATTCGCGCGCCATCAGAAAGCCGCCTGTGAGATTGGTGTCCAGCACGGCCTGCCAGCCCTTGGCTCCGATGCTGGCCAGGGGCGCGATGTACTGCCCACCCGCGTTATTGACCAGGGCGTCGATGCGCCCGTGGCGGGCCAGAACCTCGGCCACCAGCGCTTTGACGGCAGCCTCATCCCGTATATCCGCTCTGTGCCAGCTGACTCTATCCTCAGGTACTCCGACCTGCTGCAGCTCGGCTTGAACCGCAGCCAGCTTGTCCTGATTGCGTCCCACCAGGGCGACTGTGGCCCCCAGGGATGCGAGCTCGTGCGCAACACAGCGACCGATTCCCGAGCCGCTACCGGTCACCACAACCACCTGCCCCGCAAACAGTGCGGCACGGAATACGGATTGGTACATCAACGCTCTCCAATGAATAAGGCCAGGGCTTGCTCGGTAAGCTCATCCAGCGTCAGCCCACGGCCCTCGGTAAACCATTGAGCCGTCCAGTTCAGCGCACCGAAGATCAACAGGCGTGCAATCTCGGGACTTGCCTTGAGCTTTCCCGTGTGGTGAAGGGCCTGCAGTGCGGGCATCCACTGCGCCTCGTATTCGTCTTTTTGCGCTCCCACATCCACGCGCTGCTCATCACTGAGCAGTCTCCATTCGTACAGCATGACGGGAATGAAGTCACTCTCCGGGCCGACCATGATCTGCAGGTGATTGCGCACCAGGGACCGCAGGCGCTGCACACCGCTGGCACGCGCCGTCAGCCCATCCAGTGCAGCGGCCTGGCTGGCGGCAGCCTGTGCCATTCCATCGCGCATGACCGCATGCAGGATGGCCTCCTTGCTCTCGAAAAAATAGAACAGGGAACCTGGCTGCATACCTGCAGCTGCAGCGATATCGCGTGTGCTGGTGCCATGAAATCCGCGCTGCCTGAACAGCTGCGCCGCGACCTTCACCAGTTCGCCACGACGCATGCTTTCATTGCGCTCATCGGCCGATTTCGGAGGCCTGCCTCGACCGCGCTTTTTTTCCATGACTGCTTCATGACTTATTTGCATGAGATGCAGCATATCGGCCTTTTTTATTTTTACCAATCATTTGCTCTGTAAAAATAACTAGGGCTTTCACTCAAGGGTTTTCAAGCAATCAGCTCTCGAGCGGCCTGGCGCGGTAAAGGCCAGGAGAGCTGCCCGTCCAGCCCTTGAATGCACGTTGAAACGCCGCCGCGTCGGCGAACCCCAGATCTGCCGCCAGCTCTGTAAAGCTGACTTTGCTGGTCCCCAGCCGAGAGACCGCGATGTCTCGGCGAAGCTCATCTTTGATGGCCTGAAAGGACGTGCCTGCAGCAGCCAGCTTGCGCTGCAGCGTGGGGGCGGACATGTTCAGCTCGGCGGCCGTAGCTTCCAGTCCTGCCCACTGCGGACGCGACTGCAGCAAATGGGCATGCACCCGGGCATCCACACCTTCTCCGGTACGCGGCGGCATGATGGCCGCCGCCGGCCAGCTGGCCACAAAGGTCTGCAAAGCCTGCTCGTCGCGGCTGCAGACACGGGCGAGCTTGCGCGCATCAAACCAGAATGCCGAAAACGGCAGGCCGAAATGCAGAGGCGCAGGAAAGGTGTCGCCGTAGTCGTTGGCGTAATCGGGCTGCCCGAAGGCAAAGTCAAAGTACTGCACCTTGAGCGTACCGCCCATCAGCCAGGCAGTAAGCCGCCACAGCACACGCAGGGAAAACTCATAGAGGAAATTGGGCAGCGGCTCATCCCCCACCGGGCGCAGCACAATGCCAGCCAGCGCTCCATCACGCACCAGTTGCACATCCACCTGGTCCTGCAGCAGCACATGGGCCTGGCACATGCGCTGCAGCGCGGTCTCCATTCCGTGCCCTGAAAGGGCCTGACGCGCAATCAGCTCCAGACTGCCGCGCTTGAGCGGTCTGGAGAACTGGCACATGGCCTCGTCTCCCAGCATCTCCACCACTCGCCACATCAGCGCCACATACTGGTCTGCCGTGACTCTGGCGCCTTCCTGTACCAACAGCAAAGGGGCTATGCCTGCACGCAGCAGCAGCTCCTCGCAGTCATGCCCTCGTCTTCTCACCCCGGCAGCAATACCCCGCACCAATGCCATGGAGATCGTAAAAGGAACGATAGAAGCAGCAGCCATGAAAAGATCACCTTGAGGTCTTATGACATACGAAAGATGCGCTCGGCAATGGGTTTGCGCATCGGTAAATCCTACGATGGCTCTCATTGCTCGACACCTGTTTGCCACTTTCCCAAGGAGCCCCCATGAGTCGCGATGTGTTTGTTGCCGGCGTAGGCATGATTCCATTTGCCAAGCCCGGAAAGAGTGATCCCTACTTCCAGATGGGCTCCAGCGCCACGTCCCTGGCGCTGGCAGATGCGGGCCTCGCGTATGACGCAGTGCAGCAAGCCTATGTGGGCTATGTCTACGGTGACTCCACCTCCGGCCAGAGAGCGCTGTATGAGGTGGGCATGTCCGGCATTCCCATCGTCAACGTCAACAACAACTGCTCTACCGGCTCTACCGCACTGTTCCTGGCACGCCAGGCCGTGGCCAGCGGCGCTGCAGACTGCGTGCTGGCCCTGGGGTTCGAACAGATGACCCCCGGTGCACTGGGCTCGGTCTTCAGTGACCGGCCCAGCCCCTTTGACCGATTCGAAGCGGAAACCGATGCCCTGGTCGGCGACAACGGCGTGCCACTGGCCCTTCGCTACTTCGGCGGAGCAGGCAAGGCGCATATGGAACAGTACGGCACGCAGCTTTCCACCTTCGCCAAGATCCGCGCCAAAGCCAGCCGCCATGCGGCGCACAATCCCCTGGCCCTGTTCCGCACCGAGGTTACGGAGGAAGAGGTCATGGCCTCCCCCGTGATGTGGCCCTGCGTGATGACCCGGCTCATGGCCTGCCCACCCACCTGTGGCGCGGCCGCCGCCCTGCTGGTGTCCGAAGCCTATGCGCTCAAGCATGGCCTGGATCACAGCGTGCGCATCCGCGCCCAGTCCATGACCACGGACAGCCCCAGGACCTTCGAGGCTCACGATATGCGCGAAGTAGTGGGCTTCAGCATGGCACAGGACGCTGCGCGCCAGGTCTATGAGCAGGCGGGCATCAGTCCCCAGGACGTGGACGTGGTGGAGCTGCATGACTGCTTTGCGCAGAACGAACTGCTGACCTACGAAGCCCTGGGCCTGTGCCCCGTGGGCGGCGCGGAAAAGTTTGTCTGCGACGGCGACAACACCTACGGCGGCAAGTTCGTGACCAATCCATCGGGCGGTCTGCTATCTAAAGGCCATCCATTAGGTGCCACGGGACTTGCGCAGTGCACAGAACTGGTTCAGCAACTGCGTGGCCGCGCCGACCAGCGGCAGGTTGCCAATGCCCGCCTGGCGCTGCAGCACAACCTCGGACTGGGCGGTGCGTGCGTGGTGACTTTGTACGAACGCGTCTGAAAGGCTTCGCATGATTGACAAAAAATGGATAGGGTTTGAACTGCCCGCGTCCGAGCTGAGTATTGACCGCAGCCGCCTGCGTTTTTTTGCCAAAGCCATTGGCGAGACCAGCCCCCTCTATACCGATGTGACTGTCGCGCGCAATGCGGGCTATGCCGACCTGCCTGCACCGCCCACTTTTCTGTTCGCCGCAGAACTGGACAGCGGCGCCAGCGACCAGCTGCTGCAAAAGCTGGAGGTACCGATTGCCAAAATTTTGCATGGCGAGCAAAGCTTTTGCTACCACCAGAGCGCCTGTGCGGGAGACACCATCACCGTGCGCTCCAGGGTGGATGACATCTATGACAAGAAAAATGGTGCATTGGAGTTCATCGTGAAGTCATCACGCGCCACCAACCAGCACGACCAGCTTGTGGCGGAAATGCGCACAGTCATCGTGGTGCGCAACTGAGGAAATCAGACAAGATGAAGACTCCTCGTTTTGATGAGATTCAGGTGGGAGACACCCTGCCCGCATTGAATCTTCCGCCCATCAGCCGCACAACTCTGGCCTTGTTTGCAGGCGCCTCTGGCGATCACAACCCCATTCATATCGATACCGACTTTGCCCGCAAGGCCGGTATGCCCGATGTCTTTGCGCAGGGAATGCTGAGCATGGCATGGCTGGGCCGCCTCATCACTCAATGGGTACCTCAGTCACAGCTGCGCCGCTTCGACGTGCGCTTTCAGGGCATTACCCATCTGGCCAATGCGATCTCGTGCACGGGCCGCGTTGTGGAAAAACGCGATGCAGATCGCAGCGTCCGCATCGAGGTGCAAAGCAGCAACCAGCATGGCCAGACCAAGATCGCGGGCGATGCCTGGATCAGATTGCCCTGAGAACGTATTGACGCACCCAAGGAGACAGCAATGACAAGAAAACTCGACGGCAAGGTGGCCCTGGTTTCAGGCTCAGGCCGCGGCATTGGCCGCAACATCGCACTCAAACTGGCCAGTGAAGGCGCCAGACTGGTCATCAACGACCTGGATTCCGAACCCGCCGAAGAAACCATTGCCCTGATCCGCGAGATGGGCGGCGATGCCGTGGCCTGCGCCGGCAATGTCACCCACACCGACTTTGCCGAACGCTTTGTGGGCACCGCTGTGCAGGAGTTCAAAGGGCTGGACATCATCATCAACAACGCGGGCTACACCTGGGACAACGTGATTCAGAAAATGACGGACGAGCAGTGGTATGCCATGCTGGACTGCCATATGACTGCGCCGTTTCGCATACTGCGAGCGGCCCAGCCCGTTATCAAAGCGCTGTCCAAGTCTGAGATGGATGCAGGCCAGCGCGTGATGCGCAAAGTAGTCAACATCTCCTCCGTTGCTGGCCTGTTTGGCAATGCGGGGCAGAGCAACTACTCCGCCGCAAAGGCCGGCATTACAGGCCTGACCATGACACTGGCCAAGGAATGGGGTCGCCTGAACGTCAACGTGAACTGCGTGGCTTTTGGCCTTATCAAGACCCGCCTCACCAACTCAGCTGCAGCAGGTGAAACTGCCAATATTGAAGGGCGAGAAATCAAGGTCGGCGTGAACCCCGGCCTGATGGCAGCCATGGAGCAGACCATTCCTTTGGGCCGTGGCGGCACCCCCGAAGAAGCGGCAGGAGCCGTTTATCTGTTTTGCCAGCCTGAGTCGGACTACATCAGCGGCCAGACCTTGATGTGTACCGGCGGCCTGACAGGAGTGTGAGCGTGAACATCTTGCCCAGAGTCCTTCAACACCCGTGGATGGATAGCGACATAGAGACTTTTCGCGAGCAGGTTCGTCGCTATGTTGAGCGTGAGCTCGCACCCCATCTCCCAGCCTGGCGCGCTCAGGGTTATGTGCCACGCGAAACCTGGCGCGGCTTTGGCGAGCATGGCTTTCTACTGCCTGAGATGGATGAACAATGGGGCGGTGGCGGCGGCAACATGGCCTATCAGCTCGTCGTGCAAGATGAGCTAACCAAGGCTGAGATCCCCTCCATCACCGGCGTGCACACCATTTCTGCACACTACATCTCGGCCTATGGAACGCCCGAGCAAAAGCAGCGCTGGCTGCCCAAACTGTGCAGCGGCGAGATGCTGACCGGCATTGCCATGACCGAGCCCAGCATGGGCTCCGACCTCAAGGCCATGTGCACCCGCGCCGTGCGCGACGGAGACGACTATGTCATCAATGGCTCCAAAACCTTCATCACCAACGGCTTCACCGCCAACCTGCTGGTCGTCGCAGTACGTACCGGCGATGTGGGCAGTGGCGGCGTATCACTGGTGGTTCTGGAGACTGAAAACCTTGCCGGCTTTCGCGTGGGCCGCCGGCTGGAAAAAATCGGCCAGCATGCCTCCGACACGGCAGAGCTGTTCTTTGAAGACATGCGCATTCCCGCCCGCCACCTGCTGGGTGGCATCGAAGGCCAGGGCTTCAAGCAACTGATGAGCCAGCTGCCCTATGAGCGCATGCTGCTGGGCGTGGCTGCGGCGGCAGCCATTGAACGCGCCGTGGAACTGACAGTGGACTACACCCTGCAGCGCAAGGCCTTTGGCCAGGCGATTGCCGACTTTCAGAACACCCGCTTCAAGCTGGCCGAATGCGCAACCACCGCCCATGTGGTGCGCAGCTTTGTCAACGACTGCATACAGCGCCTGCTCGACGGTACTCTGGATAACGAGGCCGCCTATATGGCCAAGTGGTGGTGCAGCGAGCAGCAGTGCAAGGTGATGGATGAATGCCTGCAGCTGTTTGGAGGCTATGGCTATATGCAGGAGTACCCGATTGCCCGCATGTACACCGATGCCCGTATTCAAAAAATTTATGGCGGCACCAATGAAATCATGAAGGACCTGATCGCCAGACGCCTTTTCGCCCAATAGCCTCGCATTGATCGCTTTCTCTGTTTCAAGAAAGGCCAGCCATGTATCTCACGCAAAGCTTGCGTCGCGCCGTGCAGCAGACGCCCCATGCCACAGCCAGTATCTACAACGGTCGCAAACGCAGTTTTGCGCAACTGGGAGAGCGGGTCGCCCGCTTCGCCGGCGCACTGCAGGCGCTGGGTGCCCAGGCAGGTGACCGGGTGGGAATTCTGAGCCTCAACTCCGACTGGTATCTGGAGTACTACATGGCCTGCTACTGGGCAGGCGTGGCCGTCAACCCCATCAATATCCGCTGGAGCGCCAACGAAATCGCCTATTCCCTCGACGATTGCGACACCTGCATTCTGCTGGTGGATGACAGCTTCGCGCCGTTGATGCCCGAGATACTCAAGCTGTCTCGCTCTCTGCAGACGCTGATACACCTGGGCAATGGCCCTGCCCCGCAGAACATGCTTTCCTACGAAGCGCTGGTGGCAGACAGCAGCCCGGTTGAAGACGCCATGCGCAGCGGCGACGACCTGGCCGGCGTCTTCTATACCGGCGGCACCACGGGTTCCCCCAAAGGGGTCATGCTCTGCCACCGCAATCTCTATACCAATGCCATTTCGGGCCTGTCGTCACAGATCGTGCGCGCAGGCAGCATTGGTCTGCACGCAGCCCCCATGTTCCACCTGGCTGACGGTGCGTTCATGAATGCCCTGTTTGCCGCAGGCGGCTGCCATGTCATGGTGCCGCGCTTCGACCCCATCGCGGTGCTGCAGGCCATTGCCAGCACCGGCGTGACCGATACGCTGCTGGTGCCCACCATGATCCAGATGCTGGTAGACCACCCCGATGTGCACAAATACGATCTGAGTTCGCTGCGTCAGATGGCTTATGGAGCCTCTCCCATTTCCGAGGGGCTGCTGGACCGCGCCATGCGGACCATCCCCGATGTGGGCTTTATACAGGCCTATGGTATGACGGAGGTATCCCCCATTGCCACCATTCTTTCCCCCGAGATGCACCGCGAACCAGGCCGGGCCAGGGGGCGTCACCGCAGCGCCGGACGCGCCACGGCCTGCACCGAGGTGCGTATCGTCGATCCCGAGGGGCGGGAGGTGCCGCGCGGCGAGGTAGGAGAAATCGTGGTTCGGGGCCCTGGCGTGATGCTGGGCTACTGGAACAAGCCTGCCGAAACCGAAGCTGCCATCCGCGATGGCTGGATGCATACGGGCGACGGCGGTCGCATGGACGACGAAGGCTACGTCTTTGTCGTGGACCGCATCAAGGACATGATCGTAACCGGTGGCGAGAACGTCTACAGCATTGAGGTGGAGAGCGTTATTGCCACCCATCCTGCTGTGGCCTCATGCGCTGTCATAGGCATTCCCCATGAGCATTGGGGCGAGCAGGTCCATGTCTTCATCGTGCTTAAGCCCGGACAGAGCCTGGAAGCCCAGGAACTGATCCATTTCTGCAAGGAACGCATCGCCGGCTACAAATGTCCCCGTGATGTTTCTTTTGTCGAGGCCATGCCGCTATCCGGAGCAGGCAAGATCCTCAAGACCAGCTTGCGGGCCCCGTTCTGGGCCCATCATGAAAGAAAGGTCGCCTGATGTCTGA
Source organism: Comamonas sp. AG1104 (assembly GCF_003350425.1). NCBI lineage: Bacteria > Pseudomonadati > Pseudomonadota > Betaproteobacteria > Burkholderiales > Comamonadaceae > Comamonas > Comamonas sp. AG1104. Next base: position 164,990 of record NZ_QQAS01000001.1, on the reverse strand, counting down.
TCTGGTTCTCTGGGAAGTTCGCAACGGCGTAGGTCATGTGGTTCTGAACCAGCCCGAGCGGGGCAACGTGATCAGCACGGCCATGGCTCACGACCTGAAGACGGTGGTAGAGCGGGCCTGCAACGCAGACATCGGTGCCCTGCTCATTTCCGCAAGCGGCAAACAATTCTGCGTCGGAGGAGACATCAGCGAGTTTGGTGAGCATCGCGAGCGGCTGGCACCGCTGATCGGCGCCATGCTGGATGTGCTCAATCCGGTCATGCATCAGTTGGCCAGCTTGCCGCTGCCAGTCATCAGTGCCGTGCAGGGCCCTGTCGGAGGTGGCGGCATCGGGCTCGCACTGTGTGCGGACCTGGTACTGGCCAGCCGTCACATGTTCTTGCGCGGAGGCTATTCGGCCATCGGTCTGAGCCCGGATCTGGGTGTATCAGCCTATCTCACCCGGCGTGCTGGCGCTGCCAGGGCCAAATACATTCTGATGAGCAACCGCGCCATCGCGGCCGAGGACTGTCTGCGCATGGGCCTGGTCGACGAGCTGCACGAGCCCGAACAGCTGCTCACTGCGGCAACCGCGCTGGCCGAGGAGCTTGCCGGCGGCCCCACCAACTCCCTGGCGGGCATCAAAAACCTCTGTGACTCGGCACATCGGCAGGACCTTCAGCTGCAACTGGGTGCCGAGCGCGAAGCCATGCTGGCCTGCGCCCTCTCCGGCAACAGCCTCGAAGGAGTGACTGCCTTTTTGCAAAAGCGCAAGCCCGTATTCCAGCGTCGCTGAATCGATTGCCTGTTTTTTAGGCGAAGCATGCAAAGCCTTGCCAGTCAAGGCTTTGCGCATTTATTCCGATATTTACCCACAGGCCAGACCACATGTTCTGGGGATAAGCACGAAGCTGTTGTGTAATCACCCCCATGCCCCGATTGATTGCTCCCAGCAAGGACGAAAGTGCCCTGCTCCCTCCGTTTCTGGAATTGCCCGAACATGCAATCCACCTTCCGCAGTCCGAAGCCGAATTTGAAGCCGCCTTCAAGGCCATGAATGCAGAGCCGGTGCTCGGCTTTGACACGGAAAGCAAACCCATCTTCAATATCGGCCAGCAGGACAACGGACCTCATCTGGTGCAGCTCGCCACGGCCAGCCAGGTCTGGCTGCTGCAGCTGCACAGGCCCATGGCTCTGGAAGTGTCGCGCATGGTGCTGGCTGCAGAACATATCTGCAAGGTCGGCTTCGGGCTCGATAACGATAAGCACTCCCTGCCCCGCAGGCTGGGGGCACCACTGATCAATATTCAGGATCTGGACAGCCGCTTCAAGAGGCTCGGCTATGGCCCATCGGTGGGTGTGCGTGCCGCCGCAGCACTGGTACTCCAGCAGAGCTTTCGCAAGTCCAAGCGCACCACCACCTCCAACTGGGCTGCCACGGAACTCAGTCCCGCCCAGCGACGCTATGCCGCTAATGACGCCCATGCTCCAGTCGTCATCTACGCCCACCTGCCCGCCTGGGAAAGCACAATACCCGTCCTTCCCCGACGCGGCCCCAGGGGTCCGAGGTCGTGAACGTTCAATCCTCAAATCGCAAAAAGAACCCAAACCGCAAAGCGCCATGGGCTCTGCATCTGATAGCGGGATTCAGGCAAACATTTTCCATTGCAGCTCGCTCTCGTCTTGCGCAGAGCTCATGACACAATTTCGCCCCGCCTTCTTGGCCTTGTAGAGCAGCGCATCGGCCCGAGCCAGTGCCTGCTCGAAATCCTGCGCGGAGCTGAGTGCAGCAATGCCAAAACTGGCTGTCACTCTGAGTTGTGCAGCCAATCCTCCGAGTACCTGACTTTGCAAGCGCTCACGCACACGCTCCACAACGGCTTGCGCTTCGAACAGCTGTACTCGCGAGAGCAGCAAGACGAACTCCTCTCCGCCGAAGCGAGCAACCAGGTCACAGTCTCTGACCTGCTGAGTCAGCAGCTGTGCCAGCTGCTGCAGCACCTGATCGCCGGCCGCATGGCCCCAGTTGTCGTTGATGTACTTGAAATGATCGATGTCCACGGCGACCACGGCCCAGGGCACCAGCCGCTGATCGGCCAAGCGCAACTCTGCGGCCTCCATGAAGGCGCGACGATTGAGCAGGCGCGTCAAAGAGTCCCGGTTGCGCTCTTCGCGCAATGTCGTCATCACATCCCTGACCGAACAGGCCAGCAGTCCTACGGCAAACCACATTGCAAACAGAAGCGCTATGGCCTGGGTGAGCAGCCAGTATCCGGACCGGGTCAGCTCCTGCACTTCATGCACAGGCAACAGACTGACGGCCGCCGGCCGGAACAAGGCATTGCAGACGTTGAGCCCATAGGCCCAGCGCACACCACGCTCAAGCCAGTCCTTTGACGAATCGGCCTTGAGAAATGCCGGCATGGCCAGGGTCAGCTGCAAGGCCATGGCCAGAGCCAGGCACTGCACTCGGATCCATAAATTGTTCTCGACCCGGGAAAAATAGAACAGCAGGGACAGGGTGACGACCACGATCAACAGGCCGCCGGGCACGCTTGCCCCTTCCGACCCCAGCCGCAAGGACATGCCCTGCGCCAGTGACCAGGTTCCCAGCAAATACAGGCATGCCGTCATCAGGGCGAAATGGCTCAGCTGGGCATTGCTCATCAGGCTTTGCGCGGCCAGAGCCGTCGCGAGCAGCACATAACCGCCCACCAGCCAGAGCAGAAACAGCGCGCGCGGCTGTCGGCGCTGCACATACCAGCAAGCCAACAAGGCAAACCCGAACAACACCACGCAAGCCGGCGCAATCAAGGCAAAGTACAAATCTGCAGGCTGGCCCAATTTAGGTTCTCCGCGCAGGAAACTGTGAATTCAACGTCATCCATTCTCCGGCGAGAAGTATCTCCAATATTCCAGTACAGCGCTCGCTTTCACTCTGGCATAAGCACATAGCCATTAGGTCGTTCGCCTGAGTCAGCGTCCTGCCCATAATCAATGACGCCAAAGCTCTGGCTGTGGCGTTCGAATAACTTGCCAAAGAGACACACACATGCGCATAGAGACACTCGCCGTACATGCCGGCTATTCACCAGACCCCACCACCAAGGCTGTGGCCGTGCCCATCTATCAGACGGTGGCCTACGCGTTTGACAGCGCCCAGCATGGCGCCGATCTGTTTGATCTGAAGGTCCCGGGCAATATCTACACGCGCATCATGAACCCCACCACCGACGTGCTGGAAAAGCGCGTCGCAGCGCTCGAAGGCGGCATTGCCGCACTGGCCTTGGCATCGGGCATGGCTGCCATCACTGCCGCCATCCAGACTCTGGCTGAAGCGGGCGACAACATCGTGTCTGCCAGCACGCTGTATGGGGGCACATACAACCTGTTTGCCCACACCTTCCCGCAGCAAGGCATCGAGGTGCGCTTTGCCGATCCACGCGATCCGGCCAGCTTCGGCAAGCTGATCGACGCCAGGACCAAGGCAGTATTCATTGAGTCCATCGGCAACCCGCTGGGCAATGTGACCGATATCCGTGCGCTGGCCGATGTGGCCCACCAGCATGGCGTGCCGCTGATCGTTGACAACACCGTGCCCTCTCCCTATCTGCTGCGCCCCTTCGAGCATGGCGCAGACATCGTCGTGCATTCGCTGACCAAATACCTGGGCGGCCACGGCACCAGCGTTGGCGGGGCGATCGTGGACAGCGGCAAGTTCCCCTGGGCGGAGCACAAGGCCCGCTTCAAGCGCCTGAACGAACCCGACGTCAGCTACCACGGCGTTGTCTATACCGAGGCCCTTGGCGCGGCCGCATTCATAGGCCGCGCCCGCGTCGTGCCGCTGCGCAACATGGGCGCTGCCATCTCACCTCAGAACGCCTTCCAGATTCTGCAAGGCATCGAAACGCTGGCCCTGCGTATGGACCGCATCTGCGAAAACACGCAGAAGATTGCCGAAACCCTGCAAAAACACCCCAAAGTGGAGTGGGTGCGCTATGCCGGACTCAAGGACCACCCCGACCACGCCATCGTGCAAAAGCAGTCTGGCGGCCGCGCCTCCGGCATTCTCTCCTTCAGCCTCATAGGCAGCGAAGGCCGTGCGGCCGGTGCACGCTTCCTGGACGCCTTGCAGCTATTCACCCGCCTGGTCAATATCGGCGATGCCAAGTCGCTGGCCACCCACCCTGCCTCCACCACGCATCGCCAATTGGACGCCGACGAGCTGGCCAAGGCCGGCGTCACCGAAGGCATGGTGCGCCTGTCCGTGGGCATCGAACATATTGACGATCTGCTGGCCGATCTGAACCAGGCGCTGGAGCAGGTCTGAAGCGGACTGGGATCCCGGCGCGCGACTTCAGGCATCGCGCGCCAGGCGCAGCCCCGTCATCTGCCAGCGAGCCGTTGCGGGAAAGAAGTTGCGATAAGTCAGCCGCGCATGGCCGGCAGGCGTGAGACAGGAGCCTCCGCGCAGCACATACTGATTGACCATGAACTTGCCGTTGTACTCACCCACGGCACCCTCGGCCACGCGAAAGCCCGGGTAGGCGGCATAGGACGAATGCGTCCACTCCCAGACCTGGCCAGTTGCCACTCCATGATGAGCGCCTGAGACTTCAGGATGCAGGCTGACATGACCCACTGACGAGGACACAGGCCAGTCATGCGCACCCATTGCCACCTCCCACTCCATCTCCGTCGGCAAGCGCGCACCGGCCCAGCGCGCATAGGCATCAGCCTCGAAATAGGAGATATGGCAGGCAGGCCTCAGCGCACGCAGAGCCGTCACGCCATACAGGCTGAACTCCTGCCAGCCCGCATCTCCCGCACCATCTTCAGCTTGCCTCCAGTACCAGGGGTGGCTCAGTTGCTGGGCCTGGCACCAGTCCCAGCCTTCGGCCAGCCACCATTGCGGCTGACTGTAGCCGCCATCCAGCACAAAGCGCAGAAACTCGCCATTGTTCACGGGCCTCGATGCAATCTGCGCAGCTTGCACATAGACGCTGTGCCTGGGCATTTCATTGTCAAACGCAAAGCTGCCGCCGCCATGACCTATGCTGTAGATGCCCGCCTCAAGTGGCAGCCATGTGAGATCAGCATAGGCCTGCACGAAATTCTCCTCTGCTACCCCATCTGACGCATAAGCAGGCCAGAGCGGGTGACAAGAAAGCAAATGCTTGATATCGGTGAGCATCAACTCCTGATGCTGCTGCTCGTGCTGCAAGCCCAATGCGACGAGCTGAGCAACGGCCTGCTGCGTCGTCGGGCTTTTCTCTTTCATATCGGCCATCAGCGCCAGCATTTGCTCATCCACCGCAGCGCGATAGGCCATGATCTGCGCCAGAGCCGGTCTGGTCAGCAACCCCCGCTGGGCTCTGGGATGGCGTGCACCCACCTGCTGGTAATAGGAGTTGAACAGCATGCGAAAGCTGCCGTCAAAAGCCTGATGCCCTGGCTGGTGCACGGCCAGTACAAAGGTTTCGAAGAACCAGCTGGTATGGGCCAGATGCCATTTGGCAGGACTGGCGTCCGGCATGGATTGCACGCAGGCGTCTTCTGCAGACAAGGGGGCAGCCAGCTTTTGTGTGCAGGCCCTCACCCGCTCGAACTCCTGCGCCAGCACTATCCAGTCCCTGGCAGCAGGTGCCATGAAAAATGGCCGCGCCATGGTTTCAGGCATGGGCATGAATGACGGCAAACCATTGCTGCTCATCGGTCCAGACCCTGGGTTCGGCAAATCCCGCGCAAGCCAGCATGGAGAGGAAATCGGGCAGCGGGTATTTGTAGCTGTTCTCCGTATGAATGGTCTCGCCCTGAGAAAAATAGCGCAGGCCCTGAGGCCAGCACACCATGACGGGGCGACGGGCGCGCAAATGCATCTCTATCCGCGATGTCCGGCTGTCGAAGCGCGCCTCATGCGCCCAGTCCTGAAGATTGAAATCACTGCCAAGCAGACGGTTCACATGATTGAGCACATTGAGATTGAATTCGGCTGTGACGCCCTGCTCATCGTCGTAAGCGGCTATCAGAACCGGTACCGGCTTGGGCAGATCAATGCCAATCAGCAGCCCGCCGTCGCCACCCAGAAGTGAATGCATATGTCTGAGCATATGCAAAGCCTGTCGCGTATCGAAGTTGCCGATCGAGGAGCCTGGATAGAACAGCTCACGCCGCGTCTGTGGCACGCCTGACGGCAAATGCCAGTCTCCCGTGAAATCCGCCGCAACTGCACGAGCCGTAAGTCGCGGGAAGTCATGCTCCAGCCTGGCCACAGCGGCCTGCAGAAACTCGACCGCAATATCCACTCCCAGAAACTGCTGCGGCCCCACGCTGCGGCACAGGCGTCGCACTTTTTCGCAATTGCCCGCTCCCAGCTCTATCAACACCTGGCAACCCGCCATGGCCCGGGCGATCTCCAGGTCGTAGCGGGCCATGATGGCAGCCTCGGTTCTTGTGGGGTAGTACTCGGGCAGCTCGGTTATCTGCTCAAACAGGTCGCAGCCATGCGCGTCATATAGGAACTTGGGGGAAATCTGCGCCTGCCGCTGCATCAGCCCCTGCGCCAGTTCATAGCGCAGATGCGTCGGGGAGGTATACGCGTCCATGAAGGGGCTACTCTCGCCCTGAAGCGGTGGAGGTCTCAACGAGGACGCCAGAGGCAATGGAATGCGCCCTGCGCGTGATGCAAACTCTATCGATGCTGCCTGCCTGTCCGGTGTCGCGCGCATGCTGATCCTCCTGATGAGCCGATCGCGCGATGCAGCCATTGCCCGCGCCATCACTGCCAAGCCTGCTTTAGACCCTCAGCCTAGCGCGGCCGGCAATCGGCAGAAGTAGGACTGAAGCCAGCGATCCTTTTACTGCATGCGCATGCAGCAATGCTGACAAAGTCAATACTGGTCAAAGAAATCAGCAAAAAAAATCGGTACCCCGCGCAGGCGGAATACCGATCTAAACATACACCCTAGCCTCCGAAATCATCAGGCCATGCCGACCTTCTGACTCCGATGCACCACAGAGCCTGCGGTGCGTGCCTCGCCTGCGGGAAGAAGGCCGCAGACAAGAACACTCTTTGCCGTGAAGCTATCAGAAGCGATAGCCCACGCCCACACCCACCAACCATGGGTCAACCTTGAACTTGGTGTTTTCAAACACGCCTGCACCTGTGACCTTGGTACCCAGATAAACCTTCTTGATGTCGAAGTTCAGCGACCAGTTCTTGTCCAGCGCATAGTCGAAGCCGACCTGCAGCGCGCCGCCAAAGCTGTTCTTCTTCACGGTCACGGCACCATCCAGGATGTCCACGTTCGAGAAGCGTGTGTAGTTCACGCCGGCCCCCACATAGGGCTTGAAGGCCCCGAAGTTGGTGAAGTGGTACTGCGCCAGCAAGGTGGGGGGCAGATGCTTGAGCGAACCGATCTTGCCGCCATTCAGGCGCACATCATGCTTTTGAGGATAGGTCAGCACCAGCTCTGCCGCGATGTTGGGCGTGAAGAAGTAGGACACGTCCAGCTCAGGCATCCACTTGTTGTTGATGCTCACGCCTGCGTCTCCGGCAGCGCCACCGTTGTCGCTGTCCAGATGCAGAGCGCGCACGCGAACTTGCCAAGGGCTGGAGCCGTCAAACGAAGATTGGGCAAAAGCGGTACCGGCCGTCAGGGCGCTGGCAACAGCAGCAATCGCGATCAGAGTCTTTTTCATGGGTTCTTTCCTTGATGAATTGGGTGAGTGCAATGCTTTGCATCCCTTGGCATCCATTGAAGCAAAGCCACTGCCACACGGGTTTGTCCCAGGTCAACCCGCACACCAACACCGCAAAGAAAAAAGCGGACGTTGCCCATCGGCCACGTCCGCCCAAGACACTGATGAAGCGCAAAAATGTGCGTCAGCAGTGATGGTAGTCGTCAACTCGGATGAGCCAACCTGGCTGGTCGCAGCTTGTGCCACAACTCCATGCACACCACAACCGCACCGCCAATGACGGCCCCAACCAGCACATGCACCAACACCGGCCCCAGCGCTGCAACAATACCGCCCGTGGGCACAATCACCTGCTCTATCCAATGTTCGACAGGCTTTATGCCGTGCACCAGCAAGCTACCGCCCACCATGAACATGGCAGCCGTGCCCACGATGGACAGCCCGCGCATCAGCCACGGGGTAAAAGCAATCAGACCACGGCCCATGGCGTTGGCAGCGCTGCTGCTCTTGGCCATCAGCCAGCCGCCCACATCATCCATGCGCACAATGCCGGCCACCAGTCCGTAGACGAACACGGTGATGCCCAGAGCCACGGCGATCAGCACCGCAGCCTGCTCCCAGATGGGCTTGGTGGCTACCGTACCCAGCGCGATCGCCATGATTTCGGCCGACAGAATAAAGTCTGTACGCACGGCACCCTTGACCTTCTGCTTTTCGTACTCCATCGGGTCCATCTGCTTTTCACGCGCGGCACGCACCGATGACGGTGCAACACCTTTATGGGCAGCCTCCTCGGCATCCACCACGGCCTCATGCGCATCATGCTTTTGGTGCTTGTGAAACAGATCCAGGATCTTCTCCACGCCTTCGAAGCACAGAAACGCGCCCCCCACCATCAGCAAAGGCGTGATCAGCCAGGGCACAAATGCGCTGATCAACAGCGCTGCGGGCACCAAAATAGCCTTATTCATCAACGAGCCCTTGGCCACAGCCCAGACCACGGGCAGTTCCCGGTTGGCCTTGACACCCGTGACCTGCTCGGCGTTGAGGGCCAGATCGTCGCCCAGCACGCCGGCCGTCTTCTGCACCGCCACCTTGGTCTGGGTGGCCACATCGTCGAGAATCGCTGTGCTCTTGCCTGCGGCAGTCTTGGTCATCAAGGCCACGTCGTCCAGCAAGCTAGCAATATCGTCTAGCAACATCAAAAGGCCGGCACCTGCCATCGCTTCTCCTGGTGGTTTACAAAGTCGCCATCATGCCTGCAAACCATGCAGAGACTGCGACAGGAAATTTCCAATCAGCTGTGCGATCGGCGTGGCTCGGACTTTGCAGCGACAATGAGCACCCTCATCGAACGGAAACCCTGTGACTCAAGCCATCGCTCATGCCGAACTGATTGCCAGCTACCGCAAACTTGCCGCAGAGGCCGCCAAGAAGGCGGAACTGGTCAAGGCCGCAGCGGGCAAAGGTCCCAAGACCATTGCAACGGTCAGCGAAACCGCAGCCAAGGCCGCGCGCCGCCGCGATGTGATGGCCGCCAGGCTGGCCAGGCTTGGTATCGATCTGCCGGACTGAGCCCCAACAAGCAGCCTTCGTCGGGAAGTCTTCTTATTTGCTGGTCTTGAAGCCCTGTGTCGCCGCCCAGGCGGCCACATCGTCGCGGCGGATGGCCGCGGCCATGAGCTGCGGAAAGGCATCGGGGGTGCAGGCAAACGAGGGCACGCCCAGTGCCGCCAGCTTGGCCGCCAGTTCCGCGTCATAGGCAGGAGCTCCCTCGTCGCTGAGCGCCAGCAGCGTGATGAACTGCACGCCCGCTTCCACCAGCTCGTTGGCGCGGCGCAGCAGGCCCGACTCCACACCGCCTTCGTAGAGGTCGGAGATTAGCACCAGAATGCTGTTGCGCGGCTCGCTGATCAGCCCCTGGCAATAGCCGACCGCACCGTTAATATCGGTGCCGCCGCCCAATTGCACGCCAAACAGCACATCGACGGGATCGTCGAGTTTTTCCGTCAGGTCGACCACGGCCGTATCAAACACCACCAGCTTGGTGGCCACGGCCGGCAGACTGGCCATCACAGCACCGAAGATGCTGGAGTAGACCACCGAGTTAGCCATGGAGCCGCTCTGGTCAATACACAGGATCACCTCGCGCTGCGGGCGGCGCGCCTTGCGTCCATAGCCAATCAGCGTCTCTGGAACAATGGTCTTGTATTCGGGCTGCCAATGGCGCAGGTTGGCGCGTATGGTGCGATTCCAATCGATTTCTGCATGGCGCGGGCGTCGGTTGCGCTGGCTGCGGTCCAGTGCCCCGGCCACGGCACTGCGCATGGGCTCCTCGAGCTTTTTCATCAGCTCGTCCACCACCTTGCGCACCACCAGCCGCGCCGTGGCCTTGGTGTTCTGCGGAATCACCGAGCCCAGCGAAATCAGGTCCGCCACCAGATGCACATCGGGCTGCACGTTCTCCAGCATTTCGGGCTGCAGCAGCAGCTCGCGCAGATTCAGACGCTCCATGGCATCGCGCTGCATGACCTGCACGACCTGGCTCGGAAAGTACTTGCGGATATCGCCCAGCCAGCGCGAGACCGAAGGCGAAGAGTTGCCGCGTCCGCCCTTGCGCGATGCCAGCTTGCTGTCTTCCTCATACAAGGCGGCCAGCGCCTGGTCCATCTCCTGCAAGCGGCCCGTCACACCGCCGCAACTGGCATCAGCGGGGCTGCCCAGCACCATGCGCCAGCGCTGCAGCCGCGTGGTGGGCTGCAGCTCTTCGGACTCCTGTTGCGGCTCGGTCGCCAAATTTGCTGTTTGCTTCATCGTCACACCTTGGCCGCGGCCGCATCAAAATCGGTAGCTGCTTGGGCTTGTCCCATCAGCGCCTGAGGCAGATTCAAGCCCAGCAACTCATTGAGCATGGGCAAGGCCAGCAAGGCACGCGACTCATCCCAGGGCGCAGCATCGTCCGCAGCGCCCACAGCAGGATCGGGTGCCGCTGCGCCTCCCACAGGAGTTCGCTTGACCTTGTCACCCAGGCTTTGCCGCTCGTGATTGCTGAAGGTCGAGAAGCTGCGTCGCACCAACGGCAGAATCTGTGCAAACTGCACCTCGCCCAGACCGCTGAGCCAGGCATCGACAGCACCCCAGATGGACTCGTCATGCAGCAATACCAGCGCCTGCCGGTTCAGAAAACCGTCCAGCCAGGCCGCCACATCCATGGGCGCCGCACCCAGCGAAAGATTGCGGTTGAACTGGCGCACGATCTCGGCGCTTTCCAGCAACTGCTCGTCCAGCAGCAAACGGCAAGCCATGCCGCGCAGCAGTGCCGCAGCGGCATCCCCCATGGCCAGGCTGCGCAGCGCCAGGCGCCAGGCATCCACCGCCTGCTGCGCCTCTGCGTCGCTGGTGCGCAGACGCAGGGCTTCGTGCGCCGCCAGCACCTTGGTCTTCATGGAAGCCGCCGCATCCTCGTCCATGGCCATGCAGGCGACAGGCAGGCCGATGGCCGCGCGCAGCACCAGCGAATCGATCACGCCGGCCAGCAGGGCTGTATCCGTCTGGCGCACGCTGCCGTAGCGATAGACATTGGCCAGCGGTGGCAAGGCCTGCAGCAGTTGGGCCACATCGCCCGTGGTGGCTGCACGCTGGGCCAGCGTGGCGATCAGGGCTTCGACCAGCTGCGGCAAATCGGCCAGCAACGCATCGTCGATGGCCTGCGCTATTTCGGGCAGCGAGGTCTCGGGCGTCAGGCTGGAGCGCAGCTTGGCCGTGGCGGCCTGGGCCACGGTGGCGCCGTGCACGCTGGCCTCGATGATGCGTACCGCCAGCTCGGGCTCCCACTGCAGCTGCCAGCTTTCGCGGAATGTGCCCCGGTTGCGCTGGGCATCGGTGGCGCGCACGCCCCAGTCAATGCCGAGCAGGCGCAGACGGTGCAGAAAATGGCTGCGTGCCAGATCCGTGTCCTTGCGCAAATCCAGCGCCAGCAGCTTGCTTGCCGCCTCGGGCTTGAGGCGCAGCGACTTCTGCTGCTGCTCGATATCACGCTGCAGCGGCACCTGGGGAACATCGGCAGGCACCTGGCCCAGCACATGACCGACGGTCAGTTCCTCATCGATCAACCTGAGCGGTGCGTCCTCGCCCATGCAGATCACGGTGACGATGGCCTCGTTGATTTCCTCCAGGCCGGGCATGGGCTGGCCGCGCAGCGCCGCCAGACTCTCGGACAGTCGCGTGGCCTCGATGATGTGGGCGCTGGAGCAGTCAAGATCCTTGTCGCGCAGCAGATGGGCCACGCGCGTGAGCCAGCCAGCTGTACGCAGCGTGGCCGGAGAAACCGCGTTTTTGATAGCTGTTTGCGCTTTACCATCAAGCGTTTGAGGCTGATTTAACTCCAAACCCGGGGACGACTGATAGCACTGCCACAGATGCTGGTACCAGCCCGGAGAAGTCACGCCCGCGCCATAGCCGCTGCTGCTGGCCAGGTTTCGATAAGTCCAGGGGGCCCAGGTCGCCATTACCTTGGCCTTGGGCAGGCCCTTGAGCAGGGCGCTGTCGGCCTTGGCCGTCACGCTGGCCTTGAGCACCGGCACATGCCAGGCGCCACAAACCACGGCAATGCGCTGGTGACCGGCTTTGATCGCCTCGCGAATGCACTGGCGCATATGGGCTTCGCGCAGTGCTTCGCGCTTCATGTATTCCTCGCCGCGCCAATGCTCGCCGTCCTTGGACAGTTCTTCGCGAGCTGCCGCCATCACCTCTCCAATGCTTTCAAACAGTGCTTCGCTGTCGCCTCGCTCCTCGACCAGACGGTTCCACCAACTCTCGCCATCGTCAAAGCCTGCGGCATGGGCCAGCCAGTCCAGCGGATCGCGGTGCAGGTGTTGAGGAGCCGGTGCGGGGAGGTCCAGCTGCGGTTCATGCTCGTCACCATCCTGCATATCCGCCAGCGTTGCGGCCTCCGCGACATCCGGTGCGTCCTGCTCCGAGTCCGGGACCGTCGCCGCCTGTACAGCATCCTCGGCCTCCTGTGCTGCCTTCTTCAGCGCTTCGCGTTGGGCAAACTCGATGGCCATGCCATGGGTCTGGGGCAGGTCGATGAAGCGGGTTGCAACACCCAGGCGACTGGCCCACTGCAATGCCTGCCATTCGGGTGAAAACTCGGCAAATGGATAGAACGCGGCCTGGCTGGGCTCGTCCTGCATATAGACCAGCATGGCCACGGGCGGGCGCAGCTCGGCACTTTGCAGCATGGGCAGCAGCGCCTCCCCCTCGGGCGGACCTTCCACCAGCAGGCAATCGGGCTGCAAAACCTCAAGCGCCTGCAGCAGACTGCGAGCGCAGCCCGGGCCGTGATGGCGTATGCCAAAGAAATGAACAGAATCAGCGGAAGTGGCCATGGGCTTGTCAGACGGCTCAAGAAAGGGATAGCAAGGTCTCTGGCAGTGAAGACAGCTCAGCCCATCACAGATGGGCGGTTGAGACGAGGCGCCATCACCGAAGACAGTAGCCACGCTAGGGCGGCTAGGGCGAGGTGATGCAACGACGTATCAAGAGCTGCATTCACTGCAGCACAACTCACAGTTGCTCGCGGCAGGCGCGGTACAGATCCTTCCAGTCACTACGCTCCTTGACCACGGTCTCAAGATATTCCTTCCACACCACCGTGTCCTGCACCGGGTCCTTGATCACGGCTCCCAGCAGGCCCGAGGCCACATCGGCCGCGCGCAGCACGCCATCGCCGAAATGGCCGGCCAGCGCCATGCCGCTGTTGATGACCGAGATGGCCTCTGCCGTGGACAGCGTGGAGCTGGGCGACTTCACGCGCACGGTCTTGCCGTCCTCGGTCTGGCCGTGGCGCAACTCGCGGAAGATCTGCACCACACGGCGCACCTCCTGCAGCGCAGGCGGCTCGGTTGGCAGCTGCAGCGCCCGCCCCTGCTCGGCCACGCGCTTGGTGACGATCTGCACCTCCTCGTCCTGCGAGGCAGGCACAGGCAGGACCACAGTATTGAAGCGGCGCTTCAGTGCGCTCGACAACTCGTTGACGCCTTTGTCGCGGTTATTCGCCGTGGCAATGACCGAAAAGCCCTGCACGGCCTGGAACTCCATGGACAGCTCAGGCACAGGCAGCGTCTTTTCGGACAGCACGGTGATCAGCGTGTCCTGCACATCGGCGGGAATACGTGTGAGCTCCTCGATGCGCGCGATCTTGCCCAGCTTCATGGCATTGACCAGCGGGCTTGGAATCAGCGCTTTCTCGGACGGGCCGTGGGCCAGCAACTGGGCGTAGTTCCAGCCATAGCGCAGCTGCTCCTCGCTGGTGCCAGCCGTACCCTGGATCAGCATGGTCGAATCGCCGCTCACGGCCGCAGACAGATGCTCGGACACCCAGGACTTGGCCGTGCCGGGCACGCCGTACAGCAGCAAAGCACGGTCGGTGGCCAGCGTGGACACGGCAATCTCCATCAGGCGCGGATTGCCGATGTACTTGGGGCTGAGCTCAAACCCGTTGCTGAGCTTGCCGCCCATCAGGTACTGGAGCACAGCCCAGGGCGAGAGCTTCCAGTTGGGCGGGCGCGGACGGTCGTCCACCTTCTGCAGGGCATCGAGTTCTTCGGCAAATTGCGCCTCGGCGTGCTGACGTAGTACTTGGCTCATGATGACTTTCGGGTTGAATGCAGAAAAATTCGAAGGCTTAGGCGCTCAGCGTTGCATGCAGGGCCATGCGCAGATCGGTGATACGGTTGAGTTGCTCGAGCACGCGCTCGTCATCCCAGGGGCGCAGGCGGGCGCGCTCCAGCCGCGCCTGTTGTTCGGGCGTCAGACTGCTTTGCGCAGCCACTGCGGCGACCTCTTCGGTCGCATCGGCCACCTTGGATACCAACTTTTGCCAGAGCCCGGCCAGCCCTGACGGGGCTACTGCCTCGGGCTGCTGCTGCGGCACGGCAAGTTCCTCAGCCTGTGCAGGCTGACGCCAGAGCCACACAAAGCGCGGCAGAACGGCCGGATGCAGCCGGCGCGCGCAGGCCAGCACGGCCTGGTCGGCCTGCCAGCTATGCCAGCTGCCTGTAGCCTGCTTGCCGCCCAGCGCCTTGTCCAGAGCGTCCATCAGTTGCTCCGACATGGATTGAGAAAACACGCCAACCACCGGCATGCTGCTCTCGATGGTGTTGATGCGGTCCACCAGGCTGCCCTTGACCTGCTGCAGCTGCGCCTGCCAAAGCGCCTCGCGCTCCTGCTGGCTCAGCCGGTCCAGCAGGACTGGCAGCAGCGCTTCGGCCCGCGCATCGCGCTCCATGGTCTGCAGCAGCGCAATCCAGCGCACATCGGGCTGATCGCGCAGTGCCGCCAGCCAGCCCTGGCGCAAAGCGGTCTTCCAGTCGCTACGGCGGCTCCAGTCCCAGAGCTGCTCGGGCGTCATATCCAGGCTCTGCAGCCAGAAGTCAATCGGCGCAAGTTCCACCATTTGCTGCAGCCACCAGGCTTTTACGCCTTTGATATAGGCGGGCGGCTGCAGCGCAATGCCGTCGCGCTCCCAGTCCTTGCTGCCCTCCTCGGGCGGCTCGATCTGCCACTCGCCCTTGGCATTGCGGCTCAGCATGGACTGCAGCCAGCCCATGATGCGCAAGCTGTGCGCGCTTTGCGGCAGGCGCGAGAGCAGGCGGGCCGCGTTCTCACGCACCTCCTTGCTACGATCGGTCAGCAGCTTTTCCAGCAGCGGCTCGTCCGCCATCGACAGCCCCACGCCCAGGGCCAGCACCATTGGCGCACGCTCCTTGGCATTGAGCTCCTTCAAGCTGGCTTCCAGTCTGGCGCGGGCCTGGTCGGCATCCGTCTCACGCTCGCTGTGCAGCAGCGCCACGCGCTGCTCGATGGAGCCCTCCTGCCAGATCAGTTCGGCATTGGCTGTCTCCTGCACGCCGCTGGCATAGCTCCATTGCGGGTTGAGCCCTGCCAGCCAGCGTCCTCGCTCGCCCAGCACCGGCGTCAGCCAAGTACGCAGCTCCACCGAACGGCGGCCTTCGTTCAAAGCCTCGACCAGGAGCGCATAAGGCAAGCGCTGTCCAGCCTGATCGAGGGCATGGAACATGGGAGCCAGCATGTTCTCGGGCCCATGCTGCAGCACATCACGCATCAGGCCATGCAGTCGCTCATCCTCGGGCGCACGGCGAGACTCGTCGGCAGGCAATGCCGGAGAGCTCAAAGGTGCGCCGAGCCTGACCTGCGCACCGGGTTGCCAGCCCGCCCGCTCCAGGACGGCTGCGACAGCGCTGGCTCTGAGCAGCTGTGCAGCCGTTGATGCAGCCGGCTGCAGCCAGGCAGCTTGCATGGCTTGCAAACCGGGGCTGGCTGCGGCATCGACCTGCGCGGTCAACACCGCAGGCACGGCTAGCCTGTCCGAGCCGACCAGACTGGACTGCTGCAGTGCAGCCCACAAATTGGCGCTGCTCATCGCATCTCTCCTTGGTTCTGCCAGATGGGGGATAAGGCCTGGCTGTGAGCATCCTGCTGCCAGGCGCTGAGCAAGCGCCAGCGCCCCAGTTGCGGCCCACACTCCCACTCACCAAACAGGGCCAGAGGCGTGCCGCCGCTCAGCGCCAGCAGCCGCCAGGCTTCGTCATCGGCAATCACCGCAGGCACCGGCGCCGCCTGGCTCTGTCCTGTGGGCCAGCCCACCAGCCATTGCCCCTCGACATACAGCAGCTGGGCATTCGCACACCACAGCGGCTGCACCGGCTGCAGTGCATTGGCGGCAATGCGCTCGCCCAGTTGCTGCAACGGCTCACCCAAAGCCTTGACCGTCAGGGCTACGGCATCGCAGCTGTCGAGTGCTTCAACCCCATTGACCGCGACCGCGCGCAGGCTGGCCCTGCCAGGGTAGAAGCTCAAGGCTGTGCGATGAGCGCCTCCGCTCACCCAGGCAGTCTCGAACCCGCGACCACCCTGGGCATAGTCCAGCATCAGGGCGGCGCGGCCGGTATTGAGGCCCTGCAACCAGACGCGGCGCTCCAGCAGGCGACCCTCGCGCTCGATCAGGCGCTGACCCAGCACCCGCCAATCGTCGCTGATGGTTTCACCACGGGCCTGTACTTCGGCCTTGTCCATGGGCCAGCCCAGGGCAGCCATGACGTCAGCCTTCACCTCCGGGCTCAGCGAGTCACGCCGCTGCACCGCGTCCAGCAGCAGTTGCCAATGGCCAAGCTGCACCAGCAGGTCACGCGGCCAGGTCGGATGGCTGTCCACCAGCTCCCAGGCTTCCCTGATACGCGTGGCCATGCCCGTGGCCTGTGCATCCACCATGCGTGCAGCCATGGTGTTCCAGTGCTGGCGCGTCTGGCTGTCGCCAGACTGATTGGCCAGGCCGGTGCGCACCATGTCCTGCATCCATAGCGACAGCTCCTGCATGCCGCCAGCAACCTTGTCCCAACGCTTGTCCTCGCGCTTGGCCTGCTGTCTTGCCAGAGCCTCCTGATCCGCAACTGGCGCAGCGGCAATGGCGGCCGCCTTGGCCTCTTTCTGCTCGGCTTTTTGCAGACGACCACCCAGCCAGTTGCTGACCCATTCCGGGGGCTCGCCGCCCTCTGGGACCTGGCCACCTGCACGCAGCAGCATCAGCGCCAGCCCGTGTTTGCAGGGGAACTTGCGGCTGGGGCAGGAGCACTTGAAGGCCGGCCCGCTCAGATCGACCTGAGTCTGATACGGCTTGCTGCCGCTGCCCTGGCATTCCCCCCAGACCGCAGCATCATTGCTGCCTGTGTTCGGCCATTTGCTCAGGGACTGCAGTCCCTTGGCCGCCTTGGACGACGCAGCGTCCGGCGACAGCGCCAAAACTTCCGCTTCCGTTGCTAATACACGCGACACCAATGTCTCCCGTCCCGAATCGACGCAATATCTTGATAGTTCGAGGCGCTAACGCACCAAGGGCGAATGCAAGACCACCCTCGGAAAACCTCGTCCGCACTTTGCTGAAACAGTGCATTCAGCGCGGCAAAAACTGTGGTTTGACCGACCGCGCAAACTGTTGCGCGTAATGCGTCAGCCTATCATCGCCATGGCACTGTGCCGATGAAAACGTGCAAAAAATCAGAACGCAGAGAAGCCAGGTGACATGCATCAACCGACTTCCTCGCCAAGCTACGGCGCTGCTGTTCCCGGCAATCATTCAGTCTGCCGATGCTGCTGCAGATGCAAGTGCCGACTCCGCCGCAGCCAAGCCACGACCTCCCTGCTACTTTTGCTTACCAATGGCTCAGCCCGGCTTCGGTGCTCATACCGCGCAAGCTGCCCGCAACTGAACCTTGCTACCTATCCGGCTGTCAAACTGCTACCGTGGGTCTGAATGCTCTGGGTCAAATCAACCAGGACACTTGCGTCGCCATACACGCCCAGTGTCACAGCCTTGGAAGCCGGTTCTGGGTCTAAGAATTGGCCACTGACGATGCTTCGGCTGACAAGCTTGCTGCCAACAAAATAGAGGACTGCAAGAGATTCTGTCTGGCGACCAACGAACAGCGTCGAAAGTTCTCCAGCAAAAGCTGTTCGCTGGCGTCCCCCGCAGGCAGATCTGACTGGCGCCGGCCGGTCAGCACAAACAGCACATCAACACCTGCTGCGGCAACCGCAACAAGGTAATCGCTATCCGGCTTTCGTTCGTCTTTCTCGTAGAGCAGCTGCGCCTGCTTGCGCACACCGCCAAGTTGGCCAAACCCTTCCTGGTTCAAGCCAAGGCGTTCTCGTTCCTCACGCAAACGCGCACCAATACCCATATGAGTAACTCAATATTGACAAATATACGCATTTGCGTACTATTGCCATACCAAAGCCAAGCTAGTGCCGCTTCACAACACTGCACTAGAGGCAAAAAAGCAGCAGCCCTTTGCACAGAGCTACTACACCTATTCACATCAATCGATAGATTCTGACATGAAGCAGCCACACCCCTAAGCACAGGCCCGCACATGACTTGAGAGCCAAGGCCTACGGTCGCCCAATGGACACGGAACAGTCCAGATAGCTGCTGTCCTATCAACAGCCGGTGCAGTGTTGGCAACGGATCTTGCCTGCTACGACAACAGGCACTCTACGAATGTGTTCTGTAGCGCTCGACAATTTCAGCCTTTGTCTGAATCCGGCGTTTACCGACTTGATGCTGTCAAAGCATCAGCTATTCATGCATGACTGTCGCGGGCAAATCGGCGCAGCTGAAAGCATGCGCTATTCAACACTAACGCCAGGACCTGCAGATCAGGCCCGACTGGAGTTTTGAGTCATGAGCCAGAACATTTTCGATCAGCGTGCCGATGGCAAGGCTTCTGTGGCAGCAGCTTCGTTGGTGCCGGCAATCGTGCCGCAGGCCCAGATTGCCTGCCTCGAAGCGCAGTTGATCGGCTATGCGTTGAGTCACCATGTGCCGGACATGCGGCGAGGCTTCGATATCCTTACCAGCTATGGCCGCTGGCATGTAGATGCGAAGCCAGCCGCGCAGATGGCCGAGTTGATGCGCCAGCATCTGATGCAGCAACTGGAGACGATCTAGGCCTGCGCTTCCGACAGGACGCGGAAAGCAGTTCACCTGATCCTTGAAGTCGGCCTCCGTGCAGACCATTAACCATGAAAAAAGGCTCTGCAGAATGCAGAGCCTTTTGATTGCGCTAGCAGTGCCAGGGGATCAACCCAACCACTTGCGGGCGTTGCGCCAGACGCGCATCCAGGGACTGAATTCAGACTTATCGCCCGAAGTCCAGCTCATCTGCACATTGCGGAACACGCGCTCGGGGTGAGGCATCATCGCGGTGAAACGCCCATCGGCCGTGGTCACAGCTGTCAAACCACCAGCCGAGCCATTGGGGTTGAACGGATACTGTTCGGTAGGCTGGCCGTGGTTGTCCACATAGCGCATGGACTTGACCACCTGCTGGGCATTGCCACGGAACTGGAAGTTGGCAAAGCCCTCGCCATGCGCCACGGCGATGGGCAGACGGGAGCCGGCCATGCCTTGCAGGAACAGGCTGGGCGACTCCAGCACTTCCACCATGCTCAGACGCGCCTCGAAGCGGTTGCTCTGGTTTTGCGTGAAGCGCGGCCAGTCCTGCGCACCGGGGATGATGTCGGCCAGTTCGGCAAACATCTGGCAGCCGTTGCAAACGCCCAGACCGAAAGTGTCGGTACGACCGAAGAAGGCCTGGAACTGCTCGGACAGACGGTCGTTGAAGGTGATGGAGCGTGCCCAGCCAATGCCCGCACCCAGGGTGTCGCCGTAGCTGAAGCCGCCACAGGCCACCACACCGGCGAAGTCCTTGAGCTGCGCACGGCCGGACTGCAGGTCGCTCATGTGCACGTCCACCGCATCAAAGCCGGCTTCGGTGAAGGCGTAGGCCATTTCCACATGGGAGTTCACGCCCTGCTCGCGCAGCACCGCCACGCGAGGCCTCGCAGCCACGTTGATGAAGGGCGCTGCCACGTTCTCCTTGGGATCGAACGTCAGATGCACATGCATGCCGGGGTCGGTGGGTTCGCCCGCCACAGCATGCTCGCTGTCGGCGCACACGGGGTTGTCGCGCTGCTGGGTGATCTTCCAGCTCACGGCATCCCAGACCTGGTGCAGATCGGACAGGGTTGCGCCGAATACCTTGTTCGCATCGCGCCACACCTGCAGCTCGCCCTTGCCGGCGTCCACAGGGGACGAAGCAGGACGGGTCTTGCCGATGACATGGCTGCACTGGATCAGGCCATGTTCGCGCAGCACCTGCAGCACTTCGGCACGGTCCTCGGTCCTGATCTGCAGCACGGCGCCCAGTTCTTCGTTGAACAGCGCGCGCAAGGTCAGGTCTTCGCGACGGCCGGAGACCTGCTTGCCCCAGTTCTTGCCTTCGCCGCTGTCCATGCGGCTGTCGGAGATGCCATCACCTTCGGTGATCAGCATGTCCACATTCAAGGCCACGCCCACATGGCCGGCAAAGGCCATTTCGGCGGCCGTGGCCAGCAGGCCGCCGTCGCCCTTGTCGTGGTAGGCCAGGATCAGTCCCTTGGCACGCAGCGCATTCACTGCATCCACCATGGCGATCAGATCCTTGGGCTCATCCAGATCCGGCACTTCGTTGCCCGACTGATTGAGCACCTGACCGATGATGGAGCCGCCCATGCGCATCTTGCCGCGGCCCAGGTCGATCAGCACCAGGGTGCTGTCTTCCACCTCGGCGTCGAGCTGGGGCGTGAGCGTGGTGCGCACATCGTCGATGGCGGCAAAGCCGGTGATGATCAGGCTCACAGGCGAGGTGACCTTCTTTGTCTGGCCGTTCTCACTCCACTGCGTGCGCATGGACAGGGAGTCCTTGCCCACGGGAATCGAGATGTTCAGCGCAGGGCACAGCTCCATGCCCACAGCCTTGACGGTGGCGTACAGCGCAGCGTCTTCACCGGCCTCGCCGCAGGCGGCCATCCAGTTGGCCGACATCTTCACCTTGGACAGCTCGATGGGGGCGGCCAGCATATTGGTGATGGCTTCGGCCACGGCCATGCGACCCGAGGCGGGCGCGTTGATGGCGGCCAGCGGTGTGCGCTCGCCCATGGCCATGGCTTCACCCTTGAAGCCCTTGTAGTCGGCCAGGGTCACGGCCACGTCAGCCACCGGCACCTGCCAGGGACCGACCATCTGGTCGCGATGGGTCAGGCCACCGACGGCGCGGTCGCCGATGGTGATCAGGAAGCGCTTGGAAGCCACCGTGGGGTGGGCCAGCACTTCGATCACGGCCTTTTCCAGCGGCACACCGGTCAGGTCCATGGCGGGCAGCTCGCGCTCCACGCTGGTCACATCCTTGTGCACCTTGGGTGGCTTGCCCAGCAGCACGTTCATGGGCATGTCCACGGGGAACTTCTGGTCGCCGGACTCGACCGCCGTGTCCTCCAGCACCAGCTGGCGCTCTTCGGTAGCCGTGCCGATGACGGCAAACGGGCAGCGCTCGCGTTCGCAGAAGGCCGTGAACTGCTCCAGCGATTCCGGAGCAATGGCCAGCACGTAACGCTCCTGCGATTCGTTGGACCAGATTTCCTTGGGCGACAGGCCGGACTCTTCGAGCTTGACGGCTCGCAGGTCAAAGCGTGCACCGCGCCCGGCATCGTTGGTCAGCTCGGGGAAGGCATTGGAGATACCACCGGCACCCACGTCGTGGATGGCCAGGATGGGGTTGCCAGCGCCCTGCTGCCAGCAATGGTTGATGACTTCCTGAGCACGGCGCTCGATCTCGGGATTGCCACGCTGCACCGAGTCAAAGTCCAGTTCCGCGGCATTGGTGCCCGAAGCCATGGAGCTTGCCGCACCGCCGCCCATGCCGATGCGCATGCCGGGGCCGCCCAGCTGGATCAGCAGCGTGCCCGCCGGGAACTCGATCTTCTTGGTCAGCTCGGAATCGATCACGCCCAGGCCGCCGGCGATCATGATGGGCTTGTGGTAGCCGCGGGTGATGTCGCCGACCTGCAGCTCGTATTCGCGGAAATAGCCGGTCAGATTGGGACGACCGAACTCGTTGTTGAACGCCGCGCCGCCCAGAGGGCCTTCGATCATGATCTGCAGCGGGCTGGCGATATGTTCGGGCTTGCCCACTTCGCTGCCCCAGAGCTTGGAGACGGTGAAGCCAGTCAGGCCAGCCTTGGGCTTGGAGCCACGGCCGGTTGCGCCTTCGTCACGGATTTCGCCGCCGTTGCCGGTCGATGCGCCGGGGAAGGGCGAAATCGCCGTGGGGTGGTTATGTGTTTCCACCTTCATCAGCACATGGTTGGTAGCCGCCTGCTTCTGATAGCTGGGGGCGCTGATTGCATCTGCCTTGGCATCAAACTTGGCGACAAATCGCTCGACCTCATGGCCTTCCATGATGGAAGCGTTGTCGGCATAGGCCACCACAGTGTGCTGGGGCGAGACCGCTTCGGTGTTGCGGATCATGCCGAACAGCGATTTTTCCTGCTCTACGCCGTCGATGGTGAACTTGGCGTTGAAGATCTTGTGGCGGCAGTGCTCGGAGTTGGCCTGCGCGAACATCATCAGCTCCACGTCCGTGGGATTGCGCTTGAGGTCGTTGAAAGCGTTGACCAGATATTCGATCTCGTCTTCGGCCAGGGCCAGGCCCCATTGCTTGTTTGCGGCTTCCAGCGCTGCGCGGCCGCCGCCCAGCACATCCACAAACTCCATGGGTTGTGCCGCCAGGGTGGTGAACAGTTGCTCGGCCTCTGCGCGTGTCGCAAACACGGACTCGGTCATGCGGTCGTGCAGCAAAGCGGCGACCTGAGCGGTCTGCTCTGTCGACAGCTCGGGCTTACCGCCCAGCAGGCCGGACTTCATGTCCACGCGATACTCGGTCATGCGTTCCACACGGAACACATTCAGGCCGCAGTTACGGGCGATATCGGTGGCCTTGGAGGCCCAGGGTGAGATGGTGCCCAGGCGGGGTGTGACGATGAAGGCCAGGCCTTCAGCATTGCCCGTATAGGGGTCACCATAAGTCAAGAGCGCCGACAGGCGCTCTTGCAATGCGGACGCAACTGCGCCCTCGGTGGCTACCAGGTGCACAAAGCGTGCAGATACGCCGGTGATCTTGGGGTGGATGGCGACCAGATCGGTCAGAAGCTGTTGGGCGCGGAACGAGCTCAGGGCGTTTCCACCCTCAAACTGTGTCAGATGCAATGTCACGTGGCGGCCTGTTTATGTGAAGGCTGTTGAAAAGCGTCCTGGTCAATCCCCTGCCTGAGAGGACCTGGCCAAAGCGCTGAATTCGGTGAGCCTCGGATTTTACCGTGCCTCGGGGTTAGTCCGAATGCTCACACCCACAAGCCCTGCATGTTCAAGCGCGCAATGGGATAATTGCGGCCATGAGCATCACACTGAAGACCCCCGAAGACATCGAGCGCATGCGCGTTGCAGGCCGCTTTGCTTCGGATGTGCTGGACTACATCACCCCCCACATCAAACCCGGCATCACCACCCAGCAGATCGACGATCTGTGCGCCAAGCGTATGGCCGAGCAAGGCACCAAGACGGCCTGCCTGGGCTATCAGCCTCCGGGTATGACGCCCTACCCGGCCTATGTCTGCACCTCGGTCAACCATGTGGTGTGCCACGGCATCCCCAACGACAAGCCTTTGAAGAAGGGCGATATCGTCAATGTCGACGTGACCATCATCACCGAAGACGGCTGGTTCGGCGACAACAGCCGCATGTTCATCATTGGCGAAGGCACGATTGCGGCCAAGCGCCTGTCCAGGCTCACGTTCGAAGCCATGTGGAAGGGCATTGCCCAGGTCAAGCCCGGTGCCACGCTGGGCGATATCGGCCACGCCATCCAGACCTACGCGGAAAGCAACAACCTGTCCGTGGTGCGCGAATACTGCGGCCACGGCATCGGCAAGGTGTTCCACGACGAACCCCAGGTGCTGCACTACGGCCGCCCCGGCGAAGGCGTGGTGCTGGAAGAAGGCATGGTCTTCACCATCGAACCCATGCTGAATCTGGGCAAGCGCGACATCAAGGCCATGCCCGACGGCTGGACCGTCGTCACCAAGGACCGCAGCCTGACCGCCCAGTGGGAGCTGATGCTGGCCGTCACCAAGACCGGCTATGACGTGCTGACCTGGTCCGAGGGCTCACCCACTCCGCCTGACTTCATCACGTCCATCCGCACCTGAGCGCGCTGCCGCCGCTGACCTGCATGCCGCACCGGCCAAAGCCGGATGCGGCATATTTTTTGCTTGCAGACCTTGTACTACAAGCGCCATGCGCTCATCTTTTTGCCATCACAGGCCTCAAGCCCAAGTCAGTTGGGTTAAGGTGACGCTCAAGCACTTGCCCTGTTGAAACGCTTTTTTCTACTGCGCATGACCTCCCCTGCCCACTCCTACGCCCACTCTGCCGACGTCTCCGACCTCTCCTCGCTACAGGGCCTGCGCGAGCAATACCGTGAGGCCAAGGCCCGGCAGATGGAGTTGCTGCGCAACCCCACGCTGGGCAGACGCAGCGTGCGCGGAGTGCTGCACCATTTCAGTGAACTGGCCGACGGTCTTCTGCGCACCCTCTGGCAACGCGCGCAGATGCCGCAGGGCGCAGCCCTGCTGGCCGTGGGGGGTTATGGACGCGCCCAGCTCTTTCCCTATTCGGACATCGATGTGCTGGTGTTGCTGCCCCAAAGCAGTGCACAGCCGGCTGCGGAATTGGCGGCCAGCATCGAGCAGTTCATCAGCAGTTGCTGGGATGCAGGCCTGGAAATCGGCTCCAGCGTGCGCAGCATCGCCGAATGCCTGCAGGAGGCTGCGCAGGACCTGACGGTGCAGACCGCCATGCTGGAGTCACGCCGCATCACCGGCAGCAAGGCCTTGTTTGCCGACTTCGAGCAGGCGTTTCGCGCGCAACTCGATCCCAAGGCTTTTGTCGAAGGCAAGCTGCTGGAAATGCGCCAGCGCCACGCCAAATATGACTTCACGCCCTATTCGCTCGAGCCCAACTGCAAGGAATCGCCCGGCGGGCTGCGCGATCTGCACACCATGCTCTGGCTGGCCAAGGCAGCAGGCTTCGGCAACAGCTGGCATGAACTGGCCGAGCAGGACCTGATCACCCATTTCGAGGTTCAGCAGCTCGAATCCAATGAATCCCTGCTCAGCCTGATCCGTGCCCGCCTGCATGCCTCTGCCGGCCGCCATGAGGACCGGCTGGTCTTTGACCTGCAGACCGCCGTGGCCGAAGCCTTTGGCTACCGCTCCACTACGCCGGAAGGCCGCAAGCTGGCCATGCGCGCTGGCGAGACCCTGATGCGTCACTATTACTGGGCCGCCAAGGCGGTGACCCAGCTGTGCCAGATCGTGCGCATGAGCATCGAAGAGCGCCTGAACCCCGGATCGCACGAGCTGATTCAGCTCAATGATCGCTTTTGCGAGAAGGCCGGCACCATCGAGGTGGTCAGCGACGATCTGTACGAGCGCGATCCGCATGCCATTCTCGAAACCTTTCTCATGTATGAGCAGCATGAGGGATTGACGGGTCTGTCGACGCGCACCCTGCGCGCGCTGTATGCCAGCCGCGATGTGATGGACAGCGCCTTCCGTCGCGACCCGGTCAATCGCGCCACCTTCATGAAGATCCTGCAGCAGCCGCGCGGCATCACCCATGCCATCCGGCTGATGAATCAGACCTCGGTACTGGGTCGCTATCTCTGGCCCTTCCGCCGCATCGTTGGACAGATGCAGCACGATCTGTTCCACGTCTACACCGTGGACCAGCATATCCTGATGGTGCTGCGCAATGTGCGGCGCTTCTTCATGGCCGAGCATGCCCATGAGTATCCGTTCTGTTCCCAGCTCGCCGCGGGCTGGGACAAGCCCTGGATCCTGTATCTGGCTGCTCTCTTCCACGATATCGGCAAGGGCCGAGGCGGCGATCACTCCGTGATCGGCGCCGTCGAAGTCAAGCGTTTTTGCCGCGCCCACCAGATCGACAAGGCCGATGCGGAGCTGGTCGAGTTTCTGGTGCGCGAGCACCTGACCATGAGCCAGGTGGCCCAGAAGCAGGACTTGTCCGACCCCGATGTGATTCGCGCCTTTGCCGAACGCGTCGGCAACGAGCGCAAGCTCACCGCCTTGTACCTGCTGACGGTGGCCGACATTCGCGGCACCAGCCCTAAGGTCTGGAGCGCCTGGAAAGGCAAGCTGCTGGAAGACACCTACCGCCTGACCTTGCGCGTGCTGGGTGGCCGCGCCCCGGATGCCGCCGCCGAAATCGAAGCCCGCAAGCGTGAGGCACTGGTGCAGCTGGCCCTATCCGCCCAGCCTTTCGAGTCCCACAAGAAACTCTGGGAGACACTGGATGTGAGCTACTTCATGCGCCATGAAGCGGCCGACATCGCCTGGCATACCCGCCATCTCTCACGCCATGTGGGCCAGGGCAAGCCTGTGGTACGCGCCCGGCGGTCGCTGGCCGGCGAAGGCCTGCAAGTACTGGTCTATGCACCTGACCAGCCCGATCTGTTTGCCCGCATCTGCAGCTACTTCGATCGGGCCGGGTTTTCCATTCTCGATGCGCGCGTGCACACGGCCAACAACGATTACGCACTGGACACCTTCCAGGTCGTCGCACCCACCATGCAGGAGCAGTACCGCGAACTCATGCACATGGTGGAAAGCGATCTGACGCAGACCCTGCTGCAGGGCGGCCCGTTACCCACGCCATCGCAAAGACGACTGTCGCGCCGCGTCAAAAGCTTTCCATTCGCTCCGCGCGTCATCCTGCGCCCCGATGAAAAAGCCCAGCACTGGCTGCTGTCCATCTCCGCGTCAGACCGCGCCGGCCTACTCTACATCATTGCGCGCATCCTGGCCCAGCACCATATCAGCGTGCATCTGGCAAAGATCAGCACCCTGGGCGAGCGCGTGGAAGACACCTTCCTCATCGAAGGCCCTGAACTGCAGGACAACAACAGTCAGTTGCGCATGGAGACCGAGCTGCTCAAGGCCCTGGCCCAGCCCGGTTGAACCAGGCCTGGCAATTCGGGCTTTAGTTTGATGATTCGCTGCCGATAAGCAGTCACCACTACTACGGAAAGCCCATGCAGCTCGCCTCCAATGAAGTTGCGGCATCGCCGCCCACCACACGCAGTGGCCTGTTTCATATGCCGTTGTTTCGCCCCGGCACCGAGGTCACTCAGAATGGCCGACGCGAAATCGTCAGCCATGTCATCTTGCGCAGACGCGAACTAATGGTCTACCTCCGAGGTCACGACGACCCGGTAAAACCCGATCGCCTGAGTCTTGCCCCCACGGTGTTCACCACCGAGCGCAGGCCCGAGCCGCTGACCTGGTTTCTTTGATCCCTCAAAACAAGAAAGCCGCTGAGCTCATGGCATCAGCGGCTTTTTCTATGGAACCCGGCTGTCAGCCCAGTTTGATCTGGGCGTTGGCCATGACCTGACCCAGTTGCACCGGCGCCGCCGGCTGCCACTGCGGATTGAACTGCAGGCCTGCAGCCTGAGGAAACAGCATGACCACGGTGGAGCCAAGCTGAAAGCGGCCCATCTCCTCGCCGCTGGCCAGCGTCACTGCTTCGGCACCCTCGTAATTCCAGGTCTTGATATGGCCTGGGCGGGGCGGGTTGACCAGACCGTGCCACACCGTGGCCATGCTGCCCACGATCGTCGCGCCCACCAGTACCAGCACGAAGGGGCCATGGTCGGTATCGAACACGCAGACCACGCGCTCGTTGCGCGCAAACAGGCCGGGTACGCCACGTGCGGTAACCGGGTTCACCGAGAACAGATCACCTGGCACATAGGTCATGCTGCGCAGCTTGCCGGCACAAGGCATATGAATGCGGTGATAGTCGCGCGGGCTCAGATAGATCGTGGCAAAACTGCCGTTATCGAACTGACGAGCCAGAGCCGCATCGCCTCCCACCAGGGCAGTCGCACTGTATTGATGCCCCTTGGCTTGAAATATCTGCTCGCCTTCGATCCTGCCGAACTGGCTGATCGCACCATCTACCGGGCAAATCCAGTCCGCCTGTGCCAGAGGGCGAACACCATCCTTGAGCGCACGTGTGAAAAAGGCATTGAAGGTCTTGTAGGCAGCAGGATCGGGATTGGCCGCTTCGGCCATGTTCACCTGGTAGCGCTGGATAAAGCGGCGAATGACCGCCGTCGTCAATCCGCCAGCTTCGGCTTGCGCCAGTTTTCCCATCAGCGCGGTCAGCGCCTGCTTGGGCAAGAAATATTGGGAAAGTACGGCAAGTCGATCAGACACAATGGGATTTTGCTATCAAAGTTATAGAGCTGTCGAACAGGATTCTAGCCAAGACCACGGCAGCGGCGGCTGTCTTTGAGGGCTACAGGCGTTTTCCCCATCCAGGCAACCACCCGGTCATGGCATCTCAATGATGCAAGCGTCATGACAAAGACCCATGCACCCGTCTCATCGCTGCGACGCTTTACCCCTTTATGAGGGCATAAGCGAAGGCTAGACGCTACAATTCCAATGTTTAGCTGAATGCTGTTTCACAGCATGGCTTGATTGGATATCGGCCTTTTGTTCGGTCTGCGCAAACAGCGCAGCGCCCTTGCCACATTGAGGCCTGAGCACTTGTACTGCTCAGGCCTTTTCCGTGGTGATGACGAGCAAGCGCCGCAACTGACCTTTTCTGAGAGATTGAACAAATGGCCAAGGAAGAACTGATTGAAATGCAAGGCTCCGTGACGGAAGTCCTGCCTGACTCGCGTTTTCGCGTCACACTGGACAACGGTCACCAACTGATTGCCTATACCGGCGGCAAGATGCGCAAGCACCACATCCGCATTCTGGCCGGCGACAAAGTGTCTTTGGAAATGTCGCCCTACGACCTGACCAAGGGCCGCATCACCTTCCGCCATCTGGCCAACCGTGGCCCGGCCCCCACGACACCTCGTTCAAAATAAATAGCGCCTCGCCATAAAAATTCGGCACTTTCAAAAAATGAGCAATTTTTTGTAGTTAGAATAGAGGCTTCGGAGCGTAGCGCAGCCTGGTAGCGCATCTGCTTTGGGAGCAGAGGGTCGCGAGTTCGAATCCCGCCGCTCCGACCAAATGACAAGGGGTTAGATCGAAAGATCTAACCCCTTTTGTCTGTCTATGCTTCGCAACTTTGCCGGCTTATACGCGCCATCATATTTATTTGTGGCTTGGCAGCAGACCAAGAACCGCCTTACCCCTCTAAGGCCAGCACGAAACATTGATGCCTTGCGCCCTCAAGGCAAGAAAACCGGCTGCCTCCGCAATTCCAGCTTCCACACCTTCGGCCAAAGGTGACACATGCAGGAGCTCTCCGTGAGCGATGAAGCAGCCCTCTCATCACCCGTGCGTCATGTCACCCGGGCGTAGCCTTGGCTGACACAAGAGAACAAGAAAAGCCGACGAGACAAAGCCCTGGCCACAGCAACCAGCTCTCGCCTGACAGAAGGCAAAAAAGAAAAAGCCCCGGCTGCTACAGCCAGGGCTTGGGAATTGGCGCCAGGGGTTAAGCCATCTTTCAGTGCTACAACCTGAACCTAGCGACGCGTATCTTGCTCTCGAAATATGACATAAAGATGGCAAAAAAGCCCTGACCGTTTCCGACCAGGGCTTTATTGGTTGCGAGGGCCGGATTTGAACCAACGACCTTCGGGTTATGAGCCCGACGAGCTACCAGACTGCTCCACCTCGCGATATTCCGCGTCGGGGGCCAACCACCATTCCTAGGCGCCAGCATGATTTCCCCGACCGCTGGATTGTAGCACATATGTATAAATTCACAGCATGAATAAATATTCAGTAATGAACCCGGACAGGAAGCAACACAAAAGCCAAATGGCCAACCTAGCCGGGTTTGCTCTTTAGAGCACTTGCAGCTTATTTTTTTGACCGCCTCTTGAATCGCTTCTTTCAGATCACCGGCCTTCTTCTGAGCGAAGCCTTCAACCTCCTTTGCGATCCCCCTGGCTTCTTGTTCAGGACTGACTATGAGTTCACCAAACCTCTCCTGAACCCCGCCCGCAGCATCCTTCGGCGCACCCTTGGTTTGATCAGGATTCATGATGCCCTCCTTATGAACAAAGCCGCGAAATGCGGATTGGGTCAAAGTTAAGCTCTAGCGAGAGCCTACGGCCGTGGGACCAGCCAAGGCATCCATGCAGCACAAGCCCTTACACGTTATCAACGTGCTCACAACGGTAAACGCAAAATAAGGCGCCAGCGGATCATGCTTGGGACTTTGGCCACGCCGCTGAATACCGCTAAACAGGCAGGACATACGCCTCAGTGTCGCGATGAATGGCCGCTATAGAGGTATGCCTTATCGGGCATACGTCAGCAGCATCCGAAATATCAACCAGAGGGAACGCAGACCATGGGTTGAGCATCATGCAAGCCCTGGCCAGGCGCCAGCGCACAGAGTTCAAGTGCTCACTCTTCAGGACTTAGGCCGCAGACAGCACATGATGGAACTTCATGGACGCGGCCTGCAGCTCAAGCTGAGCCTGTCTAGCGCCAGTCCACAATAAAAGAGATTGATGGTTCATCTTCCTGCAGCAGAGACTGATACCGCTCCTCGGCACTGGCACATCGCAACCTCTTCAAACGCTCCTGAACCCAGCGCCCGTATCTATCGAGCAACTCTTGGAGCAATTCAGTTTCATACCTCCAGGCATTGGCACTTTCTTTCTATAGTCCTGAGAATCGCACGGCTATTTGCAAACGATTCTCAATTGCGTTTATGATTCATCTCATGGTGCAGCAAATCGCTGTACCGCCTCTTCATCGTGGGGCGCTGACAAGCGAGGGCTTGCAGCGTTTTAGCTAGCCAGCGGCCCTCTCCTATTAGCCAAGCCTTTTTTCCACGATCGAGCCAGTAAGTCGACTGCCACAGCAGCACGGCCAAATACCATTGCGCAATCACAAGCCCGTCTCCGTCTGGAGCACCTGTCAGAGTTTCTCGACCGCGCCATCACGCACAGCACATGGCTGACAGAGCCCTGCACCAGATTGACTGCCAGTATCCGGCAAAACCCTGCCATCGCCGCTAATGATCCAACTCGCTGCGTTGCGGCGAAGAGGATGAAGAACCATGACCAAACCGCTTGGCGCCATCGCGCTTGCCGTCTGCCCTGCGCAGCAGCGATACCCTGAGCCGCTGGTCCGGCTTGGGCGGATACCGACCTCAGCCTCCTCCTGGCGGTGCGATCCGAGTCGCTGCACGCGCAGCCTTTCCTGTCCGGGCAGACAGCCAGTGACTGGACGACAGGACCGTGCAATGCCTGCCTGAGAATCTGTAAGCACACCTCACTACTTACATTCCTGTCAACGAACTGACACAGTCAAACGTTAAAAAGAAACACATCAGCTTCCATCCACCCTTCAAGGAGTTGCCATGACCTACCTGTACGCCGCCTATCCTGAACTCAAAGCGACGATTCAAGAGATCATGACGCCAATGCCGGAACCGCGCTCCCCTGAAGAAGTTCTGCGGATGCTGTCCCAGAACCCTCCCGAAGGCGAGTACAGCGTCGACGCTTTCTAAACAGTCTCCAGATAAACCAAGCCACCTCAAAGGTGGCTTTTTTGTGTTTGAGGCCTAGCGTCGACCATGCCCACGCCCGCCGTGGTGCTTATGTCCTCCGCCATGACCACCTGACCGATGGCCATGATGCTTGTGGCCGTGCGGATGCCCGTAGAACCCATCATGGTGACGGTGCCCATAACCATGTCCGTGATGTGCATAGCAGCCGGACAAGAACAACGCGAATGCCGAGACTCCAAGTAACTTTTTCATAGCAACAAGTCTAGGTTATTCAATCGCTTACAGGTATTCGATGTGTAAGCAAGTGAAGCTCCTGCCCACACCTCGCCGGCCTTGAACTGGTTGTTTGTTTCTGTGGCCTCGTATGAGCCTGACTTTGGTGAGGCACCACAGCCCCGGATGGCTGTGATGCGAGCCCAGGAATGCAGCTTGAGCATCAGAAGCGCCTTGTCGCCAGGGCCAATACCGTGTCGGAGGGCTTTGTTGCATAACTCCATTTGAGGCGGTGCTTTCCCCAGCCCCAGACCCAGTTATGCAACGGCCCCACCGTCTGCAGCATGCACAGCTCAGTCAATCGATTGAGGATGGATGCACGAATATTGAGCTCAACGACTTGACGCTCAAACGTCCTGGCCATCGCTTTCTCCCCCAGGCGTTTGAAGCAATTCATCTTGGTTGGCACCAAGCTGTAGCGGTGGTAGCCCCTGCAGCGCTTCCAGATAGTGCGCCCCACTCGCTTGCACGCCTTAACGGCCTCGTTGCGATGCGTAAAGGCCAACCCTTTACGCAGTCTTGCTCCTTTACGTGGCGGGATGATGAGGATGAGGATGGCACTGCGGCCGTGACATGCTTCACGCACATCCTGTGCCCCATATGCACCGTCGCCGGTGAAGCTGGCCGCCTCTTCAGGTATTGGATATTTGGCCAAGCAGCTCAGCCGCTACTGGCGAGTCACCCACCTCGTTAGTGATCACGACGATGGCTCAAATCTGCAGTGTCTATGCATCTATACCCAGCCGCACCTTGCGCCACTGGCGACGGCGCCATGCTTCCTGGCTTTCCATTCACCTCCCCCCAAGAACTTGATGCTCATGGAGTCTGCGAGCAAATACAGGCCACTTCGGCTTGGACGGGAGTGCACCTGAACCTCCAACCCCTTCGGATGCTCAAATCACCTCGGGCCTTCAATGCTGTGCTGTACGACTTCGAGTTTATGGTGCGGCAAGCGCTGCTTGCTCCAGCTCGATTCACTCATCCGGTGGGGCCATCGCAGTTGAGTGCAGGAGTTATGCAACAGCGCCCTGCCGTAGTGATACTGCACATCGTCTTCTTTCGGGGCGGCCGCGGCTCAACCATGAGCGGCAACTGAAGGCGCGCACCGCCAACAACCACTGTCACGAGGCGTTCAGCGCCGGACGGTCTGTTTCGCGAGGAAGGAGAACTTCAAAGCGGCCTGCGCACCCTGCTCAGCAGGGCTGCAAAAACAAAAATGCCTCACAAGAAAACCTGTGAGGCATTTTATAAACTGGGGTGGCTGATGGGACTCGAACCCACGACAACAGGAATCACAATCCTGGACTCTACCAACTGAGCTACAGCCACCGTAGAAGTCTCTATTCTACTTCAGATTTGAGCTCTCCAATCAAATTTGAGAGCAACAAACACTGAACTAGCAACGATTCAAGGTAAAAACCTCTCATCAAGTAAAAACGCTCTGCGCTGCAGAGCGTTTTCAAAATTCTGGGGTGGCTGATGGGACTCGAACCCACGACAACAGGAATCACAATCCTGGACTCTACCAACTGAGCTACAGCCACCGTAGAAGCATCTATTGTAATGCATAAATCAGACCGCAAATAAACTCGCGCCTGATTTAAATGCCTTACTGAGGACGCGCAACCTTGATCTGGACCTTGAAGGTCTTCTTCAACTGTTCATAGTAGGCCATGACTTCAGCCATGGAAGACCACTGCGTGAACTGCGCCTTTTGCTGCTCCAGCACCTGAGCATCTTGCGCAGGACGCTGGGCAATGCGGTTGACCTTTATCACCGCGTAACCTGCATTGCCAAGATCGACACCCTCCCATGCAGGCAGGGCATTCGTGGGGGCGCGCAATGCGGCATCCAGCACTTCACGCGGCAGATCCCTGGCTTGATCGCGCCCCACCTCGACGGCCGCAGGCAGCTGGGCAGCTTCAGGCTTGGCCTTCCATTCGGCCATCTTGGCCTTGCCTTCCTGCTTGGCCAGCTCTGCGGACTGATGCGCCACATATAGTTGCTTGAGCTTCTCACCCACTTCATCCATGGACTGAGTATGCGCAGGAGCATAGCTCAGCACACGGCCAGCCACCAGGTTGCTGGGAGCCAGCTCTACTGCGTCGGTATTGCGCTTGTTCTCCAGAGAATCTGCGGAGAACAGCGCCTCAAGGAAACGCTTGTTGGCCAGAGGACCTTGCGCACCAGGGGCTGGCTCACGCGTCACGTTCTCGACCTTGTGAATGCTCAGCTTGAACTTCTCGGCCACAGGCTTGAGGCTTTCGGACTGCTCGTAAACGGCGTTGGAGAAGGCTTCTGCCGCCTCTGCAAACTTGCGCTGAGCCTGTTGCTGCTTGAGGTCTGCTTCCAGCTTGGGACGCATTTCCTCGAACGAGGGGACCTTGGGCTGCTTGATGCCGGTCAGCTCGATGATGTGAAAGCCAAAGTCAGACTCGACCACATCGCTGATGTCGCCCTGCTTCATCTTGAAAACGGCTTCTTCAAATGGCTTGACCATGGCATCTCGGCCGAAGTAGCCCAGATCACCACCATTGGCAGCAGAGCCGGGGTCCTGCGAATTGGCCTTGGCCACCTGGGCAAAGCTCTTGGGATCCTTGCGCACCTGGGCCAGCAGTTGCTCTGCCTTGGCTTTGGCCTTTTCACGCTCTGCAGCTGGAAGATCCTTGGCCGCATTGATCAGGATGTGGCTGGCACGACGCTCTTCCGGGCCGGCAAGACGGGCCGCGTTTTCCTTGTAATAGGTGCGCAGATCATCTTCACTCAGGACAATGCTCTTCTCTACCGTCGCCACATCCAGTTGCACATATTCCACTGTGGCAGCCTCGGGCTGCTTGAACTGGCTGGTGTGCGATTCATAGAAGGCCTTGAGTTCGGCTTCCGTGGGCTGTACCTTGCCGACAAAAGCGCTGGCATCAAACCGGGCAACCTGAATTTCGCGGCGCTGATACAGAGCATCCATGGCCTGCTGCAGCTGTGCAGCAGTTGTGAAGCTGGTCGAGGACACGGAACCCAGTACCTGATTGAGAGCCAGTTCACGACGCAGATTGGCTTCAAACCCTTCGGGGGTCATGCCCTGCGAGCCCACCAGAGCCTTGTAGGCTTCGGCATCCAGCGAGCCATCGGGCTTTTGCAATGAGGCAATCGCGGGGATTTCACGCAAGGTACGCACCAGTTGTGCATCGGGCGTTGTCAGGTGCATCTTGGCAGCAGCTGCAGCCAGCACGCGATCACGCACCAGCTTTTCCAGCGTGGCATAACGCGCCTCTGGCGAGTCGAGAAGCTTGGCATCCATGGTCGGATTCTGCGCACGCAGGCGGTCGCTTTCAGCCCTGTGAGCGTTATCCCAGTCCTGCTGGGTGATGTCATGCCCATCCACGCGGGCCACGGTCTGGCTGGACTCGGTGAAGTAGTTCTGGTTGACTCCGACAAAAATGAAAGAGGGAATGATCAGCAAGAACAACAAGATCATCACGAACTTGGAATGCTTGCGGATGGATTCGAACATGGTCAATCTTTCTGCGGCAGCAAAAATAAAGGCGAACTTACGTTCGCCTCATTAACAATGGTGAAAGCCGTGCGACCCGCTTGCGCCACCGACCGGGCCTCTACAGGGCACTGATGCTCTACAGAACTGCCATCCAACCTCCACCAACAGGGTTAGGCTAATCCTGTCCATTCTAACTGCCAGCTTTTCCATTGCCGCTGTAGAGCCAGTGCATCTTGCATAGAAATACCCCGCACAACCGTGACCTTCAGTAGCAACAAACGCCGAAACGCACAGAAGGCTTAGCACTCTCCAAGCCTTCTGTGCGTTTTGGTGGTGGGTACTGGATGCCCCGAACCGCCGCCCCACTCTGCGCAAAGCTTCATATCTCCATAAATATCAGCGAGTTGCAGAAATCTCCAGCTTTCCTGAGTACCCACATTCGAAGATGACGCACACGCACGCGAGTGCTCAAGCATGAACTGTTTGACGCCTGGCCCAGGCTACGGAAGCTGCTCGCAGAACACCCTTATCCGATACTGCAGGCGTCCTCCTTGGCTTGCTCGTCGACACCTCAAAGACGACACCCTGAGCGCGCGATGTGAAGGGCCTGGGCAATGCGAAAAGGTCAGGGTGAGGCTGCATGGCATCGACGCCCCCGAACGCAAACGACCATTCGGTGAAAACCGCTCGGTGAGCGTGCTCGGTTGGTTCTGGCCGAGCTGGCGCTTCTCAGAAGGAAGCCGAACTGCGCCGCACCAAGACAGGCCGGCACAGGCGACAAATCTGCTCCAGTGCATGTCAGCCGCCTTCCAGCAGGTGGCCCTTCTCCACCCGGTACCTGCGTGAGGGTCAACTGACACCGGTTGGGCCGTCGATCAGCGCTGGCAGATCGTCTCGGGGAATAAGAAGCTCCTGGTGAGTCTCACCATCTTCTGCCAACTTCGACTCGTCGCCAGGGTTGTTCAGGTGGTTGCCTCACCACGGAGCGTCTCGATCTTTTCCCAGACACCCTCATACAGGGGAACGTCGATGTGAAAAATCGTTGCGAACGTGTCGGCCAATTGATCGGCGCTCGAGATGCGCTGTTCGGTAGTGCTGTCTGCCGTTACGCGGCACAGACAATCGTTTTTCAGGCCGACATAGCCATTTGGCGTATGCCGCAGAATCGCCAGCGCGTTGGTGAACGGAGAGCCAGGATCCTGCGTCAGCCAGCCAAGCATGCTGGAGATGGCAATCTCATCGCTGTAATCGGGCCGGAAATCGAAACTGTGCGCCATGCCACGCGTATGGTTCCTGAAGCGCAGCCAACCGTCGTCCGTCGGCATGATCGAAAAATCGAAGCCGCGTTGGCTGATCGGCCCCGGGGCAAGCGGCACAGGCTCGACGATGGCATCGGACAAGCCAACCTCTGCGAGATAGGGACGATCAAGATCAACACGCAAGCTCAGATGGTTACCAATGACCGCATCGCCCAGGATTTCACGATTGACACCGCTACACAGGCGGGTCACGCGAAACCCTAAAGCGTCGAGTGCAGCCCCGAACAGCCCGTTCATCTCGTAGCACCAGCCTCCTCGCTGGCCCTTCACCATTTTTGTGAAGGCAGCGGCTGATGCGATCGAAGACGGCCATCCCATGAAAGCATCCAGTGCCTCCCAGGTAAAGGTCATGAGATGGGCCCGATGCAGTTTTGACAGACTGTCGTGGTCGAGCGAAACAGGCTGATTGACCCCGATCTTTGCGAGATAGGCGTCCAACTGGTCAGGCGCCAGGGTCATTCCACCCTGGCTGGGTGAGTCATGTGCCATTTCGGGTTTTCCTCTCAAGGACTGCCTCAGATTGGAGGTGCCCTGCAAGTTATACCTGTCTCACAGCCCCCTATCTATAGGACTAAAGGATTCAGAGAACGTATGCCCGAACTATTGTGTAACCAGCTCGGACTTCAGCAATAGGCGCCTCCTCCAAACTCCTGCAATCCAGGGTACTGGAATGTGCAGCGACCACGTTGCCAAGCTTGAGTGGCCGCAACCTGTCGTCGCCTAACTCTGAACACAGCCGAGCGAGCTGCGCTCCTGGCCGAGAGCCGTGGCCGCACACAACACACCCGGTCGTTTCAGACTCGCCTGTCCATGTCCGCGATGCTTCGGTTGTCGCCGACCTGATGGATAGCATGGCCTCGCCGTCACTGCTCAAAAAACGGTCATCCGGAGGCCGATGGTGGTGCGCGTCCACGACGGTTTTCCGATGAGTGACGCTTAAGCACCAATAGAGCGTGCTGCAGTAGCTTTGCCCGAAGTGAGCCGCCGCGTGCCTACACGCCCTCACCGAACCATTGTGCAAACCGCTGCTAGATTCTCCCCATGGACTCTGTGCCCGGGCCGTCTGCAGGGCAACATGTGCTCAGGAATCAGCCTTTGCCCCGCTTGAACAAGCGCCTGACTCAATTGTCCGCAGACTCACTCTAGCCGCACTGCAGCTCAAGGCTTCAGAGCGGGCACAACGCTTGGTCCAGCACCCCCATAGCGGTCGCGGAAGCAGCGAGCAGGCGCGGGCGCGACACGCCGTCACGAGCCTGTACTGAGATGCCGTGCAACTGCGTGGCATAGAAGTCGCCCAGGGACTGCACATCCGCATCCTTTCGCAACTCGCCCTCGTCCATTGCGCGTTGCAGTCGGTCGATGATGGACTGTGTGCGCTGGCGACGGTGCACGGCCAGCCAGGCTGCCACTTCCTCGTTCTCTTGCGCAAAATTGGTCGCTGCCATGACAACCATGCAACCTTGTGGCCGGCTTGGTTCCGTATAGGTGGTCGCCGCATCGCGCAGCATGCGTGAGATGGCTTCACGCACCAGTGACTCTTCGGCCAAGGCCCGATCGGCAAAGCAGCCGGCCCCGGACTCATAGCGTTGTATGGCTTCGCGGAACAGTGCCTGCTTGCTGCCAAAGGCAGCATAGATGCGGGCCGAGGCGATGCCCATGGCCTGGACCAGGTCGGCCATAGATGTGCCCTCATAGCCGCGCTGCCAAAACGCCAGCATGGCGCACTCCAGCGCCTGGTCCCGATCAAATTCCCTGGGTCTTCCAGCCATCTTCCTTGTTCCTCTCAAAAGTCGGTGCGGCATCTTAGCGGCGTGTCATCCACGCCGCAGCACACCTGCCTGTCGAAAGCGACTGCGTTTGCGTGATACTATTCTTTGTCGATTGACAAACAATACATCAAAGCAAGGAAAAACACATGCAGACAATCAAGGGGCCAAGCCTTCATCTTGCGCAGTTCGCCGACGACAAGGCTCCGTTCAATTCGCTGGAGGACATTGCACGCTGGGCCGCAGGCGTGGGCTTCAAGGCCTTGCAGATCCCGGCCTGGGACCAGCGCCTGTTCAACGTGGCCACCGCCGCGCAAAGCCAGGCCTACTGCGACGACGTCAACGGCATGCTTGCCTCGCACAGCCTGGTGGCCAGCGAGCTGACCACGCACATCTTTGGCCAGCTCGTCGCCGTGCATCCTGCCTACGACGCCATGTGCGACAGCTTCGCCCCCGAGGCCCTGCGCGGCAATCCGCAGGCGCGCACGGCCTGGGCGCTGGAGCAGCTCAAGCGCTCGGCCCGCGCCTCGCGCCGCATGGGCCTGACGGAGATGGGTACGTTCTCGGGCTCCTTCGCCTGGCCCTATCTGTTCCCGTTCCCGCAGCGCCCAGCGGGCCTCATCGAGACCGCCTTCGAGGAGTTGGCACGCCGCTGGCGCCCCATCCTGGACGCCTGCGACGAGCAGGGCGTGAACCTGTGCTACGAGATCCACCCCAGCGAGGACCTGCACGACGGCACGAGTTTCGAGCGCTTCCATGAACTGGTCGGTCACCATGAACGCTGCAAGATATTGT
Source organism: Comamonas sp. AG1104 (assembly GCF_003350425.1). Taxonomy (NCBI): domain Bacteria; kingdom Pseudomonadati; phylum Pseudomonadota; class Betaproteobacteria; order Burkholderiales; family Comamonadaceae; genus Comamonas; species Comamonas sp. AG1104. The sequence continues at coordinate 125,624 of NZ_QQAS01000001.1, read as the reverse complement.
TCGATCCCAGCCACTTCGTGCTGCAGCAGCTGAACTATCTCGACTACATCGACATCTACCGCGAGCACATCCGCATGTTCCATGTGAAGGACGCGGAATTCCTGCCCAGCGGGCGCCAGGGCATCTACGGCGGCTATTCCTCCTGGCTGGAACGGGCGGGGCGCTTCCGCTCCCTGGGTGACGGGCAGGTGGACTTCAAGACCATCTTCTCCAAGTTCGCCCAGTACGACTACCAGGGCTGGGCATCTCTGGAATGGGAGTGCTGCCTCAAGGATCAGGAGGACGGCGCACGGGAAGGCGTGGACTTCATCAACCGCCACATCATCCGCGTGACCGACAGGATCTTCGACGACTTTGCCGGTGCCCCCGTGGGCCAGCGCCAGATCAACACCATGCTCGGCATCGCCTGAGCCCCCCGGCTTCCGATTCAAAAAAAGGAAACAGACCCATGAATGCTTTCCCCTCCACCCTTGCGCAAGCCCAGGATGATTTCACCCACGACTATGTGCGCATCGACGGCCGCCGCGTCCACTGCATCATGGCCGGCCAGGGCTCGCCGGTGCTGCTGATCCCGGGCTGGCCCCAGACCTGGTATGCCTGGCGCCACGTCATGCAAGCGCTGGCTGCGCAGGGTTTTCAGGCAATTGCCGTCGATCCGCCGGGCACCGGTTTTTCGGACCGGCCTGAGACGGGCTACGACACGGGTGCCATCGCGCAGACCCTGCACCGCACCATGCTGGCACTGGGCCACGAGCGCTACCAGGTCGCGGGCCACGATGTGGGCATGTGGGTGGCCTATGCGCTGGCCAGCGACCAGCCCCAGGCCGTGCAATCGCTTGCGCTGACCGAGGCCGTGATCCCGGGCCTGGCTCCAGAGCCCAGCATCTTCGCGCCGCCTGAGCAGAACATCTTCCTGTGGCATTTCATGTTCAATCAACTGGCCGACCTGCCCGAGACTCTGATCGCGGGCCGCGAGCGCGCCTATCTGGAATTCATGTTCAATCGATGGTCGCTGCGGCGTGATCGTGTGGCCGTTGATGCCTATGTCGACGCCTATGCGGCACCGGGCGGGCTGCGCGGCGGCTTCGCCTATTACCGGGCAATTCCCGAGACCATTCGACAAAATCGTGAACGCGCAAAGCGCCCGCTGAGCATGCCGGTGCTGGCCATAGGTGCCGAGCACGCGACAGGCGATGCGCCGCTGGCCACACTGCGTGGGCATGCCCATGATCTGTCCGGCGTGATCGTGCCCGATTGTGGTCACTTCATCATGGAGGAGGCGGCCCAGGCCTTCATCGCCGAACTGCTGCCGTTCTTGCAAAGGACGCGGTAATCATGCCTCTGGACACTGATATTGCTCGCTACCTGCGGGAGCAGGCCCGGATGCCCCAACCCCCAACTGCGCCCACGCTGGCGCAGCTGAGGCAGGCCACTGACATCGGACTGCGTGCACTGCATGGGCCGGCCGAGCCCGTTGCGCGTACGGGAGATTTCACGCTGCGTGCGCGCGACGGTGCCCCGCTGCGTCTGCGTGTGTACTGGCCGTCGGCATCCGACGCGCCCCAGCCTGCCCTGGTCTTCGCGCATGGCGGGGGCTGGTGCCTTGGTTCCATGGAGCTGTACGACAACCCCTGCCGTGCGCTCGCTGTTGCGACGGAGGCGGTGGTGATCTCGGTGGACTACCGGCTGGCCCCCGAGCACCGCTTTCCGGTGCCGCTGCAAGACTTCTGCGACGCCTTGAGCTGGACCTTCGAACAGGCCGAAAGGCTTGGACTGGACCGCAGCCGCATCGCTGTGGCCGGAGACAGCGCGGGCGGCAACCTCGCTGCAGCAGCCTGTCTGGCCGCTAGGCATGGAGATGGTTGGGGTGCCGGCGGCGCGCCAAGCATTGCCCACCAACTATTGCTGTACCCGGCACTGGACGCCGCCATGGGCTCCCCGTCCTTCGATCTGTTCGGCGATGGCCACTCCCTAACCCGAGCGACCATGGCGTATTGCTACGAAGCCTACCTTGCAGATCCTGCGCAAGGGCGACTGGAGCAAGTGTCCCCGTCACGCGCCGAAAGCCTGGCCGGTTTGCCACCAGCCACGGTGATCAGTTGCGAGTATGACCCGCTGCGCGATGAAGCCGAGGCCTATGCCGCTCGCCTGCAAGAGGATGGCGTGCTCGTGACGGCCGTGCGCCTGCCGGGCATGATCCATGGGTGCATCCACATGCTGGGGCTAGCCCCGGCAGCGCGCCAACTGCTCTACATGGCAGGCATCGGCGTGCGACGGGCGCTGGGCTAGGGCCAGTCATCCGTCCTCTGCCGCATCTTGACGACAAGGCTGCACTGCGCCGGCCAGCCCAACAGCTTGCCGGCGGCGACCTGCGCGTTCAGCGCATTGCCGCCCAAGATTGACTGAGGTATCGCGGCCTGAAGGACCTGTAATGACTGAAGCCTCTCAAGCCTGCGGCTGCGCGTAACCAAGATCAGCCTGAAGTCGATGTTGGCGTTGACCGGTCACCATTGCGCTTCAGGCCGTATCCGATTGGACGCCAGGCACGCCGGCTGGCTCTGCGACAATTCCGCCATGACCGATGAATCACCGATCAACACAGTCCACAAACGCGTTTGCCAGTCCTTCCTCCGTCATTGGAAGGCCCATAACAATGCCTACCCCAAGCTCATCAAACTGCCGCCAGAAGAACTGCGGCAGTTCAATCATGTCAACTCTTTCGGCAAGCCCAATGAGTTGTGGGGAGTCCCAATTGAAATCGACACCAGCACCACGGGAGTGATGATTGCGGTCGATGGGACGGAAATGCCTTTGATCGAAGGTTACTGAGAACTTCTCTTCTACGTTCCTTCGCTCAGGAGGACTGTGGCAGATGAGAGCTTTTCAATTTGCCGTGACTGGTGTTGCCGCTGCAGTGCCGGTCGGCTACGCTATCGAGCCAGCGGTTCGGCAAGCCAGCCTTGATAGCAGGCAAGCAATGCCGGTGGAGGCGCTCGGTACCCATCCTGTCTTCTCCGTCATGCCAATGAAGGCACATGCCGCTTCGCCTGACGTTGAAGCTCGCGACGACGTCAGCACCAGGCTGGGTGCGTACTGCCGCGAAACGACTTTCCTTGGCAACTGCGCCGATAGCGACGATGTTGTCTGACGCAACCTCTTTTCCATCCAAGACGGGCGAGTCATCGAGTAAGTGCTGTCGGGCCAATGCATGGCCGGTGATTCAACAAGGCCGCAGCAGCACTATCAAAACCTGCTGCGTGGATCCTGAATGAAGCCCCATCGTGCACTCACTGCTCAGGTCGAAATCATTCGATCGCCCCTAGCCACCAAGGGCACCAACGATCTCGATCAGCACCCGGTCCACAACACCCGGCCTTTCAGCGGATTTACTTTGGCATCTCGCTTTTTGGCTAGATCACCAAGCTCGCTGGCCAGTCCTCTGCCCCTGGTAGATGAGTCCTTAATTCCAGTGAGGACGATCAAGAAATGCTGGAGGTAAGGATGTGTGAGCAATCCAAATGTCAGACCAAACCTTACAAGCCCTTCAAATGCTTGAATTTATATTTGCTCGACTGCAGTCGTATTGCAGAGGGTAGCAATAGCTTTTCAGCCATCAACTGAAGCGATTTTCACACCGTCACAGAGCGATCAACCAACAAGGAGTTAGCGCTATGAGCAAGCCAGCGGTCATACTTGTGCACGGCTTTTGGGGCGGCGCAGCCCATTGGGCCAAGGTTATCCTTGAGCTCAAGAGTCTGGGCTACGAGGACATACGGGCGGTAGAGAATCCTCTGACTTCTCTTGCCGATGACGCCGAACGCACCCGCAAAATGATCGCTCAGGTCGGCGGTCCGGTCGTGTTAGTTGGACACTCTTATGGAGGCGCAGTCATCAGCGAGGCAGGCAACCACCCGAATGTGGCAGCGCTCGTCTTCGTCGCGGCATTTGCTCCTGATAAGGGTGAGAGTCCCGGTGGCATCACTCAAAAGCACTTGCCTGTGGCTGCCCCGAACCTGGTTCCTGACAGTGATGGCTATCTGTGGCTGAAGCCAGACAAGTTCCACGAAAGTTTTTGCCAGGATCTTTCGTCAGACGATGGGTTCGTCATGGCGGCAACCCAGAAGGCACCTCTGGCAAGCACCTTTGGAGATACCGTCAGCGAGCCTGCCTGGAAACACAAGCCTTGCTGGTATCAGGTGTCTAGCCAGGACCACATGATTGCCCCTGAGAACCAGGTTTGGATGTCCGGCCGCATGAACCCAAAAAAGGTTCTCACACTGGATGCTAGCCACGCCTCTCTCGCCTCTCATCCCGCCGAAATCGCCAAGCTGATTCAGGAAGCTGCTACATCGACTGTCTGAAGACATTTCATTCAGAGGGAACGTCGTCACAGGAACAATCTACGCGGACATCTCATTCGAGAACACAAGACCGCTGGAGCCCGCATCACATGCTCGAGCCCGCTCGTGAAATTCACGGCCTGGTTGCACTCTGGTCGTCGCGACTTCTAAACGGCACCCCTTTTTCAATCGGCACTACACAAGCCCGTCACTGAGCGGGCTTTTTGCGCTCTGAAGCCCCCAATGCTCAAGAACATGGGCATTGAGCGCATTGCCATGGACTGGCTGGGCGATCCACAGGTGCAGGAGGAGGCTCCACAACAGGCAGTCTTTGCCGACAGCGGCTCCACGCAGAAGCCCTCGGGGGTTGTCCATCTTCGCGACCGTTTGGCAATCAAAGCCAGGAAGCCAGCATGACTTCAATATTCGACCGTATTTTTTCAAGCGTCTCCTTAAAGCGCTTGCCCTCCTCGGCCAACTTATCGTAATCAGACTCTTGCTTGCTCCTTAGGGCCGCGAGATGCAGATCTAATTTAGCGCGCTGCCTCATGGCTTGATCCAAAAGCCTCTCAGCTTCTACTTGATCGGCAGCGTTCGCGCTCATTTTCTGCGCACGCTTCATCAACACATCGATATGGACCAGGTCCGCTTCAGACTCGCGGATATGTCTTTCAGCCATCTGTTCGATCGTTTCCATGGCGACCTCCTAGCCAGGGACCATCGCGTGAAGAGTCCTGTCAACTTGGCTGATATTCCGACTCTCCCGGAACACACCCATCAAATCGGCCATCCCCTCGCAGTCGCCCTGACCTGTAAGGTACCGCATCTGCCCAGCCCACAACAAGTGTGCGCCATCTCACACTATGAGCCCAATGAGCAATACCGCCTGGGCTGCAATCCTCAGCTCCAGCAACCTCCAACTTTTCAATCTGCACAGTCCGCCACAAAGCGGACTTTTGCTTTCTGGAGTCCCATGCTTACACCTCAATTTGAGCTGATACTGTCTGCCAAGCTGATGACTGACCTATTTACCAGCGGCTGTGCTTGGGAGTCTCCAACGAGGATGGAGCACTGCGCAGGTTGAATAGCGAGTCCAGCTATTTTCAAAATAGCTGCGACGACATCCCGCTCCACACCAGTGCAGAGGAGGCGAAGGTGAGTGCCATCCGCGAGGATGGTCGAGGTGAAACCAAGCGCACAGGCATCCTTGTGTATGACGTCGCCAATATCGATGGCAAGCTGACAGTGCGCAGAAACTGAGCCAAGCGCAGGCCTGAACACTAGCGCCATTCAATCTGGCAACGCTCCGCCGTCATATCAGATCGCCTAGCGAGATGACAATCCCAAACGAGCAGTTGCCTGCGAATATGGATTTGACATAGCCAGAACTCATCAACCCAGACAGGAGCCATCAAAAGTGCAACTGTATCCAATGTGCAACCTTCTGCCGGACTGCAATTGGATCGTACTTTTTCCGTTCAAAGTTATCAGCGAGAGCTTGGACGTCTCTCAAAGCGACAGCACGTTGATTGGACTGCTCCTGTGTCAGATTCTGTCCACGTGAACCAAAGACACGGGCCTCAATTTCCTCGTGTTCTTCCAGCAGAAATGCGAACTCGTGAAGTTTCTGCTCAAGCGTCCAGTTCTGCCCATGCCCTCTATCGAGATCTTGCTGGATTAATCGGCACATTTCGAGGAGCTCAATGTGCTGAGCATCCAATAGAGGGTCCTTTACGCTCATGACGGAAGACCAGCGAGGGATGGAAGTCACGGCCTCTCTCCTTTGCTTTTGTCGAGATGCGATTGTCGCAAGAGGCAGCGGCAAAGCTTGTGTGTGGATGTTTCCAGTCGCACACCATGGCGCCGCAACCTGCTCTGAGACAATCACGTCATGGCCGATGAATCACTGATCCACACCGTCCACAAGCGCGTTTGCCAGTCTTTCCAGAGGCGCTGGAAATGCGCACAACAACACCAACCCGAGCTCATCAAACTGCCACTGGATAAATTAAGGCAGTTCAATCACGTCAACTCCTTCGGCAAGCCCAATGAGTTGTGGGCAGTCCCAATTGAAATCGACACCAACACCACGGGAGTGATGATTGCGGCCAATGGGACGGGAATGCCTCTGATTGAAGACTACTGAGGGAGCGCGCGGCCTTGGCGCCTCCTGTGCTGAGTTCCTTCATGCCGGGGGACTGAAATAGATGGGATTTGAGCGTTTTACGATACAGCTATCACTGCTTGCGGCGTCATCTCATGCTCGACTATGCTGCGAGTAGTAGCTAAGGCTGCAGTCCTATCAAGTGGAGTAGCCTTGCTCGGATCGAGGGGTTGAGACTTATGCAGCTGAGTTGGGCCGGTGTTGATCATTGGGTAGTCTCCTTAGGCTGTGGTCTGCTTATTGGTCTCGTGAGCGAGCGTCGCGGGAGTGAGCGAGAGAGCATCGCTGGAACTCGTACCCATGCCATAGCAGCGTTGCTTGGTTGCGCGGCGTGGTGGTTAGGCGTGCTGCCCTTTGCTGCAGTACTTCTGTTGGTCGGGGCACTGACCGTTGCAGCCTACTGGCAATCAGCCCCCAGTGACCCAGGCCTGACCAGTGAAGTGACTCTACTTTTTTCGTTAACTCTGGGCGCCCTATCGCACAAGAGCCCTACCTTGACTGCCGCTCTGGGCATTCTTTGCGCCTTACTGGTGCATTCAAAAGGACCAATACAGCGCTGGAGTCGTGAGTTACTCAGAGAGAATGAATTGAGGAATGGCCTTCTGTTGGCCGCTGCAGCACTGGTCGTGATGCCACTTCTGCCGCAAGCGCCCGTAGATCCATGGGGTGTGCTTAGCCTCGCAGCCCTTTGGAAAGTGGTCGTGCTGTTCATGGCTGTAGGTATGTTGGGCCACATACTGACTCGAGTGCTCGGCCCGCACTGGGGTCTGCCTGTGACCGGATTCTTTTCCGGATTCGTGTCATCTACCGCGGCTGTCGCCAGCCTTGGAAACCTGGCCAAGTCAGACAAGCAACAGCAAGCGCAGGCTTTTGGCTGCGCCATGTTGGCTCAGTTGGCCTCGTTATGCCTGTTCATAGCAATTCTCTCGGCAACATCCATGGCGCTGATGCTGTCCATGGCACTTCCTCTACTCGTTGCCGCACTCTGCCTTGTGCTGGCTGCAGCCACAGGGTTGCTGAACCGACAAAAAACAGCCACGCAAACTGAATTTGAGACCGAACGGGTATTCAAGCTTTCAACGGCATTGCTGATTGCCGGCACCATCGCGCTGATGTTGGTTCTCGGCGCCTGGCTTCAACATGTCTTTGGCAACACCGGCGTGCTGGTCGCGGCAGCATTTGCTGCTTTGGCCGAACTCCATGCCGCTGCTGCCAGCTTGGGACAGCTTTTTGCGTCAGGTAGTTTGCCCTTGCCCACCGCCCAGTGGGGATTGGTTGTAATTCTTGCTTCCAGCGCAATCGCCAAATCCGTACTGGCGTTCGCCGTCGGAGGGCTTAAATACGGAACGCGAATCAGCCTGGGACTGGCCTCCATGGTGACTGGAGCAGGCCTGTCACTGCTATGGATTGGCTAATGCGGACTGTTCATCAACAAATTGGTGCGCGATGATTGCGGCTGGCATGAAGAAGATGCCCTTGATGGAAGGCTATTGAGAAGACTCCGGCGCGCCCTCCCTGCAACAGGTGAGAACATGCAAAAAGCCCGCCGCAGCGGGCCTGTTTGCAGGATGTGAAGGAACTGCTAGCGCTTCATCTGATCACAGGTACTTTTTTGTTTTGCCGGGGTCATGGTGCCCCATTTCTTCTTGAAGTCGGCAGCGTAAGCCGCGTACATCTTGTCGTAGCTGGCGGAAGCAACACCAAGATCCTTGATGGCCGCATCGCGTTGCTTGATGCGGCCAGCCTCCACATCCGGGGCACTCATATGCCCACAAGCCAAAGCGAGCTCATTCATGTTCGCGGCCATATTGATGGTTCCTGAAGCTATGGCTGCCTTTGCCTCATCGGCATGTGCAGAAAAAGCCGTGCCTGCGGACATCAATGTGGCCAAGATCATCAGTGCTGCTTTCATGAGCATTTATCTCCTTTGAGTGTGAGCAAGGATCGTACTGACTTCATCGCGCGCCGCTACCCCTCTCTAGAGGGGATGTGGTGACATCTGCGTCCTGACTTTTCATTGGTACGCAGAGGAAAGACCCAATGAGATCAAACTGCTCTACAACTGATACCGGGCATGTGACCGTGAGCACCGGGGACTTGGGACTGGCGACCTCTTGACGCAATCAGTCCAGCCATCGCAAACCCGACTGCGCAAGCAGCGCCAGCCACTGAGCGAGATCAGGAGTGCAAACCAGAGTCTTGCTTGCAGGCCTCCGGTTTGGATAGAGTGAGTCGATGACACGCATCAACACCACCGAGATAGGGAGCGGAATGGCTACAGAGTCGAACGCATAGAGCAAGCCCTGGGCGCGCCAGCGCAATGTGCATGGGCCTGACGGCGTGCTGCTGATCGAGGTTGCTGAGTGCCCCAGAAGGCAGAAGCTCTGCACGACCTCGGCTTCATCGATTAACCCATGCCGCCCTGAGCGATTTTTTTGCCAGCCACCCTCGAGGTGGCTTTTGCTTGTGCTCTTTAAGGGCTTTTAAAAGCGTAACGTGGTCAACATGCGAGTCATCTTGACTTGCTGCTTTAGACGGAGGTCTATATGTTTGCACACCTTCTGTACGAGAGATACCTCGCGTTCTGGCGTGACATGTGGTCGGTCATCCTTGAGCCCATCTCAGAACTCCCGCCTGCTCCATCAAGCTTCGATCAAGAGCCGTCAACAAAGCAAGAAGCGGCACCGGCCAAGCCTCAGGCACCTGATGCCAACGACAGGACCTGATGAAGGAATTCTGAGATCAAGCGAACTGCTTTCGCTCTCTGCGATAGACCGGAGGTCTATATGTCAATCAGCCGCATCCCATCGTCGTTCTTGAAAGCGTGGAAAACAGCCAAGCGAGTTTTCGCCAGGGGAGAAAATTTCCCCACCCCATCCAATGTGGAGCAGTGCGGACCTCCTGAGAAAGACAAGAGAAGGAAAGACAAGAGGCAATCGCGCATGCGCCATGGCTATCGATACTGGTAGCCGAAGTGCTCAGCCGACCTATAGGCGCCGATTTCATTTTTAACAGCCACCTTCACAGGTGGCTTTTTTGCCCTGAATGCAAGGCCATACGGCCTGACTACTCAAGCAGGTACGGGACTCAGGAATTCGCCTGGGCTGCGGCCTATTGGAAGCGCGGCGCAGCTTCCGCGTCGTGAGCGAAAGTGGTCATGCCAGATGGCGCAGCACCTTTTATTAGCCCATGTGTGCAAACTTGTTGCTGGACCCCTGTCTGGCGAAACGCTGCGTCATCAACCTCCCCCCTCACTTCACAGTGCGCTCACCCCGCCAGTCGGGGCCTTTTTATTCAGCGCCACAGCCCCTATGGTCAGTACTGCGACCTCCAACGGTCATCCGGCCGTCTGTCGGGCCGGTTGGGTCGCGAGCCTCGGTCGTTATCCCAGCGCCCCTGTTCGTAGTCATCGCGTCCCCCACGATCGTGGTCGTAGTGACCTCCGTGGCCGTGACCATAGTACCCATCGTACGGAGCAACGATACATCCACCAAGTGATGCAGCAACAGCCACAACAGCAGCCAGAACGGACAAATTCTTCATGGCAACTCCTTGTTAGTTGTTGCCTCCAGTCTAGGACTCGTAGTCAGACCACCCTGTAAACAAATATTCCCGCTCCCGTCATCAGTCACAGCTCTTTATTCAAGCCCGCAGCAACCGCTCGATGGCCATCTATTCGACATCATGAGCATTGGCTCGGGGCACCGTGTGTCGCTCTGAGAAGTGCCTAGAGTGCATCCCACAACTCAATGACACCAACCAGGTGAATCAGCCCAATCACCAGACATATGCCAGATGACACCAGCCAGAAAGTCTGCGTGTTGGCAGGAAACACCGGCTTGAGAAAAGGGAACGCAACCGCCCGCCCCAGATACACGACACAGATAGCTGTGAGCGCAAGCTTGGTGAGCGGTAGATGCTCAATGACGCCAGCTCCAGCCAATGCATAGCCAGCCCACAGGAACAGAATCATTGCGATGCAGATCGTTATCAGCGCTGGCTGAGATCTTCCCTCCTGGGCAGCGCGGACCATCCGATTGCTCGCCCCCATCACTCGGTATGCGGGAGCGCCAATTGCAATGCACGCCAGGTGTGCTAGCGCGGCAAACGCGCTCATAGCGCCGCCAACGACTAGCGCGATCGATCCCAGACTCGACATAGCTTTCCCGTTTATTGCGATGACTTGTCAGCATATCAAACCGACTTTTCCCATCGGCCAACGCAGCGCCGGCGGCACCATGACAACCTGATCGCCCAGTCGCCACGAAAGCGCCTCCTCTCAACTGAAGCCCGCAGCACCCGCTCGCGGGCTTTATCTTTGGAGACTCAATGCAGCCACAACATTGACTGGCTCCGAAAGCACAGCAGTAACGAGTTCTATTTATTTTCAGAAATGAGTATCGACTGCGTCTACTTCTACAAAGTCAAATCCGGATGACATGGATCAGGCATTGGGCATTGCAATGACTTGTGATGACCCAAACCAAGATGTATGAATAGCTGCCAAAGGCTTTCGCTTTGCGATCGAGGAGCAGGCAACGCTAAACCGTTTCGATCTTTGATCGAGGAGGCGATGGTCAGATGTTCGCGAATAACGACCTCATCCTGGTTCTGACGCCGTCGCTGGCGATTATGGCTCTTGCAGCCATATTGATCGTTGCCTGGCTTGTCCAACGACCCCAACGATTTCTGCTTTGGCAAGCTTGCGCCTATTCACTCACTGCTCCGGCTCTCGGAGCACAGACTCTGCTTTCTCCGCAGGAGCTGAATCGCTACGCACTACTGATCGGCAGCTGTTATCTGCTGAGCGCGTGGTGTCTTGCCAAAAGCTGGGCTCAGAGATGGTGTGTATCGACCCAACCACGAGTTGCATTGCTTATCGCCACAGCCACCCTGGCTGCTCTCTACCAATTCAGCCAGGTCGAGCCAAATGTCTGGGCCCGGGTGAGTTCTTTCAGCGTTGGCTCCAGCCTTGTTTTGCTGCTCCCCATCTTGCAGGTCCACTCAAAGAAAAACTCATATGACTGGCTCGACAAATCGCTGCTCTGGCTGAGCATCATCTTCACCGCCTATACCTTCACGCGACCCGCTTTGATCTGGCTGCTGGGATACACGGATCTACGGGCCCTGCCAAGGTCGCCCTATTGGATCCTGACGCTGCTGAGCATTCTGAATTTCTCGCTGCTCTTCACCGTGGTGATGAGCGCGATTGCCGTGAAGGAAACAGTCGGCAAGCTGCGCAAGGAACGCGACATTGATGCTTTGACGCAGATCCTGAATCGCCGGTCTTTTCAAGAGCATGCCCAGAAGCGTCTCACCGACATGAGACGCTATCCCATGGCAGTGCTGGCCTGCGACATAGACCACTTCAAACGCATCAACGATGCCTGGGGACACGAGCGAGGCGACATGGTGCTGCAACTGGTTTCCTCGACTCTGCAGAACAATGTGCGAGAGCACGACCTGGTTGCTCGGTTCGGTGGTGAGGAGTTTGTGCTGCTATTGGCCGACATAACGCTGGGAGATGCAGAGCTCATTGCCCAGCGAATCCAGCGTGACCTCGGGTCAAAAAATACCGTTCTTCCGACGGGCCCGAAATTGACCATGAGCTTTGGGATTTCATTGATCACCAAGTCATTCCAGTTTGAGCAAGCCATGAAGGAAGCCGATCAACTCCTCTACCAAGCCAAGAATGCTGGGCGTGATCGGGTTCATGTATCAGGGGTTTTCTATCCGGATATATCTGTAGAGACTCATCGGCTGTGGAGCAGACCTGCAGCTTGAAAATTAGCTGCGTATTCATCACCCTCGGCCGCTGCGGAAAACGTGAAGTACCGAAGGCCTATCGAGCACGCACTTTTCTTGAACGTGAATTGCCAGGAGCCGTTGGAAAACTACTTCTTGCCTGCCATGCCTACCACCTGAAAAGACGCGCCATGCAAATCCGTGCAAAGCTGGCAGACAACGATTTTCGGTTGGTAGAGGCGGCTTGTGGCGGCTATTTTGGTTGGTAGAGAGGGCAAAGAAAAAGGGCTTAGATCGCTCTAAGCCCTTGATTTCTTTAGTTTTTTAGTGGTGGGTCCTGACGGTCTCGAACCGCCGACCTACTCCGTGTAAAGGAGCCGCTCTACCAACTGAGCTAAGGACCCACTAAAACTGGGTGTCAGTTCAGAGCATCTTTCAATGCTTTGCCCGGACGGAATTTAGGCACCTTGGCCGCTTTGATCTTGATGGAATCGCCGGTGCGGGGATTACGACCGGTGCGAGCTGCACGCTTGCCAACAGCAAATGTGCCAAAACCAACAAGCGATACTGTACCACCTTTTTTCAGTGTTTTCTTCACTGCGTCGATCGTGGAGTCCAGTGCACGCGCAGCTGCGGCCTTGGAAATATCGGCGTTGTTAGCGATGTGCTCAATCAGTTCGGTTTTATTCACAAGATGCCTCTCGAGAAATAAGTGAATGGAATGTCTCTGCAAACGCAAGTCTTGCGTAACAAGAAACCAGTCGCGATGAAGACGGAAGCCAGCCTATCAGTTTTTGCGTATGGGCAAGCCCATTTTTACCTGAAGCCGCTGACATTTTTGACGCCAACTCGCGCTGCGCATTCCAGCGACAGAACCAGATTCTATGCGGTTTTTGAGCGGGTTCGGCCATCCACAGCGGCTTTTTTCAAGCTTCTTCCGTGTCGGCTTCACCGATTGACAACAATTGACAAAATCTGCAGTCCGATCAAGTCACGCGAGGCAGCGCTGCAAAGTCTTTTTGCCGCTTCGAAAACAGCCCACCAAATAGCAAAAAAGCGCTTGATGAACAAGCGCTTTCAGAGAGCTCCACTTCGGATGTCAGAGCCTGGCACGAATTTCGGGCAATGCCTTTTGCAGGTAGTAGACCATGGACCAGACGGTCAGCACCGCTGCAATCCAGATCAGCCACTGTCCCCAGACGCCGGTATCGATCACCCCGAACGCCACTCCGTCATAGAGCAGAAAGGGAATGGCCACCATCTGGGCCATGGTCTTGGCCTTGCCGATCATGTGCACGGCCACGCTCTTGCTGGCACCGATCTGAGCCATCCATTCACGCAGTGCCGAGATGGCGATCTCGCGTCCGATGATGATCAGCGCCACGAACACATCGGCGCGTTGCAGATGAACCAGTACCAGCAGCGATGCACAGACCAGGAATTTGTCGGCAACGGGATCTAGAAAAGCACCGAATGCCGATGTCTGATTGAGCTTGCGCGCCAGATAGCCGTCAAACCAGTCGGTGGCGGCAAACACGATGAACATCACGGTGGCGATGAGATTGCGGGTCGCCTGATCCAGCGGCGCGTAAAACACCCCCACGATGAGCGGAATCGCCACGATCCGCGTAAGGGTCAGCACAGTAGGGATGGTGAAGAACATGGGTGTCATTGTGTCACGAGCACGCAGCGCTAGCGCGGATTCGTGCTTGCGCAGCCTGCATCAATGCAGTGCCTTGTAGATTTCTTCGGCCAGCGTTGCGGAAATGCCCTCCACGGTCATCAGATCGTCCACGCTGGCATCGGCCACGCCGCGCACGCCGCCAAAGCGCTGCAGCAATCGCGCCCGTTTCTTGGGCCCCACGCCGGCAATGTCTTCCAGACTGCTGCTGCCCGTGCGCACCTTGGCGCGGGCCGCGCGCATGCCGGTGATGGCGAAGCGGTGCGCCTCGTCGCGAATCTGCGCCACCAGCATCAGCGCCGCCGAGTCATGACCCAGGTAGACCTTGTCGCGTCCGTCGGCAAACACCAGCTCTTCCAGGCCGACCTTGCGGCCCTCGCCTTTTTCCACGCCCACGATGCGCGACAGATCGAGGCCCAGTTCCGTGAATACCTCGCGCGCCATGCTGACCTGGCCCTTGCCGCCGTCAACCAGCACCAGATCGGGCAAATGCGGCTGCTTGCCGCTCAGCTCGACGCCGCCCGCCTCGCGCTGCGCCTCGGCCACGGGTTTGTAGCGCCGCGTGAGCACCTGGCGCATGGCCGCATAGTCGTCGCCGCCGGTGATGCCTTCGATATTGAAGCGGCGGTAGTCGCTGCTCTGCATCTTGTGGTGATGGAACACCACGCAGGACGCCTTGGTGCTTTCGCCGCTGGTGTGCGAGATATCGAAGCATTCGATGGTCAGCTCGTCGAGATTCTCGACCGGCAGGTCCAGCGCCTCGGCCAGGGCGCGCGTGCGCGCCTGTTGCGAGCCTTCTTCGGCCAGCAGGCGGGCCAGCTGGATGTCGGCATTTTTCTGCGCCATCTCCAGCCAGATGCGGCGCTGCTCGCGCGGCTGCTGAACCACGGTGATGCGCACGCCGGTCTGCTCGGTCAGCAACTCCACCAGCCGCTTCTCCACGGGATGGCTGACGACAAGCGTGGGCGGCACGGCAACGCCCACATAGTGCTGGGCGATAAAGGCCTCCAGCACCAGCTCCTCCACGGGCCGCGCTTCGGCTGCGGCGTCCACCTCTTCCTCGCTGGAGTAGACCGACGCGGCATCGCCCAGATTCGCCGGAAAGTAAGGCCGGTCACCCAGGTGGCGGCCGCCGCGCACCATGGCCAGATTCACGCAGGCGCGGCCGCCCTGCACGCGCACGGCCAGGATGTCCACATCCTTGTCGTCCGTGGTTTCGATCGCCTGCTGGTGCAGCACGCGCGACAAGGCCGTGAGCTGGTTGCGCACCTCGGCCGCCTGCTCGAACTCCAGCCTGTCGGAATGCGCCATCATGCGCGCTTCGAGCTGCTGCAGCAGCTCGCTGGTTTCGCCGCGCAGCATGGCCTCGGCATTGCGCACATCCAGCGCATAGGCCTCGGGCGATATCAGGTCCACGCAGGGGCCGGTGCAGCGCTTGATCTGATAGAGCAGACAGGGGCGGCTGCGGTTGGCAAACACCGTGTCTTCGCAGGTACGCAGCCGAAAGACTTTCTGCAGCAGCTGAATGCTTTCCTTGACCGCCCAGGCACTGGGATAGGGGCCGAAGTAGCGGTGCTTCTTGTCCACGGCGCCGCGGTAGTAGGCAATGCGCGGGAACTCCTGAAACGCAGGTTCGCCCTCCTTGCCGTCACGGTGGGCCACACCGGTGATCTTGAGATAGGGATAGCTTTTGTCGTCCCTGAACAGGATGTTGTACTTGGGGTACAGCGTCTTGATGAGGTTGTTTTCCAGCAGCAGCGCCTCGGCTTCGGAGCGCACCACCGTAGTCTCCAGCCGCGCGATCTTGCTGACCATATGGCCTATGCGCGTGCCGCCATGGTCCTTCTGGAAATAGCTGGAAACGCGGCGCTTGAGGTTGATGGCCTTGCCCACATAGAGCAGGACACCGGCAGCATCGAAATAGCGATAGACGCCGGGCAATGGCGGCAGCGCGGCCACCTGGGCCAGCAATTCGGCGGAATGCGTGGAAGACATGGGCGCTATTGTCTGCGCATGTGGACGAATCCGGCAGCAAGCGGCTCAAACGACCGGGCAACGTTCTGCATATCAATAAAAGGAGCTTCCATCGCTTGATGAGATTGAATTTCAGATACTTTTCAATCTGAGATCCTTATCAATCAAACGGTAGCAGCTCCTTTTTTAGATCCAAGGGATTTGGGGCAATCCCTGCGCCCTGCAGCTTACTCGGCTTCGATTTTGGACGACTTCACCACTTGCGCCCAGTTGCCATATTCGGTCTTGACCATGGCCGCCAGTTGCTGCGGGTTCATATAGTCTGCCGTGGCGCCCTGCTCTTCGGCCTTTTTCCTGAAGGCGGGGTCCTCCACCACCTTCTTGATATCGGCAGCAAGCTTGTCGATCACGGGCTGTGGCGTGGCCTTGGGCGCAAACACGGCAAACCAGGACGTGGCGTTCACGCCCGGGTAGCCGGCTTCCGCCGTGGTGGGAACATTGGGCAGGCTGGGCAGGCGCTGCTTGCCCGTCACGGCCAGCACGCGCAGCTTGCCGCTTTGCACATGCGGCATGAAGGGAGGCGCGGTGCCGAAGGTCAGGTCCACCTGGCCGCCCAGCAAGTCCTGCAGCGCCGGGCCCGTGCCCTTGTAGGGCACGTGCACCATCTTCACGCCGGCCTGCTGCTCCAGCATTGCGCCCGTCACATGCTGCAACGAGCCGTTGCCCGACGAGGCGTAGTTGAGCTTGCCGGGATTGGCCTTGGTGTAGCTCACCAGCTCGGCCAGCGTCTTCACGGGCAGCTCGGAGCGCACCACGATGATCTGCGGCGCCGACAGCACATTGGCCACAGGGGCAAAGTCGCTTTGTTCCCAGCTTCGGGCCTTGGTCAGATGCGGGGAGATGACGTGGTAGCCGGAGTACTGCATCAGCAGCGTGTAGCCGTCGGCATCGGCACGCTTGACCAGATTGGCTGCAATGGCGCCGTTGCCGCCGCCCTTGTTGTCCACCACCACCGATTGCCCCATCACCGGCGCCAGCGCCTGTGCGGCCATGCGACCGGCAAGATCGGTGGTGCCACCCGCGGCGGCGGGCACGATCATCAGCACGGTTTTGCTGGGATAGCTGCCCTGGGCCATGGCCGGGGCGCTGGCAAGGCCGACCGCGGCAGCGGCCGTCGCAAGCATGAAATGAAGGCGTTGACGTTGAACAGTCATGTTTGTCTCCTGATTGGAATGGGGACTTGCGCCAACAAGGGTGGGCAGCGGGTATCTGTATTGGCCAGACACCATGCCTGATCCGAATTTGCGCAAGCCGTGGGGCGGTAAACCGCGTCAGCTCCTTCCCCCGAAAGAGCCGATGCAGTGGGGGCGAAAGCAGTCTCAGGCCCTGGCCTGGGCGCGTTCCTTGATCTCGGAAAAATCCGCTGGCGGCTGGTGCAGATCCCAGCGCGTGCCGGCCTTGACGATCTGGCTGGGCGTCTCGTGACCAATCAGTGCCGGCAGGCTGCGAGCAGCGGCCACGATGCGGGCCAGGTCTGTGCCTGTGTCATAGCCCATGAGCTGCAGCGCATGCACGATCTCTTCCGTGCAGGCATTGCCTGAGGCGCCCGGTGCATAGGGACAGCCGCCCAGACCGCCAATCGAGGCGTCGAAGCGATCCGCACCCGCAGCTATGGAGGCCAGCACATTGGCCAGCGCCATGCCGCGCGTATTGTGGAAATGCAGGGTCAGGCCCAGCTGCGGCCAGCGCGCCTTGAAGGCCAGAACCATGGAATGCACCTGGCTCGGATAGGCCATGCCCGTGGTGTCGCACAGCGTGATGCCCTGCACACCCAGATCGGCAAAGCGCTGCACCCAGTCCAGCACTTCGGCCTCGGCCACATCGCCCTCCATGGGGCAGCCGAAGCAGCAGGACAGCGACACATTGACGGGCGTTGCCGCCTGCTGCGCCGTGGCGATCACCTGCCTGAGCGCCTCGAAGGACTGGCTGCGCTGCATGCGCAGATTGCAAAGGTTGTGCGTCTCGCTGACCGACATCACCAGATTGAGCTCGTCGGTCCGTGCATCGATGGCACGCTCCGCGCCGCGCACATTGGGCACCAGGGCCGTGTAGACCGTGCCCGGTCGGCGCACGATCTCGCGCATCACGATCTCGCCGTCGCGCAGGGCCGGGATGGCCTTGGGCGAGACAAAGGCCGTGACTTCGATCTTGGACAGGCCAGCCTCAGACAGCGCATTGACCAGCGCGATCTTGTCCTCGGTGGGCACAAAGGCCTGCTCCATCTGCAGGCCGTCGCGCGTGCCGACTT
The DNA here is from genome assembly GCF_003350425.1 of Comamonas sp. AG1104. Taxonomy (NCBI): domain Bacteria; kingdom Pseudomonadati; phylum Pseudomonadota; class Betaproteobacteria; order Burkholderiales; family Comamonadaceae; genus Comamonas; species Comamonas sp. AG1104. Next base: position 107,412 of record NZ_QQAS01000001.1, on the reverse strand, counting down.
CGTTCATATGGATACGGCGACCCGCGCCATTCCAGACATTTGGCGTGCTCATTGGATGATGCCTTTCTCGCGCAGCCGGGCGACCTGCTCGGCGCTCAGACCAATTTCAGCCAGCACGGCATCGGTGTCGTCACCCACATGGGGGGCGCTGCTGCGCACCGTGCCCGGCGTCAGCGAAAGCTTGGGCACCACGCCCGGCACCTGAAGCTCGAAACCATCGCGGGTGCGCTGGGTCAGGATCATCTCGCGCGCCCGGTAATGCGGATCCTCGGCAATATCCTTAGCCGTGTAGACCTTGCCGGCCGGCACGCGTGCCGCGCCCAGCTCGTCCATCACCGTCTGCACGCTGCGCGCCTGCGTCCAGGCGCCAATCGCGGCATCGATCTCGGCCACGCGCCGGACGCGGCCCGCGTTGTCGGCCAGGTCGGGCGCATCGGCCAGATCCTGGCGACCGATGGCCGTCATGAGTCGCTTGAAGATGGAGTCACCATTACCCGCCACCAGCACCCAGCCATCCTGGCAGGGGTAGGCATTCGAGGGCGCAATGCCCGGCAGCGCACTGCCGGCGGCCTCGCGCACGGCGCCAAAGGCGCTGTACTCAGGGATCAGGCTCTCCATGATGTTGAACACGGCCTCATGCAGGGCCACGTCAATCACCTGGCCGGGGCCGCCGTTCACCTTGCGGTGGTACAGCGCCATCATCACGCCGATCACGCCGTGCAGGGCCGCCAGCGTATCGCCGATCGACACGCCCACGCGCACCGGCACCCGGCCCGGCTCGGCCGTCAGATGGCGCAGCCCGCCCATGGCCTCGCCGATCACACCAAAGCCCGGCAGATCGCGATAGGGGCCGGTCTGGCCGTAGCCAGAGATGCGCAGAATCACCAGCCCGGGGTTGATGGCGTGCAGCTCCTCGGGCGACATGCCCCAGCCCTCCAGCGTGCCGGGACGGAAGTTCTCGACCAGCACATCGGCTTCGGCAATGAGCTGACGCGCCACGGCCTGCGCCTCCTGCTGGCGCAGATCGAGTGCAACCGAGCGCTTGTTGCGCGACTGCACCTGCCACCAGACGGAGGTGCCTTCCTTGATCAGACGCCAGTTGCGCAGCGGGTCGCCCGCACCGGGCGCCTCGATCTTGATGACATCGGCACCAAACTCGCCCAGGGTCTTGCCGCAGAAGGGACCGGCAATCAGCTGGCCCATTTCCACCACTTTCACCCCTTCCAGCGCGCGCGGCGTGGCAGTCTGTGTGGCAGGGTCGTAGATATTCATCGTCGTCATGCGTTTGTCTCTTGTTTGTCTCTTGTTTGTCTCTTGTTTGTCTCTTGTTTGTCTCTCGCTACCTGTCTTGCTGTGCTGCTTTGCGTTGACCAACACCACGCAAAGCGGCTTTTCAATCATCTTGCCCTTGAAGAACAGTCCTGCAAAACGCTGAAATGCGAAGCTGCCATCGCATTTGGGCATAGCCAGGCGGGATAATGCAGTCCTCATGAAACTGGACCCGATCACCCTGCGCCTGTTTGTGGCCGTGATGGAGGAAAACGCCATCGCGCGTGCCGCAGCACGCGAGCACATCGCCCCCTCGGCCGCCAGCCGCCGCCTGGCCGAGCTGGAGGATCAGCTGCAGCTTGAGCTGTTCACACGCAGCAATCGGGGCAGCCAGCCCACGGCCGCCGCCTACGCCCTGCTGAACATGGCGCGTGGCGTGCTCAACGAGCTGGACGGCATCGCCACGCAGATGAAGGACTATGCCCAGGGTGGCGAGCAAGGCCTGCGCGGTCATGTGCGGGTGATGGCCAATATTTCCAGCATCACCCAGTTTCTGCCGGCCCAGCTGCAGAGCTTTCTGAGCCGGCACCCACTGGTGGACGTGAGGCTGCAGGAGCGCGTGAGCACCGATATCGCGCGAGCCGTGGCCGACAACGAAGCCGATATCGGCCTGCTCAACAACGGCAGCTACGGCAGCAAGATCAGCCTGCGTCCCTATCGCAGGGACCGGCTGGCCGTGGTCATGCCTCGATCGCATCCGCTGGCCGGCGAGCACAGACTGCGCCTGGAGCAGGTCCTCGAGCATGATCTGATCGGCATGCATGCCGACAGCGCGCTCAACCATCTCATCACCCGCTCTGCCGCCGACCAGGGCCTGCAGCCGCGTCTGCGCATGAAGGTGACGGGCTACGACGCCCTGTGCCTGATGGTGGCCGCCGGCCTGGGCGTGGGCATTCTCCCCGAGGGCAGCGCCCATATCTACATGGGCGCACTGCCCTTGCGCTGCATCCGCCTGGACGAAGTCTGGGCCGAGCGCCAGCTCATGCTCTGCGTACGCTCCCAGGACGCACTCTCGAGCGTCGCGCAACTGCTGGTCGAGCACCTGTGCCAGAGCGCCTCAACCCATCAAGACTGAACCCATGCCCGAATTCGCACCATTGCCCCTATCCGCCAGCACGCCACCGCATCCATCGCTGTGCTGGGACATCTTCTGCCAGGTCATAGACAACTTTGGCGACGTGGGGGTGTGCTGGCGCACGGCCGCAGAACTGGCCGCACGCGGCCAGCAGGTACGCCTGTGGATGGACGATGCCAGCGCCCTGCAATGGATGGCTCCTCAGCCCTGGCCGCCCGGCCTGAGCGTCCATGCCTGGCCCGCGCAGGCTGCTGACATCCCTGCGTCGATTGGCGATGTGGTCATCGAGGCCTTCGGCTGCGAGATTCCCGCAGCATTCGTGAGCGCCATTGCAGACAAGGCGTCGAAGAGCAAGCCCCCGGTCTGGATCAATCTCGAATATCTCTCGGCCGAAGACTATGTGGAGCGCTGCCATCGCCTGCCCTCACGCATCATGAGCGGCCCCGCGTCCGGGCTGACACGCTGGTTCTTCTACCCCGGCTTTACGGCGGCAACCGGCTCACTGGTACGCGAGCAGAACCTGGCCGAGCGCCAGCAGGCCTTCATGGCCCAACGCGACTCGTGGCGCCGCGCACAAGGCATTAAGCACGGCGAATGTGCCGTCTCGCTGTTTTGCTACGAGCCCGCCGCCCTGCCCCAGTTGCTCGCGCAGCTCTCGGACAAGCAGGCGCTCAATGCGAGGCTGCTGGTGACCCCCGGACGCGCCACGACGGCCGTGCAGGCGCTGCCCCAAGCGCAGCAGATGCAGCCGCTCTATCTGCCAGCCCGCCCTCAGGCCCGGTTCGACGAAATGCTCTGGGCCTGCGACCTGAATCTGGTGCGTGGCGAGGATTCCCTGGTACGTGCGCTCTGGGCCGGCCAGCCCATGGTCTGGCAGATCTACCCTCAGCATGACAACGCCCACCACGACAAGCTGAACGCTTTTCTGGACTGGCTCCAGGCCCCGGACAGCCTCAGGCGCTTTCACCACACCTGGAATGGCATGACCGCACCGCAAACATTGCCTTTGCTCAACCGACAAATGCTGGACGAATGGGCCTGCTGCATCAGGGCTGCACGCGCCAGATTGATGGAGCAAACCGAACTGATTGAGCAGCTTCAAGCTTTTGTCGCCGAAAAAAGCTAAAATCCACGTTTTGCCTCTCTGAGGGCAGTCGCAGCCGGTATGCCGAGCGATCTTGCTTTCGGGGTCGCGCCCCGCCGCGGTACATGCGGCAGGCCCCGCCGCCGCACCTTTGATGCGTTGCTTTCTCCAGCGACCATTGCGAACAGCTTGCCTGCCGTGTAGAGCGGCTCCAACCTTTCAAACGCAAGCAAGCCATGAAAATCGCTCAAGAAATCCGCGCAGGCAATGTGATCATGTTCGGCAAGGACCCCATGATCGTTCTGAAGACCGAATACGCTCGTGGCGGCCGTGGCGCTGCTACCGTGCGCATGAAGCTCAAGAGCCTGATCGGCAACTTCGGCACGGAAAACGTGTTCAAGGCCGACGACAAGATCGACAACGTGATCCTGGACAAGAAGGATTGCACCTACTCCTACTTCGCCGACCCCATGTACGTGTGGATGGACGAAGAGTTCAACCAGTACGAAGTCGAAGCCGAAAACATGGCTGACGCACTGAACTACCTGGAAGACGGCATGACTGCCGAAGTGGTGTTCTATGACGGCAAGGCCATCTCCGTCGAGCTGCCCACCACCATCGTGCGCGAAATCACCTGGACCGAGCCCGCCGTCAAGGGCGACACCTCCGGCAAGGTTCTGAAGCCCGCCAAGATCGCTACCGGCTTCGAAGTGGCCGTGCCCCTGTTCGTGTCCCAGGAAGACAAGATCGAAATCGACACCCGCACCGGCGAATACCGCAAGCGCGTGTAATGTGGCGGCAGCTGCCGCAGCTGCTCCCCCAGAAAAAAGGCTTCCTTCGAGAAGCCTTTTTTCATTTCCGCCGCCGGCAGCGGGATTACGCCAGCCCCCGTCATCCGCCGCGACGCGCAAAACCGCTTCAGTCTGTGCAAGACTAAGGGCAGTCCATCCACTCCCACTGCCAATGACGCACTCCCTGCCCTGGCTGCAGCCCGAACAAGAATTCCCCCCCATTGATCAGACCTGGGGCGAGCGGGATCCCATTCCCGGACTGCTTGCCGCCGGCAATACGCTTGATGCAGCACGTCTTCGTACTGCCTACAGTCAAGGCATTTTCCCGTGGTTCAGCGAGGGACAGCCGGTGCTCTGGTGGTCTCCCAACCCGCGCATGGCCCTGCATCCCGACGAGTTTCGCCTGCACCGCAGCCTGCGCAAGAGACTTCAGAAATTTCGCAACGATCCGCGCTGTGAAATTCGCATCGACAGCGCTTTTGCCACAGTGATGCAGCATTGCGCCCAGACCCCTCGCGACGGACAGAACGGTACCTGGATTGTGCAGAGCATCGTCGATGCCTATACCGAACTGCATCAGCAAGGCGCTGCACATAGCGTGGAAACCTGGATCGACGGCCAGCTGGCAGGCGGCCTCTACTGCGTGGCGCTTGGCAAAGCGGTGTTTGGCGAATCCATGTTCGCCCTGCAAACCGATGCTTCCAAGATCGCACTGTCGGCACTGGTGGCCCTGTGCAGGGCTCATCAGGTGCCGCAGATCGACTGCCAGCAGGCCACGGCACACCTTTCCTTCATGGGCGCACGAGAGATCACCAGAGCACAATTTGCCCGGACTGTTCAAGCCCAGGCGCAGCTGCCTGATATGCAGTGGCAATTCAGCCCCATATACTGGGAGCAGTTGCTAAGCCACAGTGAAGCTTGACGCACCGCATCTGCAGCCGAGTCCGATCATGACGCACCCGAACGATCTCCCGCTACATGCCCTGCAGTTCTATGCCACGGCAGCCTATCCCTGCAGCTACCTGCCGGGCCGGCTGGCACGTTCTCAGGTCGCCACACCCAGTCACCTGATTCAGAACAACACCTATTCGGAACTGGTCACGCTGGGCTTCAGGCGCAGCGGCATGTTCACCTACCGCCCCTATTGCGATGGCTGCAAGGCCTGCGTTCCCCTGCGAATTCTGGCGCAGGAGTTCCGCCCCAGCCGCAGCCAGCGGCGCGCTGCAAAAGAGCATGGGCAACTTGTCGCCTCCATTCAGCGCCTGCACTACTCCGACGAGCATTACCAGCTCTACCTACGCTACCAGCAGCACCGCCATAGCGGCGGCGGCATGGACAACGACAGCGTGGACCAGTACACGCAGTTTCTGCTGCAAAGCAGAGTCAACTCCCGATTGGTCGAATTCCGCGAGCCGGGCACAGACGGTCAGCCCGGCACACTCAAAATGCTCTCCATTCTGGATGTACTGGAGGACGGGCTGTCGGCGGTCTACACCTTCTACGACCCGGAAGACCACGCCAGCTACGGCACCTTCAATGTGCTGTGGCAAATCCAGCAGGCGAAAGCCATGAACCTGCCTTATGTCTATCTTGGTTACTGGATCTCCGAGAGCCAGAAGATGCGCTACAAGGCCAGCTTTCTGCCACATGAGATTCGCCAGGGCGAGCTATGGCAACGCGTAGACAGGCAGAGCATTGTGCGCTCGCAAATTGAAGAGTGACGCCACAAAAAACAGCACATGGATATATGAGCGGATGACATGGCTGCACGGCTGCAGCACCGCTAGAATGCCCTCATCCCGCAAAGTATCTCCAACGCATGAAAAAAGACGACCTATCGGCCTCCGCAAAGCCCAGCGTCCAGGTTCTGGAACGCATGTTCACGTTGATCGACGTGCTGGCATCGCGTGAGGAAGCGGTTTCTTTGAAGGAGATCAGCGAACGCACAGGCCTGCATCCATCGACCACGCACCGCATCCTCAATGACCTTGCACTGGGCCGCTTTGTGGATCGTCCCGAATCGGGCAGTTACCGTCTGGGCATGCGCTTTCTGGAACTGGGCAACCTGGTCAAGGCCCGGCTGAATGTGCGTGAAGTGGCGCTGACGCCCATGCGCCAGCTCTACAAGCAGATTCAGCAGCCCATCAGCCTGTCCGTGCGCCAGGGCGACGAGATTGTGTATGTGGAACGCGCCTACAGCGAGCGCTCGGGCATGCAGGTGGTACGCGCCATTGGCGGCCATGCTCCTTTGCATCTGACCTCCAACGGCAAGCTGTTCCTGGCGGCCGATGACTCCCAGCAGGTACGCGCCTACGCCATGCGCACCGGCCTGCCGGGCAAGACCCATTTCAGCATCACCCAGCTGGGTGATCTGGAGCATGAGCTGGCCAAGGTACGCCAATACGGCATTGCTCGCGACAACGAAGAGCTGGAATTGGGCGTGCGCTGCATGGCCGCCGGCATTTACGACGACCAGAGCAAGCTGATTGCGGGCCTGTCCATCTCTGCCCCGGCCGACCGGCTCGATGAGAGCTGGGCCCCCAGGCTGCAGGCCACGGTGCAGGAGATTTCCGTGGCCCTGGGCTTCAGCGGCACGCGCCCGGCCCCGGCTCAGGCCGCCCCCAATCCCTACAGCCGCAGCCAGCACAGTTGAATACAGGGGCGTCTCTCGCAATCCGCAAAAGGGCTGGAATGCCCTTTCAGGTGTAGACCCAATAAAAAAGCGCTACCTGGGTAGCGCTTTTTGACTGGACCTTTACCTGCTTAGCCCCTGATACGGCTTGCAATCGTATTGCTGGCGGTGGGTCCCTTGCTTTCCATCCAGTGGCGCACACGCTCGGCATCCGCCAGACGGCTGAACTTGCCGGCAGAATCCAGGAACACCATGATCAGCTTGCGGCCGGCCACATGGGCCTGCATCACAAGGCAGCGTCCGGCTTCGGAGATATAGCCGGTCTTTTGCAGGCCAATATCCCAGTTGTCGCTCTTGACCAGACGGTTGGTGTTGTTGAACTGCAGCGTACGGCGACCCACGGCCACTTCATAACCGGGCGATGTGGAGTATTCGCGCATCAACGGATCCGCGTGGGCCACCGCCACCAGGCGCGCCAGGTCACGTGCGCTGGACTGGTTGCTGCTGGACAGGCCGGTTGGCTCGACATAGCGCGTGTCCTTCATGCCCAGTTGCAGCGCCTTGGAGTTCATCAGTTGCACAAACTGCGCCAGACCGCCGGGATAGGTGCGCCCCAGGGCATGGGCAGCACGGTTCTCGCTGGACATCAGCGCCAGATGCATCATCTCGGCACGCGTCAAGGTGGTACCGACACGCAGGCGAGAGCTGCTGTGCTTTTCAGTATCCACATCGTCCTGCGTGATGGTGATCATCTCGTCCATGGGCAGACGAGCCTGAGAGATCAGCAGACCCGTCATCAGCTTGGTCAGCGAAGCAATCGGCAGCACTGCCTGATCGTTCTTGCTCAGCAGCACCTCATGTGTGTCCTGGTCGATCACATAAGCCACGCTGCTTTGCAGATCCAGGGGATCCGAGACGGAGTGAAGACCCGCCATCTGCCCATAGGACAGGCGTGCGGGCTCGACCGCCGTGGCAGCTGCGGCCGCCGCAACCGCAGCGCCAGCCGCTCCTGCCCTGGCCAGACGCTTCTTGCCGCCGCTCTTCTCGTCTCTTTCGGCCTTGGCTGCTAGGACAGTCTTTCCGCCCTTCTTGCTTGCAAGCTTGGCGTCTGCCTTTTCCGGCTTGCCTTTGGCGACCTTTGCGCTTTTGGGCTGCGCTGCAGCTCGAACCTTGCCAGCCGGCTCCTTGGCCGCTTTCTTAGCCGAAGCCGCAGCAGCCACGGGCTTTTTGGAGTCTTTTTTGGGCGCTGCCGCATGCGCTGCCGGAGCAGCCAGAGCGCAGCTCAACAGAGCCAAAGACACCACCTGAGTGAGTTTTGCAAGGCGAAATGGACGCAGCAGCTGCATGCGATACTCCAGACAACAAGGTGTAAGGATTTAATTCAATCAAAAAAGTCGTGCAGTGACAAGCACTTGCACAACCTTCTCGATAATCTGAGTGAAATTATAAATCCAGCAGTCAACCTTGTGCTGCAACAACTTCCTGATTGCTATGCAATTTGTTCAAAGCGCTCAGATAAGCCTTGGCCGAAGCGACCACAATATCGGGGTCAGCACCCACTCCGTTGACGACGCGACCACTGCGCTGCAGGCGCACCGTCACTTCGCCCTGACTCTCGGTTGAGCCGCTGATGGCATTGACGGAATAAAGCACCATCTCAGCACCGCTCTTGACTTCGGACTCGATGGCCTTGAACGAGGCATCGACCGGGCCATTGCCCTCGGAGCTGGCCTTGATTTCCCGGCCTGCATTGCTGAAGACCACGCAGGCATGTGGGCGCTCACCTGTTTCGCTTTGCTGGGCCAGCGAAATGAACTGGAACTGATTGTCCTGGTGCTCCGCGCCTTCGGCATTCACCAGCGCCAGAATGTCCTCGTCAAAAATCTCGCTCTTTCGGTCCGCGAGCTCCTTGAAGCGCGTGAAGGCCTGGTTGATGGCAGCTTCGCTGTCCAGCTCCACCCCCAGCTCCTGCAGGCGCTGCTTGAAGGCGTTGCGGCCGCTGAGCTTGCCCAGCACGATCTTGTTGGCCGCCCAGCCCACATCCTCGGCACGCATGATTTCGTAGGTGTCACGTGCCTTGAGCACGCCATCCTGATGAATGCCGGAGGCATGGGCAAAGGCATTGGCCCCCACCACAGCCTTGTTGGGCTGCACCACAAAGCCCGTGGTCTGGCTGACCAGGCGGCTGGCGGCCACGATGTGCTGGGTATCGATATTCACATCCAGGCCGAAGTAGTCCTTGCGCGTCTTGATGGCCATGACCACTTCTTCGAGTGAGCAGTTACCCGCGCGCTCGCCCAGACCGTTGATGGTGCACTCGATCTGGCGCGCACCGCCGATCTTCACGCCCGCCAGCGAATTGGCAACCGCCATGCCCAGGTCGTTGTGGCAATGCACGGACCAGACGGCCTTGTCGCTGTTGGGCACGCGCTCGCGCAAGTTGCGAATGAATTCGCCATAGAGCTCGGGAATCGCGTAACCCACGGTGTCGGGCACGTTGATGGTGGTTGCACCCTCCTTGATGACCGCCTCGATCACACGCGCCAGAAAATCGGGCTCGCTGCGATAGCCGTCCTCGGCACTGAACTCGATGTCTTCAATGAGATTGCGCCCGAAGCGCACCGCCTGCTTGGCCTGCTCCAGCACCTGCTCGGGTGTCATGCGCAGCTTTTTCTCCATGTGCAGCGCACTGGTGGCGATGAAGGTGTGAATGCGAGCGCGGTTGGCCCCCTTCAACGACTCGGCCGCACGCGCGATGTCGCGGTCGTTGGCGCGGGACAGCGAGCAGACCGTGGAGTCCTTGATGGCACGTGCAATGGTCTGGATGGACTCGAAGTCGCCATTGGATGCCGCAGCAAACCCCGCCTCGATCACATCGACCTTCAGACGCTCCAGCTGACGGGCAATGCGCAGCTTTTCATCGCGTGTCATGGAAGCGCCGGGCGACTGCTCGCCGTCACGCAAGGTGGTGTCAAAAATAATGAGCTGATCGGACATGGTGGGGACTCTCTATGTGATGGCGCCGGTAGACGCCTGTTTTGACTGGAGGATTGCCGACAAAAAAGCCGGTGCGCTTTTGGCGACACCGGCTTTGAACCTTTTAAGCAGCTACCGCCTCTTCAGCGACAGCGGTAACGCGCTGTACTCCCGAGATGATGGCGCGCAACGAGGCGGAAACGATATTGGCATCCACCCCTACGCCGTAGCAGACCTGAGCGTCATCCACGCGCAATTCCACATAGGCAATCGCCTTGGCATTCGCACCCTCGCCAATCGCATGCTCGGCATAGTTGAGCACGCGAACATTGCGACCGACGTTAGCCGACAACGCCTGCACGAAGGCATCAATGGGGCCCGTACCTTCGCCTTCCAAAAAATACTTTTCTCCGGCGATCTCGATGTGGGAAGTCATATTGACCACCCCATCTGCCTCGCTCAGGCGATATTGAGGCGCCTTGACGGTGTTGACTCCATATTCGCGCTGGAACAGCTCCCACAGATCCGCAGCTGACAACTCCTTGCCGCTGGCATCCATCTCGCGCTGCACGACCTGGCTGAATTCGATCTGCAGGCGGCGGGGCAGCTGAAGTCCGTATTCGCTCTCGAGGAGATAGGCAATGCCGCCCTTGCCCGACTGGCTGTTCACGCGAATCACTGCCTCATAGCTGCGGCCCAGATCCTTGGGATCGATGGGCAGATAAGGCATATCCCAGATATCGCCTTCCTTGTGGGCGGCGAAAGCCTTCTTGATGGCGTCCTGGTGGGAGCCGGAGAAGGAGGTGTAGACCAAGTCACCCACGTAAGGATGACGAGGATGCACGGGCAACTGGTTGCAATGCTCGACCGTTGCGCGGATATCGTCGATATCGGAGAAATCCAGGCCGGGGTTCACGCCCTGGATATACATATTGAGCGCCACATTCACCACGTCCAGATTGCCGGTGCGCTCGCCGTTACCGAAGAGACAACCTTCCAGACGGTCCGCGCCAGCCATCAGGGACAGCTCGGCAGCCGCCGTTCCCGTGCCGCGGTCGTTATGCGGATGAACCGAGATCACCACGCTGTCACGGCGCTTGATGTTGCGATGTGTCCACTCCACCATGTCGGCAAAGATATTGGGCGTGGAGTGCTCCACCGTGGTGGGCAGGTTGATGATGCACTTGTTCTCGGGCGTGGGTTGCCAGACATCGGTGACGGCGTCGATCACGCGCTTGGAGAACTCCAGCTCGGTGTCCGAATACATTTCGGGCGAATACTGGAAAGTCCACTTGGTCTGGGGGTGCTGGGCCGCGATGTCCTTGAACATCTGCGCATTGGTCACTGCCAACTCCACAATCTCGTCTTCACTCATGTTCAGCACCACGCGGCGCATCACGGGAGCCGTGGCGTTGTAGAGATGGACAATCGCGCGAGGCACGCCTTCGAGCGCCTCGAAAGTGCGGCGAATCAGATGCTCGCGCGCCTGGGTCAGCACCTGTACGGTCACGTCGTCGGGAATGCGGTTTTCCTCGATGAGCTTGCGCATGAACTCAAACTCGACCTGCGAGGCCGAAGGAAAGCCGACTTCGATTTCCTTGAAACCGATCTTCACCAGTTGCTCGAACATGCGCACCTTGCGCTCGATGTCCATGGGCTCGATCAGGGCCTGGTTGCCGTCACGCAGATCCACGCTGCACCAGACCGGGGGCTTGGTGATGACCGCGTCGGGCCAGGTGCGATCGGTCAGACGCACGGGGGCGAAAGCGCGGTATTTGGTGGAAGGGTTTTGCAACATGGTGAGTCTCTTTAGTCGAAATTAGAGGAAATTGAACCCAGCTCCAGCGACGCCCAAAAGCAAAAACGGCCCGTCGCTGATGCTACGGGCCGCCAAGTAGGGTGTGTTTGTACGCGCGCGCTACTTTCTCTGCCCGTTGGACATTAGTAGTAGAGCTAGCGACAGGTTTTGCATGCGGCTCACTTTAACACAAGAAAAGTTGACAGGGCCAGAATTTTTTCGGCGAAGGTTTCAATCGTCGTGCAGGCCGCGCTCGTCGGGTTCGTCCTTGGAGGTCGCCACGATGCTGACCTGCTCGCCCTTAGCACGACGCCAGACATAGATCACATAGCCCGAGATCGAGTAGCCGACAAACACCAGGAACAGCATGGTTGCAGGCTCGATACTGACCACGGCCATCAGCAGCGCCACCACCACCAGCGAGACGAACGGCATGCTCTTGGCGCCGCCGATGTCCTTGAAGCTGTAATAGGGAATATTGGTGACCATGGTCAGGCCCGCGAACAGCGTGATGGCGAACATGATCCAGGACAGATCGGCCCGATCCGTGGGATAGCCGCCGAACCAGGAAATCACATCGCCAAAGATGGGCACATCGCGATGGGAAACCATCAAGGCACTGGTCAGCCAGATAAAGCCTGCCACCAGAGCCGCTGCCGCAGGCGAGGGCATGCCCTGAAAGTAGCGCTTGTCCACCACGGCCGTATTCACGTTGAAGCGCGCCAGGCGCAATGCCGCGCAGGCGCAATAGACGAAGGCGGCAATCCAGCCCCAGCGCCCCAGGGGACGCAAGGCCCATTCATAGGCAATCAGCGCAGGCGCGGCACCAAAGGACACCATGTCGGAGAGCGAATCCATCTGCTCGCCGAACGCGCTTTGCGTGTGCGTCATGCGCGCCACGCGGCCGTCAAGACTGTCGAGCACCATGGCGCAGAAAACGCCCACGGCCGCCAGTTCGAACTTGTTGTTCATGGCCATGACGATGGCGTAGAAACCGCCAAACAGCGCTGCCAGCGTGAACAGATTGGGCAGCACATAAATGCCTTTGCGCGGCTTGCGCGGCATTCCACTCAGATCGGCAGAATCATTGCTGTTTTGCATCAAACAGACCTCCAGTGCTTGCATGTCAAATGCATGCAGCTATTAAAACGATAGTATTTCAAGCACGGCCATCACGGCCATGTCCCTGCCACCAGTGTACCCGCCACACAGATCGCCTCCGGAATGAAAAAAGGCCACCTCGAAGGTGGCCTCTTGCCCAAGCGCAGTCATCCGGCTCGCGCCGAATGACTTGCCTGCATCAGTTGCGGGTCTGGTCGACCAGCTTGTTCTTGGAGATCCAGGGCATCATGGAGCGCAGCTGACCGCCCACTTGCTCGATGGCGTGATCGGCGTTCTGGCGACGACGGGCAGTCATCGAAGGATAGTTCAGACGGCCTTCGCTGATGAACATCTTGGCGTATTCACCGCTCTGGATGCGCTTCAAGGCGTTGCGCATGGCCTTGCGGGATTCTTCGTTGATGACTTCGGGGCCGGTCACGTACTCGCCATACTCCGCGTTGTTGGAGATGGAGTAGTTCATGTTGGCGATGCCGCCTTCATACATCAGGTCAACGATCAGCTTCAGCTCGTGCAGGCACTCGAAGTAGGCCATTTCGGGAGCGTAGCCAGCTTCGGTCAGAGTCTCGAAGCCCATCTTCACCAGTTCCACGGCACCGCCGCACAGCACGGCCTGCTCGCCGAACAGGTCGGTCTCGGTTTCTTCCTTGAAGTTGGTCTCGATGATGCCGCCCTTGCCGCCGCCGTTGGCGGAAGCGTAGGACAGGGCCACGTCACGGGCCTTGCCGGACTGGTCCTGGTAGATGGCGATCAGGGAAGGCACGCCGCCGCCCTTCAGGTATTCGGAGCGCACGGTGTGGCCGGGGCCCTTGGGGGCGACCATGATCACGTCCAGATCGGCGCGGGGCACGACCTGGTTGTAGTGCACGTTGAAGCCGTGAGCAAAAGCCAGGGTAGCGCCGGACTTGATGTTGGGCTCGACGTTGTTCTTGTACACCTCGGGGATGTTCTCGTCGGGCAGCAGGATCATGACCACGTCGGCAGCCTTCACCGCGTCGTTCACTTCCATCACGGTCAGACCGGCCTTGCCGACCTTGTCCCAGGAAGAGCCGCCCTTGCGCAGACCGACCACAACCTTCACGCCGCTGTCGTTCAGGTTTTGAGCATGTGCGTGGCCTTGGCTGCCGTAGCCGATGATGGCAACAGTCTTGCCCTTGATCAGGCTCAGGTCACAGTCCTTGTCGTAGAAAACTTTCATGATGGCTCCAGGTCTCTTATCTTGAGGGGGTTGAAAAGGTTTATTCAGATTCAAAAGTGGTGCAAACAGCCATTAGACACGCAGAATGCGTTCGCCGCGGCCAATACCCGAGGCGCCCGTGCGAACGGTCTCAAGGATGGCAGTGCGATCAATGGCCTGCAGGAAGGCGTCGTTCTTGGACTGGTCGCCGGTCAGCTCCACGGTGTAGCTCTTCTCGGTCACGTCGATGATGCGGCCGCGGAAGATGTCCGCCATGCGCTTCATTTCCTCGCGCTCCTTGCCCACGGCACGCACCTTGACCATCATCAACTCGCGCTCGGTGTAGGCACCTTCGGTCAGGTCCACCACTTTAACCACTTCAATCAGTCGGTTCAGGTGTTTTGTGATTTGCTCAATCACATCGTCCGAGCCCGTGGTGAGGATGGTCATGCGCGACAGCGAGGGGTCCTCGGTCGGTGCGACAGTCAGGGATTCGATGTTGTAGCCACGGGCAGAAAACAGGCCCACGACGCGCGACAGTGCTCCAGGCTCGTTCTCGAGCAGCACGGCAATAATGTGTTTCATTGGGAGATTCCTCTTTTCGCCGCCCTCCCCTGACACCGGTAAGTGCCAGGCTCGGCGGACAATAGATTCGTCAAAAGATGCTATTTAAAATATAGCTGCTTGCGATTGAAATGTAAGCGTTTGAGACCGATTTCACTGAAGAACCGGCTGTCCACGCATCACAGGTCGTCAGCGCCCAGCAGCATTTCCGTGATGCCACGGCCGGCCTGCACCATGGGGAACACGTTCTCGGTCGGATCGGTGCGGAAGTCCAGGAAGACCGTCTTGCTTTCCTCGCGCACGATGCGGCGTGCCTCGCGCAGCGCAGCTTCGACATCGGCAGGCTTTTCGATCAGCAGGCCACGGTGACCGAAGGCCTCCGCCAGCTTCACGAAGTCGGGCAGCGAATCCATGTAGCTGCTCGAGTAGCGACCCGAGTATTCAATTTCCTGCCACTGACGCACCATGCCCAGGAAGCGGTTGTTCAGCGCGCAGATGACCACCGGGGTGTTGTACTGCTTGCAGGTAGCCAGCTCCTGGATGTTCATCTGGATCGAGCCTTCGCCCGTGATGCAGAAGACTTCGGAGTCGGGCTTGGCCAGCTTGATACCCATGGCGTAAGGCAGACCCACACCCATGGTGCCCAGACCGCCGGAGTTGATCCAGCGACGGGGTTCATCAAAGCGGTAATACTGCGCCGCCCACATCTGGTGCTGACCCACATCGGAGGTGATGTAGGCGTCCGCATCCTTGGTCATGTTCCACAGCGTGTCGACCACGTACTGGGGCTTGATGACTTCGGTATTGGACTTGTCGTAGCTCAGGCAGTCGCGGCTGCGCCAGCCTTCGATGGTGTTCCACCATTGACCCAGAGCTGCCTCATCGGGACGCTGGGCCGACTCGCGCAGCATGGCGATCAGCTCGCTCAGCACATCCTTGACATCGCCCACGATAGGCACGTCCACCTTCACGCGCTTGGAGATGGAGGAAGGATCGATGTCGATATGGATGATCTTGCGCTCCACCGACATGAAATGCTTGGGATTGCCGATCACGCGGTCGTCAAAGCGAGCACCCACAGCCAGCAGCACATCGCAGTTCTGCATGGCATTGTTGGCTTCGATGGTGCCGTGCATGCCCAGCATGCCCAGGAACTTCTTGTCGCTGGCGGGGTAGGCACCCAGACCCATCAGAGTGTGAGTGACGGGGTAGCCCAGCATGTCCACCAGCTGGCGCAGCTCGTTGCAGGCATTGCCCAGAAGCACGCCGCCGCCGGTATAGATATAGGGGCGCTTGGCCGTCAACAGCAGCTGCAGAGCCTTGCGAATCTGACCCGCATGACCCTTTTTGACGGGGTTGTACGAACGCATTTCCACTTTTTCAGGATAGCCCGTGTACAGCGCCTTCTTGAAGGACACGTCCTTGGGAATATCCACCACCACAGGGCCGGGACGGCCGGTGCGGGCAATGTGGAAAGCCTTTTTCATGGTCTCGGCCAGCTCGCGCACATCCTTGACCAGGAAGTTGTGCTTGACGATGGGACGAGTGATGCCCACGGTGTCGCACTCTTGAAATGCGTCGGTACCGATGTAATTGGTCGATGTCTGACCCGCAATCACCACCATGGGGATGGAGTCGGTATAGGCGGTAGCAATGCCCGTCACCGCGTTGGTCAGACCGGGGCCGGAAGTCACCAGCGCCACGCCCACCTCGCCGGTGGCACGCGCAAAACCGTCGGCAGCATGCACGGCCGCCTGCTCGTGGCGCACCAGCACATGCTGAATGCTGTCCTGCTTGTAGAGCGCGTCGTAGATATAGAGAACTGCCCCGCCAGGGTAACCCCACAGGTGCTTGACACCTTCAGCCTGAAGAGACTTGATGAGGATTTCGGAGCCCATCAATTCCTGGGCGCCCTTGGGGGACGATGCAGCGGCTGCAGAGGCCAGCTCGGCTTTGGAGATTTCCATGATCAACCTTTGTGAATTTCTCTAACGAAAAACCTTCGGTGCCCTTAGCCTGAAGCCCTTGTGAGGCCGGTTTAGGACTTAAGACCACATGCCATGGACGTTTGTGTGTACGCCGGACCGTGATCCGTTTGCTTCTTTAAGTTGAAGATCATTATCGCACTGCAACAAGACCTTCAAATGCAGTACACAAAAAAACATCATCGGATGCGATAATCGGCCGCTTTCGCCACTACCTAACTCCCGCTTTCTCCAGGGTTACTCTCTCTTGGCCACAGAACAAGAACTGTCTGCATTCCTCAAAGACGTCGAAAAGCGCGCCTTCAAACGCAGCGTTTTCCATGTCCGTGACGAGGAGGCCGCCCTGGATATCGTGCAGGACAGCATGCTCAAGCTGGCCCAGCACTATGGGGACAAGCCCGTCAACGAGCTGCCGATGCTGTTCCAGCGCATTCTGTCGAACAGCACCCTGGACTGGTTTCGCCGCCAAAAGACCCAGAAAGCCGTTTTCACCCACTTCAGCGACCTGGAGTCTTCCGTAGACGGGGACAGCGACTTCGACTGGCTGGAAACCTATGCCACCAATAGCAACGAAGCAGCCTCCAGCAACGCCGAGAGCCTGACCGAACGCAAGCAGACACTGCAAAGCATAGAAAAAGAGATACAGGAGCTGCCTGCACGTCAACGCGAGGCCTTTCTCATGCGTTACTGGGAAGAGATGGATGTCGCGGAGACCGCTGCCGCCATGGGTTGCTCAGAAGGTAGCGTCAAAACCCATTGCTTCCGCGCCATCCAAACATTGAGCAAGGCACTCAAGGCCAAAGGAATCGAGTTATGAAATCCGTGCCCACCCTCCGGCAAGAACAGGCCGTCGACCGTATTGCCCGTCAAATCACTGCCCGACTGAGTGAGGGTGAAGCCTTGCTCCCGTATGAAGTCACCGAACGCCTGCGCGCCTCCCGCGAGCAAGCCGTGTCCATACGCCGCCGCGAAGCGTCTGTGCTGCGCGTTCAGGCCAGCACCGCAACCTCTGCCCAGGGCAGCACCCTGACACTGGGCAACCCCGACGAGGGTAACGGCTGGTGGCGCACCCTGGTCTCGGCCATCCCCGTTTTTGCACTCATTGCGGGCCTGGTAATCTACAACTCCGACACCGAACAAAGTATGCTGAGCGAAGTCACCGAGGTCGATACCGCCTTGCTGACCGATGATCTGCCCCCTGCTGCCTACTCTGACCCTGGTTTCATCCAGTACCTCAAGACCTCGGCAGCCACTCCATCAGAACACTAAACAGCCTGCCACCTCTGTCTTGATGCCCACTGAGAAGCGCTCCCTCCTGAAACCCGACAACACCGCCGCCATCATGGCGGCGCTGTTGTTGGTGGCCTTGGGCTGGACAGGATGGAATGTTGTACAGCAAGTCAGGCTGGCACCGAGCTCCGTGCCCCCCGCCACGGTCGCTGCATCCAGATCCATGCATGCAGACCCGTCCACGCGCCAAAGAGCCACGGCACAGGCTTCGGGCCCACGCTGGGGCGAGCTCAGCAGCCACCAGCGCGAGATTCTGCAGCCGCTGCAAGAGCGCTGGGCCATGATCGGCTCGGTACAGAAGCGCCGCTGGATTGCCCTGGCGGATGGCTTTGACAAACTCAGCGAGCGCGAACAGCAAAAGCTTCATGACCGCATGGAAGCCTGGTCCGGCCTGAGTGCCGCCCAGCGCAACCAGGCCCGGCTGAACTTCGCCATTACCAACAAGCTCGCGACCGACAAACAGGCCCAGTGGGAGGCCTACCAGGCTCTGAGCGATGAGGAAAAGCGACTGTTGGCCGCCCGCGCCACCCCCAAGGTGGTAAGCGCCGCACCCGCCATCAAGCCCGTGCCTTCCAAGAAGCTGGCGCGCATTCCTGCTGCCACGGCCTCACCCAATACGGTGCCCAATCTGCCCAAGATTCCGCCCGCAACCATTCATCACCCACCACCGCCCGTGCCCGCAACACCAGCCATGGTGGAGACGCACCCCATCCGTACGCCCTCGGTGATTGTGGAGACGGCTCCCGTAGACATTCCTCGCGCCACACCGATCACCCTGCCTCCGCTGGATGCGCCAAGTCAAGACGCCCACCAATGACAGTATCGGCGCGGCAACCGAGCGCCAAGCCCGCTGACCTGAGCCCTACAATGCCCTCATGCAGCAAGACACCCCGATCCGCGAAGGCAGTGCAGCACCTTTATCCACTCCTGATTTCATAGCTCCAAGCCTGCGCCGCCGCATGGCCTGCTGGCTTTATGAAGGCATGCTTTTGTTTGGCGTGGTGTTCATCGCCGGCTATCTGTTCGGCACGCTGTCGCAGACGCGCAATGCACTCGACAACCGTCATCTGCTGCAGGCCTTCATGCTGGTGGTGCTGGGGATTTACTTTGTCTGGTTCTGGAGCAAGGGGCAGACGCTGGCCATGAAGACCTGGCATATCCGCGTGGTCGATACCCAAGGCCGCCCCCTGACGCAAACCCGCGCCCTGCTGCGCTACGCAGCCAGCTGGATGTGGTGGCTGCCGCCGCTGGCCCTGCTCTACCCGCTGGGCCTGCCGCCACTGGAAGTGCTGGTGCTGCTCATGGGCTGGATTCTGATCTGGGCCTTGCTGAGCCGCTTTCACCCCCGAAAGCAGTTCTGGCACGATGCCTGGGCCGGCACCCAACTGGTGCATCAGCCCCCCACTCCCAAACGCATCCGCTGACCCGACCTCTCCATGAGCACCTCCTCACCCGACCCCGTCAACCCGCAAAAAAGCCGTACCGGACTGTCCCGGGTGCTGCATGCCGGCGGCTACTCGCTGGCTGGCCTCAAGGCCGGCTGGCATGAAAAGGCATTTCAGCAAGAAGCCATCTGTGCTGCTGTCATGATTCCTCTGGCGCTCTGGCTGGGCCAGAGCTGGGAGCAGACAGCGCTGCTGGCCGGCAGCGTCATCCTGGTGCTCATTGTGGAATTGCTCAATACCGGCATAGAGGCAGCCATAGACCGTATCGGCCCCGAATGGCACGAGCTATCCAAGAAAGCCAAGGACATGGGCAGCGCCGCCGTATTTCTGGCCCTGTGCCTGTGCGCAGCCGTCTGGGCTGCCGCTCTTTATCACCGTTTCATCGTATGACTCAACCCGCTTTTTCCATTTGCGTGTACTGCGGCTCACGCCCCGGCACCAACCCTCAATTCACCGAAGTCGCCAAGGCCGTGGGCCAATGGATAGGCTCGCGCGGCGGCCAGCTGGTCTATGGCGGTGGACGCAGCGGCCTGATGGGCGTGGTGGCCGAAGCCACGCAACAAGCTGGCGGCCGCGTCGTCGGCATCATCCCTCAGGCACTGGTCGACAAGGAACTGGCCAACCAGGCCTGCGACGAACTGCACATCGTCAAGAACATGCACGAACGCAAGGCCATGATGGCCGAGCGCAGCGATGCCTTCGTGGCCCTGCCCGGCGGCATCGGCACGTTTGAAGAGCTGTTCGAAGTCTGGACCTGGCGCCAGCTGGGCTACCACGACAAGCCCGTCGGCATTCTCAATGTGGATGGCTATTACGACGCCATGCTGCAGTTTCTTCAGTCCTGTGTGGGCAACGGCTTCATGGGCGAGTGGCAGATGGGCCTGATCGAAAGCAGCAGCGACACCTCGGCCCTGCTGCAAAATCTCGTCCAGAATGCCGGCAGCCAACTGGATACCCCGCCTCTGCGCTCGGTGATCTGAGCCCTGAAAACCCTGCAGGGCGGCATCCGCCGGCCTGCAGGCAATGCGCACGCCCGGCTCCGGGCCATGAAAAAAGCCAGACTCAAGGTCTGGCTTTTTGACTGGGGCGCATGACAGGGGCGCGACATGGCGGCTCAGACAGCAGTGTCGTCCAGCTCGCCCGTGCGGATGCGCACCACCCGCTCCACGGGGGTGATGAAGATCTTGCCGTCACCAATCTTGCCGGTGCGCGCGACATTGACGACTGCATCCACGCAGCGGTCCACGTCCTCATCTCGCACCACGACTTCGATCTTCACCTTGGGCAGGAAATCGACCACATACTCAGCGCCACGATAGAGCTCGGTATGGCCCTTCTGGCGACCAAAACCCTTGACTTCGGTCACGGTCAGACCATTCACCCCACACTCGGCCAGGGCCTCGCGCACTTCCTCGAGCTTGAAGGGCTTGATGACGGCGGTAATCATTTTCATGGGGCTGGTTCCTCAATTGATTGAAATCGGCAAAACACCGGAGGCAGAGCCTCAGGCGCGAAATTTGTTGGTGATGGGGTAGCGCCAGTCCTTGCCAAAGCTGCGCATCGTCAGGCGTGGACCGACCGGCGCCTGGCGACGCTTGTACTCGTTGATTTGTATCAGACGCGTGACTCGCTCCACATCCGCCGGCGCAAAACCCTCGGCGACGATGGAGCTTATGCTCTCGTTGTTTTCCATGTAACGGGACACGATGGCATCCAGCACCTCGTAGTCCGGCAGACTGTCCTGATCCTTCTGATCGGGGCGCAACTCGGCGCTGGGCGGACGCGTGATGATGCGCTCGGGAATGGGATCGAGCCCCGTGCCGAAGGGGTCGTTGGCATTGCGCCAGCGTGCCAGCGCAAAAACCTCTGTCTTGAACACATCCTTGATGACGGCAAAGCCTCCGGCCATGTCGCCGTACAGCGTGCAATAGCCGGTGGACATCTCGCTCTTGTTGCCTGTGGTCAGCACGATGGAGCCAAACTTGTTGCTCATGGCCATCAGCAAGGTACCGCGAATACGGGCTTGCAGGTTTTCCTCGGTCGTGTCTTCGGCGCGCCCGGCAAAAGTGCCTGCCAGCGCAGCCTTGAAGGCTTCGAACTGCGGCGCGATATCGATCTCTTCGTGCTGCACGCCCACGCGCTCGGACATCTCGCGCGCATCAAGCCAGCTGATATCGGCCGTATAGGGCGAAGGCATCATGACCGTGCGCACCTTGTCCGCCCCCAGCGCGTCCACGGCGATAGCCAGTACCAGGGCCGAGTCCATGCCGCCCGACAGGCCGATGAGTGCCCCCGGAAAACGGTTCTTGCCGACATAGTCGCGCACGGACAGCACCAGCGCAGACCAAAGCGCATGGTGGTGGCTCAGCTGGGGCTTGACTTGGCCCATCAGCGTCACGCATCCATCCACCAGTTGCGCGGCCACCATGGGCAGCTCTTCCTCGAAAGCTGCCGCGCGAGCCGCCACCTGACCGCTGGC
Source organism: Comamonas sp. AG1104 (assembly GCF_003350425.1). NCBI lineage: Bacteria > Pseudomonadati > Pseudomonadota > Betaproteobacteria > Burkholderiales > Comamonadaceae > Comamonas > Comamonas sp. AG1104. The sequence continues at coordinate 85,668 of NZ_QQAS01000001.1, read as the reverse complement.
AGCCACCGCAAACGAGCAGCCGTCGAACACGACTTCGTCCTGGCCGCCCACCAGATGGGCATAGACCAGTGGGACCGCGTTTTCCACGGCGCGCTGCGCTATCACCGCCTCGCGCTCCAGGGGTTTGCCACTATGAAATGGCGAGGCATTGATGACGACCAGCAACTGGGCGCCTGCGGCCACGGCGGTACGAGCCGGGCCGGCATGCCAGGCGTCTTCGCAAATCAGCACCCCGATCTGGATGCCGTCGAGCTCAAAGACACAGCTCTCTTCGCCGGCCGCAAAGTAGCGCTGCTCGTCGAACACGCCAAAATTGGGCAGCAGTTGCTTGAAATAGCGCGCAATCTGCTGACCATCGCGCAGCACGCTGGCAGCGTTGAACAGTTTCTCACCTTGCGCATCGCGCTGCGGGTGACCGATGACCAGCGCCAGTCCCGGCCATTGGACACTGGCTTGCTGCAACTGCTGCAGGGCCGCGTCGCAGGCCTCCAAGAATGCCGGACGCAGATACAGATCCTCAGCCGCGTAGCCGCACAGGGCAAGCTCGGGCGTGAGCAGCAGGCGGGCACCGTTGGCATAAGCTTCAGCAGCAGCGGCGATGATTTTCTGGACATTGCCAGAGAGGTCTCCCACAACAAAATTGCGTTGGGCACAGCAAATGGAAAGCGTCATGAAAAGCAAGCTAGGCGGTGAGGCCACCAGCCCCCGCGACAATCAGGGCATGGCCGAAAACAAGATTATCACTCGCGTGCTTGCCAGCGTGCAGCAGCTGGACGCACAAACCTGGAATGTGCTGCTGGCCTCTCAATCCACGCCCACGCCCTTCATGCGCCACGAATACCTGGCGGCCATGGAGCAAAGCGGCAGCGCCACGCCCGACACCGGCTGGATCGCCCGGGTCATCACCGTCTGGGATGGCGATGAGCTGCTGGCTGCCTGCCCCCTCTACATCAAGACCCACTCTTACGGCGAATATGTCTTCGACTGGGCCTGGGCGCGCGCCTATCAGCAGCATGGCCTGCCTTACTACCCCAAGGGCTTGCTGGCCGTCCCCTTCACGCCCGTTCCCGGCTCGCGTCTGCTGGCACGCAGCCAGGCGCTGCGCGTGGCGCTGGTGCATGCCGTCCAGGCCTGGGCAGCCGAGCAGCAGCTGTCATCGCTGCACCTGCTGTTTGGCGATGCCGATGACCTTGCCGCCTGCGCTGCGGCCGGCTGGATGCAGCGCAGCACGGTGCAGTTTCACTGGACGAACACGCCGCCCGCGCTCCCCACTGCGCGCACCACCGTGCCCGCCAAGGCAGAACCCGCCAGCATGCAGGCCTGCGCCGGCACCGCAACGACACCTCCCTGCTGGAAGGACTTCGACGATTTTCTGGGCTCGCTGAACCAGGAAAAGCGCAAGAAGATCCGCCAGGAGCGGCGCAAGGTTGTCGAGGCCGGCGTGAGCTTCAAGGCCCTGCAGGGCCGCGACATTGGTGCGCAGGACTGGTCCTTCTTCTACCGTTGCTACGAGCGCACCTACCTGGAGCATGGCAACCCGCCATATCTGACACCGGAGTTCTTTGCCGCCATAGCCTCTGCCATGCCCGAGAACTGGGTGATGTTCATTGCCGAGCGCAACGGACAACCTGTAGCATCAAGTTTGATAGCTATTACCGCCCATCAACCAATGAATTCAGCATTAAAACCATTGGTTTTTGATGGTGGACAAGCGCAAGCAGCTATCAATAACAATGTCGCCTATGGCCGCTACTGGGGCGCTCTGGAGCGGATCGACAGCTTGCATTTCGAAGCCTGTTACTACCAGCCCATCGAATGGTGCATCGCCAACGGCTTTGCCCGCTTCGAGGGCGGCGCCCAGGGCGAGCACAAGATGGCCCGCGCGCTGCTGCCCGTGGAAACGCCGAGTGCCCACTGGGTGGCCCACCCGGCTTTTGCCGATGCCATCGAGCGCTTTTTGCAGCGCGAAGGCGAAGGCATGGCCCAGTATGTGCAGGAGCTGCAATCCCATAGCCCGCTGCGCAAGACCTGAAGGCAGAGACAAAAAAGGCCACTTTGCAGCGGCCTTGAAGCTCAGACTCCGGGGGACATTCAGAAGGTTTCCCAGTCATCCTCGTTCAGCGAGGACTTGGGCGCATTGCGGGCAGGTGCAGATTCACCCGCAACAGCGCCCCCCATCAAAGAGCGCGGGGCTGCCGGCATGGGGGCAGGACGGGTGGCCACACGACGCACAGGTGCCTGACGCGCCGGGGCGGCAGCGGCGACCACGGCCGGTGCCGTTGCGCGGGCTGCAGCCTTGGGTGCCTGGTCATAAAGCGCACTGGCAGGCAGCTGGAAGACCGCCACGGCCTGAACCAGATCCTGCGCCTGCTTGCGCAGCGCGCCGGCGGCGGCAGCACTTTCCTCCACCAGCGCCGCGTTTTGCTGCGTCGTCTGATCCATCTGCGTCACCGCCTCGCCAACCTGGGCCACACCCTGGCTCTGCTCCTGGCTGGCGGCACTGATCTCGGCCATCAGATCCGTCACCCTGCTGATCGCCGACACGATGTCGGCCATGGTGGCACCGGCCTTGTCCACCAGCTGCGTGCCCTGCTCCACCCGCTGCACGCTGGTGCTGATCAAGGCCTTGATTTCCTTGGCGGCCTCGGCACTGCGCTGGGCCAGGGTACGCACCTCGCCCGCCACCACGGCAAAACCACGGCCCTGCTCACCGGCGCGCGCTGCTTCCACAGCCGCATTCAGCGCCAGGATATTGGTCTGGAAGGCGATGGAGTCGATGACCGTGATGATGTCGGCAATCTGCTGGCTGCTGTTGTTGATGCCCTTCATGGTTTCCACCACTTCAGCCACCACGGCACCGCCCTGCGCTGCCACCTGGGAAGCATTCATCGCCATTTGATTGGCAGCACGGGCGTTATCGGCGTTCTGGCGCACGGTAGAGCCCAGCTGCTCCATGGAGGCGGCGGTTTCCTCCAGCGCACTGGCCTGCTCCTCGGTGCGACCGGAGAGATCGGCGTTGCCCGAGGCAATCTGCGAACTGGCCGAGGCCACGCCTTCCGCGTTCTGGCGCACCGTGCGCACGGTCTGCACCAGACTGTTTTGCATACGCTCCAGGGCGCCGAGCAAGCGGCCTGTTTCGTCCTGTCGCTCCACGCGGATGACGCCGCTCAGATCCCCATTGGCCACGCGGTCCGCGGCCTGCATCGCCTGCTCCAGCGGCGCACGGATGGAACGCACCAGCCAGATGCCTGCCCCTGCAGCCACCAGCACCGCAACCAGGGCAGCCAAGGCAAGCATGCTCACAGCCCGGTCGTAAACCTTCTCCGAAGCCAGCGTCTCGCCCCTTGCCACATCGCCGTTGAACTTGATCAGCTTTTGCAGAGTCGCCGAAGACTGGTCATAGAGCTTGAGAGATTCCCCTCCCAACAATTGCTTGGCCTGCTCTTTATCGCCTCGACGCGAAATTTCGAACAGTTGCTTGTTCAACTCGACGTAACGCTCCCGTTCGCGCAGGAACTGCGTGTAGAGCTCGCGCTCCTCGGCAGTGACAATCAAGGGCTCATAGAGCTTTTTTGCCTCCGCCAGGTGTTTCTGCAATTGCTCGAATTGAGCTTCCACCCGAGCCATATAGCCAGGCTCGTCATTGTTGACATGCCGCAACTCGAGCAAGCGGGTGCGCGCCAGGTCGGTATTGAGGGTATTGATCACTTCCACGCTGGGCAACGCATTGCCGGTGATGGTTTCAGCGCTGGAGCGCATGGAGCGCAGCTGCAGCAGTGCCATGGCAACCACCACGACCAGCAGCAAGACCAGAACCCCGAACGTGCCGAGAATCCGCGTGGAGATTTTGATGCTTTTCATTGATTGCACCTCCCTCTATTACCAATTAGTTTTTATAAATACTTCTTTTGAATCCATGCCCACGAAGCGCAAGGATTCAATTTTTTCTGCTCGATCGGGAATATCTCTCTGAATGGCATGCCAGAGATGGAATGATCCTTGATACCGGCTTATATGTTTTCAATTGTTTCCAGTTTCATAGTCCTTGCCTATCTTCAAGAGCCTACAGTCATGTAGGCAGTCACTTACGCCGCACCAAAGTTACTTAAAGTTACTAACAAGTGACAACAGAGATTCTCGATGCCATCGCAACCTACATAACCTTGAAAAAGCATCAAGCCACCCCTCTTCTTGATCAATATCAAGACAGTTTGAAGAAAGCTTGTAAAAAAACCCCGACAGCGTTCGCTATCGGGGTTCTGAGACAGAAGTCGTTGAAACTGGCAATACCTCAGAACTGCTCCCAATCCTGGTCATTGGTCAAAGCGGGCTGAGCCGTTTTGACTGACGCCAGCACAGCCTTGCCCGGGCCTTGATCGGCTAACGCAGCAGCCCTCGGGCCAGCGCTCATGCCGGCCTTTGCAACCGGCTCGACCCGATTTTTCAGCGCCGAAGTGGCAAAGCTCTGGGCCTGATTCCCCAACTGAAAAATCGCCACCGAATCGACCAGAGCCTTGGCCTGGCGCTGCAAAGAGTCGGCAGCTGCCGCGCTCTGCTCCACCAGGGCCGCATTCTGCTGTGTGGTCTGATCCATCTGGGTGACGGCTTCGCCCACCTGGGCCACGCCCTGGCTCTGCTCACGGCTGGCCGCGCTGATCTCGCCCATGATGTCCGTCACACGGCCTATGGCCGTCACGATTTCAGCCATGGTGTCCCCGGCCTTGTCCACCAGCTGCGAGCCTTGCTCCACGCGCTCCACGCTGGCATGGATGAGCTGCTTGATTTCCTTGGCCGCCTCGGCGCTGCGCTGGGCCAGCGTGCGCACCTCTCCCGCCACCACGGCAAAGCCACGGCCTTGCTCGCCGGCACGCGCGGCTTCCACGGCCGCATTCAGGGCCAGGATATTGGTCTGGAAGGCAATCGAGTCGATCACGCCGATGATGTCGGCGATCTGGCGGCTGCTGTCGTTGATGCCCTTCATGGTGTCCACCACCTGGGCAACCACATCCCCGCCGCGACCCGCGACATCGGAGGCATTCTTTGCCATTTGATTGGCGGTCTGGGCGTTGTCGGCGTTCTGACGCACGGTCGAGCCCAGCTGCTCCATGGATGCCGCCGTTTCCTCCAGGGCGCTGGCCTGGCTTTCGGTGCGCGCCGAGAGATCCGCATTGCCCTGAGCGATTTCGTTGGACGCCAGGGCCACGCCATGGGCATTGCCGCGCACATCCTGGACCACGGCGGACAGCTGCCGACGCATGTCTTCCAGCGCATTGAGCAGCAAGCCCATTTCATCGCGGCGCTGGTTCTTCACTACCATGCCCAGTCTGCCGGCAGCCACGGCCTGCGCCAGCTCCACGGCCGTGGCCACGGGGGCCGTGATGGCACGTGTCATCGCAATGCCGACCACGGCGGCAAACAGCACCACCAGCGCCAGCGTGCCTAGCAGCCAGTAGCGGGCCAGCTCGAAACTGGACTTTTCGGCCTGCTGGGCCTTGGCCGCGTTCTCGAGCTGCTGCGTCATCAGCTTGCCCGTGCTTTCCGCCAGCTGGCTGAAGGCCTGTTCGGACAGCCCGGCAAAGAACAGTCCCAGCTCGTCGGCCATGCCTGCCTGGCTGTCCACGGTGTTGTAGTCGCCATCACGTGCCCGTGCCAGCAACTGCTCGTGCAACTTCAGGAAATTCGCCTTGTTGGCCTGATAGCCCTCGTAGGCCTCGCGCAGCGGCTGACTCGCAATCAGGTCGTTGACCACTTTCTCCTGCTCGGCAATGGTTTTCAGGCGCTGCTGGATCTGCTGCTCATAGCCTTCAATCTCGACCAGGGTGCGAGCGGTGGCGATACCTGCCTCATGGCGGCGCAGCCGGTTGTACTCGGAACGCATGGAGGCTGCGTTGTAGACGCTGGGCAGCGCCACCTCGGATACCTCGCGGCCCGCTGCATGAATGCTGGACAGCTGCAACCAGGCCACCAGCCCGAGCAATGCAGACAACAACACCAGCGCCGTAAAGCTGATGCCCAACTTGGTCCCCACGCGCCAGTCCGAAATCTTCCAACTCATGCGCTCCCCCTCGTATTTATCGATGCAGGCCATAAAAAAACGCACCAAGCGAGGTCCGCCGGGTGCGTTTCAAATTGTATATATGCAGATTGCTGGGCTTCTCTGCAAGTAAAGGTTAGAGACCCTTTACTAGTTTGGATCAGCCCTTGTAGTTGGCGATACCGTCCACGATTTCCTTGTGTGCTGCGTCCACACCCTTCCAACCCAGAACCTTGACCCACTTGCCCTTTTCCAGATCCTTGTAGTGCTCGAAGAAGTGGGCGATCTGCTGCAGGGTCAGCTCATGGATGTCGCTGAGGTGGTTGATCTTGTCGTAGGAAGGCAGCAGCTTCTGTGTGGGCACTGCCAGCACCTTGCCGTCGACGCCGGACTCGTCTTCCATCTCCAGAATGCCGATGGCACGGCAGGGCACCACCACGCCGCTGGGCAGGGGGAAGGGAGTCATCACCAGCACGTCCACGGGGTCACCGTCGCCAGACAGGGTCTTGGGCACGTAGCCGTAGTTCACGGGGTAGTGCATGGCAGTGCCCAGGAAACGATCCACGAACAGGCAGCCGGACTCCTTGTCCACTTCGTACTTCACGGGAGCCGAGTTGGCCGAGATTTCGATGACGACGTTGAAGACTTCAGGCGTCTTGGAGCCGGGGGTCACATTGTTCAGAGACATGATGGTTGGGTGAAGTAATACAAAAAGCCCCGCAAGAGCCAACAAGGCATCAGCCCCCGAGGGTCAACCCGCGATTTTAGGCGCATGACCCTAACGCAGGCATTACATGTTTGAAAGATGCACGCGTAGTTGTGTATTACCGCCAGGCGCCGCTAGCCACAATACCCATAAAAACTCACTCAAACCAATATACATACAGCGGACTTAGCTCTCAGAACCAGAGCATATCAGGCGTTCACCGGGTGCCGGCGACGCACGGGGCCGCTGCGCTGCTCCATCGCCGCCTGCACTTCCTTGCGCAGCCCGAGCGCAAAGCCCAGCTCGGCCGCCACAAACAGCGGGCCTATCAGCAGGCCCATCACATCGTCAAAAAAGGCGGGCTTGCGTCCTTCCCAGTAGTGACCGATGAACTGGATCACCCAGCCCAGCGCAAACAAACCCAGCCCCCAGGCCAGCCAGTTGCCCATGGGCTGCGCGGCGATGGGAGTGGCCAGCGCCAGCATGGCGGCCAGCAGCACGCTCATGAACAAGCCATAGCGCCCGTCCAGTCGCCAGTAATACACCGCGGCAGCAACCGCTGCCAGCAGGGCCAGCGAGATCGGTACACCGCCAAGCGTTCCCCATTGCAGCCTGGCCAGCAAAATCACCACTGCCTGCATGATCATGGGTACGCCTATGTAGTGCGTGACGATATTGCGCGGGTCGCGGTGGTAGTCGGCGTAGTTGGACAGTTGATCGATTAGGGTTTTCATCGCTGTATCTCCTGGTCGCTTGTCAGAGCATGGTGACGCAGCATCAACCTTGCCGTCTGTCATGCCACCGACACAAGCGCTAAACCCCTCACCCAGGCCTGCATTGGCCTCAGTGCCCACTGCACGCCAGCGCGGCAGCTTCGAGCATGTCAACTCCAATGACCTCTGGGCCATTGTGCAGGCCGGACGCTGGTTCCGCTCCCTGCCGCCGGAGTTGACCGCCCAGATGCAGCAACTGGCCCAGCCAAGGCTGCTGACCGCTGGCGAATGGCTTTTTCGCCGCGGCGATGCCCCCTGCGGCCTGTATGCGGTGGCCAGGGGCTCACTCAGCATCTCCGGCACGGCAGCACTTCAGGAAAACACCCGCACAGCCTTGCTGACCCTGATCGAGCCGCCGAGCTGGCTGGGCGAGATCGCCCTCTTCGATGGCGAGCCCCGTACCCACGATGCCTGCGCCAACACCGCCTGCGCCCTGCTGCATATCCCGATACCGCCGCTGCGCGAGTGGCTGGATGCCAACCCGCATTGCTGGCGCCACATGGCCTTGCTGCTGACGCACAAGCTGCGCTCCAGCCTGATTGCGCTGGAGGAGCAGACCGTGCTGCCTGCACCGCAGCGCGTGATGTGCCGCCTGGTGCAGATGGCCATGGGCCACGAGCAATGGGCCGATCGCATGCGCACTCACCGCGAACTGGCAGTCTCGCAGGAGCAGATCGCACGCATGCTGGGCCTGTCACGCCAGACCACCAACCAGATCCTGCAGGAGCTGCAGCAGGCCGGCTGGTTGCAACTGCGGCGCGGCAAACTGGAAGTTCTCGACCTGGCCGCACTCAAGGCTGCAGCGCTCACCGGGCAGATACCCACGAGCAGCTAGGCGCTTGCCGCCGGGACGAGGGGCTCGCCCCTGCCGCCCCGCTGTCCGCTTGGTACTGGACAAGCCTGCTATCTCTTTGATAATGAAATCGGGTCTGACGCAGCAGACCCGGTTCAAGAATCAGCGCGGGCGACCCAGCCAGGTTCCGACATGCCGTCGTCGTCGCCCGCCATAACAACGGATACCCCATGCCCCTGCCTCCCAGCGCCAGCCGCACGCCAGTCCCCATCAATATGCGCGACGTCAAATACCGGGGCTATGCCCGTGATGACGGCATGTGGGATGTGGAAGCCGAGCTGATCGACCAGAAAACCTATGACATCGAGCTGCACGGCCGCCGCAAAGTGCCGGCAGGCAAGCCGATTCACCATATGTGGATCCGCCTGACCATCGATGCCGACATGGTGGTGCACGGCATAGAGGCTGCCATGGACGACCACCCTCTGGGCCACTGCCCCCAGGCCACAAAGTCCATGCAGAAGATGGTGGGCTGCTGCATAGCCCGCGGCTGGCGCCGTGCCATTGCCGACAATCTGGGCGGGGTGGTGGGCTGCACGCATCTGCGCGAGCTGCTGTTCAATATGGCAACGCCCGCTTTTCACACCGTGCTCAACCAGTTCGGCCCCAATGGCTCGGGCCTGCCGCCTCGACACCTGGGCCAATGCCTGGGCTGGGACTTCAACGGCCCCGGCGTGGCCGAGTTCTACCCCGAGTTCAAAAACTGGCAGCCGCTGACCCAGCAGCAACCAAGGGAAACCACTACACAAGCCTGATCCACAATACCGACAAGCGCTACCAGCTATCAATTTTGATAGCCTACAACAAGCCCGCAGCCGGCCCGGACTTCGCGCTTGCGGCACAATCGAGCCCATGGCAGAACGTGTGATCCCCTTGGTCGATGAGCGTACGGCAACCCGCAGCGCAATCGTCCCCAGCCCCCTGCAGGCCCCTACCGGGCTGCTGCAGGATCAATGGGGGCGGCCTTTGCGCGACCTGCGCATCAGCGTCACCGACCGCTGCAACTTCCGCTGCAACTACTGCATGCCCAAGGAAGTTTTTGACAAGAACTACCAATATCTGCCCCACAGCTCGCTGTTGAGCTTCGAGGAAATTACGCGCCTGGCCAGATTGTTTGTCGCCCATGGCGTGCGCAAGCTGCGCCTGACCGGCGGCGAGCCGCTGCTGCGCAAGAACATCGAAGCCCTGATCGCCCAGCTGGCCGAGCTGCGTACGCCCGATGGCCAGCCGCTGGACCTGACACTGACCACCAACGCCTCGCTGCTGGCACGCAAGGCCCGCGCTCTGAAGGACGCCGGCCTGAATCGCGTGACCGTCAGCCTCGACGGACTGGACGACGCCGTGTTCCGGCGCATGAACGATGTGGACTTTCCCGTGACCGATGTGCTGGCCGGCATCGAGGCTGCGCAGGCCGTGGGCCTGTCGCACATCAAGGTCAACATGGTGGTCAAGCGCGGCACCAATGACGACCAGATCCTGCCCATGGCCCGCTACTTCCGCGGCACGGGAATCACGCTGCGCTTCATCGAATACATGGACGTGGGCGCCACCAACGGCTGGCGCATGGACGAGGTGCTTCCCTCGGACGAGGTCATAGCGCGTCTGCGCGCCGAGCTGCCGCTGATCCCGCTGGCGCCCAGTGCCCCGGGCGAGACCGCCGTGCGCTGGGGCTATGCCGATGCCAGCGGTCAATATGATCCGCAACTGGGCGAGGTGGGCGTCATCAGCAGTGTGACCCATGCTTTCTGCGGCGACTGCAACCGCGCACGCCTGTCCACCGAGGGCCAGCTCTATCTGTGCCTGTTCGCCAGCCAGGGCTGGGACTTGCGAAGCCTGCTGCGCAGCGGCGCCAGCGATGCCGAGATTGCCGGCGCCATCGCCCCCATCTGGCAGCAGCGCGACGATCGCTACTCGCAGCTGCGCAGCGAAATGCCCCCCGATGTGGCGCCAGTGCGGCAAGGTCGACGCATCGAGATGAGCTATATCGGTGGCTGACTCACACATCACTCCTGAGCAGATCACCGGCTGCGTGCTGGCCGGGGGACGCGGCGCGCGCATGGGCGGCGTGGACAAGGGCCTGCAGCGTTTTCAAGGCTTGCCGCTGGCACTGCATGCATTGCAGCGCCTTGCGCCCCAGGTCGGCCCCCTGCTCATCAATGCCAATCGCAATGCAGCGGCCTATGCCGAGCTGGGCCAGTCACTGGCTGCCGAGGTCTGCGCCGACAGCCTTCCCGACTACCCCGGCCCGTTGGCGGGATTCATGGCCGGCCTCGCGCATTGCCGCACGCCATGGCTGCTTTGCGTGCCCTGCGATACACCGCTGCTGCCCCTCGATCTGGCGGCGCAAATGCTGGCCTCGCGCGGCGATGCCGATATCGTCATCGCTCACGGCTGGGATACCGAGCATTCCAAGCCGGGGCAATCGCCGCAACTGCGCGCCCAGCCCGTGTTCTGCCTGCTGCGGGCAGGGCTCGCCTCCAGCCTTGAGCGCTTCATCACCAGCGGCGGCCGCAAGATAGACGCCTGGACCGGCCAGCATCGCTGCGCCCAGGCCCTATTTGATCGCCCCGGGGACGAGCAGGCCTTCAGCAACGCCAACACGCTGGCCCAGTTGCTTGATCTGGAGCAAATCGCCCCCGAACGCCAATCCTGAGTCACCGGCACCACCAGCCAAAAGCGTAAAGTGCCACGCAGCCCCATGGCCACATCCGTCATGAGGTATTTTTTATTTTTTGCTGTTATGACTGCGACTTTTCAACCTGCCGCCTCCACCAGCGCCCAGACGCTGACCACTGACCAGGTGCTGCAACAGCTGCAAGCCTTGCTGCAGCCGCTGGGTGCGGTCGCCGAGGTGGAAGCCGTCGCCCTGCCCGATGCTCTGGATCGTGTGCTGGCAGCCGATGTGATCTGCCCAGTCAACGTCCCCCCCCATGACAACAGCGCCATGGACGGCTATGCCTTTGCCGGCAGTGAGCTGGAGCAGGCGCAGCCTGACCGGCCACTGATGCTTCGTGTGGTGGGAACGGCGCTGGCAGGAGGGCCCTGGCAAGGCCGGCTTGGCGCGGGCCAATGCGTGAAGATCATGACGGGTGCGGTCATGCCTGTGGGTGCGGACACGGTAGTCGCCCACGAGCAGGCCAGCGCTGACCAGGAATGCATTCAGTTTGACGGCCATGCCCTGCGTGCGGGCGCCAATCGTCGTCTGCGCGGCGAAGACCTGGAGCAAGGCTCTGTGGCGCTGCAGGCCGGCCAGCGTCTCACACCAGCCGCTCTTGGCCTGCTGGCCAGTCTGGGACTGGGCCAGGTCAACGTGCGGCGCAGGCTCAGCGTGGCTTACTTCTCCACCGGCGACGAGCTGCTGAGCCCAGGCGCCGAGCCGCGCGAAGGAGCCATCTACGACAGCAACCGCTTCAGCCTGCAAGCGCTGTTGCGCCGACTGGGTGCCCATGTGCTGGATCTGGGAGCCGTGCCCGATGAGCCGGCCGCGCTGGAAGAGCGCCTGCGCGAAGCAGCCACCCTGGCCGATGTGGTGCTGACCAGTGGCGGCATCAGCGCCGGCGAGGCCGACCACACCCGCGCGATGTTGCAACGCCTGGGCACCGTGCAGTTCTGGCTAGTAGCCATGCGTCCCGGTCGGCCACTGGCGGTGGGCCTGCTCGCTCCCGCTGGCGGGATCTCCTTGACCAAATCGGCAGGTATCCCCATCAAGACAAGCGCAAACAGCTCCCAAAATCTGAGCAATCCGCCACCCACTCAGCGCCCTGCGGTGCTGCTGGGACTGCCAGGCAACCCGGTGGCCGCCATGGTGAGCTTTCTGATGTTCGTGCGCCCGGCCCTGGCCATGCTGGCAGGCGAACGCGGCGCCCCCGTGCCATTGCTGCAGGCGATCAGCAGCGAGCGCCTGCGCAAACGCCCGGGTCGTACCGAATATCTGCGCGGCGTACTCGAACTCAATGAGAAGGGCCAGGCCGCCGTGCGCACCACGGGCCCGCAAGGCTCGGGCGTGCTCAGCTCCATGGTCGCAGCCGACTGCATCATCGTGCTCGACGATGCGCGCGGCGATGTCCTGCCCGGAGAATCCGTCAACGTCCTGCTGCTGCAAGGCCTGATCTGAAGACAGACTTGCCGTCTGCGCTTAGACCCTCGATCCATTCTGGAAAATATTTCATGCCATACCAAGCCACCCACTGGGCCACAGAACCCACAAGGCAGGCCATCGATGCGCTCAAGGGCGCGAATTTGCTGGAATTCGGCACGCCCTGGTGCGGCTACTGCCAGCGCGCCCAGCCGCTGTTGCAGGCTGCGCTGGAAGCCCAGCCGGAAGTGGCGCACATCAAGGTGGAAGACGGTCCCGGCCGGCCGCTGGGACGCAGCTATCGCGTCAAGCTCTGGCCCACGCTGATTTTTCTGCGTGACGGCAAGGAAGTGGCGCGCATCGTGCGCCCCGAATCCGAGCAGCAGATCCAAGAAGCGCTGGCCCAGATCACGAGCTGAGCCAGCGCAACGGGTCCGGCTCCTGGCTCAGCCGTTCTTGAGCGCCAGCTCCACGCCCTTGTTGGCAAGCGCATCGGCGCGCTCGTTGCCGGGGTCTCCGGCATGACCCTTGACCCAGCGCCAGTCGATACGGTGGCCGCTGCCCTGCACCAGCGCGTCCAGCTGCTTCCAGAGTTCGACATTCTTGACGGGTTCTTTGGAAGCGGTAACCCAGCCTTTGGCCTTCCAACCCTGGATCCACTCGGTAATGCCTTTGCGCACGTACTGACTGTCCAGATACAACACCACATCGCAGGGACGCTTGAGCGCAGACAGCGCCTCGATCACGGCCTTGAGTTCCATGCGGTTATTGGTGGTTCCCAGTTCACCACCGAAGAGCTCCTTCTGTGCCGATCCGGCCTGCAGCAATGCTCCCCAGCCGCCAGGGCCGGGATTGCCCTTGCAGGCACCGTCGGTATAGATCACAACTTGATTCAATTTTCTTCCTTGTTACGCCAGGACATGTCCGGCGGCTGTCTCTGGGTCACGGGCGCTTTCATGCCAGCTGGCACGCTGTTCTTGCGCCAGCTCGGGCTCATCAGCCGCATGCCCTGCACGCGCTTGACGGCCACCACGCAATAGACGCCCCCCATCACCGGCCAGCAGCGGTGGCCCAAGCCTTCCATGAACTGCCAGCGGCTCAGCCACTTTTCACTTTGAGTAGCAGGACGATAACAGCCAAATTGCACTGCTTCGATCTCGAAGCTCAGCAATCGCAGCCAATCGCGCAAGCGCCAGTAGCCCACGCCCAGGCTCAGGTCCGGCAAATAACCCGCACTGCGCTCCACACGGCGCTGCAAGCCCAGCAGACTGGAGGGGTTCAGCCCGCTGATCACCAACCGACCTTCGGGCACCAGCACACGCGCAGCCTCGCGCAGCGCGGCATGCGGGTCGTTGGAGGCCTCCAGCGTATGCGGCATCAGCAGCAGGTCGAGGCTGGCCTCGGCAAAAGGCAGGGCTTCCGGGGCGGTTCTGAGCGCCGGCATCAACGGGGCAAAATTCTGTACTTCATCAACGGTCGGCTGCTGCTGCGACACTGCAGCCGCCTTCGCTTGCGCTACAGTGCCTGCTTTTGCATCCGAAACGGGATCCAGGCCCTCCAGCGCCAGCCAGCGATGAGGCATGCGGTTGCCGCGCAGGCCTTGCAACTGCGGCAAGCCCAGCTGCAAGGCATGGTAGCCAAAGATATCGGCCACCGCCTCGTCAAAGCGCTGCTGCTCCCATTCCAGGAGATAGTGCCCGAGGGCTGAATCCGTCCAGTGATGCATCTCTATAATTTTGCAGTTCATGAACCTGTTGCCCATTCCCGCTTTCTCCGACAACTACATCTGGATGCTCCACGATGCAGAACATGCCGTGGTCGTCGATCCGGGTCAGGCCGAGCCTGTGCTGAGCACATTGGCACAGCGGGGTCTGAAACTGCAGGGCATTTTAGTCACCCACCATCATGCCGACCATGTGGCCGGCGTCGAGGCCATTCGTGAGGCCACTGGCGCCCCTGTCTGGGGCCCCGCCTACGAGTCCCTGCCCGAGCCCGTCACACGCGTGCAGGGCGGCGACAGCGTGGAGCTGCTCGGCGGCCCCTGGCGGGTCATCGATGTGCCTGGGCACACCAGCGGTCATATCGCCTTCTTCAGTACCCAGGCGCAAGACCAGCCCCTGCTGTTCTGCGGCGACACGCTGTTCTCGGGCGGCTGCGGTCGCCTTTTCGAAGGCACGGCAGCGCAGATGCAGGCTTCGCTGGACGCACTGGCCGCCCTGCCAGCCAACACGCTGGTGTGCTGCGCACATGAGTACACAATTTCCAACCTGCGATTTGCGCAGGCCGTGGAACCAAACAATCCGGAACTGGCTCAGTATCTGGAACATTGCCAGCTACTGCGCAAGAGCGGGCGGCCCACGCTGCCCTCCACATTGCAGACCGAGCTGGCCATCAACCCGTTCATGCGAAGCCGCGCTGCCGATGTGATCGCAGCCGCCGTGCACCATGATCCTCAAACCAGGCCTGAGGAGCCCGCCAGCGTGCTGGCTACCCTGCGCCAATGGAAAAACGTTTTCTGATGAAGCTGCTATCCACCCTGCTGCTGACAAGCGCACTGATATTGACCGGCTGCGCTACCACCAGCAGCGTCGACCCCATGTATCCGAACGGCCCTCTCAAACCCCTGGGCCAGGGCAAAGTCGGCAGCTCCGAAGTCGCTGAACTGGAAGCCACGGGCGATCTCTGGGTTCGCATCCGCAAGGGCTTTGCCATGCCCAATCTTGAGCAGGACCTGGTCCAGAACCAGGAGCAGTGGTATGCCACGCGCCCCGACTACATCCAGCGCATGACGGAGCGATCGAGCAAATACCTGTTCCACATCGTCGAGGAACTGGAGCGCCGCAATATGCCGACAGAGCTGGCGCTGTTGCCCTTCATCGAGAGCGCCTTCAACCCTCAGGCCGTATCCAGCGCCAAGGCGGCCGGCATGTGGCAGTTCATGCCGGCCACGGGCACCTATTTCGACCTCAAGCAGAATGTCTTCCGCGATGATCGCCGCGATGTGCTGGCCTCGACCCGTGCCGCGCTCGACTATCTGCAAAAGCTCTACAACATGTTCGGCGACTGGCATCTGGCCCTGGCCGCCTATAACTGGGGAGAGGGCAGCGTCGGCCGCGCCATCAAGCGCAACGAAAAGCTGGGCCAGCCCGCTGGCTACCTCGACCTGCAGATGCCGGCCGAAACCCGCAACTACGTGCCCAAGCTGCAAGCCGTCAAGAACATCGTGGCCGAACCCGAGAAGTTCAACACCGAGCTTCCCATCATCGAAAACCACCCCTATTTCCAGGCCGTGGATCTGCCGCACGACATTGACGTGGAGCTGGTGGCCAAGCTGGCCGATGTCAGCGTCAAGGACTTCAAGGCACTCAACCCCAGCTTTCACAAGCCGGTGATCTTTGCGCGCGCCACGCCGCAGGTGCTGCTGCCCTGGGACAACGCCAAGGTTTTCCGCCGCAATTTGCAGGCCTATAGCGAAGGCCAGTTCGCCAGCTGGACAGTGTGGACCGTGCCAACCACCATCACCGTGGCCGAAGCCGCCCAGCGTGCAGGCCTGGGCGAAGCCGATCTGCGCGCCATCAACAACATCCCGCCGCGCATGTTGATCAAGGCAGGATCGGCTCTGATGGTGCCGCGCGATGCCAATGTCAAGACTGATGTGCCCGGCCATGTGGCCGACAACGGTCAGATCTCCTTCGCACCTGAAGTCGTGACCGTGCGCACCACGGTCAAGGCGCGCAAGCGCGATACGCTGGTCAGCGTGGCCAGCCGCTATGGCATCAGCGTCTCCAACCTCGCGGACTGGAACGACCTCAAGTCCACGGCATCCTTGCGCCCCGGCCAGTCGCTGATTGCCTACCTGCCCAGCCGCGCAGCCCGCAGCGCACGCGCCGAGGCCAACGACAGCCCACGCGAGTCAGCCCGCAACACCCGTGGCGGCAGCAAGGTGGCAGCCGCCACCAGCAAGAGCGCCAAGACCAGCAGCGCCCCCGCGCCCCGCGGCGGCAAGAGCGAACCCAAGGCACGCGGCGGCACACCAGCCAAGAAGCGTAAATAAGCTTCACCGCCCGCAAAAAAGCCCGCTGTTTTCAAAACCAGCGGGCTTTTTTCTCTGTTCATTCAAAGAAATCAATAGCAGCATGCGCTTTATAAAAAGGCGCCGACAGCCAATTCAAGCCATATTTTCAGCGCCTGTCCACCAGTGCGTGGGCAATCGTGCCCAGATCCACATATTCGAGTTCGCTGCCTATCGGCACGCCACGTGCCAGCCGCGTGACCAGAATGCCGCGCGACTTGAGCGCCTCGCTGACTGCGTGGGCCGTGGCCTCACCCTCGGCCGTGAAGCTGGTGGCCAGAATCACCTCCTGCACCACGCCGTCACAGGCACGCTCCAGCAACTGCTTCATGCCGATTTCCTTGGGACCCACGCCATCGAGCGGCGACAGCCGCCCCATCAGCACATAGTAGTAGCCCTGGTAGGCCCCCGTGCGCTCCATGGCAGCCAGATCGGCCGGCGCCTCGACCACGCACAGACGCGCCCCATCGCGCCCGGCGTCATCACAGATGCTGCAGATAGCGCCTTCGGTAAACGTGTGGCAGCGCTCGCAGTGATGCACCGAGTTCACCGCAGAATCCAGCGCCCGCGCCAGCTGCAGCGCCCCGGCCTGATCACGCTGCAGCAAATGAAACGCCATGCGCTGCGCCGACTTGATGCCCACGCCCGGCAGCCGGCGCAAGGCCTCGATCAAGGCATCCAGAGATTGCACATCAGACACGGGCTTGTCCTTTCAGTCACCAGAAAAAAAGCGATCTGCCATTGCGCAGATCGCCATTCGTCCCCTGCACACCCCGTCCAGGGGCAGCAAGCAAAAGCCTCATCGCGGCATCGCAGCCATCCCTTGGCCGGGGAAGCGGCACTGCCGCTCAGGGGAAAATCCGTCAGAACGGGAACTTCATACCACCGGGCAGGCCGGGCATACCGGCGGTGATCTTGCCCATCTTCTCGTTAGAGGTCTCTTCGGCCTTGCGCACAGCCGCGTTGAAGGCAGCAGCCACCAGGTCTTCCAGCATGTCCTTGTCTTCGGCCAGCAGGCTGGGGTCGATGGTGATGCGCTTGACGTCATGCTTGCAGGTCATCACGACCTTGACCAGGCCGGCACCGGATTCGCCTTCGACTTCGATATTGCCCAGCTCTTCCTGAGCCTTCTTCAGGTTGTCCTGCATGGCCTGAGCTTGCTTCATCAAACCGGCGAGTTGTCCTTTGTTGAACATGAGAATTCCTTCTTTTGTTGAAACGCCTTATTCAGGCTGAATAGATATGGGCTTGATACTACCGGGCACGATTTTCGCGCCAAAGTCTCGCATCAAGGTTTGCACCTGCGGATTGCTTTTGACAATTTCCTCGGCCAGCAACTGGCTGGCTTGCCTTTCCAGGGCCAGCCGGCGGGCAGGACTGTCCGTCACCGGCCCTTGCTCAACCTGCAATTGTCGCGCATGACCGGCTGCTTCCAGCGCAGCACGCAGACGATCACGTGTGCCTGCCTGATTGAGCGAGCTGGACTCCACGCGCAATCGCCACAGATCGCCCTCACGACCCAGCAGCTGCGACTGAAGCGCCAGCTGTCGCGCAACGGCCACCACGGCTTCACTCTGCAGCAACTGCTGCACCACGCCAAACCACAGATCGCCCTCGGCTGTACGCTCCACAGGGGCTGCATCCTGGGCCGTGCTGACATAGCCGCCGCTTGCGCTCTGGGCCGCCGGCTCGTCAGACTCCATGGGCGGCATGGCATGCAGGGGCTGCCCGACATCCAGGTCGGCATCATCGCCCCAACGCCCATCGTCAGACCAGCCCTCATCGGGCATGCCTGCCCAAGCCGCCTCGCTGGCATCCTGCTCTTCGGGAGCATCAGCCATATCGACGGCCTCGGCGCTCTCAGACTCATCGTCGGCGGGCATTTGGCCTGCCTCTGCGACAGCTTCATGATTCGCCGAGGGCATGGTTTGCTGAACCGCAGCAGGCTCAGGCGTCACCGCAGGAACTGGCGACCGGGTCGACTCCGGGACGGCCTGCACCACCGGCTCTGCTATGGAATATGCAGCTGAATCCGAGCGATCGGCCACAGCTTGAATATGTTCTGGCTCGGCCATGCCGACCACTGACGCAGGCTCCTGCGCCGGTGCGCACTCCAGTGCAGGCTCCACAACAGGCTGCACGGACTGAACCTTGGCCGGTGGTGCCTCCATCGCCGCTGACGGTGAAGCCGAAGGCTGCTGAATCGGATTCGGAGCCTGGGCAACCGGGCGGCTAGGCCTCAGCGCTGGAGTTTTTTTTTCAGCCGTGCCGGCTTCGGCATTTTCCGGCTTGAAGGCCAGCAGCCGCAGCAGCGCCATGGTCAGCGCAGCGTACTCATCCGGGGCCAGCCCCAGTTCGGCACGGCCGTGCAGGCAGATGCTGTAGAGCAGTTGAGTCTCGTCGCGTGGCATCAGACTGGCCAGCCGGTCTACTTCCGCGGCCTCCGGGTCGCTGGCATCCAGCGGCATATCGGGCACGGCCTGCAACACGGCCATGCGCTGCAGTACGGCGCACATTTCTTCCAGAGTCGATGCTGCAGACAGACCGTTGTGGCGCAGCTCTTCGGAGACTTCAACCACCGTGCGCCCCTGACCCTGGGCCAGGGCATCAATCAGGCGGAACACATGGCTGCGATCCACGCTGCCCAGCATCTGGCGCACCGTCGCCTCCTGCAACTGACCGCTGCCAAAGGCAATCGCCTGGTCGGTCAGGCTCAGCGCATCACGCATGGAGCCACGCGCAGCACGCGACAGCAGGCGCAGCGCCTGCGGCTCTGCCGGCACGCTTTCCTTGTCCAGCACATGGGTCAGGTGCTCCAGAACCGTCTCGGGCGCCATCGGGCGCAGATTGAACTGCAGGCAGCGCGAGAGCACAGTAACCGGCACTTTCTGCGGATCGGTCGTGGCAAGCACGAACTTCAGATACTCCGGAGGCTCTTCCAGCGTCTTGAGCATGGCGTTGAACGCGGTGTTTGTCAGCATGTGCACCTCGTCGATCATGAAGACCTTGAAGCGCCCCTGCACCGGTTTGTACACCGCCTGCTCCAGCAGGCTCTGCACCTCATCCACACCGCGGTTGGATGCTGCATCCAGCTCGGTGTAGTCGGGGAAACGACCGCTATCGATTTCAGTGCATGCTGCGCAAACTCCGCAGGGGGTTGCGGTGATCCCACCGTTACCGTCCAGGCCCTGGCAATTCAGAGACTTGGCCAGAATGCGCGATACCGTGGTCTTGCCCACGCCACGTGTGCCCGTGAACAGATAGGCGTGATGCAGGCGCTGCTGGGTCAACGCATTGGTCAGAGCCTGAACCACGTGCTCCTGCCCCACCATTTCAGTGAAGGTACGGGGCCGGTATTTGCGAGCAAGCACTAAATAAGACATAGCCTCTGATTCTACGGGGCCGGGACATGCCAACAAGCCTGCTCCTGGAATCTCATTTCACAGCTCTCGAAGCTGTGTCGGTTTTGCATCTATAATCGAGCGTGACGGGCCTCCTCGCATGGGGAAGCAGCCAACCGGGTCAGGTGGGGAACCAAGCAGCCCTAACTGTGGATACAGTGCCGAGATCAGGCTCGTCACCTTTCGATGGAAACCTCTTTACAGACAAGAGGCTGTCTTCCGAGAAAGGCCATTTTTCACCATGAGAAACACCATGCTGTAGCACTTTACCCAGGAAAAGTGTTTCGCATTGACGCCCCATGCTTGGGTAGGCGGCACCGCTCAACGCCGAGCCTGACCCCGCCATTGCGTCGAGATCGCCTGCAGGCCACCAGCAGACAAAAGTGGCAACCAAGAAATCGGATGCAAAAAAGGCCGCAATGGCAATTGCGGCCTTTTTGTTTTTACCGGACTGACATGGCGCCGTGCAGCGGCGCCCTGGAAACTCAAACCGGAACGCCCACCAGATCATGCCCCTGCGTGCCCACGATGCGCACGCTGATCAGCTCGCCCACCTTGTAGGTCTTGCTGGCCTTTTCAGGCGGCTGGATGTGAACCACGCCGTCGATCTCGGGAGCATCGGCATAGGTTCGGCCCACACCTCCCTTTTTGCCCAGGCTGACCGCCTTGTCCACCAATACCTTCATGACCTGGCCCACCCGGCGCTGCAGACGCTTGGTGGAGACCTCCTCGGCCACCTCCATGAAGCGCGCACGACGTGCTTCGCGCACCTCTTCGGGCAGCATGCCGGGAAGTTCGTTAGCGGTGGCGCCTTCAACGGGGCTGTAGGCAAAGCAGCCGGCACGGTCGATCTCGGCTTCGCGGATAAAGTTAAGCAGATGCTCGAACTCTTCCTCGGTCTCGCCGGGGAAACCGGCAATGAAGGTGGACCGAATCACCAGCTCGGGGCAGATCTTGCGCCACTCGCGGATACGGTCCAGGTTCTTTTCGCCCGATGCGGGTCGCTTCATGCGCTTGAGTACATCAGGGTGGCTGTGCTGCAAGGGCACATCCAGGTAAGGCAGGATCTTGCCCTCGGCCATCAGGGGCAGGACCGCATCCACGGTTGGATAGGGGTAGACATAGTGCAAACGCACCCAGGCACCGTGCTGCTGCGCCAGCTTGCCTAGCTCGTCGGCCAGCTCCAGCATGCGGGTCTTGACGGGCTTGCCGTCCCAGAAGCCGGTACGGTACTTCACGTCCACACCATAGGCCGAGGTATCCTGGCTGATTACCAACAGCTCTTTCACGCCCCCTTCGAACAGCGCCTTGGCCTCCTTGAGCACATCGCCGATCGGACGCGAAACCAAATCGCCGCGCATGCTGGGGATGATGCAAAAGGTGCAGCGATGGTTGCAGCCTTCGGAAATCTTCAGATAGGCATAGTGCTTGGGCGTGAGCTTGATGCCAGCGTCGCCAAAGCTGCCAGGCACCAGGTCCACGAACGGGTCGTGCGGCTTGGGCAGATGAGTGTGCACCGCATCCATCACTTCCTGCGTCGCATGGGGTCCCGTGACTGCCAGCACGCTGGGATGCACCTCGGCCACCATGGTGGAGCCCCCCTCTTTGCCAGCCTTGGCACCCAGGCAACCGGTCACGATCACCTTGCCGTTGGCTGCCAGAGCTTCGCCAATGGTGTCCAGGCTTTCCTTGACGGCATCGTCGATGAAGCCGCAGGTGTTGACGATGACCAAATCCGCACCTTCAAAGGTCTTGGAAGTCTGGTAACCCTCGGCGCTGAGCTGCGTGAGAATCAGCTCGCTATCAGTCAAGGCCTTGGGGCAACCTAGAGAGACCATCCCAATTTTGGGAATGAAAGAGCCAGCCTTTTCTTTGTAATCCATTGATTTCATTTGATTTTTTAGGCCGCACAGCCTTCATTCGGGAGTCAAGCATTCTATTTCAAACGCTATAAACGCAAAGGCAACACTAATTTTCCCCCTTAAAGGTCAGATCAGCCATCTGCCAACCGAACATTGCCAGCACAAGCGCCTGCAAGTGATCCAGCACTCAGAATTCCGTCTACACCAGGCAAACGCCAGCAATCAGAGCGCCGAGCATTGCAGTTCAAACTATGCGCCCAACTAGACGCCATCTCGTTGCAGAGAAAAATTTTCGCTGTCAGCGAAAATAATTTGCACAAGAAAAGTGAATTGCTTATACTGACACTGGGTCAACAGAGATAACTGTCGTTAAATTTGGGATGTACCAACATCCTGTGGGGTCGAAAGACCCTGAGCATTCGTGCCACGCGCGCACCATGGAGCCACACCACGCAGCTCCACGATGTACGTCGGTGCGAGCCCATCCGGGACGACTCCCGGATGGGCTGTTGAGAGATTATGGGGATACCGCCGTTTGCTCTGCTCGGTTGCGGACGACAGCCACAGCAAATGCATATCGCATTTGTTGGTTGGTGCAGCCAAGGAGAACTGTCCATGCCTAAGGACATTCTGAATACCCACAAGCGGCGTGAGTTGAAGAAACAGCGTTCTCGCTGGATCCGCCCGGAGACTATCAAGACAGCATTTTTTGTGCTGCGCATTGTTGATCTCCTAATTCGGATCATTTGCAAGTTGCTGTAACTCTTCGGCTCCCCCCTTTTCAACAGGGAATGATCATGCTGCACAGAGCATTGCGGTTGTTGAGAACATATCACCAACTATCTCAAATCGAATTAGCAAAGCGTCTTGGAATTTCCAACTCCTACTTAAGTGAGCTGGAAAAAGGCGATGGAAAAGAGCCATCTCTGGAGCTACTAGCCAAGTACGCTGAAATTTTCAAGATGCCTATTTCGTCAATCTTGCTCTTTTCTGAGCAAATAGAGAGCGGCGGGAAGCCAGGCACGAAATTGCGCGTTGCAGCTGCCGATAAGATACTTCGACTGTTGGAATGGCTTGACGAGCGCAACAATGTCAAAGCCCCCGCGTAAACGGTATCCGATCAATCAATCCCCCCTGTTTCGCATCCGAGGCAAGGGACAGTTCAAGTCCATTACTGGGATCGATTGGGATACGGCACCCTCACTTTTACATCCTGCTCTCTATCGAGTTTGGGTGAATGAAAAAGGCAGGGAGATACAACAGCCACTCGGCCAGCTCGCAGATGTGCATCGACGAATTGGTAATTTTCTAGCACGAATCGAACTGCCAGACTACCTTTACTCCCAGCGTGGCCGCTCCTACGCGGACAACGCTCGACAACACGTGGGAGAAATTCCGTTAGTAAAGACAGATATTCACAAGTTCTATCCGAGCACCACATGGTCAATGGTGTTCAAGATGTTTGTAGAAGATTTTGAATGCGCAGAGGATGTCGCACAGCGGCTAACCGATCTTTGCTGCTATCGTCAAAAGCACTTGCCCACTGGCAGCGCTGTAAGTGGTCGCGTTGCATTCTTTGCAGCACGGCAGTTGTTCGACAGCATCTCGAAATTGGCAGTTGCTCAGGGATGCACTATGACCGCTTACGTTGACGACATCACTATTTCTGGTGATTCCGCCTCAAAGAGCTTGTTGGGTGAAGTTAGAAAGCTTGTTCACCAGCATGGTCTAAAGACAAAGCAGAAAAAGTCCAAAACCTATGCAGCCACGGCGGCCAAGCCTGTTACAGGAGCTGTAATTTCTGGCAATGAACTGCGCCTACCCAATGAGCGGCACAAGAAAATTCACGAGGTTCGGAAAGAACTAGCAGCAGCGTCTGACACTGAAAAGCCACGTCTTCAGCGAGTACTCCGTGGGCGCATGCAAGAAGCCAAGCAAATACTTTCCCCGTAGATGTCACCCGACATGCAGCCAGCCCAAGGGCTGTCGCACACAGCAGTTTGGAACCCAAGGCACAAGCCAGTCAGATGCCCGAACAACTTACGGTAAACATCTCTTATCGGTAGCAAAAAAGCGCCTCATGAGGCGCTTTTTCTTAGACTTTTATGACTAGCACGCAGATGGCGAGCGTCAACAATAGTATTGTTAGTTGCTTCATGTCTCCTCCTTTCCCATATATAGACTGGGACAGAAGCAAAACTGTGACAACCCTGCCTCATAGAATTCATCAGTGCTGATTATGGAGAAACTACGGTACCGCCGCCCTCAAACGCCGTTTGAAGAACTCACTCTGGGTCAACGTGTTCAATGGCTGCTGATTCGTCGAAAGCTCACTCAGACTGCGGCCGCAAAGCAGGTTGGCATTACACAGGCAGCTATCGCAAACATCATCAACGGGGCACGTAACCCCAGCGCGCAAGCTCTAATGAAGCTATCCCGTGGCTTAAGCACCTCACCCAGCTTCATCATGTACGGGACAGGATTTGCGCTTTCATCTGCTGAGCCCGAAGATGACCCACAAGCAGAGCTCTTGCAGATTCACAAAACACTCGATGAGACAAAGCAGGAGATGCTGATGGTCTTTGCTCGGATGCTGGCTGATAAACCGGTCCTCTCATCGCGAAAGAGAGAAGATCAGGCCCAACCGAAGACCACTACAAGATACATAGAGACTCCTTCGGTCAGCCCAACGAAACAAAGCCCACTTTGGGGATTGCGGTTTGCGTGGAGCTAACGGAGTCGATTGATTTCATTTGATTTTTCCAGCAGCGCAGCGTCTACGCGCCAAGCAGAAATTTTATTTCAACGGCCAGATCAGCAGACTCGACTCTGTTGTTCGAGCCAGCCACACGCACGATGAAAAACTGGTAAACGAAAAAGGCGCTACCGCTTCTATAGCTGTAGCGCCTGTATTCTGGCTGGCTCCACGAGATTCCATCTCGCGACCAACGGATTAAAAGACCGAGTCATCAACAAGCATTGACACGGCCCAAAACAGGTTAATCAGCTGATTTTACCAGCTGCGCCCCCAGGCTGCTCGCGCCCTCCAGGTCTCCCCTGGGCTAAGGTATGCCGACGGAAGCTTGCAACCACCTTCACCCTCTGGATAGCCAGAGGCATCCAATAGTTGCCCCTCAATGCTCGCTGCAGCGAGCCCAGTCAATATGAGCCGATAAATGAGCAGATAAAGGAGCGACTGCAAGGCATTGCTCACTAGAGAAAAGCCGTTGGCAGAGGATTTCCGACAAGCACTGAACAAGCCGACAACCCTGACGATTGTCGAGCATGCGTTGCATCAAGGCAGGCCGGCGCAAACACCCAATCCACTCCGCCTGGGCAGCGCCTACATCATCACCTCGCAGAGCAAGCACACCTGACATATCAGTTTTTCCGACAGAAGGCCAAGGCACACAAGCCAGGGCCGCGCCGAAATTTGCTGTAATCGCGCCATGGGATTGGCGTAAATTCGCTCAATGGCTCCCGACAAGGCCTATGACCGTGAGCCCGCCCTGTCACGACCGCTCGGAATTCATGGGCCAACAACTCCCACAACATATTCAAACGACTCCAAGCATCCATGCACCCTGAGCCAACAGCACTTTCAGCAAGAAAGATACATGCTTCCAAGCGCGCGGGAGTCACCTATGCGTATCGGTGAACTCGCCGCACTCACAGGCTGCACGCCCAAAGCGCTACGCCTGTATGAGGCGCACGGTTTGCTCGGCACCGTGGCACGCCGGGGCAACTACCGCAACTACGACCCGGAAGATGTGCAGCGCGTGCAGTGGATCCGCCAGGCGCTGTCGCTCGGTTTTCGTCTGGCTGCGCTACAGCCTCTACGCAGCATCGACACCCCCTCCGGCGCTGCTGCCGTCCAGGCGCTGCTCCAGACCCGGCGACGCGCCATTGCCGACGAATTGGCGCGACTCCAAGCTACCGACATCGCCCTGGCTGCATTGACCATGGAACTGAGCACATGCGACGGTGCAAAGACATGCCGTTCACCAGAGCCACTCTCCATTTGACGTTGTAGGGCTTGACTCTGTCCCCAAGGGCAAGGTGATGCTGACGGCTTACGAACTCAGGCCCCTCTATCACCATGTCCCGTCGCATCCTCATCATCCTCGGCCACCCCTCTTCCAACAGTCTATGCGCCGCCTTGGCGAGCACCTATGCCGATGCCGCACGCCACGCCGGGGCCGAGGTCCGGCTGCTGGAGCTGGGTGAAATGCAATTCGACCCCATCCTGCACCACGGATACGAGCATAGCCAGCCGCTGGAAACCGACCTGCGGAACGCTCAGGTCGACATTACCTGGGCGCAACACCTGGTGTGGGTCTATCCGATATGGTGGGGCGGACTGCCTGCGCTGCTCAAGGGCTTTCTGGATCGCATCTTCCTGCCAGGTTTCGCCTTCAAATACCGATCCAACTCTGCATTGTGGGACCGCCTGCTCGCCGGCCGCACTGCCGAGCTGCTTGTGACGATGGACTTCCCTCCTTGGTACTACCGCTGGGTACAGCGCCAACCGGGTCATCGGCAAATGAAGCAGAGCATCCTTGAGTTCAGCGGGATCCGGCCCGTGCGCGTGCACAGTTTCGGCCCGGTAGTCAAGTCCAGTGCAGCCAAGCGCGCCGCCTGGATAGAGCACGTGCGCATGCTGGGCACTCGTGCAGGCTTACGCTGACAGCGTCCGTCCTTAGTTCTCACCCACCGCTCTTTGCTGCGTCAGGAAGGATCGGCAAGTCACCTGACTTTCGTTGCGTGAAGCTCCACGCAACCAAGGAATACGGCCACAGACTGCTGCGGGGCGGATGCATCGACCGGTTGAATCGCCGCCCATTGCAGTCATTCATTGATGCTAAAAACCTGCCTCCCTCCAAAAGACACTCGTCGCAGTTTTCACAAACTGCGCCGCAGCCGCTTCCCATTGGCCGCGAATGCTGACTTTGCCACGCCAACGGTGTTGCAAAACAGCGTCTGTTTCAAGCGGTGTCACCACATCCAGCACCACTCTGTAGACCGGACGCTCCGGGTATAGGGTGCCTTGCATGCTTCGGACCTGAATCATGCCTCCAGCTGCCGCAGACAGCGCTGCCTCCGAGAGGGTACGACTCGCATCCTGATCAACGCTGCGCACTGTCAAATCCAGTACCGGCCCCACGCCAGCGTCAGCGATAAATATTGCGCTATCGCCGATGCTGATGCGTTGAACATCTTCCTCAGGCACATAGGCAAGAACCTCAAGCCGATCGCTGCCCACGACCCTTCCCAGCAATTCATTCCGTGCCAGCCAGTCTCCCGTTCGAAGATCCGGATCCACGTCGCGCAGCACTCCAGCGCCCGAGGCATTCAGACGGTAGCGACTGGCTTCGGTTTCCATCGCCTGCTGTTGGGTGGCCGCCTGTAGTTGACGCTCTTGCAGAACTTGCCAGTCTCTGCGCAGCTCCGAGTCGAAACCTGCTGCCGCTATTTGCTGCGAATATTGAGTCCTCTGCGCATCGTTTTGAGCCTGAGCCGCCTTGAGAGCCGGAGAGTCCAGCATAAAGACAGGGGCATCAACCTCGACCATGCGTGCGTCGCCAAACATTTGCTGCTGCAGCTGCGATGCATCAAGCGCATGCAAAGGCCATATCTCGCTGGATTGCAACATACCCTCGGTGCGGATTGGGGCAGGCAGGGGCAGCCAGCAAAGTGCAATAAGTGCAAAGACTCCGATGGCACTCCAACGTGCTCTTCGACTACGCACGATTTGAGGCCAGCGTGAAGACCACGCTGAAATCTCTGACCACACAGGCTTGGCAATGAACCACACAATCTCCACCAGAAACAGCAAGATGCCCAACGCCTTGATGAAGAAGTGATAGACCAAGGCCGCAATACCCAAGAAAAGGACCAGTCGATAGATCCAGGTAGCCCAGGCAAACAAAATCAGCCCGCGACGTTTGGCATCGGTAAAAGACTCCGGGGGAGATTCACCGAGCCTGAATAATTTCTCTCTGAGATCCCAGCGTGCCAGCGCAAAGGCGCGTGAGTGCAGATTAGGCATCTGTAGAAAGTCGGACAACAGAAAATACCCATCAAAACGCATGAACGGACTTGCATTGATGGCCAGCGTGCTGACCCATGTCGTGGTGGCCAGCAAAAAAGCCATGGACTTGGTGGCTCCTTCAGGCAACCAGACCCACGCCAGCAAGGCCCATGCGGCAATCATCAGCTCCGTTGCGATGCCAGCAACCGCGACCTTGAGGCGCTGGTCGCGCCGGGTCAATTTCCAGACCTCGTTGGTATCGGTGTATGCCACCGGCCAAAGCACCAGAAAGGCAACGCCCATGGTGGGAACGCGGCATCCAAATCGCTTGGCCATCAAGCCGTGCCCCAGTTCATGAAGCACCTTGACAAACCCTAGCGTCAAACCATAGGCCAGCAGTCCTTGCCAGGTCAGCGAATCAACCAAGGTGGCTGTGAACGTTCCCCAGGAGCGAGAAACACCCCAGACCCCAGCAAACAGAGCCAGCAAAGTGACCCAGCCAAACGTTCGGCTGAATAGAAACTCCAGCCGCGGCGCCCATCGTGTCAGCCAGCGATCGGGCCTGATCAGCGGAACCCGGAAAAAGAGGTAGCTATGAAGAAGCCATTGCATCCAGCTTGAGCGCCTGCCCTGCCACCTCTCAGCCAGCGCATCGGCGCTATTGGGAGGTGGCTCCAACAGATCATTTCGCTGTGCAAACTGCAAGAGCGCATTCACGTCTTCCTCATGGAGCGTCAATGTCGTTTGAGCACAGACATCTTGCACAATCGCGTCAGCGACGCCCAGATGCCAGCGCTTGAACACCTCAAAGCTGGCCCAGTCCAGCTGAAAGAAAAGGTTGCGCACGGGATCATGCAAGGTCCAGCTGGGCTGACCATCGGGCAGCACAGGACCGGCAAGCAAATCCAGTTCTTCACGCAAAGCAGGCCATGCGGTACTCATGGGACTTACCAGGCAATGAACTGGCGCAGGACGGCCCAGGGCTTGCGCAGAACCCAGTAGACCAAAGGCACCCAATCTCCTTGCAGCTTGGCGGTACCTTTGAGGCCGATACGGGCCTCCTCCTTGGCGAGCGACATGGACGCACGCACTCGATAGGCGTAGCTGCCATCTGGCCTGGCATTGGCGTCATACGCCATATACCGTAGCTTGCCCTCCAGCCCTGCCATGGGATTCGCTGCCAGATACAGCTTCACTGTGGATCCCTGGGCCAATGGAATGGCATCACCGATGGGAACCCAGGCCTCGATTTCCACCTCGTCGGGCCGGGCAATACGCATCACCCGCTCACCTGTCTGCACAGGCTTGCCTAGCCATTCGGTGGGAGAGTCAAACAAAACCATGCCATCTTCAGGCGCCAGCACCCGGCTGCGCTCACGCTGATCGCTCAGGTATTGCACCTCGGCGCGCTTCTCGCCTATACGCCCGACGAGCGCTGCCAGTTGCGCCTTGGAACGAACATCGCCCAAAGCCAGCTGGGCGGATTGTCGGTACTCGGCTTCAGCGGTCAGCAAAGCTTGCTGGGCAACCTCCAATCGGCTGCTGATCTGCGCCTCATCCAGTCCGAACAAGCGTTCACCTTTACGGACCACTTGATTGGGCTGGACATGAATTTGATCGATGACGCCATCCAAAGGTGCTCTCAACACCACAGGCTGCGCAGCAACGAGCTCACCAGGAGCAAGCACGCTCATGTGCACAGGCACGGCGCCAAGCACAAAAAGTCCGCCCAGAATCCAGGTGGTTTTTTTTTGCCACCAGCTTTTGGCGTTGACTCTCGATGCCGCAGGTTTTCGCCAGAATCTGGGCTGGCCTGTCTGCAGTGCAGAATAGGCATGAAACCAGATATGACCCCATTCGGCGAGAAGCGCAAAGCGCTGCTCTTCAATTGCCTGCGCCCCCGAAAGCAGCAGTCCGCCTTCAGGAACAGGCTTCTGGCCATCTTGCACCAGAGGCACCCATACCGCATAGGGCCCCAGCCATTCGCTCCACGAGCTTGCCAACTCGGGGGGAAGCTGAGCCGGTTCAATGCGCCGAACCTGAATGGGTTGTTGCGCCTGGAGAAACTGGCATACCCCATGCAGCCATTGGGCATAAGGCGTATTTCTATCGGTCTCGACCACGCCGGACAGGGCCGTTACCCCGCCGTCATCCAGCCACAGACATGCTTGACGGTAAGGTACGAGCAAACGGCTATCGTTGACCAGCAAAAAGCGCAGCTCGGCATTGCTGCGGGCAGCCCTGGCACGATGTCCCAGCTCAAGCAGCAGCATTGCCGGGTTCACGCTCTGAGGAGAAACGGCTGCGTTCATGGCACAAGCGCCTTATATGCTGTACTCGTGACTCCATCAACCATGGGCATACTGGGACATCCTTTTCCCCGCCTGCTGATTTGCCGCATTTGCCATCTTCTCGCTCAGTCCGGCTCTCCCTGCGGGTGCACTGGACGTGGCCCTTGCATCGCCGATGACCAATTTGACAGTCCGCACCGACTCGTGACCCTTTCCATCGCTGACCTTGATCTGCAGAACAAGCGTTGTGCTGAGGTCCTTGGGTGCGTTGATGGTTAGCTGACCGCTTTGACGATCCAGGCGTACCCATCCGGGCAGCTCCTGCTTACCGGAGAAGCTGAACTGGAGCGACTCAATATCCCACGGGCTCTCCGACGCCAGGAGGACGGGCTTCAGATCCAGAGTGCTGACCCCAGCCGTGACCGAGAACTGCTCAGGTGCCGGATCAAATCCAGAGCGATTGGGTTCTGCCGACGTGAAAAGCGACACCCCCATCCAGTCATTGATGCCTGCAATTGACTGCGGAACGCCGTATCCGGACCAATGTTCAGAACCCTGCGCCCCGCCGCGTTGAGACGAGGTATTGAGCGCCGCCGAGGTGGACTGCAGAAAATCTGCATTCGGCTCTGAAACCTCTGAAGCTTGAAATGGTGCGAGACCAAGTCCCGTTGGCAAATCATTCATGGCCAGGAGACCTGGAGGCTGCACCGCCGGAGGAACCAGGGGCTCAACAACTGCGTTGAGTGACGTCACCGGGGAGGCATTGCCCGCCGCGTCCTTTTGCTGAACCCAGAGGCTGAATGCCCCGAAACCCGGTAGCTGGACGGAGTTGCCGCGGCCTTCAATCCAGGAAACGCCATTGTCCAGGGAATACTGCCAACTGCCTCCTGCTTCCAGAGCAGAAATGAAGACCACGCCCGTTGGCGAGACTTGCCGCCCATTCACCAGCGTGGCTTGATCCAGAGTGATTTCTGGCGCAACCGGATCAAGGGTATCGATGGCATAAGAGTTGGATATTGCGGTTCCGATGCCGCTGTTGCCCGCCCCATCCACATAACCGGTGTTGTTCAGCGTGATCACATTGGTGGTGTCGGTGATGCCGGTCGTCGGTGTCAGGGTCGCGGTCCAGGTCTTGCCGCCATCGCTGCTGCTGAGGTTGGACAAGGTGCCGTTGGCCACGCTGATGTCCGCCAAGTCGAGGCCGCTGACCGCCTCGTTGAAGGTGATGGTCACCTGGGAGGACTGGCCGATGCCCAGGTTCGGGTTGGCCACAACCACCGTGGCGGTGGGCCGCTCGGCGTCGAGGGCGTAGTTGTTCGACACCGCCACCGTACTGCCGGCGTTGCCCGCCAGGTCGGTGACGTTGCTGGTGTCGAGGGCGATGAAGTTGGTCGGGTCGGTGACATTCGCGGTCGGCGTGAAGGTCGCCGTCCAGGTCTTGCCGCCATCGCTGCTGCTCAGATTGCTCAGGTCACCGTTGGTCACGCTCAGGTCGGACAGGTCGAAATTGCTCACCGCCTCGCTGAAGGTGAACGTCACCGTGGTGGTCTGGCCGATGCCCAGGTTCGGGTTGGCCACCACGATGTTCACCGTCGGCCGGGTCGCGTCGAGGATGTAGTTGTTGGAGATGGCAATGCTCGCCCCGGCGTTGCCGGCCAGATCCTGGACACCGGCGGTGTCGAGCACGATCAGGTTGGTCGCGTCGTTGACGCCGGCGGTCGGCGTCAGCGTGGCAGTCCAGGTCACGCCGCCGTCGCTGCTGCTCAGGTTGGACAGCACGCCGTTGGCGACGCTGATGTCCGACAGATCGAACCCGCTGACCGCCTCGCTGAAGGTGATGGTCACCGTGGTGGTCTCGCCGATGCCCAGGCGGTTGTCGGCGACCGTGATGGTGGCGGTCGGCAGTGCCGTGTCGATGGCGAAGTTGTTGGAGTCGGTGGTGCCGACGCCGCTGTTGCCCGAGGCGTTGGCCACCCCGGCATTGTTCAGGGTGATCAGGTTGGTGGCGTCACTGACGTTGCTGGTCGGGGTGAAGGTCGCCGTCCAGGTGATGCCGCCATCGCTGCTGCTCACATTGCTCAATGTGCCGTTGGCGATGGTCAGGTCGCTGTTGTCGAAACCGCTCACCGCTTCGCTGAAGGTGATGGTCACCAGCGAGGTTTCGCCGACCTTGAGCGCGGTATCCGCGACCACGATGGTGGCGGTCGGCACCAGTGTTTGCACCGCATAGTTGGCCGAGTTGGTGGTGCCGGTGCCGGTGTTGCCGGCCAGGTCAGTGATGCCGGTGTTGTTCAGGACAATCAGGTTGGTGGCGTCACTGACACCGATGTTCGGGGTGAACGTGGCTGTCCAGGTGATCCCGCCATCGCTGGAGCTGACGTTGCTCAGCGTGCCGTTGGCGACGCTCAGGTCGCTGTTGTCGAACCCGGTGACCGCTTCGCTGAAGGTGATGGTCACCGTGGCGGTTTCACCGGGGCGCAGATCGGTGTCGCTGATGACGATGGTCGCGGTCGGGCGCTGGCTGTCGATCACATAGTTGTTGGAATCGGTGGTGCCGCTGCCGGCATTGCCCGCCACATCGGCCACCCCGGTGTTATCCAGGGTGATGACGTTGCTGGTGTCGGTGATGCCTGCCATTGGCGTGAACGTTGCGGTCCAGGTGATGTTGTCCGAGGTGGTCAGGCCGCTGAGCGTGCCGTTTTCCGCGGTCAGGTCGGCCAGGCTGAACCCGGTCACCGCTTCGCTGAAGGTGATGGTCACGGTGGTGGTCTGGCCGACGCCGAGCGCCGTGTCGGCCACCACGATGGTGGCGGTCGGGCGCTGGGTGTCGATGGCGTAGTTGTTCGAGTCGGTGGTGCCGCTGCCGGCGTTGCCGGAGGCGTTCTGCACACCACTGTTGTCCAGGGTGATCAGGTTGCTGGTGTCGGTGATGTTCGCGGTCGGGGTGAACGTCGCCGTCCAGGTGACGCCGCCGTCGGCGCTGCTCACCACGCTCAGGGTGCCGTTGGCGACGGTCAGGTCGGCGTTGGTGAAGCCGGTGACCGCTTCGCTGAACGTGATGGTCACCAGCGAGGTGCCGCCGACCCCCAGGCTGCTGTTGGCGACCACGATAGTGGCCGTCGGCACCTGCGTGTTGATCGTGAAGTTGCCCGAGTTGGTGGTGCCGCTGCCGGCGTTGCCGGCCAGATCGGCGATTCCGGTGTTGTTCAGGGTGATCAGGTTGGTGGCGTCGTTGACCCCGACGCTCGGCGTAAAGGTCGCCGTCCAGGTGATGCCGCCGTCGCTGCTGCTCACCGCGCTCAAGGTGCCGTTGGGAATTGTCAGGTCAGCGTTGGTGAAACCGGTCACCGCCTCGCTGAAGGTGATGGTCACCAGCGACGTTTCGCCGGCGGCGAGGTTGCTGTCGGACATCACGATGGTCGCGGTCGGACGCTGGGTGTCGATGACGTAATTGTTCGAGCTGGTGGTGCCGCTGCCGGCGTTGCCTGATGTATCGCTGACCCCGGTGTTGTCCAGGGTAATGACGTTGGTGGAGTCGGTGATGTTGCTGGTCGGCGTGAAGGTCGCCGTCCAGGTGATGCCGCCGTCGGCACTGGAAACCGCCGACAGTGTGCCGTTGGCAATCGTCAGGTCGGCGTTGGTGAACCCGGTGACCGCCTCGCTGAAGGTGATGGTCACCAGCGAGGTCTGACCCAGGGCCAGGCTGGGGATGGCAACCACGATGGTGGCGCTCGGGCGCTGGGTGTCGACGGCGTAGTTGTTCGAGTCGGTGGTGCCGATGCCGGCGTTGCCCGCCGCATCGGTGACCCCGGTATTGTCCAGGGTAATGACGTTGGTGGCGTCGCTGAGGTTGGCGCTTGGCGTGAAGGTGGCCGTCCAGGTGATGCCGCCGTCGCTGCTGCTCACCGCGCTCAGGGTGCCGTTGGCGATGGTCAGGTCGGCGTTGGTGAAGCCGGTGACCGCCTCGCTGAAGGTGATGGTCACCAGCGAGGTCTCGCCGATCTTCAGCGCATTGTCGGCCACCACGATGGTGGCGGTCGGGCGCGCCGTGTCGATGGCGTAGTTGTTCGAGTTGGTGGTGCCGCTGCCGGCGTTGCCGGCCAGGTCGGCGATGCCGGTGTTGTCCAGGGTGACCAGGTTGGTGCTGTCGGTGATGTTGGCGTTCGGCGTCAGGGTGGCCATCCAGGTGATGCCGCCGTCGCTGCTGCTCAAGCCCGACAGCGTGCCGTTGGCCACGGTCAGGTCGGCGGTGGTGAAGCCGGTCACCGCTTCGCTGAAGGTGATGGTCACCAGCGAGGTTTCGCCGGCCGCCAGGTTCGTGTCCGTCACGACGATGGTCGCGGTCGGGCGCTGGGTGTCGATGGTGAAGTTGGCCGAGTCGGTGGTGCCGCTGCCGGCGTTGCCCGACAGGTCGACGACGCCGGTGTTGTCCAGGGTGATCAGGTTGGTGGCATCGGTGATGTTGCTGGTCGGCGTGAAGGTCGCCGTCCAGGTGATCCCACCATCGGCACTAGAAACCGCCGACAACGTGCCGTTGGCGATGGTCAGGTCGGCGTTGGTGAAGCCGCTCACGGCTTCGCTGAAAGTGATGGTCACTTGCGAGGTTTCGCCGACCTTCAGGGCCGAATCGGCCAGCACGATGGTCGCGGTCGGCCGCTGGGTGTCGATGGCGTAGTTGTTCGACGAGGTGGTGCCGACGCCCGCCGCGCCGTCGGAGACCGCCGTCACCCCGGTGTTGTCCAGGACGATCAGGTTGGTGGCGTCAGTGATGCCGTTGGTCGGGGTGAACGTCGCCGTCCAGGTGATGCCGCCGTCGGCGCTGCTCACCGCGCTCAGGGTGCCGTTGGCGATGGTCAGGTCGGCGTTGGTGAAACCGGTCACCGCCCGGCTGAAGGTGATGGTCACCAGCGAGGTCTCGCCGATTTTCAGCGCGGTATCGGACATCACGATGGTTGCGGTGGGAGGTGGTGTAACGGCGTCGGCTATCTGGATATTGTTAATGGAGTGGTTAGAAGCCGATTGATCGCCCAAATAGCCTCCAGCGGAAATGTATAGGCGCACTTCCGCGACTCGGTCGAATGAACTGTCTAGGCTGACGGTCTTGACGTCCGATGTTTGCCGGACCTTGTCATAGATAACCGTGAACTCGTGCGAAGCTACTTCGACTCCGTTCAAATAGCCCTTTACGGTGTAAGTGGTATCTTCGGTCTCGCCCCAGTTGTAATAGGTGAACCCATTGATCTGAAAAGGGCTGCCGTCGCTGGACTTGATCGCCATGCCTTTGGAGCCCGCGTTCAGCTCATTGGTCAGGGCCGTGTACCCACCCTGCGGACTGGACAGGTAGCTATTGTCAAACCATTTGATTTCACTGCCGGGCTGCGTGTCCCTGGTCCCGTCCGTATCCTGAATATTGAAAATCTCCAGGGTAATTCCCGGCAAGTCGCTGGAGCCACCTTGGCCGTCCCGAGCGACGCCGCCGCCCACATTCAAGTTACTGGTAAAAGTCAGAGTGCCATTAGCCAACAGCCCTGCATAGTCGGTGGGCGAGGCTTTCCAGACAATGCTCTGCTCAATGCTCCCCGTGCTGGTTTCCAATACCCAGTCGCCACCTCGCGCAGCGCTGCCGGTTTCATTATTGGAGGCCGCAATGTCCGCACCAGTCTTCGCTGCCATGCTCAAGATAAAGTCCTGGCCAACGCTATTCGCCCCCACATTGCAGCCATAAAGATAAATATCGCCATCGATGCCCAGGGCTTCGCCAATACGAGCCAGTGTCTCGCTACGCGAATTCAGAGCACTGCTATCGATCCAATCACGGCCCAACTGGATCTTGCCTTCGTCGCCATGACTGATCACGTGGACGGCATCAATGTCGCTACGACCATGCAGGTAGTCAGCAATCTGTTGCAACCCATCCGCGCTACTGTCGAGCAAAACCACTTCAGTGCCTAGCGCCATGTTGCGGATCAACTGCTGATAGTTCTGAATCCGATTGTCCACAAACACCACTTCTTGACGCGGTACTGTGACCGCCCCGCTTTCCACAGCTTTTTCCGAGTCGGTGCTCAACGCGTGACGCAAAGCGGCGGTTGCCTCGCTTATGCCGGCATCAGTGGCGGCGCTGTCGGGCGTTGCATTTGCTGCATCCAAAACTGCTCCCAACGCCGCGCCGTCGAACATAAAGCGCTGCTCCAATGCCAGTGGGCGCACGACAGAGGCCGACGGCAGCGACTGAGGAGCATCGGTCTTCACGGCCTGTGCCGTCATGGCCTGTGTCAGACGGCTCCAGAATGGGCGAGATTTGCGGGTCATCAAAGTGTCCTTCCTGTATGAAGGTGGCATGGCGCTTGCCTGCCTTTCAGGTTCTGACCGCCGGCTTGCCCTCTTCCTGGGAGCTGTCGGTCTCTTGCTATCGGACTATAAAAATATGAGCATGCTGCGCCTTTTATATATAGACTTCAGCATAAATATGATCTGAAACCTTTTAATGACATACGCAACATGCTCTTGTATTTGAATGCCTAAGGCTTGCCGGTCGATGGCGGTGCCAGCAGCACCTGCCCGCTCATTCCTGCGATCAGCTCGGAAAACTTGCCGTGAATGGCGGCATTGACCTTCACGGACTGGCTCACCGGGTCCACCCGCGCGGCCAGGCGCTGCACCTTGGCAGGATAGGTTTTGCCGGTCTCGTCAATGCGCACCTGAAATTCCGAGCCTTGATGCAGCCAGCTGAGCCAGCGCGAGGGCACCAGAAACTCCAGCTCCAGCGCGGAGTCGTCCAGAATGTCCAGCAGTGCCTGGCCCGGCTGCGCATATTGCTGCTCGCGGATCTTCTGCTCGGCCACACGACCCGCATAGGGCGCAGTGATCTGGCATTTGCTCAACAGGCTGCGGTTGGCTGCCACTTCGGCCCTGGCCTTGTTCCACTCGGCCTGAGAGATATCCAGCTCCACCTTGCCGACGGAGTTCAACTCGGCCAGGCGCTGGTTGGCCTTCCAAGTCTTCTCGGTGGCATCCACGCCCGCCTGGGCCTTGTTCAGCTGGGCTTGCGGCAGGCTGCAGTCAAACTGCACCAGCAACTGCCCCTGGCGAAAGGAGCCACCCTCCACCACCGGCAGGCGCTGCACCTTGGCACCGATTTCGGCCGCCAAGGTGGTATAGCGGCGCGGCGCGAGCTGGGCGCGGATCTCGCGCTGATCCAGCACGCTGGGCAGGGAGGTCTGAGTCTTGGGAAGACTCTGGGCTGCCGGGCCGGTCTGGCCATGAGCAGCGAGCGACAGGCCCAAGGCCAGGCCCAGAATCAAAGGAGACACGCAAGACTTCATTGGAATTGACCTGCGCCCCAGCTTTGCAGCGATTTACCCACGGCCTGCGTGAGTTCAGGCAAAGGCATGCTGTCGGAGCCCTCGATCACAGGCTCCATGCCCAGGGTGGCTTGCAGGCGGGAGCTGGCAGCCTGCATATTGGATTGGGCCTGGTAGCGGCGCAGCACGGAAAGAATGGTGGTGGTCTGCTGGGAGACGCGCTCAAGTGCATTGAGCTTGTCGGCCTGCACCTGGTTGTTCACATGCTCGGACAGACGCTGGTCCACCGAGGCAATGGTCTGCGCTCTTTCATACTGGCGCACGGCGTTCGCAAATTGCAGACGGGCTACATGCAGCTGTGTCAATACCGCCATTTGGGTAGCCAGACGACGCTGATCGGCCAGTTGCACACCCGCATCGGCCAGCTGGCGCTGTGCAGGCAGGGACAGCAGTCCCAGCAGATTGAAGGAGATCTGCAGACCAGCATCCTGCCAGCGGTCGTTGATCAGATAGCTGTCGCTGCTTTTGTTGACACCGTAGTTGAAGGAAAGGCCGGGGAACATGCGCAGCATGACGCGCTTGGTCTCTTCATTGGCGATACGGGCGTTGTACAGGCTCTCGCGCAGATCCGGGTTCAGGAGCAGGGCCCGGTCTTCCAGCTTGTCCACCGGTTGCTCCAGCCAGCGCTGGGCATTCGATGCAGCAGGCTCGATCACGCGCAGCGGCTGGTTCAGCTCGGCAGGAGACACGCCCATCAGCGAAGCCAGTTCGATGCGCGAGGAGGACAGCTCCTGCTGAATGGCCTCCAGCAGGCGGATGTTCTCCAGCAACTGGCGCTGATAGCGCAGCGGCTCCATGGGGGAACGCAGTTTTTCTGCTTCGACCTTGCGCGAGTCTTCCAGGGCTTTGTCCGCATCCTGGCCTGCGCTCTGCAAAGAAGCCTCCAGCGCCTGGGCCGCTGCCACACGCCAGTAAGCGATGCGCACATCCTGGATCAGCGTGTGTATGGCCTTGCGGCGACGCTCAGCCGCAATTTGGGCGCGATCCGCATGCTGACGAGCGGCGTAGTAGCTTTGACCGAAGTCCAGCAGGCTCCACGAGAAGCTCAGCGATGTCAGTGTCGATTCACGATCCGACGAGATATAGGGATGGGCCAGGGAAGGCGCACCTGTGACCGAGTCCGTGCTGCGGCTGATCAGGTCCTTGTCGCGGTAGCGATAGCCGGCCGAGGCCACCAGCTTGGGCAGCATGTCGAACTTGGCAACATTGGCCGTGCCCTGCGCCACCGCCTCTTCCATGCCACGCAGGCGCTGGGCTGCGTTGTATTTGATGGCTCTCGCAATGGCCTCTTCAAGGCTCACGGGCCCGGTCAGAGGAGCCACATCCCTACCGAGGCTCTGCCGATCAGCCTGAACCTGCGACTGAATTTCTTCCGTGGAAAGTGCCTGGCCGGTCAGATTGGCGCAACCGGTGAGCCAGATGGCCGAGCCTAGCAAGGCCGCGAGCCGGACACGGCCACGAAAATTTGTCTCAGGCCGGTGGTGAGCAAGAGCGTTCATATCTGCGAGGGGATAGTGGCAAAGACGGTTTGACAGCAAGACTTAGCGAACGAAATTTATGCTCAAAACTTCAATTGGTATGCAAAAGTCTTAATTGTCAAAAAATGTGTTCGCAATATTACCGAGCGAAGATGACAACCGCAATCACTGAAATCAGGTATTTCTGCTGCCAGAAGCACCATGCTGTCGCACTCATTTTTTGCCCCCAGTTGGTGCAATGAGTCTCTGGCGGTGACTGGTCAGGCGATTCGGTGGTGATGCAGTGCGTAGCTGCCTGAGGCAGCTAGCAAGACACCCCCTCGAGTTCTCCAAGAGCCGTTGGCGCAAAGATTGCGGATTGCTACTAGAGGTTCCAGCTCTGATCCATGAATTTCAGATCAACACCGATCACAAGCGCGCTTGCCACGCATTCCCGAGGCATTGGAAGACGCACAACTGGACCGCCCATGCGACGACACATCCCACAGCACGCCCACTAGTGAAGCGAGAACACCGCCGCGGCCTCGATCTCAAGGGGCCTGGAAAGCAAATACCCTTGAGCGCAATCCACTCCAAGCCTTTGCAGCATATCCAGCTCTTCCTGCCGTTCAACGCCCTCTGCAATCACCAGGCTTCCTATTTCATGTGCGAAGCTGATGAGACCTCTGGCCAGTGCACGCCGTTTCTCATCTGTATCGATAGAGTGAGTAAGACTCATATCCAGCTTGATGATCTCGGGCTCGAGATTGAGGATATGCCGCATGCTGGAATAGCCTGCACCCGCATCGTCAACCGCCAGTTTCGCGCCCCGGCGACGGTAAGGCTCCAGTCCAATGACAAGAGCTTTGTAATCCTTGACCGCAGCATGTTCTGTAATTTCCAGGACCAGACGGGAGAGATCATCAATGCCATCAAGTAGTTGATGGAATTGGCTGCTCAGCAGCAACTGTGGTGAGCAGTTGACACTTACGCTGCTGTTGGCGGGCAGCTGCTCCAGCGCTGGCAGCACCTTGGACACAGCGCACAGCTCCAGATCAATGCCCAAACCTGCCTTGTCTGCCACATCGAACCAATAATCCGGCGCATGTCTGGGCTCGACATTAAAACGCGAAAGGCTCTCGAAGCCGCAGACAGCCTTGTCACGCAGACGGCAGATTGGCTGGAAAACCATCCTCGGATCACCGTGCGCCAAAGCGGATCGAACCTCTCCGACCAACCGTGCCTTGACCCGCTCCTCGGCAGCCTGCTCTTCGATACGGTCTGCCAGGATCTCTGCAAATGCGCGCAGCAATTGCATGTCGCGCTCCCCCAGCGTTGGATTCGGGAGGTAGCTGAAGCAGCAAAGCGTCCCATAGACATGCCCATCCGTGAGACGAACAGGAACACTCAAATGGGACCCAATTGGAATGGCATGTGTTGCAGAAATTTGCTGAGCAGCCGGCACATGACTTGTGTCCGGAATGCATTCCGGCAGCTCGCCATGAACGACCTTCAGGCAGTATCCCTCCTGCATGGGAATGCTCTGGCCTTGATAGAGCGGCCCACCCGAAACACTGTCCAAATGCTTGAGCACCCGTTCGGCAGCGCCGAAGTGCGAGACAAAGGCGATATCCATTCCCAGGTGCTTGCGAACCGCACGCAGTATGCGATCCACTCCTTCTGCACACACACCTGATCTCATCAAATGATTGAGATGGCGATTCCCGTCAACCTCAAGATCGTTCATCTGCATGCCCCCTCTTACATACAGTCGACTCACGCGGCTTTTGTCAATATTTAATCTGGAAAAGCATGCAATGTGAAGCGATGATCATCGATATCCAACAAGTGTCTCAGCAGTGGCCGTGGCAAAAATGTCAATCAACCCACCAATTTCACCGTCCACCTGGATTCCAGCCGTTGCTCCAGGTACGGATCCTCGGTGAGTTTTTCTGTATGACAGCTTCGTGGGGCGGATTCAATAGGCCGATGCAACCGCATACCTCGCCTCCGGCGCGAGGAATCAGTTCAATCGGATACGCATCGAGGCGGGATGGGGACGACAGATCGCAGGCTGCATTTATTTGTATAGAGCAGTCACAGTCCAAGACATCGCCTACCTGGACACATTGCCGTGCAGCAATCAAGGCGAATGGGGCAAAGTACAGCGTTTGAGCAGCCACAAAAGGCCCAGGCCGCTTCAAGGCTGACGCCTTGACGGGAACACAGGCCCACTCCCAAAGCAGCAACTATCCGCATCTACCCTAAAAATATCCTCTAGTAGTCGTGATTCCAACGCAATCCAGGCGATCCGTCATTCATCAGGCGAATTCACTGGACTCGCCATCCCGGCAGCTGTACCGTCTTCTTCAGGTTCAGAAACTTGATTGAAGGCCGCCTTCCCCATGAGTAAATCCAAAGAGTCCACAGTCCATCGCATCGTGGATGCAAAGCAGTGGGAACTCAATCGCGAAAAAGAGCGCATCACCTATCCTGCCAACCATGCCGGCCCGATTCAAATGGACTGGCGCAAGCGTGAGAACTACTCGGCCACTGACCTGAACTACCGGGGAAGAAGCAAAACCCCGTAACCGCAACTCTGTCTCCAGTCTCCTGACGAACCCCGCCACTGTTAACTGAGCGGGGTTCTGATTTTTCGGCAAACACCTGGCAACCAGCAGCTCGACAGCGCCCCCCTGTTTACCTTGATGGCAGAGTTCGCTGACCTTGCAGAAAAGAGAGCACAGACCACGCATATCCCGGTCGTTCGCCGACCTGCTTTACCGCCACCAGAAGCCTCGCGGCACAAAGGCACAAATCATCAAGGCTGCCGACCCCATCGGGCTTCACTTCGGGCTGGCAGCGGGTCGCGGCCAACGCGATGAGGAGAGGCATGATCCCGCATCAGCCCAGGTTCCGGGTCTGCATGCATGCTCCACGGCCCGGCACAAGAGTCGATACGGAGCGCTGCCCGAGTTGTAAGCCGCCAGAACAAGAGCGCCCGTGCCCATGAACGCTCAAGTAGCGCAAGCCGCAATTCCTTGATGTCATGAATATTTCCAGCGAGGGACCAAAACAGAAAAGCCGCTACAACTTTAATAGCTGTAGCGGCTTATGCATTCTGGTGGGTCCTGCGAGATTCGAACTCGCGACCAACGGATTAAAAGTCCGCTGCTCTACCGACTGAGCTAAAGACCCTGCCACACATCAAAAGCAGTAGTTGCCTAATCAGTGGAATGACGTTATTGTAATCTATTTTTCCAGGCTCTTTGCCTAATTCTTGAATTAGTTGGACTAGCTGGGTTTGCGAGCCAATTGATCAAGTACCCAGCCTGCAGCACACTGACCAAAGGTCGCTGTCACAGCCACGACAGAGCCATAGCCGTGGCAGTTGAGACTGCCATCACCGCCTTCGATCGAGCAAGAGGCATCAGGTGGTGCCACGGCCTCGCGGCTGAACACACAAGTCACCCCCATGCGCTTGCCATCCTTGGGAGCGCCATGCTGCTTGCGCAATCGGTAGCGCAGCTGCGATAGAAGCGGATCATGGGTTGTCGCACTGAGGTCTGCAATGTCCACCAAGTGGGCCATGCGCTTGCCACCTGCAGCACCAACAGAGATAAAGCACTGCTTGGTTTTGCGCGCATGCGCCGCCATTTCGGCCTTGGCCTTGATCTGATCACAGGCGTCAATCACGGCATCGGCATCGGCTGGCAAGAGTTGCAGCCAGTTGTCCGGATCGACAAATTCATCGATGCAATTGACTTCGCAGGCTGGATTGATCTCGGCGATACGATCACGCATGGCATCGATCTTGGCCTGCCCCACCGTGCTGGTCAGCGCGTGGATCTGGCGATTGATATTGGACTCGGCCACATGGTCCATATCGATCAGAGTCAAGCGGCTCACGCCGCTGCGCGCCAGGGCCTCGGCCGTCCATGAGCCGACTCCACCCACACCGACCACCACTACATGGGCCGCACGAATCCGGGCTGCCCCCTGCACGCCGTAGAGGCGCTCCAAACCGCCAAAGCGGCGCTGCACATCTGCTTCTTCCATAGAAAAAACAGCGCCGGATTGGGGCGCTGTTTCCGCTTGAGGCTGAAAATATTCGGCCATTATTTGAGTGTCGCCAGCTTGGACTTCGCAATCCCTGCGGCTTCCGAGTTCGGATAGGCCTGCAGCAGCTCTTCCAGGGTCTTGCGAGCTGCCTTGGTGTCCTTGAGTTCCACCAGACAGTTGGCGATGGACAGGGCCGCCTCGGGTGCACGAGCATGCATGGGCGCATTGGTCATGACCGAACGGAAATTGGCGATGGCATTCTTGTAGTCGCGCGTGGCGTACTGCGAGTTGCCCAGCCAGAAGCGCACCGACGGTGTATAGCCGCTCTTGGGCCATTGGCGCAGGAAAGCGGCGAAGGCCTGACCGGCCTCGGGGAACTTGCCCGAACGGAACATGCCCAGAGCCTGCTCGAATTCCTGCTGCTCATTGCGATCGGCAGTGAACTCCACTCCGTCCACGGTCACGCTGACGGGCTCGAACTGGCGCAGCCGCTCGTCAAAGCCCTTGGCCAGATCTTTCTGACCACGCTGCAACTCTGCGGCATCGCGTGTCAGTTGCTCGTTCTGACCTCGCAGCTTGGCCTGGTCCGACTTGAGCGACTCGATCTGCGACTGCAGGTCCAGCAGGCTACGGCGGGTTTGCTCCTGCGATTGCTGCAGGCTGTCAACGCGCTGGCGCAGTTCGATGATGGCGCGGCGCGCCTCGTCATCACCAAACAGGGCTGCATGGGCGCTGATGGCAGAGCCGGCCAGCAGGCCGGCCGCCACCAAGCGAGGCAGCGTTGCGTGACGGAGAGTCAACAAGGCCTGCTTCATCATTAACGGTAGTTGATTTCAACGCGACGGTTTTGGGCGTAAGCGTCTTCGCTATGACCTTCGGCAGCGGGCTTTTCCTTGCCGTAGCTCACAGCTTCAACCTGAGCGTCATTCACGCCCAGCAGGCCCAGAGAGCGGCGCACGGCTTCTGCGCGCTTTTGACCCAGAGCCAGGTTGTATTCACGGCCGCCGCGCTCGTCGGTATGGCCTTCCAGC
Organism: Comamonas sp. AG1104; assembly: GCF_003350425.1. NCBI lineage: Bacteria > Pseudomonadati > Pseudomonadota > Betaproteobacteria > Burkholderiales > Comamonadaceae > Comamonas > Comamonas sp. AG1104. The sequence goes on along the minus strand of NZ_QQAS01000001.1, from coordinate 41,656 downwards.
TGAACCTTGGCAGCGGGGTTGGCCTTGATGAACTTGGCATGGGCTTCGATCTGGGGCTGTGCATCGGCCTTGACAGAGTAGCTGTCAAAGTCGAAATACACGATGCGGCTGACGCCCTGAGGGCCGGCCTTGGAAGCTGCGGAACCTGTCAGGTCCACGCCCGACACGCCACTTTGGCCCTGGCCGCTGGTGCCAGCACCCTGGCTGGACAGCGAGCCGTCAACGGGCTTGTCGTCCAGCTTGACGCCGGAGCTGCAACCTGCGACCAGCGCGGTCACAGCCAAAGCCAGGGAAAGACGTTTGATAGTCAACATGAGATTTCTCCGAACAGTCCACAACGGACTTCATCACTAGAAAGAAAGAGGGAAAGCAAACTTCAGATCAGTGTTTTTGGAACGGGCCCCAGTCGGGCTCACGTATGTCTCCACTTGCACCTGCCAGGCGCGCCTTGATCTTGCCGTCCAGCGTGGTGGTCATGAGCGCTTCACGGCCTCCCTGAATGGTGGCGTAAACAATCAGACGACTGTTGGGCGCAAAACTCGGGCTTTCGTCCGCCGTGGTGTCCGTGACGGAGTTCACGGTGCCTGTCGCCAGATCCATGACCTGGAGCTTGAAGCCACCGCCCACGCGGGAGACATAGGCCAGCCATTTGCCGTCGGGGCTGATGGCAGGCGAGATGTTGTAGGTGCCGCTGAAGGTCACTCGCTCGGCGCTGCCGCCCGAGGACGAAACCTTGTAGACCTGAGGCGCGCCGCCACGATCGCTGACGAAGTAAATGGTGCGGCCGTCGCTGGAGAAGCAGGGCTCGGTATCGATGCCGCTGCTTTGCATGAGACGGCGGGGCTCACCGCCCTGGGCGCTGAGCAGATAGAGCTGCGAGCCACCGTCGCGGCTCAGCGTCACGGCCAGACGGCTGCCGTCGGGCGACCAGGCCGGAGCGCTGTTGGAGCCGCGGAAGTTGGCCAGCAGACGACGATGGCCGCTGGCAACATCGTGCACGTAGACCACGGGCTTGCGTGACTCGAAGGACACATACGCCAGTTGCGTGCCGTTGGGCGCCCAGGCCGGGGAAATGATGGGCTCGGGGCTGGACAGCGCAGATTGGGCATTCTCGCCGTCGGCATCGGCAATCCACAGGCGGTAATGAGCACCGGCCTTGGTCACATAGGCAATGCGGGTGGAGAAAATGCCTTTCTCGCCCGTGAGTTTTTCATAGATGTAGTCGGCAATGCGGTGGGCCACGAGGCGCAGATCGCCCGTGGTGACTGCGAAGCCCTGACCACCCAGGTCCTGGCCCTTGACCACATCCCAAAGGCGGAAGCGCACATCCCAGCGGCCATCGGCCAGACGCGTGATGCTGCCGGTGGCCAGCGAATCGGCACCCTTTTGGCGCCACAGGGCCACATCGGGACGGGAGGTCTCGTCAAGCGCCATGCCTGAGGCATCCACGCCGCGGAACTGTCCGCTGCGCTCCAGGTCGGCCTGGATGATGGCGGAAATCTTCTGTGGGGCCGAGCCCTCTCCCTTGAACTGGGCAATTGCGATCGGCAACTGTGTCAGGCCCACGCCTGTTACCTCAACCCTGAACTGGGCCAGTGCCGGAAGGGCCGGCGTGGCGGCTAGCGTTGCCAGCATGGCTCTACGGGAAGCGCGCGGCCCTGCCGCCCAGGTTGTCAGGGATGGAAGTCGGTCAATAGTCATTGGCAGCCATCAAAATTTCCGGAATTGCCCGGTACAAACACAAGCGCGAATGTTACACACACTGACGGATTCCTGATGTAAGAACGTGCTCAGTAGGGTGATCAAACGCAAGTGCCACAAAACTTTCAGATCGGGAGCATGCCAGAGTCTGCATGAGCGCAGAGGCAATCCCCCCGTCGATTCTGCCGCAGGCTTGCGCTTTATATTCAAACAGGCATAGTTGGTTACAACTTCATCCCGAATTTCATCTATTGAGATCCGTGCGGACTCCAAAAAGCACAAGCCCTAAAATCACGCGCTTATGCAAGCCACACCGTCCCCATCGCCGAGCGAGACCGCCAAGGCCGTCCCTGCCCCAGCTCCCGCTCAAGCAGCCCCCGTCAATCCATCCGAGCTGCCGCTGATGCAGCGCCTCAAGCGCCTGACGCCTTATTTCTCGGGCCAGCGCTGGGCCTGGGGTCTGGCCATCCTGGCCACGCTGGTGGGGGCCGCAACCGAGCCCGCCATGCCGGCACTGCTCAAGCCTTTGCTCGACAGCGGTTTTACGGCCGGCTCGCTTCCACTGTGGACAGTGCCTGTGTTTCTGATCGGCCTGTTCGTCATTCGCGGCCTGGCCCAGTTCACGGGACAGTACGCGCTGGCACGCATCACCAATGACGGCATGCTGGGTCTGCGCCAGAAACTCTTCGAGCGCTTGCTGGCCGCCGACATGAGCCTGTTTTCCAGGCAATCGGCATCGGCGCTGTCCAACACCATCGTCTACGAGGTGCAGACCGGCGCCCAGCAGTTGGTGCAGGCCATGATGAGCATCTCTCGCGACGGCTTCACGCTGATTGCCCTGCTCGGCTACCTGATCTATCTGAACTGGCAGCTGACGCTGATCGTGGCCTTCATGGTGCCGGGTGTGGCCTGGGTCATGAAGACGCTGTCGCGCCGCCTCTATCGCATCACCAAGTCCAGTCAGACAGCCACTGACGAGCTGGCCTATGTGGTGGAGGAGAACGTTCTGGCCCACCGCATGGTGCGCCTGCATGGTGCCCAGACTTCGCAGCAGTCGCGCTTTGGCGAGCTGAGCCGTCAGCTGCGCGGCCTGAACACCAAGGCCACCATCGCCTCGGCCGCCATGACGCCGCTGACCCAGGTGCTGGCGGCGATTGCGCTGTCGGTGATTCTCTGCATCGCCCTGTGGCAAAGCCGCGAAGGCGGCGCCGCCATCGGCTCGGCCAGCGTGCAGGATGTGACCGTGGGCGGCTTTGCCGCCTTCATCTCGGCCATGCTGATGCTGATTGCGCCCATTCGCCGCATGGCCGATGTGGCCAACCCCATCACGCGCGGCGTGGCCGCACTGGAGCGTGGCCTGGCCCTGCTCGAAGGCTCCACCGACGAGCAAGGCGGCAGTTTCAAGCCCTCCGCCAAGGTCAGCGGCGCATTGCAGCTGAGCGATGTGAGCGTGCAGTTCGGCCCGGACAAGGCTCCGGCCCTCTCGCACCTGAGCCTGAATGTCAAGGCTGGCGAGGTGGTGGCCCTGGTCGGCCCGTCCGGTGCCGGCAAGACCACGCTGGTCAATCTGCTGCCCCGCTTTTTCTCACCCACCAGCGGCCAGATCATGCTGGAAGGCGTGCCCGTGGCCGACTGGGACCTGAATACGCTGCGCCAGCAGTTCGCCATGGTCAGCCAGGACGTGGTCATGCTCAACGACAGCGTCGCGGCCAATGTGGCGCTGGGCAAGGATATTGACGAGGCCCGCGTCTGGTCCGCACTGGAAGCCGCCAATCTGGGCGACTTTGTGCGCAATCTGCCTCAGGGCCTGCACACCCTGGTGGGCCACAATGCCAGCCAGCTCTCGGGCGGCCAGCGCCAGCGCCTGGCCATTGCCCGCGCTCTCTACAAGGATGCGCCGATCCTGATTCTGGACGAAGCCACCTCGGCGCTGGACAACGAGTCCGAGCGCCTGGTCCAGCAGGCCCTGAACCGGCTGATGCAGGGCCGCACCACGCTGGTGATCGCCCACCGCCTGTCCACCATCGAGCATGCGGACCGCGTGGTCGTCATGGAACGCGGCCAGATTGCCGAGCAGGGCTCGCATGCACAGCTGATGGAACTGGGTGGCCTCTACGCCCGCCTGCACAACCAGGTGCGCAGCTCAACCCCTGGCGAGCCTCAAATTTAAGAGCTGCTACCGCATATGAATAAAGGACTTCAGAGTCAAATGACTCTGAAGTCCTTTTTCATTGGGCGCCAGCAGCTACTAGCCCGGTACTGAACCCGTCCGCTACCAGCTCCCGCGCGGGGGCTGGGTACGGCGCTCATGCTGCAGCGCCTTGCCCAGCAGATCGACCATGTACTGCCGGTCCGCCAGCCTGGCGAAGTCCGCTGCCGTCATATTGCGCTGGTTGCGCAGCGTGATGTCCGCGCCCTCCTGCAGCAGCAGTCCGACCACGGCTTCGCTGCTGTACTGGGCGGCCAGCATCAGCGGCGTGCTACCGTTTGGCGATGCGGCATCGATATAGGCGCTTTCCTCCAGCAGCAGCTTGATGATGTCCAGCGTCTTCGGCGTATCGGCTGAGGCCGCATAGTGCAGCGGCGCCCAGCCTTCGCGATTGACGTCCGCGCCGCGCTTGATCAGCTCGCGCACGATATCGAGGTGCCCCTTGATGCAGGCCATCATCAGCGGCGTCTCGTTCTGGCGCGAGGCCAGATTGACATCGATGCGCGGCGCCATGAGCAGCACGTCAAAGACCTTGAGCGAGTCCTGATGCAGGGCCGCCACCAGCCCCGGCCGACCGCGCGAATCCAGGGTGTTGGCGTTGAAGCCACGAAAGATCAGATTCACCATGGCACGGGAGTTATCGCTGACCAGCGCCCGCGAATAGTCCTCGTAGTCATTGGCCAGGGCCAGCCCTGGCAGGCCCGCCACCCCGACGACAGCAGCACCGGCCCAGCGCAGGCTCTGGCGGCGGTTCAATGACGATGCAATCGATGGGGCAGCAAAAAGGCTCATGCACTCGCTCCAGAGTTCGCTGGCAAGGTCACGCCCTTGAACAGGCGGTCAAAGTTGGCACTGGTGGCGGCAGCCACCTCCTCGATGGAGATGCCGCGCACCTCGGCAATCTGCTTGGCCACAAAGGGCACGTAGGAAGGATTATTGGTCTTGCCGCGGTAGGGCACGGGCGCGAGATAAGGACTGTCGGTTTCTATCAACAGCCGGTCCAGTGGCACGAAGGCTGCCACATCACGCAGATGCTGGGCATTCTTGAAGGTCACGATGCCTGACAGTGAGATGTAGTAACCCATGTCCAGACCGGCACGGGCGACTTCTGCCGTTTCGGTGAAACAGTGAAAGACACCGCCGGCCTGGGTGCTGGAATCGGCCTCGCCGCACTCGCGCAAAATGCCCAGGGTGTCGTCGGAGCTGCTGCGGGTGTGGATGACCAGCGGCTTTTGCGTGATCTGCGCGGCCTTGATATGCGTGCGAAAACGCTCGCGCTGCCATTCCAGATCGGCAATCGTGCGGCCGCCCTTGCGGTCTTCCATGCCGTAGTAATCGAGCCCGGTCTCGCCGATGGCCACCACGCGCGGCAGCGCGGCACGCTCCACCAGATCCTGCACGCTGGGCTCGGTCATGTCTTCGGTGTCGGGGTGCACGCCCACGGTGGCCCAGAAATTGTCGTAGTCCAGCGCCAGCTGGTGCACTTCGGGAAACTCTTCCATCGTCGTGCTGATGCACAGCGCGCGCGTGACCTTGGCGGCAGCCATGGCTTCGCGGATCTGCGCGATGTTGGCACTCAGTTCGGGAAAATTCAGGTGACAGTGGGAATCGGTAAACATAGAAATTGGACCGCCCCCGAGCGGCTGCGCCGCTTCCCCCAGGGGACGACGCCATCGCTGCGAGACGGCTCTTGCTCGGCGTCTCTGATGTGGGAGCGCGCCAGTATTAAAAAATCAGATTGTCTGGGTCGGCTTCTCGGAGCTCAGGGCCGTGCCCAGAATCTGCTCGATCTTGGCCCTGAGTTCGGCGGACTTGGCATCCTTGGGAAACTGGATGCCCACGCCCTGGGTTCGGTTGCCGGAAGCACGCTCGGGCGTCACCCAGGCCACACGACCCGCGACCGGGTAGCGCTGCGGATCGTCGGGCAGGGTCAGCAGCACGTAGACATCATCGCCCAAACGATAGTCGCGCTGCGTGGGCACAAAAATCCCCCCTTCGGCGAACAACGGAATATAGGCGGCATACAGCGCCGCTTTCTCCTTGATCGCCAGCTGCATCACGCTGGGACGAGGGGTTGTAGTTGCGTTCATAGTGGGTAGCAGAATTCTTGTGACGGCCGGGCGGCGCAAATCGCAAGATTAACACCCGGCAAAATTTTGACCAAACCCGCGCCGCATTACCTAGCGTGCGGCTCTGGCAGCTTTGCCCGAGATCAGCACCGCCCGCGCCCTGGAGGCCAGAGCCTCCATCATCAGCCCCGCATTGAAGGGGTGATCGGCCGTGCGCGCGGCCTGCACCAGCTCGCGCGACCATTCGGCCAGCAGCGCCATGGGCAGCGGCTTGCCCGGCAGATCGGCAGGCGAGAAATACCGGGGCTCGCCGCCGCCGGCCAGAGCCATCAGGTCGTGGCAGATTTTCTGCAACGCCTGCACAGCATCCACCGGCGCAAAAGCCGCCAGCGCAGCCACATCCCCCTTGGCCAGCTGCCTAGGCAACTGCGCCCAGGCAACGGCCTTGCCCGCGTCCGCCGCCATGCGCAGCGCATCGCCGGGTCGACCGCCTGCAGCCTGCAGTGCCGCTGCAGCATCGGGCTCGTTCAGGCCTTGCGCCTGCAGCCACTGTGCGGCCTCCGCCGCGGCAGGCCAGGTCATGGTGTGTGTCAGGCAGCGGCTGCGAATGGTGGGCAGCAACTGGTGCGCGGCCTCGCTGGCCAGCACAAAGCGGGTGTCTCCGGGCGGCTCCTCCAGCGTCTTGAGCAAGGCATTGGCGGTAATCGCATTCATTTGCTCGGCCGGATAGACCAGCACGGCCTTGCCGCGTCCACGCGCGCTGGTGCGCTGGCAGAACTCCACGGCATCGCGCATGGCTTCCACGCGGATTTCCTTGCTGGGCTTGCGCTTTTTGTCGTCGATGTCGGCCTGGGCTTTTTCCGGCAGCGGCCAGCCCAGCTCCATCATCTGCACCTCAGGCATGAGCACGCACAGATCGGCATGGGCACGCACCTCGATGGCATGGCAGCTGGCGCAGCGGCCGCAAGCGCCTTGCGCAGACGGCTGCTCGCAGAGCCAGGCCCGCACCAGCGACAGTCCCAGTGCGCACTGGCCCAGACCCGAAGGCCCTTGCAGCAGCCAGGCATGACCACGCTGGGCCAGCAGGCGGCCACGCTGCGCGGTGATCCAGGGCGCTTCGAGATCGGAGGCACTCATGGCTTGCTGCCCACCATGATGGCCAGCCAGCCCTTGCGCACCACGGTCTGGGTGATCTGCTGCCACACGGCGTGGCGGCTGGCATGGGCGTCGATGCGCACAAAGCGCTGAGGTGCAGTGCGGGCGCGCTCGGCATAGCCCTGGGCCACGCGGGCAAAGAACTCGCCGGGCTGGGCTTCGAAGCGGTCGGGAACACGGGCCGTGGCCAGGCGCTCGGCTGCCACTTCGGCGGGCAGGTCAAACCACAGCGTCATATCGGGCTCGCGCATGAAATCCGGGGCCTGCCCTGCCTGCAGCGCCGTGCCGGTCTGCGCCATGCGCTCCAGAACCGACAGTTGCTCCCAGCTGAAGCCGCGGCCCGCGCCCTGGTAGGCAAAAGTGGCATCGGTAAAGCGGTCGCTGATGACCACCTCGCCGCGCGCCAGCGCCGGCTCTATGACTTGCACCAGATGGTCGCGCCGGGCCGCGAAGGCGATCAGCGCCTCGGTCAGCGGGTCCATGGCGTCATGCAGCATCAGGGCGCGCAGCTTTTCGGCCAGCGGCGTGCCACCGGGCTCGCGCGTCAGCGTGACCACCCGGCCCTGATCGCGAAAAGCCTGGGCCAGTGCCTCGATATGCGAGGACTTGCCCGCACCGTCGATGCCTTCAAAACTGATGAACAGACCCTTGGGTAAAGCTGTACTCACTGATATTTCCTCTAGTGCACCGCAGGGGGCTGCACCAGTTGTTTGATTCGACACAGGGCACAGGCCATGGCCTTGCGCCCTCAAAGATTGCTCACTGACCGCGCTGGTAGCGGTTGACGGCCCTATTGTGCTCGTCCAGCGAGGCGCTGAAATGGCTGGTGCCGTCACCCCTGGCGACAAAGTACAGCGCCTTGGTCTGATCGGGCTGCACGGCCGCCATCAGCGCCGCCTTGCCGGGCATGGCGATCGGCGTGACGGGCAGGCCCGCACGGGTATAGGTATTCCAGGGCGTGTCCTCCAGTAGATCGCGCTTGCGCAGATTGCCGTCAAAGCTGGCTCCCACGCCATAGATGACCGAAGGATCGGTCTGCAGGCGCATGCCTATGCGCAGACGGTTGGAGAAAACGCCGGCAATCTGCGCCCGGTCTGCAGCGCGACCTGTTTCCTTTTCCACGATGCTGGCCAGGATCAGGGCTTCGTCGGCAGATTTGAGCGGGGTATTGGCCGCTCGCATGGCCCAGGCATCGGCCAGACGGCGATCCATCGCGTGCAGCGCACGGCGCAGCACGGCCATGTCCGAGCTGCCCTTGGCATAGGTGTAGGTATCGGGGAAGAAGCGTCCCTCGGGCGGCACGCCCACCCGGCCCAGGGCCGTCATCACGGCTTCGTCGCTTAGCCCTGCGCTGTCCTGCTTGAGGAACTCCTCACGCGCCAGAGCCGCTCGGACCTGGCGCCAGTTCCAGCCTTCGACAAGGGTCAGCGCACGCAGGCTTTCCTCGCCGCGCGCCAGCTTCTGCAACAGCACATAAGGTGTGAGACCTGTGCTCAGTTCGTAGTTGCCGGCCTTGATGGCGCGGTCCTTGCCCGAGAAGCGAAACCACGCATAGAGCAGACGCGCATCGGTTTGCACCCCGGCCTTGACCACGTTCTGCGCCACGCCACGCGGCGTGGTGCCGGGCTCTATCTCCAGCTCCAGATTGGGTTCGGACAGCTGCAGCGGCTGGTTCAGCCACCACCAGGCGCCGCCTGCCGCCAGGGCAGCCAGCAGCAGCAAAAATATCAGTGCTCGAATAAGGGCACGCACAATCTAGATCCATCAGTACACAGAGCGACGATCATAATTCAGCCATGACCCAGCCCAAGACGCTGCCCCTGAACGGCATTACCCCCATTTCCCACCTTGGTGTCATCCGCGCCGTTGGCGCCGACGCAGCCAGCTTTCTCCATGGCCAGTTGAGCAACGATTTCGCGCTGCTCAAGTTTGATCAGGCCCGCCTCGCGGCTTTTTGCACGGCCAAGGGCCGCATGCTGGCCAGCTTCATCGGCTTCAGACGCAGCGCTGACGAAATCGTGCTGATCTGTGACCGCAGCCTGCTGGCTCCCACGCTCAAGCGCCTGTCCATGTTTGTGCTGCGCGCCCAGTGCAAGCTCAGTGATGCGACGGCTGACTTCGCCCTCTACGGCCTGGCCGGTCAGGCCGCCGAGCAGCTTGCTGGCAAGGACGCTGCGGCCTGGGCGCTCAAGCAGCAAGGCGATGCCCATGTGCTGGCGCTCTACCCTGCTGCAGGCAACCAGCGTGCGCTGTGGATCGGCCCTGCGGGCCAGGCCCCCGAAGGACAGCTGCTGAGCGAAGACCTCTGGCAATGGTCCGAAGTCCAGAGCGGCGTGGCCACGCTGTCGGCCCCGGTGGTGGATGCCTTCGTGCCCCAGATGCTGAACTACGAATCCCTGGGCGGCGTCAACTTCAAGAAGGGCTGCTACCCTGGCCAGGAAGTGGTGGCCCGCAGCCAGTTCCGCGGCACGCTCAAGCGCCGCGCCTATCTGGTTCATGCCGAGCAGGCTCTGAGCGTGGGCCAGGAAGTCTTCAGCGCCGAAGACCTCGAGCAGGCAACCGGCACCGTGGTGCAGGCCGCAGCCGCTGTGCAAGGCGGCTGGGATGCCATCGTCTCCATGCAGATTGCCTCCTCCACCCGCGACGATCTGTTTGCCCATGCGGCGCTGGCCGAAGGCCAGAGCGCCGATGCAAGCAAGGGCATTGCGCTGCAGGTCCTGCCCCTGCCCTACGAGCTGCTGGCTGATATCTAAGCGTCCCCTCCCCCGGGCCTGCACTGCCGCTGGCCCGGCATTGCCAGCACGGCCACCGCTACACTTCGGCGCATGAGCAACTCTTCCCCGGACTACCGCCACCGCTGGCTGCTGGCCCTGGCCTGGGTGCTGCTCTGCGCCTTGATCATGGCCCTGCAGTGGTGGCAGGCTCATGCCCGCCAGGAGCAGGAGCAGTTGCAGCTGACCCAGATCGTGCAACGCCAGATGCTGGAGAAGGTGGCCCAGCACAAGGCCCACCTTACCGCCCTGACTGCCGTGGCACCGCTGGATGCAGCCAAGGAATCATCGGCTCTGCAGCATATTGCGCAGTCGGTGCAGACCATTTACCCGCGCGTCCAGGAAATCCAGTTGGTCACTGCGGCCACGCCCGCCACCGGCAGTTGCCGGGACCCGGCCGTGGCGCAGGCTGCCGCTCCGCTGGCGCCGCGAGCCAGCGCCAGCCTGCCTGACGCTCTGCACCCGGGTCATTATCTTTTTCTCAAAAAGATAGCAGACCCCGAAGGCTGGCTCTGCGTTCGCATTGACTCCTCCCACTTGCTGGACGACAAGGTGCTGCCCGATGACAGCGGGCTGCGCATCCGCCTTCATGGCCATACCTTGCTGGAGCCAGCCGCGCAGCTGCAGCAAAGCCACCAATTTGGCGAATTCACACTCACCGGCTATGACCAGCCTCTGCAGGTGCAGTTGCTCAGCCGCCCTCGCAGCCTGGTGAGCTGGAGCATGGTGCTGATCAGTGCTCTCATCAGCGCCGCGTTGGTCGGCGCGGTTCACCTGATCTGGCAAAGCCGCCAGCAGGCCAGACGCCACCAGCGGCGCGCCCAGCTGCTGGCCAATGAAGCACAGCTGGCCCATGCCTCGCGCGTCAACGGCATGGGAGAGATGGCCTCGGGCATCGCGCATGAGCTGGCCCAGCCCGTCACCGCCCTGCTCAGCCAGAGCCAGGCCGCATTGCGCGCCCACGAGCTGGGCAAGACCGAGCTGCTGGCAACTGCCCTGCAGGCCAATGTGCGCGAGGCCAGGCGTGCAGGCGCCATCCTGGAGCGAATGCGCAGCTATGTGAGCAATGCTCCCAGCCAGCCGCAGAGACTGGATCTGGCACAGGTCGTCGATCAGGCCCTGCTGCTGCTGGAAGGCCCGGCACGCCAGACCAAGGTGGCGCTGCACTGGCAGGCGCCGCTGCAGCCCTGCAGCGCCTGGGCCGACCCGGTGGCGCTGGAGCAGGTGCTGCACAACCTGGTGCGCAACGCGCTCGATGCGCTTGGCCAGACTCAGGATGCGCAAGCCGCCATCACCATCACGCTGGAGCAAAGCGGTGGCGAGGCCCTGCTCGTGGTGCAGGACAACGGCCCAGGCATGACTGCGGCCACGGCACAGCGCATCTTCGAGCCGTTTTTCACCACCAAGTCCGACGGCATGGGGCTGGGCCTGCCGCTGTGCGCTACCTTGATGGAGCGCATGGGCGGCCGTCTGGAATATGTGCCCGGCCCGCATGGTGCCCGCTTTGTCATGCATCTGCCGCTGGATGGAACCGATTTGCCTGCATGATTTATCTGATCGATGATGACCCGTCGGTGCGCAACGCTCTGCATCTGCTGCTGCAGACCTATGAGCTGCCCGTGACCTGCTTTGAATCTCCCGCCGACTGCCTGGCCCATCTGGATCGCAGCCAGCCCGGCATCCTGATCACCGACCTGCGCATGCCCATGATGTCCGGCTTGCAGCTGCACGAGCAGCTCATGGCACAGGGCGTGGACTGGCCCACGATCGTGATCACCGGCCACGGCGATCTGCATGCCTGCCGACGTGCCTTCAAGGCGGGGGTCACCGACTTTCTGACCAAGCCCATCGAAGAGCAGACCCTGCTGCAGGCCATCGAGTCGGCGCAGGCACGGCTGGACCAGCAGGCCGAGCGCAACGAGGCCCGCCAAAGCCTGCGCAGTCTGACCGATCGTGAGCGCGAGGTGCTGGAGCTGATCACCAAGGGCCTGGGCAGCAAGGAGATCGCGGCGGCGCTCGATATATCGGTGCGTACCGTGGACACACACCGTGCCAAGCTGGCCGAAAAGCTGGGCACGGGATCGGTCGCTGAGCAGACAAGACTGCTGCTGACTGCGGCCTGCTGAACAGCCCGACTCGGTAGGATTACCGATGGCCATCCGTTGCCTTGCGAATGGGCGCCGAAAGCAGCCCTTCTTACAGTTCCGTCATCGCTTGTTCACCCCAATCCACAAGGAGCTTTGACATGAACCAACGCCTGCGCAACATCGCCTTCTGCACCCTGAGCCTGGCCGCCGCCGCCGCCGCTTCCGCAGCCACCGTTTCCACCCGCAGCATTGCCAGCGCCACTGCCGTGCAACTGGCCCAGCAGACCGTGGCGGCCTGCAGCGCCGACGGCTACAACGTCAGCGCCTCGGTGCTGGACCGCTCGGGCGTGCTGCTGGCCATGGTGCGTGCCGACGGTGCCGGCCCTCATACCGTCGAAGCCTCGCGCGCCAAGGCCTTCACCTCGGCGTCGTCGCGCAACCCCACCAGCGGCATCGCCAAGGCCATTCAGTCCAATCCCGATGCGGCCGGCATGGCGAATATCCCCGGCTTCCTGGTGCTGGGCGGCGGCGTGCCTCTGAAAATCGGCAATGAAACCATTGGTGCCATTGGCGTGGCCGGTGCGCCTGGCGGCCATCTGGACGAAGCCTGCGCCCAAAAGGCCATCACCACGCTGAAGGATCAGCTGCAGTAATGCCGCCAGCACGCTGGTGAGAAAGGGCTAGGCTCGAGCCCGCGTGCGGCAAGGCCTGCGAAGCAGGCCGCCGCAGAGCACTCCCGCCAGCGGGTGGCGCTTACCATCAGCCGCTCAATCACCTCTGTCCCGACCCTCGCCCGATCGAGCTCAGAAAACCCCGTAGCGATAAGCCACATAGGCGGCCACCGCCACCCCGATCAGGCCGAGGACGGTCATGATTCTTGCCATGGGCGCTCCTTCGCATCAAGCATCAAATCGGGCTTGAACGCTTGCAGATAATGCGTTACAAGCTATCAAAACAGATGTTTCAAAGCACTCTGCACATGGTGATGTGGGGAATGCCTGCTTCCTCATAAGGCTCGCCTACCGGCGTAAAGCCGGCACGCAGATAAAAGGCTTCCGCATGGCGCTGTGCGTGCAGCACGATTTCCTTGTCGCCGCGATCGCGCGCCGCATCCATCAGGCTATTGAGCACCATGCGACCCCAGCGACCGCCGCGCACGCTGCGATCCACGGCCATGCGGCCTATACGCCCCACGCCCGGCGCATCGCTGACCAGCCTGCCCGTGGCCACGGGCTGGTTCAAGCCGTTGAACAGCACCACATGACGCGCCACGGGGTCGAGTTCGTCAATCTCGATCTCGCGCGGCACGCCCTGCTCGCGCACAAACACAGCCAGGCGCAGGCGCTCAGCGTCGCGGCCCAGGTCGTTCCAGCTGCCCGAGCGCAGCGTGACGACCTCCTGCCCTGCTTCATAGGCCGTGAGCAGATCCCGCATGGCCTGGGGTACGGGCCTGGGTGTCTGCGTCGCCGCGTCGGCAAACACATAGATCAGCTCCACGGTGTTGAGCAGCTCCATGCCCCGGAAGATGCCTGCCTCGAACTGCAGCGAGGTATTGCCCTGTTTGACGCATCGGATGCCGACATCCAGCACATCGCCCAAAGTGGCCGAGCCGTGATAGACCGTGCTGGCCTTTTTCACAAACAGCTCGCCGCCCAGCGATGCAAAGCCGGCCTCATAGGGAATGGCCAGCTGGCGCCAGTAGTTGGTGATGGCCACATCGGCATACATCAGATAGTGGGCGTTGAAGACAATCTTCTGCGCGTCCACTTCGGCCCAGCGCACCTCGATGCGGGTAAAGCTGCGAAAGTCCTGTCGGTTCATAGTTCTTACTCTGGTTTCAATTCAATCCAAACGCGCCGCGCAAGGCCTGCGCCATATCCCGGTGCGCCTGACGCGCTTCGGCAATCACGCGGCCCATCTTGACGAACTCATGGGTCACGCCCTTGTAGATTTCCAGATCCACAGGTACGCCTGCCATGCGCAACTTGTCAGCATATTCCACGCCCTCGTCTACCAGGGGATCACACTCGGCCAGACCGATCCAGGCGGGTGCGACGTGGTCGACATCGGGCGCCAGCAAGGGCGCGAAGCGCCAATCCTCGCGGTCTTGGGAGTTGGCAATATATTGCGCGAAAAACCAGGTGATGGATGGCTCTTCCAGCACCAGTCCATGGGCAAAGCGGCGATGGGAGTCGGTATCCTGGTGTGCAGTGGTGCCTGGATAGATCAGCAGCTGCAAGGCAAGCTTGAGGCCGGTGTTGCGCGCCTCGATGGCACAGGCTGCCGCCAGCGTACCGCCGGCGCTGTCACCACCGACAGCCATGCGGCTGCCATCAGCCCCCAGGCTCGCCGCATGGGCCGTCAGCCACCGCAGCGCATCCCAGGCATCGTCATGTGCAACGGGGAACTGGAACTGCGGCGCCAGGCGATAGTCCAGCGACACGACCATGCAGCCCGCCAGGTGTGCGAGCTGACGGCAAAGCTGGTCATGCGTGGCCACACTGCCCACCGTAAAGCCGCCACCGTGCAGATACAGCAGCGCAGGCAAGCCAGCAGCAGGGGCTTCATCGCGGGTCACAGGTGCATAGAGGCGGGCCGGCAGATTCGCCCCGTCGCGTACGGGAATCTGCAGGTCCTCCACACGGGGCAAGGCCTGCTTGGGGATTTCAAGCACGCCGGCGCCAGCTTCATAGGCCGCCTTGGCGCCTTCCGCACCCAGCTGGTACATGGGTGTACGCGCTGCCCGCTCCATTCGGCGCAGCACATCGCGCATGGAAGGTGTCAGACTGGCTGGCAAAGCCACAGAGGAATCGGACATGATCACGATGAATAAAAAACACAGGCAGGCATTGTGCGTTGCAACTCCGAAGTCTGCAGGCCAATGCTGACAATTGTTCGGAATCGATATCGTCGCAGGCGCAGTTCGGAAGCCCGCCAGCATCACATCGCGGCAGCCGCTCATCTCTGAGGCAACTGGCTGCGGCAGCTGTTCAAGGCGCCAAGGACTCCGCCCAGAAGTCCGAACCAGTGCGCCTGGGTGACGATATAGCCACCGATCAATCGCTGTTCACGCGGATCGGGACCGGCCCAGGACTGCCAGGCCAGCCAGCCCATGACAAGCAGCAGCACGGTGGCGGCCGAGAGATCCCGGCGAAGCAGGACCGGCGGCAGGAGCATCCAGACAATCAGTCCGTAGAGCAGACCCGACATGCCGACATAGTCACTCACCTGAGGCGAGGTGAACCACAACAGCAAAGAGACCAGAACGGCCAGAGAGCCCATGCAGGCAAGCAGACGCCTTGCCGTCCAGCTGGCATCCGCGAAAGAGCAGCACAGCAGCAAGCCGCAGGCATTGATTGCGGCGTGAGCCCAGCTCAGGTGCACCCAGTGTGCCGACAGCAGCCTCCACCATTGCCCATCGGCAAGTGCCGCTGTCTCATAGCGCAGCAGTCCTCGCCATGCAGCAGGCAGGGCCTGCAGCAACGCCATCAGCATACACATCAGCAGCGCACACTGCCTCGGTGAGAGAGCTCCCGGGCCGGACTTCATGCCTGGGGCTCGGGCCTCAGCCACAGCCAGATCAGCACGCAGGCCATGACTGCCACCGCCGACGCGCTCAGCCAGGGGTTCTCGGCGACATGAAAGATCAGCGCCGAGCTGAACACCATACTGGCACTGGCCATCCATTTGACGCGACGGCTTACCTGCCCTCCGTCATCCCAGCTGCGCAATATGGGGCCGAACAGGGAGTGGGCATACAGCCAGCCGTGAAGCCTGGGCGAGCTGCGTACCGCCGCCCAGGCGGCCATCAGGATAAACACGGTCGTAGGCATGCCGGGCACCACGGCACCGATCAGGCCCAATATCACGCAGAGAACGGCGAAGACCATCAAAAGACAACGCAGGGGCAAGGAAAGGCGCTTATGCAAGTCTTCGGGCCTTCGGGTCGGGAAATCAGCGGATGAGGATGGTTCTGTCATGGATCAGGGAGGCGGAGAACGCACGATGCTCCATGCGATATCGCCGCCGCGATTTCCTATCAGGTTCAATATATTGGCCAGCGCCGAGTCCTGTCCGGGCTCAGCCCCTGCCAGTCCTTGAAAGCGCCAGCGGCCCCCAAGCTGCTGGCCTTTTCCGCTCAGTTGCAACGCACCTTGCAGCGTCTGCAGCTCAAAGTCCGGACCCGCGCCTGCGCGCTCAGCAACAAGCGCCATGCGATAGCTGCCCAGCGGGCGCAACGTGGAAAGCCGGGAAGACAGCGACAAGGCCTTCAACTCCAGACGCCCCTGCATGGAATCAGTCTCCATGCTCTCGGGCCATTGGAGAAAGGACGAGGACAGCTGAAGCTGGCCGTCCAGGCCCAGCGTGTTCCAGGGAGTCCCCAGGCCCGCAAGCAGCTGGGCCGGCAGTTGCCAGTCCAGCCCTGACAGCTGAAACACCCGTCTCAAAGGCAGCCAGCGCAGTTGCGCCGCTTGTCGCTGACAGCAAGCATGTTCCACGGCGACGCCAACACCCCAGTCCTGCGGGCTCAGGCCCTGCCCCTCGCTGCGGGCCGGATGGAGCCTCCAGCTCAATCGCCCCGGCAAGGCCTGTGCATCATGGCTGCCCGCTCCGCCCGCCAGCATCAGCACTGCGGACCCCTTCCAGACGGAGCCGCGCACGTCCTGCAGCGCGATGCGCTGGCCACTCGCCATGGCGACCTGGGCCGCAAGCCAGTGCGCGGGGAAAAAGGCCAGCAGGCACAGCACGCCACCGAGCAGCCCTCCCGCGATGGCCCAGCGCCATGGCGAGCCGGCCGTTGAAGGCCTTGACCGGCCGCTTCTGCGCCAATGCGTTCCAGCTACCACGGTATGCAACAGTGCTCAGGCATCGATGGCTGCACGCTGCGGAAAATAGCGCTCCAGCAAACTGCCAAAGCGATCATAGGCAGCATTGGCACCGGCAATCACCTTGTCCTGGATTGCTGCATCGCCGAGCTCCGGCGCGTCGAGCGAGGCCACAAAAGCACGCCAGGCCAAGGCCCTCCCTTGCGGATAGGCCGCCAGATTGCGGGCCCCGAAGGTTTCCGACAAACCCAGACGATCCCTGGCTTCCTTGAACAAAAAGGCTGCCCCGAGGGTCGAGCCCTCCGACACATACAGCCACCCCAGGGCCTCGGGCATGCCTACGGCCTCGCTGCCCAGTGCGTCTTGCGGAAGCTCTGCCCCCAGATCGGCCAGATCCGCCAGCGAAGCCTCCTGACGCCCGCGCGCTTCCAGGTCAGGGACTGCTGCCTTGACGGCGGCATCCTGAAAGAGATGCTCCACGTCGCGCTGGAACAGGTATTGGGCGGCGACAAAGCGGGCATAGCTGCCGCGATCGGCAAATGGATTGCCTTGCTCCATGAGCTCATGCATACGCTCATGCTGCTGCGCGGCCTCCGTCTTGAGACGCAGGGAAAGTCGGGCCCCGCTCAAGGGGCTGGTTTGCACATTCATGGTATTTCCTGACTTCAATTCGATGGCGAAGCAGCTCCGGGCTGGTCCCACCCGGAGTCGCCTTGCTCCAGGTTTCGCCTCAGTTCGGCGAGGACTTCAAGCTGCGACGGCGTGCCCAGGCCAGTGCCGCCAACGGTGCCAGCAACCAGGCGCTCAAAGGACCTCCTCCGCCGCCGCCATTGCTGCTGTTGCCCGTCTCTGTGCCGCCGCTACCCGTTCCAGGCTGCGTGACTGCGGTGGCCTGCACCGTGACTTTGCTGGTCACGGGCTGACCGTCGTTCTGGCTGCTGCAAGTCAGACTGAAGCTGTTCTCTCCCTCGACCGCCAATACCACGGGCACCTTGCTGCCGCTGGTCTGCTGCGCACCGCTCCAGGCGCCGCTGGCCGTGCAACTGCCGGCCTGCGTGGTGGACCAGCTCAGCTCGATGGTGGAACCAACGGCCGCGGTTGCGACGGAGGCCTTCAGCTCTTCGCTGAATGCCGCGACAGGCAGCGGCACATCGAACGAGAAAATCGTGCCATTGCCAGTGTTTTCGATCACGGCGCTGGAAACGGCTTGCCCGCCGCCGCCCGCTGTCGCCGCGCCATAGATTTTCTGCATGCCGCCGGAAACAGCGCCCAGGCTCAGACCAGCCAGAGTACCGCCCTCCGTGCCCAGATCAAAGCGATGCAGAACTTCATAGCTGTCATCCGTGCGATCTGCGGCCTTGCCGAGCTTGATGCGGAACAACACACCAGCACCTACGGGCGTCTGCACTCCCGTCTTCGGGACATACATGGTCGAGCCGTCGCGGGCCGTCGTGCCGTAGATGTTGCCATCTGCAGCCAGCACCAGCGGACCCGACGGCGCACTACCATCGGCCTGCGCCGTGCCGTCAAGCGCCGCCATGTCGCTGCCGCGGAAGTAGTGCACCACGGCAAAGCTGGAAGGGTCGGATTTCTTCACCCGCCATAGCGTTCCGCCATATCGGCTGTCCATGGCGTTGCCTGCTGTCGGCGCATTGAACTGTGTCGTGCCGTAGAGCCATTCGCCGGCTTCTATCATGCCGACCACACGAGCGCCCTTGGCCGTAGGCTCGCCGTCGCGGGCACGCATGAAGGTATGCAGCAGCTCGACCTGAGAAGCATCCAGCGTACCGTTGCGCGCAACAGCGCTGTCGATCGCAGCCTGGCTGAGCTTGACCAGGGTGCCCACCGCGCGACCCAGGTTGTCCGAGGTCAGTGTGCTGTCGGCAACGCCAGTGGCCGACACGCCAGTGAGCACATACAGGGCCTGATCGGCCTTGCTCCAGATGCTGGCCACAGGCGCGCCGCCCATGGGGTGCACCTGCGTACTGCCCTGCTCCTGAGCGTATTGGCAGAAATCAAGCACCTTGGAATAGCTCTGGTCCGCATTCATGCGCCACAGCGTATTGGCCGTGGTGCTGGCTGCGCAGCTGGAAGCCGATTCGCCGGAACCCATATAGAGGTTGCCCACGGCATCCAGAGCCATGCTGCCCAGGGGCTTGATGCTCGGCGCAGGGAGGGAGACAGCCTTGCCGTCCTTGATGTTGAAGACGGCCGGCACGGTCATAAAGGACGAGGGATTGCTCGGGTCGGCACCATTGCCGGCGACCAGAAATCCGCCTTGAAGCGCCGGCACCAGAGGAGTTGATCCCGAATAGATGCTGCCCAGCAACTCGAAGCGATGATTCTTGCCTGTGGCCGCATCCAGCCCATAGACCGTACCCTGACCCCAGAACGATGCAGCCGACGAAGCACCCAAATAGGTATGTCCATACAAACGTCCGTCTGCGGCCAAGACAGGCGGCACCATGGGCTTGCCACCGCCGTTGTTGAGGCCGCCAAACTGATGCAGCACGGTGGGCTTGAACGCTGCAGGCGATGTCTGGGCCATCGCCTGTGACAGGGGCAGAGCCAGTGCCAGAGCGGGGAAGGCGAGTCGTGTCACACGCCAGACCGAGGGTTTGATTGAATTCATTGCCATTGACTTTCCTGTGTAAGAACGAGAGGGAAGATGAAGCTCAGTCGAGCGCTTAGCGAGCAGCACCGCGTGCAAGCCGGCGCTGCAGTGCCAGGCCCGCAAGCGGGGCCAGCAGCCACACGGACAACGGGCCACCGCCGCCATTGCCGTAGGAAACCTGATTGCCGTCTTCGGCGGTCGCCGGGGTGCTGACATAGACCACGGTCGAGGCAGAGACCTGGGCGCCGCCTGAGCTGCCCGCCACCGCGCATGTCAGGGTGTAGCGATAGGTGCCGCGGTCCGGCCTGAGTTCGACACTGCCCTGAGGGGCTACGGCACCAGTCCAGTCGCCCGCCGTCGAAGCTGCCGAGCACTGCTCGGCGTTGCTGGTGATCCAGGTCAGCGAGACGCTTTCGCCCGACTTGATCTCCCCGGCACTGGCCACCAGGCTGGCATCGGCGATCGGGGTCTCGGACGAGGCGACGGCCAGCTGGAAAACCGTGCCGAAATCCGTGGGAACGACCTGTCCGGCGCTGTTCAGATAGTGGCCACCCATGGCGGTTGCGCCATACAGGCGCCCGTCAGCGCCCGCACGCAAGCCCACAGGCTTGCGTCCATCCGTGCCCGAGAAGGAATGCACCAGCTCGAAGCCGCCTTGCGTGACCTGTCCTTCGCCATTCACCACAATGTTTGCCGGTCGTATCCGGTAGACGGTGCCGCAACCCACTTCGGAATTGGCCGCTGCACTGGACGGCGTGCACAGATTGGCGCCACCGGACATGGTCGTGCCGTAGATGGCACCGTCGGACCCCAAAGCCATGGGGCCGCGCGGCGTGGCGCCATCGGCATTGCTGAAGGTATGCAGTATCTGCAGCGGCCCGCCCGCCTTGGCAAGGCGATACAGCACGCCATAAGGCTTGGGTCCGTCGTAATAGGGCAAATCCTTGATGTAGCTCAAGGTGGTACTAGGCGCCCATTTGCGCGAGCCGCAGGACGGGTTGTCGCGCGAGATGCTCTTGATCCAGGTACCGGTGATGCTGCTGTTGGCATGCACATAGCAGTCGCCGACCGAAGTCCCCCCATAGAGATAGCCGTCACCACCATCAATCAGCGACGACAGGCTGTGCTCCTGCCCTGAGCCCATGGTCCGATTGGTCACGTCGCCGCCCGCCGTCACCCCCGCTTCGTAAGGAATGCCGCTGGGATACAGCACAAAGCCTTCGCTGTTGGCGTTGTCATGGATGTTGATTTCGCCTTCGGCCAGCGTGAAGGTGTGCAGCACGGCAAAACCCGAGCCGTCGGCGGCATTGATGCGGTAGAGCGTTCCCGTGGGCGTGGTCGCTGCGGTCGGCGTCGACGGTGCCAGCGGCAGTCCCCGGTTGTATGCGGTCACGCCATACAGCACGCCGTCCTTGCCCAGAATCAGGTCGTTTGCCGTCTGGCGCATGCCCGAAGGCCCGGCGGCAAACTCATGCAGCGTGCTTACCTTGCCGGAGGCGATATCGATCTTGAAAACCCGCCCCTGTCCCTTGGGCCCCTTGTCGATGCCATAGAGGTTGTCCTGCGCATCGATGACCAGCGCGCCATTGGGCGAATACAGCTGACCACGCGTACCCTGCACCAAGGCGGAATTGGCTCCGTCATAGTCGGTACGGACAATGATGCCCAGGCCCACGGCAGGCGAATAGGAAATATCGCTGGGCTGGTTCTTGCCCGCATTCTTTTGGCCGTTGATCGTCGTCATCACCGCGTACAGACTGCCGTCGGATGCGCGCACCGGCGTGCCCGAGATGCGACCATGCAGATCGTTGGCCGGGTTATAGGCTACGCGCTCATAGACTGAGACACCGGCTCGCATGGTGTACATGCCGAAAGCGGTATACATCTGCGAGGACAAGACCGATGGCCCGCCGCCGTTGAAACCGCCAAACAAATAGCCGGCACTCGAACCTGGGCGCACCGCATACAGAGGCGGCGAGGTGGGGTAACGCGCCCCGGGCCAGCCAATGGTTCCGTCGGGCGTGGTGACATCGTCGCCGGCGGGCCGCAAGGAGGTGAGCATGGTCAGCCGGGCATCGCTGACCTTGGTCTGCGCGGCGGCTGGCATGGCGGCACAAAGCGCTGCGGCGGCGACGCAGGCTGCGGCGGGCCAATGCAGCGGCCAGCCATGAAGAGCGGAAAAGGACATCACAGGGACCTTTGGGAAAAGACGGACGGATGGAAACGACGGCAAGGCGCGGGCCCGGGCCGAAACTCAGAACTGGATGGACAAGGTGGCGATGGCGGTACGGCCAGGGCCGATGAAATAGCTGCCGCCCTGCATCTCGGAGTAGTTCAGATCGCGCAGGTTGTTGATGGACACACGCAAGGTCGCGTTGGGAGTGATTTCGTAGCTAGCCCAGAGGTCGAACAGACGCCAGGATTTCTGGTTGTAGCGCTCGCCCTGCGTGGTCCAGACGCTGCTGTTGGTGCTGGGAGACTGAAAGCGCATGCGCCCCCCAGCGTCAGCTTCTTGTCGAGCAGACGCACACCGGCGCTCAGACTGGCGGTCTTTCTGGGCGGCAGCACATACCAGATATTGGCGTCGCCCGACTGCCCCAGATTGTTGTTGGGGTAGCCCGTCAGACTGCCCAGAGGGAAGGAGTCATAACCGCCCTTGCCGGTGTTGACGAACATGTGGGTGTAGTTGAGGCTGCCGAAGACGCGGCCGTTGTCATAGTCGCCCTGCAGCTCCAGGCCCTTGCTGCGAAAAGGGTCCTGCAGATTCACGTAGGCATAGGGCCCCAGCAGGCCGCCCCCGGCAGTATCGATGGGCGACATGATGCGCGCGAGCGTCACATAGTCGTTGACCTTGTTGTTGAACCAGGCCGCTTTCACTCGCAGCTTGTCGCCCTTGCTCAGCACATCGTCAAACATGCCGTTGGCCCCGACCTCCCAGTTGCGCGAACGCTCGGCGCGCAGATCCGGGTTGGGGTAGTAGGGAAAGAGGCTGCCCGTATGCTGGCCCCACATCAGCGCCTCCGTCAGTGCCGGCGGACGCATGCCCCGACCCACGCTGGCGAACAGCTGTATGGGCTCCACCGGTTTGACGGCCAGCGCCAGGCGAGGGGCGAAAGCGCCGTCGTTGCGATCGGCCTTGAAGCGGGTGTACAGCGCCGTCGAGGGTGGGCGCACGCCCGGCGGATTAATGAGCGAGCCGACACGCATGCGTCCGTCCCCCTGCAAGCCGTACCAGTCATAGCGCAGGCCGCCCGTGAGTTCCAGCCAGTCGCTGTGCATCCAGTTGAGCTCGCCGAACAGACTGGCAACGGTACGCTTGCCTTTCGGGGTCGAACCCGCATACAGCGCCGTCGTGCCGGCATCCGCCCCCACCGAGAGCGCTTGTGCCTGTGGGTCGGTCCAGTCGTGGAAGAACTCCGCTCCGGTCTTGACCAGCGCCGCATCCCCTGCTCCCCACTGAAGGCGGGAGGTGTTCTCCAGCGTCCCCCCCACAGTACTGGTCTGGTACTGCAGGTCATAGGCATAGGGGTCCAGCGTGCCGCCCGCATAGCGATGCGCCTGATTTCGGGTACGGGTGTAGTAGAGGCTGGACTTGAGATCCACCAGAGCGCTTGCAGACGGGTTCCACGCGTAGTTGGCCAGCAAGGTGTCGGTGCGAACATGGTTGAGAATGCCCCCGCCACTGGCCGACTGCGGCTTCTCGCCGAACTTCGCATCCATGCCGATATAGCTGAACTTGAGCTGCTGTTCGGGCGCGAAACGCCAGGTGCTCTTGAGCAGTACCGAAGTCTGATCCTGAGAGGTCAGCTGGCTCACGCCATGCACCTGACCATCCACATCGTCGGTCATGGATCCGCGGCGGCCCTTTTCAAATTCACCGACTTTCTTGCGACTGACCAACATCACCAGATCGAGATCCTCACGGGGCTTGAGGCCCAGAGCCGCACTGCCGGCAAAGTGATAGCCGTTGTTGCCACTCGAAAGATTCAGCCGAGCGCCACGGGTGCTACCGTCCTTTATCAGGTCGTCTGCTTCGAGCGTGCGGAAGTTGACAACCCCCGCAATCATCCCTGCGCCGCCCACCGTGGAGGTCGGTCCTTTGGAGATATCCACACCGCCCAGCATTTCCGGATCGAGATACACCGAGCCGTTGGAGCCATGCCCGCTTTGCTGGTAGTTCTGGCGCGTGCCGTCGATCATCACGTTGACGCGGCCAAAATCCTGCATGCCGCGAATATTCACCGACACTCCAGGATCCCTGCGGCTCTGCGAGGTGTAGACACCCGGCACCTCTGCAAGAACATCGGCAGTGTTGCGCGGTGGCAGACGATCGATCTCCTCGCGAGTGACCACGGCCACCGAGGCCGCCGTCTCGAACACCTGCTGGCGCGCGTCCTTTTTCGCGACGACCAGCACCTCGTCCAGATTGCGCTCCTGCACACCGGCCCGTGCGCCTTGCGCCGCTTTCTGGGAACGGGCAACTGCCGGCCGAACACGCCATGCGCCCGGACCTTCGCTTTGCGCCTGCAGCGGATGATCCTCCAGCAGCGAATCCAGCGCACCTTGAACCGTTGCCATGCCCTTGAATCCTCGGCTCTGCTTGCCTTGCACCAGGGCCGGATCAAACGCGATCATGACCTGAGCCTCACGGGCCAGTTGATTCAGCACCGCTTCCACCGGAGCTGCGGGAATCGAATACGTGCGCAACGCCTGGTTGCTCGCCTGGGACGCGATCTGCGCATGTGCAGCCACCGGCGCCAGCGCGCCCCAGGCAAGGCTGACTGCGACAGCGGTCAGGGCAAGTGCGGCGGGATGCCCAGGAGCTGGTGCACGCATGCGTGGCAGGCGACGGGGGAGCATGGATAAGTCCTTTCTGAAAGCCGCCACGTCAGACCCGCCAAACGGCGGTCTTTTTCAAGGCGCTACTGTTAACAAGGACGAAGCAACTCGCCAAACCCGTAATGTTTTCTGAAAAATTTTTTGCACCCGCCGCGCGAAAGCAGGAAACCTCAGCTGCGCGGCATCAAAGTGACCCAGTAACGCGTGCGCTGACGCAACTCCAGGGGCCATGTTTTCTGCAGCAGATCAAGGCTGCGCTCGGTATCCGTCAGGCTGAAAACCCCGGAGATGCGCAGTTGCGCCACACGCTCGTCGCAAGCCAGATGCCCTGCCCGGTAGCGGCTCAGTTGCGCCACCAAATCCGACAGCGGCATGCTTCTGGCTACCAGCAGCCCGTCCGTCCACGCGTCGCCATCACCGTCGCCTGCCTTCAGGTCATGAACTCCCGAGGCATCGAACCAGGCCTGCTCGCCCTGACGCAAAAGCTGGACTTGCGAAGCCGCTTGAGGTCTGAGCTCGACGGCATCGCTCAACACCTGCACCTGGGTTCCATCCTCCTGCACATGCGTCTGAAAGCGGGTGCCAAGCGCTCGCACCTGGCCGTGTGGCGTCTGCACGAACAAAGGACGATAGCGCTGCACTTCGCTGTCGGTTCCCGAGGTTAGCGCGATACGCCCCTTGATCAGAACCAGGCGTCTCTCGCCCTCATCGAAGCGCAGGTTCACGGCCGTCGAAGTGTCCATCAACATGATCGAGCCGTCGGCGAGCACCACGCGGCGCACCTCGCCGACTCCGGTGCGCAGATCAGCCAGCAAGGCGGTCTCGCCCCATTGCCGATTCGCCATCAGCACGGTGCATCCGGTACCCATCGCAATGGCCAGCAGGCCCATAGCCTTGCGACGGCCCATGTGCTTGCTCGCGCCATTCAGGGTCTGTTGCGCCAGAGCGGCCGGTACCGCAGGCATAGCAGCAAAACGACTTTGAATGCCCTGCAATCGCTCCCAGGCCAGGGCATGCTCGGGCGCGGCCTCTCTCCAGAGCCTGCACTCATCCCAGACGGCCGCAGATGCACTGCCGGCCTGAAGACGCACCAGCCATGCGATGGCCTTCTGGACCACCTCCGGCGACGGCTCGTTCGGGCCTGCGCTCATGCCGCGGCATCCAGGTAAACGATGCGGTAGCAGTGTGCAAAGGCAGCTGCCATGTATTTTTCGACCGAGCTCAGGGAAACACCCAGACGCGCTGCCACTTCCTTGTACGTCAGCCCATCGAGCTGCGCCAGCAAAAAGGCACTGCGCGCGCGGGCGCCCAGCCCGTCCAGCATGCGATCAATCTGCTCCAGTGCCTGCAGCACAATGGCCCGCTCTTCGGGCGAAGGACATACGGGCTCTGGCATCTGGGCCAAGGTTTCAAGATAGGCCCGCTCCAGAGACATGCGCCGGCAATGATCGATCAGCACGCTGCGTGCCACCGTGGCGAGAAAGGCTCTCGGCTCCTGCAACTCCTCCGGGCACTGCCTGAGCAGGCGCATATAAGTGTCCTGCGCCAGATCCGACGCATCCTGCACACAATGCACTCGCCGCCTCAGCCAGTTCACCAGCCATCCATGGTGGTCGCAATAAAGCGTGTGTAGAAGAGAAGAAGAACTAGCTTGCACACCAGCCATGGCTCATGATTTCCGTACGGTTCAAATTTAATTACTGAGAATCATTCTCAATTGTATTCATTTGAAACATATGCCATGCTTATCCATGTATGGCTCAAGGGAATGCCGACCTGGCCCTTGGCGATGAATCTGCCAGAGCTACATGAAGGTCTTGAGGCGTCAGCTGAGCTGGCAATGCTCCGATGGTCGAAAGAGTTGATGACGCTTTTTTGCAAGCCGAAAAGGAATGAATGGAAATCATTCTCAATGACATCTATAATCGGCTTTACATTTCTTCGCATGCCAGCATGATTTCTTGACACAAGCCAGCCAGCGAATCGACTGCATCGTTTGGTTGTCTGTCATGCTGAGCTCTCCGTCTACCTGCCTTTCCTCGCCCAGGGTGATTCACCCGCACTGTGTCGTTGCAGCTCCTGTCTGCGGCAATCCTTGCCGCCCAGCTCCAGCGCATCAGGAGGCGATATGAAAGCCACATCGCCCCTTATTCACTACCGCCTTGCGATTGCCTCGCGCAGTTTGGCTGCCGTCCTTGGAGGCTATGCGCTGGCCGCAGTCAGTACGGCTGCCCTGAGTCTCCTGCTGGGTTCCTTGATGAGCCGCGTGGAGGCGGTGATGACCGCTACCTTGCTGTCCTGGGTCATCTACGCCATGGCTATTGCCTGGAGCTTCTATGCACGCACGGCCTGGCTTGCCTGGGCCGGTGTACTCCTTCCTGCCCTAGCCCTAAGCGCAGCGCTGTATGGGCCATTGTGGTTGGGAGTGGAAGCATGACCGCCCCTCAAACCAAGACAAGCACCAAAACCACGCGCCAGCCCGAGCAGGAGGGTTTTCGCCAAGCCATGTCCTGGCTGCATACATGGTCGGGACTGATTCTGGGCTGGCTTCTGTTTGCGATCTTCGTCACCGGCACGCTGAGCTTCTTCAAGAACGAATTCAATCTGTGGATGCGGCCCGAGCTGCATGGCCTGCCACCACCCGACAGTGATGTCGCGCAACGCGCCCAGGCTGCACTGCACAAGCACGCGCCAGGCGTCAGCAACTTCATCATGCGTCTGCCCGATGAACGTACGCCGGCCGTCAATGTGCTGTGGCGCTACAAGCCCAACAGCCGCTTCGAGACATTGCTGCTGCACCCGCAAACCGGTGCGGCGCTGCAGGCCCGCGAGACCGCCGGCGGAGAATTTTTCTACCGCTTTCATTTCGAGCTTCGCACCGCTCACAAGGGCCGCTGGACGATCCAGGGCCGCTGGGTGGTGGGCGCGGCGACGCTGATGATGTTCATTGCCTTGCTGACCGGCGTGGTCACGCATCGCCGCATCTTCAAGGACTTCTTCACTTTTCGCCCGCGCAAGGGCGGACAGCGCGCCTGGCTGGACGCACACAACGTCTCGGGAGTACTGGTGCTGCCGTTCTATCTGATGATTACGTTCAGCGGTCTGATGATTTTTCACGCCATGTATATGCCGGCCGGCATAGCCGCCGCCTACCCTGGCGCAAAAGGAACGGATACGCAAAGCTATTTCTCCGAGTTGCAGGGCGATGTTCCCGGTGCGCGCAGCGCCAGACGTGGCGGCAACGCACAGACCGAACCCCTGCCTATGCTGGATCTGGGCCCCATGCTGAGCCAGGCCAGTCAGCTCTGGCATGGCGGTCGTGTCGGCAGCATCACCGTGCGCAGCGACAGCCAGGGTCCTCTGGTGGAAATCACCCGCCACGACGGCGACAGGCTGCAATACGGACCAGCGCGGCTGCGTTTCGATGGCCGCACCGGCCAGCTGCAAACCCAGGTCGATCCGCAAAGCCCAGCCATCAAAACCTATGGCGTGCTCTATGGCCTGCATCTGGGGCGTTTCGCCGATATCGGGATGCGCTGGGTGCTGTTTGGCTTTGGCGTCATGGGTTCGCTGATGATTGCCTCGGGCCTGATACTGTGGTCGGTCAAGCGCCGCGCCCAGGCCCTGCGCAAGACACCTGCCGCCCCCCTGCCCTTTGGCGAACGGCTGGTGGCAAGTTTCAATATCGGCCTCATGGGCGGTCTGCCGCTGGCGATCGCGGCCTATCTGTTGGCCAACCGGCTGCTGCCATTGGAGATGCCAGGCCGCCCCGATGCCGAACTGTCCTGCTTCTTCGGCACCTGGGCGCTGGCCCTGCTGCTGGGCCTGATCCGGCCTTCACGCCAGGGCTGGGCACTGGTTCTGGGTATGGCCGCCCTCGCCTATCTGCTCCTGCCTTTGGTCAATGCCTTGACCACTTCAACTCATCTGGGCATCAGCCTGCCAGCCATGGACTGGACCTGGGCCGGCATAGACCTGAGTTTTACGGCCGTGGGGCTGATGCTTGCCGCCCTCACCCGACATCTGCTGCAACGCCAATCCCAGACTGCAGCCAGACATGCGCTCCCCGCCAAGGCTGCGGCAGCCCCGGGACGCCAGCTCGGCGCCCAAGGGATCCCTGGCGACAACACTGCGCAGGAGGCATAGCAATGCTGCTCGACTTTCTGTTGTGCTTTGCCGCCTGGACGGCTCTTGCCCTGGCCATGGACCGACATCATGAAGACGCTTGGCCGGATATCGAGAGTGAAGCACCCGCTGCAGTACTGCGCCGCCAGCGCCTGTTCCAGGCCGGCTGGATCCTGCTGGTGCTGTCACTGGGCATTGCTCTGGGCTTTCCGGGTGCAACCACCGCTGCCATGTCGGCCACGGTGTGGACGGCCTCTCTTTGCCTGGCGGCTCTGGCCGCCACCAGCATGGCGACCTGGCAAGCACAGCGCCTGCCCCTGCTTGGCTTGATGGCACTGGCACTGGGAGTACTGGTTTTTACCTTCGACCGCCTCGGTCATTGACGGACGGCACTCAGAACTCGCAGAGGCCACGAATCAAAGAGCCGCTGAGCGTCAATGACTGAACCCAGGCAGCTATTGATGCGACGGGAATCCCGATCATGACCGGGCTGCGCATCGCTGTGCAGCGGCCGCCTCGGCGCTTGCATGGCTGGCCGTGGCCAATCGATTGAACAAGAGGTGCAAGGAAAGATCACAGAGCCATACAAGAGATCAACAGGCTCTCTTTTCTTGGAATCCAGACCGGCACTTGAGTCTGGATACCGGGCAGAAGACCTTCACTCGCTCAGAACAATTCATTCACCTATCCAGCATCCAAGGAGATTTTCATGCGCAGTTTTTATCATCCCATTGCTCTCGCCGCTCTGCTGCTTGCCAGCCTGGGCACAGCCCAAGCTCATCAAGTCTGGCTGGAGAACGATGGCGGCCAAGCCCAGTTGTTTTTTGGTGAGTTCAATGACAACCTGCGCGAGACCTCGCCTGGGGCGTTGGACAAATTTCTGGCCACGCCCACGCTGGCCCAGCAAACAGCCGGCGGCACGCAACAACTAAGCGGCCAGCGAAATGCCACGGGTTTCAGCTACAACGCGGCAAGCCAGGCACAAACCCTTTTTGCCAGCGCCGCCTATCCCTTGATTGACCGCAGCAAGCGCAATGAGCCAGCTTTGCTGTGGGTACCTGCGGCCCGCTGGGTAGCAACGCCGACACAGGCCGTGGCCGTCAATGCCCAGGCTCTGGATTTGGTGCCCACGGGCCAGCCGGGCCAATTCATGGTGAGCTTCAACGGCCTGGCTCTACCCAAAGCCAAGGTGCAGATCGTCGCCCCCTCGGGTTGGTCGCGCGAGGCGCAAAGCGACGAGCAAGGCCGGGTCAACTTTGCTCTGCCCTGGAAGGGCCTGTACGTAGCCGAAGTGCATCACAGCGACAAGCAAGGCGGCGAAGCGCAGGGCAAGCGCTATGGCGAAGCCAGCTATGTGACCACGTTGAGCTTCAGCGTCAAGGACGGCATGCCTTCCCCCGCCCTGCCGTCCGCCGTCAAGCCCTGACGCAGCCCCCATTCACTCCAGCAACCGCTCCGACCACCCCTGGTGGTCATTGTCCGTGGCCATCTATTTGACAACAGCACCATGAACCACCCGTTCCCCGGCGTACCCAGCCGATCATCGCTGGCCGTGCTCAGCGCCCTGACCTGCCTGAGCCTGAGCATTCAGGCACAGACCTCGCCTCCCGCACCCAGCGCAGACGGCAGTGCCGAAGTCATGCTGGCACCCGTTACCGTGCAAGACAGCCTGGCCGGTGAAACCGCCACTGGTCCGGTCAGCGGCTTTGTCGCCCGGCGTGCGCTCTCGGCCACCAAGACAGATACATCCTTGATCGAAACGCCGCAATCCATCAGCGTAGTCACACGCGACCAGTTCGAAGCCCAGGGCGTGACCACCCTGCGCGAAACCACGCGCTACACGGCGGGCATCAATTCCAGCTATTTCGACAACCGCGTGGACTCCTTCAAGGCCCGCGGCGGTGATGTCAGTCAGTACCAGGACGGGCTGCTGCGCACCTATGGCACCTATAACAACATCAAGGTCGAGCCCTATACGCTGGAGCGCGTGGAATTTTTACGCGGCCCCTCCTCCGTGCTCTATGGCCAGGGCAGCGTGGGCGGTGTACTCAACCTGACCAGCAAACGCCCCCAGGCCGAGCGCATGCATGAGGTGCAGATACAGCTCGGCAGCCACGGCCGCAAGCAGATTGCCAGCGACATGACCGGCGCCATGGACGAGGAAGGCAAGTGGCTCTATCGCCTGGTGGCCGTGGGCCGCGACAGCAAAACCCAGGTCGATCATGTCAAGGACGACCGCGTGGTGATTGCGCCTTCGCTGACCTATCGTCCCAGCACCGATACTTCGCTGACGTTGCAAGCCCTGTACCAAAAGGACAAGAGCGGCTCCATCACCCAGTTCTTTCCCTGGCAGGGAACGCGCCTGCCCAGCCCCTACGGACAGATTCCGACAAACACCTTTATCAGCGAACCGGGCTGGGACAAGTACGACTCCGAAAACAAGTCCTTTGGCTATCTGTTCAGCCACCGCCTGAACTCGCAATGGACACTGCGTCAGAACCTGCGCCGCACCATCAGTGAAGTGGACTACCGCACGCTCTACACCAGTTTTGCAGCCAACGCCGCCACGGGCCGTCCAGCGCGCCCAGTGTTTGACGCCAACGGCCGCACCGTACAGCGCGATGCCGTATGGCAGATCAACGGCGGACGCATGCTGCTGGTCGACACGCAGCTCGAAGGCCTGTTGCAAACCGGTGAGGTTCAGCACCAGCTGCTTGCAGGCATGGACTGGCAGCGCAACACCAGCAACCAATCCAACTGGCGCGGGCCAGGCACAGCGCTGGATGTCTACAACCCCGTGTATGGCACGTTCACGCCGCCCTCGGCCTCGCAACTGGTACGTGCGCCCAACGTCGCACAGCGCCAGCTCGGTTTCTATCTGCAGGACCAGCTGCGTTGGGGCCCCTGGACCGCGACAGTAGGTTTGCGCCACGACAAGGCAAAAACCGAGACCGAAGGTCGCCCGGCGGCGGCTGCCGACGACTCTGCCACCACCAAACGCCTGGGCGTGACCTACCAGGCCGGTGGTGGCTGGGCCCCGTATGTCAGCTACACCGAATCCTTCCAGCCTCTGGGCGGCGTGGACTACTACGGCACGCCGTTCAAGCCCCAGCGCGGCAAGCAGCTGGAAGCAGGCGTCAAATGGATTCCTGAGGGCAAAGGCATCTCTGGCTATGCCGCGGTTTACGGCCTGCGTGAACAGAATCGCAAGACCAATGACCCGGGCAACCCACTCAACAGCCTGCAACTGGGCGAGGTCAAAACCCAGGGCTTTGAAGCCGAGCTGATCGCAAGCCTGGCCAGAAACTGGGACTGGACGCTGGCCTACGCCTATACCGACGCAAAAATCAGCCGCAGCAACGCTGGCGACCAGGGGCAACGCGTAGCCTCCATATCGCGCCATATGGCCTCCAGCTGGCTCATGCACCGCTTTGCGGCCCAGGGCCGCGGCGGCTGGAGCATTGGCGCGGGCCTGCGCTATCTCGGGCCGCAGTGGAGCGGCACCTCTGCCATCGACACGCCATCAGCCCTGCTGGCCGACGCGATGGTGGCCTATGACGCTGGCGACTGGCGCCTTGCCCTGCATGCCAACAATATCGGCGACAAGGTGGTGATCACCCAATGCCTGTCGCGCGGCGACTGCTTCTACGGCGAACGCCGCAACTTTCTGCTGACTGCCACCTATCGTTACTGAACGGGCAGGCAATGCGAACAATGTCCAGCCGTCACTAGCAAATGCGAGGCGAAGGCGTCAACGGCACCTGCTCTTCAGTTTGTGAGGTCAGCTGGCGAGGCAGGTTGCGCTTGATTGAGGTGCCGCACGTAAGCGGCTGAGGGATCTCATTTCAGCGCAGCAAATTCGTTTCTGAGCACCTTGGTGTTGCGCTGATAGGCGCGCGGCGGCAGGCCGCACCAGCGCTTGAAAGCGCGGGCAAAAACGCGCTCTGACTCGTAACCGCAATCCTCGGCGATCTGGGCCAGCGGCAAACCCGATTCCAGTTGCTGGGCGGCATGTGCCATGCGTTGCTGTTGCAGATAGGCCATGGGAGATTCGCCAACCAGTGCCTTGAATTTTTCGGCAAAGAGCGAGCGCGACATGGCCGCCTCCCTGGCCAGGGCCTGCAAGGTCCAGCCATGGCTGGGGCGGCCGTGGATGGCGGCCATCGCCCTGGCAATCTGCACATCGGCCAGGCCGCGCACCCAGCCTTGACCGCGGTGCTGCTGTGCGGCGAAATGGTTGCTGAGCACGTGGATCAGGACCAATTCACCCAGGCGCGCGGCGGCCAATCGCCAGCCGGCGCGTCGCGCCAGCGAGTCCTCTATCAGAGTCTGCAGCATCCTGCCCAGCATGGCCGGTGGAGCGGCCTGCGCTGCAGGTATGTGCAGCAGCGGCGGCAGCAGAGTCAATATGGTGTGCCGGCAGTAGGCCGATATCCAGAGCAGCACCGAATCGATGCGGGTCTGGGACCCGCATCCACCATGCTCGAACGTCAGAGGGTTCTCGTCCTTTGGCCCCTGGGCAAAGCGCTCGATCATGCGTGCGAACGGCACCGGAGCCAGCGCGAGGTCCGACGCAATTACGTGCGGACTGCCCAGCGGAAGCACCACCAGATCGCCAGGCAAGACCTGCAACGGTGCCTGGCCTTGCACTTTCAGCCAGTACGGCTGCCCCTGGGCAATGCGAATCATGGTCCCTGGCACTCCCTCGGACGCCAGCGCCCAAGGCTCACCCAATGAAAAGCTGGCCGTCACCGCGCGCTCGGCTCGGCAGATGGCCAGCACGTCGCTTAAATGGTCGCTGCTTTGTTTCATGGAGGATTCCGGACGATTTGTGCCATTTTATGGATGCTTTGCGCTTCACGTGACAGGCTGCCTTGTCGACACTGGCTGGCACCGTAAGCGAGCTGCCAGCGCAGCCGGAACACGCAAACCATACCCATATCAAGGAGCAAACATGTCCAAGACACGATTGAAAATAGGCATTGTGGGAGGTGGCATTGGTGGCCTGGCCGCCGCCAACGCGCTGCACCGCAACGGACACGAGGTGACGGTGTTCGAGCAGAGCCGGCAATACCTGCGCGTGGGCGCCGACATCAATCTGACGCCCAATGCTGTACGCGCGCTAGACGGACTGGGCGACGGCATTGCGGCAGCCGTACGGGCTTCGGCTGCCCGCCCGACGCACCGTATCAGCCGCACCTGGGACAACGGCGAGGAAACATCGCGCCTGACCATGGGCAATGAGGCCGAGCGTCAATACGGTGCGCCACAACTCACCATCCATCGCGCCGACCTGCTGGCTGCGCTGGCCGATGCCTTTCCCCATGAGCAGGTGAAGTTCGCCAAACGCGTCAACCGGATTGTGCAAAACGATGCCGGCGTTGCCGTGGAATTTTCCGACGGCGCACGAGTCGATGGACTGGATGCGCTGATAGGCTCGGACGGAATTCATTCTGTGGTGCGCACATCCCTGTTTGGCGCAGAGAGCCCGCGCTTCACCGGAGTGGTGGCATTTCGCACCGTGGTGCCCACCGAGCGCGTGCGCCATGTTCCCGATATCGGGGCCTTCACCAAATGGTGGGGACCGACTCCGGACAGCCAGATCGTGACCTTTCCGCTCAATCAGGGCCGCGACACCTTCATCTTCGCCACCACGGCGCAGGAATCCTGGCATGAGGAATCCTGGACCACCGAGGGCAGCGTGACCGAACTGCGCGGCTTCTATGCAGGCTTCCATCCACATGCACGGGCCTTGCTGGATGCGTGTGACAGCGTACTCAAGACGGCTCTGTATGAGCGCGACCCGCTGCCGCACTGGTCGCAGGGCCGCATATCGTTGCTCGGCGATGCCAGCCATCCCATGATGCCGTTCATGGCCCAGGGTGCCGGCATGGCGATCGAAGATGCCGTGGTGCTGGCCCGCAATCTTGATGCCGTGCAGGACGCTGAAGGCGTTGCGCAAGCCTTGCAGAACTACGAGGTCATGCGCAAACAGCGCACCAGTCAGATCCAGATCGGCTCACGAGGCAATAACTGGCTGCGTGCCGGAGGCAATGCCGACTGGGTCTATGGCTATGACGCGTGGCAAGTTGCTTTGACGGCCGAGCCGGCTGCCTGCTCTACCTGAGCGACGGTACACCCCGGCAGTCTGCCTCCGGGGTTGATGGTGCGGTCTTGAGCGGACATCGTGGCGCTGTCGGCATCCGGCGGAAAGCCACGGTGCATGGCTGGCTCCCATGCTTTGCTTGGCCCATTGCATGAGCCTGCCTCTGCCCATGAGCATGAAGACAGGTGTCTGCGGGAGTGCATCCTGCCATGGTGGATCCGGATCTCGCCAAGCGCTGCTGACTTGCGAGACATATTCAAGGACCGTGACTAGCGACCTCGAAAACCAGGCGAGAAAGTGCTGGTCGGTGACTTCCAGTCGCGGCTTTGGAAGTGGCTGGCCTCAGCCTTCATTCTCAAAATAGCGCATCAGACGGCGAAGCACACGTAATGTGCTGATCGGCATGACCCCGCCTGCAGCATGCGGAAACTCGTGCGTCTATATGTGTTGCAACAGCATCCAGGCAGCCATCCAACACAGGGCATCAGGAACTATTCCAGACCTGCTTCATCCTCGCCGGACAAAGCGCCTGCTTTCTCGCAATGTGCACGCAAGCGCATCAGCGCGTTGTACATGACATTGCGCTCATCTTCAGGCAATGCCCGAATGGCAGCAGCCTGGCTGGCACGCGCCAAGGGCATGACCTGTGCATGCAGGGCCTCGCCCTGTTCGGTGACTTGACAAAAAATCTTCTTGCGCGGCGTATTGCCTTCACCCTGCAGATCCACCAGGCCTTTGGATTGCAGCCGCTTGAGAGCGCGGCTCACCAAGGCTTTGTCCGAGGTGGACTGAATGACCAGATCCGAGAAGGCCAACCGCTTCGAGTGAGCAATCAAGGCCAGCAAGCGCCACTCCGAGACCGTCAGATCATGTTTCTCGGCATAGGGCACGGTAATCGTGCGACGCAGAGCATTGCCCACCTGACTCATCAATGTGGTGATGAAGTCGTCCACCGTCAGTCCATCACCTTGCGCGTTCAAGTGCGACCAGGGCGTTTCACACGTTTTCTTGTTCATGCGCCATTGTTCCATTGGAATTAACAAAATCCAATGTCAATAGTGAAAACGGCAATTTGATCAATCAACTATAGGCGTATAACTTCACTCATTGTTTCTTTTGCGACCCATTGTTTCACTATTGAATCAAAAATGTCGCGTATGAGATTTATACCCACGGCCCAAGGAGAGGCGACCATGTCAGTTGATAGACGCCAGTTTTGCTTTACCGCGCTTGCCTGCGGCACGCTGCTTGCGCAGCCGGTGCTTGCTGAAGAGACTTATCCGAGCAAGCCCATCACGGTGATCGTGTCTTACCCGCCGGGCGGGGATACCGACGCAATCGCCCGCCTCTTTGCCGACAAGCTCAGCCACAGGCTCAAGCAGACCGTGCTGATCGACAACCGCCCGGGTGCTGGCGGTGCGATAGGCAACGGTATGGTGGGGCGTGCACGTGCCGATGGCTACACCTTGCTGTTCACTCCCAACCCCTTCACCACAGCGCCCCTGGTCATGAAGCTGTCGGGGGCTGCAGCCTACGACGTGCTCAAGGGCTATGAAGCCATCGTCAACACCGCCACCCAGCCCCTGGTGCTGGTCACAAGCCCCAAGCTCGGTGTCAAAAATCTGCCTGAGCTGATTGCCAGGGCCAAGAGTGGCGCCACCGTCTCCTATGCCAGCCCCGGCGCCGGCTCGCCCATGCACATCGCCGGCGAGTGGCTGAACAAGGCCGCTGGCGTCAAGCTGTCCCATGTTCCATACCGCGGCGTCGGGCCCTCGGTGACCGATGTCGTGGCCGGCCATGTCGATACTGCCTGGGTCACTTTCGGACCGGTGCGCCAGTATCTGGACTCCGGCAAGCTGCTGGCGCTGGCCATAGGCGATACCAAGCGCTCATCGCTTGCACCTGCCGTTCCGACCTTGACCGAGCTGGGCTACAAGGATGTGGTGGTCAGCGCCTGGAACGGCTTCTTTGCTCCCAAGAAGACCCCTGCCGCAGTGATCAATCTGCTCAACGAGCACCTCAATGCCATTTTGCGAGAGCCCGAAGTCGTGGAAAAGCTCGCGGTCTTCGGCGCCCTGCCTGCGGGCGGATCGCCCAAGGTGCTCAGCGATCTCAATCAACGCGAGTACATGGTGATGGGCCAGGCCATCAAGGAACTCGGCATCGTGGCCGAGTGAAACCGGTGAATCGCGCAGGCCCAGGTCTGGGCGATTCCAACTGACCTCTATATGACTGACGTGGCACAAGCCCGGGGTCCGCAGCGACCCTGGCCTTCTGCCGCGAGGCACGGATATGACATCTGCTCTTTCATCTCGATCCACGCTGGGCATGGACACTCCGCAGGTAACGGCCAAGGCCAAGGTGCTTGGCCGGGCCGTCTACGCAGGAGACCTCAAGCTTGCCGGCATGTTGCATGGCAAGGTTCTGCGCAGCCCTTACCCGCATGCGCGCATCGTTCGCATAGACACTGCCGAGGCGCGTGCGCTGCCTGGCGTCAAGGCGGTTCTGACCGGCGAGGATGCTCCCGCCAACCTTTGGGGGGCGCATCACAAGGAACGCGCCGTTCTGGCCAAAGGCGTGGTGCGTTATTGCGGCGAAGAGGTAGCCGCCGTGGCCGCCGTCTCCGATGAGATCGCACGCGACGCGCTGGATCTGATTCGGGTGGAGTACGAAGAACTACCCGCCATTCTGACGCCCGAGGAAGCCATGGATGAGGAAGCCTTCGGCATCCATCCAGGGCGCAACAATGTGGCCCAGCATATCCAGTTCGAGCGCGGAGATGTGGATGCAGGCTTTGCCGCCGCGGATCTGATCCACGAAGCCACCTACACCACGCATTCTCAATACCCCGGCTATATGGAGCCCATGGCCACGGTGGCCTCGCTGGACCCCGATGGCCGACTTGTGCTCTACACCTCGACCCAGGCTGTGAATCTGGTGCGCATGCAGGTGGCCATGACCCTTGGTCTGCCCATCTCCCGCGTGCGCGTGTTGCAGGCTGCGACCGGCGGCGGCTTCGGCGGCAAGATCGTCGAGGACGACAACCAGTTGCTTGCCGGCCTGCTGGCTCTGCATACCCGGCGTCCGGTGCGACTGGTCAACAACCGCCTGGAGGACTTCCAGGCCGCATGCGCCAGCGTGCCCGAGCACATCACCCTCAAGCTGGGCATGCTCAAGGACGGCAGCATTGTCGCCAAGCAGGTTCGCATCATTGCCGAATGCGGTGCATATGCAGGCCTTGCGGGTGATGTGATGCACGTCAGCGCCATGCGCAGCGACAACATGCACCGCAATCCGAATGTGCGTTCGGAAGCGACGCTGTACTACACCAACAATCCGCCACGCGGTGCCTTCAGGGGCTTTGGCGGAACCCAGATGCAGTTTGCGCTCAACAGCCATATCCACACCATGGCGGAGAAACTGGGCCTGGACCCGGTGCAGGTGCACAAGATCAACGCGCTCAAGGCCGGTGATGTCTCGATTCACGGCTGGCATATCGGCAGCACCGGACTTCGGGAGTGCATAGACATGGCAACCGAGGCCATAGGTTGGACCCACAAGCGCCAATGCGCCAAGGCCAGTGGCGTCAAGCGCCGCGGCGTGGGCATGGCAGCGGCCATGCATGTGAGCGGCAACCGAACCATCGGCAACTGGGATGGATCGACATTGGTCATCAAGATCAATGAGGACGGTCGCGTCTTCCTCATCAGCGGTGAATGCGATATGGGCCAGGGGGCAAGCACCATGCTCAGCCAGATCGTGGCCCATGAACTGGACCTGCCTCTGGCCGACATTCATGTGCTTGCACCCGACACCGATGTCTCTCCGGTGGCCGTGGGCACTCTGGCTTCACGCGTCACCATGTCGGGCGGCAACGCAGCCATCATCGCTGCACGCAAGGCGCGGCACGAGCTGCTGAGCCTGGCTGCCGAGCGCCTGAATGCCCCCTCAGACGCTCTGACGCTGGAAGGCGGTGCTGTTTGCGTAAGTGCCGCGCCTGAACGCCGCGTCACCCTGGCCGATCTGGCGCGCCAGCATATCTGGCGCCATGGCGGAGGTGGCATCCAGGTCACCGGGACCTGGGACCCCAAGACCGTCATGCATGACGACAAGCTCTACGGCAATATCGCCGCTGCCTACTCCTACGCCGCCCAGGCCGTTGAAGTCGAGGTCGACATCGAGACCGGCCAGGTCAGCATCATCGACAGCTATGTTGCCGACGACTGCGGCAAGGCGCTCAACCCCATTGCGATTCACGGCCAGACCAATGGCGCCACCGTTCAGGCCATCGGCTGGACGCTGTATGAGCAGTTGCACTACGAGGGCGGGCGCCTGGCGAACGGCAATTTCGCTGACTACAACATGGCCACCGCCGATGCGGTGCCCATGCTGCGCGGCGGCCTTGTGGAATCCAACGATCCCAACGGCCCCTATGGCGCCAAAGGGGCCAGCGAGACCGCCATCCTGCCAGGCGCACCAGCCATCGCCAACGCCGTCTATGACGCGATTGGCGTGCGCATCACCGACCTGCCCATCACCCCGGAAAAAGTGCTGGCTGCATGGCGCGACAAGCAGCAGCAAGGAGCAAGCCATGCGTGAATTTGATTTTGCGGAGCCCCGCTCGGTAGCGGAGGCCAGCCAGATGCTGGCCGAATACGGCGACGATGCACGCATCATCGCGGGCGGATCGGCGCTGATGCTGGCCATGCGCCAACGCATGCTTGCACCCACGCACCTGATCTCGGTGGCAAGGCTGCCCCGCCTGCATGGCATCGATTTCGATCCACGGGAAGGTCTGCGCATCGGAGCCATGAGCCGCCATATCGATGTGGCTCGCTCCGAGCTCGTGAAAGCGCATGCACCGGTGCTTGCCCGGATGGCCGCCCAGGTGGCCAATCCCCAGGTGCGTAACCAGGGAACGATTGGCGGCAATCTCTGCTATGCCGACCCCTCCACGGACCCGCCCGGCTGCCTCATGGCCCTCGATGCCTTGGTCGTTCTGGGCAGCACACGCGGAGAGCGCGTGTTGTCGATGGAAGAGTTTTTGGTCGACTACTACACCACGGCCATGGAGAGCGATGAACTGCTGCTGGAAATCCGGGTGCCGCTGCAGGCGCCCGGCACCCAGGGGGAATACACGCGCTTTCTGCGCACGGCAGCAGAACACCGGCCTCTGGTCAGCGTGGCCCTGGTTGTGCAAAAAGAAGGGCAGATATGCCATCAGGCACGTCTGGCCGTGGGCGCATCCACACCCATTCCCACCAGGCTGCGCCGTGCCGAGGAATGCTTGCGTGGCAAGACCGTGAATGCGCAGCTCGCTGCAGAGGTCGCAAGCATCGTGGCTGAGGACATCCAACCGGTCTCCGACCTGCGGGGCAGTAGCGAGTTTCGCCGAGAAATGGTGCGCACGGTAACCCGCCGCACGGTGGCCACGCTGTTTGGAATTGATATCAATGAAGGAGTTGCAGCATGAGCACGCATCGCATCGAATTCCAGGTCAACGGCGAATCGCATAGCGCTGAAGTCGCGTCACGACGACTGCTATCGGATTTCCTGCGAGACGACCTGCATCTGACAGGCACCAAGCGAGGCTGCGAAACCGGCACCTGTGGCGCCTGCTCGGTGCTGCTGGACGGCGAAGTCATCAAATCCTGTCTGATGCTGGCCGTGCAGGTTCACGGGCGCAGCATCACCACCATCGAAGGGCTGGCCGCCAACGACCAGCTGCACCCCCTGCAGAAGAACTTCATGCAGTGCGGCGGGCTGCAGTGCGGCTACTGCACGCCGGGTTTCATCATGGCCTCCTGCGACCTGCTCAAGAACACGCCCCAGCCTAGCTGCGAGGAAGTGCGCCACGGCCTCAGCGGCAATCTCTGCCGCTGCACCGGATACACCCAAATCGTCGAGTCCGTGCTGCATGCAGCACAGGAGATGCATCATGGAAATTGAAAAAAGCCTGACCGTTTCAGCCCCTCCCCAGCAGGTCTGGGATCTGCTCCTCAATCCCCAGATCATGGCCGGCGCCGTGCCCGGGATGAAGTCCATCGATGTCATCAGTCCCACGGAATACGTGGCGGAGATGCACCAGAAGATTTCCTTCATCAGCGCCAAGTTCAAGCTCAAGACCAGGATCGTCGAGCAGAACGCTCCGGAATACATGCGCGTGGAAGGCACGGGCGAGGATGCCTCGGTGGCCAGTTCACTCAAGCAAACCAGCGAAGTGTTTCTGACGCCCGCTGCCAACGGCGGCACGGATCTGCGCATCAAGGTCCAGGTGGATGTGCTGGGCCGCCTGGGCGCCTTTGGCCTGTCGGTCATGAAGACCAAGGCTGATCGTCTATGGGAAGAGTTTGGCAGCAATCTGGCTGCTCGCATCGAGGCTGGTGGCTTGATCGTTGATGCGGCGCCAGCTTCCACCGCCGCACCCTCGACAGCGCCCACCATGCCTTCATCGGCCAAGCAAGCTGCCCTGAGCCCTGAGATCAAGCCCGCCGCCGTGTCAGCCGTCTGCTCTAGCGCAGTGCCGCAGGGTCGGATGGAAGCAGCCATCACCGCCTCCGCGCAGGACACATACAGCGAAGCCGGCTGGTGGACCCGCATCTTCGGAGGTACTCGCAATGCACGCAGCACCGGCCAGGTCATACGCGTAGAAGTGCGTCAGATGGACAAGACCATCTGTGTCGAGTGGCCTGCCACAGCTGCATCCGAATGCCGGGAATGGCTCCAGTCTCTGCACAAGTAAGCACTGCTTTTGCGCCGATCAAGAAGGAGGCTCACGACTCAACAGCTCGATCACATCAAGCCACGCATGCAAAAAATACTGAATGACATTAAAAATTGGAGACATTCATGCTGAAGAAGGTAG
This sequence comes from Comamonas sp. AG1104, assembly GCF_003350425.1. Lineage (NCBI taxonomy): Bacteria > Pseudomonadati > Pseudomonadota > Betaproteobacteria > Burkholderiales > Comamonadaceae > Comamonas > Comamonas sp. AG1104. The sequence continues at coordinate 289 of NZ_QQAS01000001.1, read as the reverse complement.
CGAGCGCCATTGCGCTTCTGGGGGTGGGAGGATTGGCACACGCACAATCGTCCGTACAGATTTACGGCATCATGGACACGGCCGTCGAGACCATGAACAACGTGGGCGCAACCAAGTCCAACCTCACACGTATGCCCAATCTCTCGGGCAGCGTTCCTTCGCGCCTGGGCTTTCGCGGCCGCGAGGATCTGGGGGGCGGATTGAGCGCATCCTTCACGCTGGAGATGGGTATCGGCCCCGACAGCGGAGCCCTCAACCAGGGCGGTCGAGGTTTCGGCCGCCAGTCCTT